>CACYPS010000006.1 GCA_902776305.1 uncultured Lachnospiraceae bacterium | reverse complement strand
TACGACGGATGAGATCCGCAAGCTTGCGACAGGCCTGATCTGTATTTCCGCAGCTTTTATGCCGATGCATGCATTCAACAACGCCTCCTACTTTATTATCCGGTCCGGCGGAAAGACGTTCATCACGTTCCTTTTCGATTCGTGCTTCTGCTGGCTGGCATCCATACCGGTGGCTTTCTTCCTGGCACACTATACGGATGTTCCGATCCTTCCGATGTATGCGATGGTCGCTTCGGCTGAGCTGGTCAAGGTTGTGATCGGGGCAGTGCTCGTGAACAAAGGAATATGGATCAGAGATATTACGGTGTGAGGATGCGACAGTATTTTTGCTTCAAAGGAAAATTCGTTTTTACACCCTGGTAAGTGAGGCTGTAAAGAATAAGACATCGCTCCCAAGTTGGAATGACATCATGTGACGAAAGGCCGGTAATTTGCTTCTCCAGAGTCAGATCAATATGTGAACCGTACTTTGAGCGATTTACGAATAGAAATACTAAATAATCAATAATGAATACCGTCCATTATTTGATGCAGTGTGATGAATCAGATTTCGTGGAACAAAGGAATATCATTATGAATAAGAGGACAATCAGACAAGCTCTGTATAGCTCCATACCCGTTCTGGCCGGATATGTTGTTTAGGGTATCGGTTTTGGCATCCTTATGCGGAAAGCCGGTTATGGTGTCATGTGGACGGCGTCAATGAGTTTGTTTATCTATGCCGGGTCTATGCAATACGTCGGTGTTGGACTACTTGACGCAGGAGCGTCTATTCTGACAACAGCTATCGCAACGATAATGATAAATGCCAGGCACCTGTTTTACAGCATTTCGATGATTGGTAAATACAAAGACACCGGTTACTATAAGCCTTATTTGATATTTGCACTTACAGATGAGACTTATTCACTTCTCTGTGACGGAATAATCCCAGAAGGAGTTAATCAGGATAAATATAGATTTTTTGTATCTTTATTTAATCACTGTTACTGGATTGCCGGCAGCATCATTGGAAGCCTGATAGGAACTGTTCTGCCAATTTCAACCGCCGGAATCGAGTTTTCCATGACAGCCCTGTTTATCACGGCTTTCACAGAACAGTGGCTGACAACAAAAGACCATGTGCCTGCGCTTGTGGGACTGCTATGTACACTCCTTTGCCTTGTGCTGTTTGGAAGGGATAGCTTCCTTATTCCTGCAATGATTCTTATCACGTTGGTGCTGACAATACTGCGCAGACGGGAGGAAGACAAAGTATGAAATCAGCGGCTCTTATTGCCACAATGTCAATTGTGACAATTATGATACGGTTCATTCCGTTTTTGGTATTCAGAAAATCTACTCCCAAATATATTTCTTATCTCGGAAAAGTGCTTCCGCCGGCTATCATCGGCATGTTGGTGATTTATTGTCTGAAAGATATATCACCTATGGAGAACCCTTTCGGTATTCCTGAGTTTGTTGCAGCAGTCTGCGTTGCAGGCATGCAATTTTGGAAGCGAAACTCATTAATCAGTATCCTGACGGGAACTGTGATATATATGGTCTTTATACAGATAGTGTTTTGATGCACAGAACAGACTTACGAGGAACTCACTAATACAGTCCAAAATATCACGATCACCTATTTCAGGCTGCTCACAATAATTCATGCTCTCGCTCGTCATCCATTCCGGAGCGGGAGCATCTTTACGGTATGTACAGTATTCATTTATAGGAAATGATATCATATTTCTGACCTCCATTTATATTCAAAGCATTATTGTGTAACTCTTTGACACATCCGTTTATATGGCAGCCATACACGGCAGGGTTAAGAAAAGCAGCAGAAAATTTAATTATGAGAAAAGAATCAGGGCTCATGTATTCTGATAGCATCGCCTGCGATAAACTGTTGTAAGCAAATAATTACGATCTCTTTATTGCATATACACCTAAATCACTTTATACTGAATCTTAGGAAATAGTTATGTAATTTACGATAAAAGAGTGTATTTATTCACTATTTTATCCATATCAGGAACTTGTTAGTGTTGTTCGCGCAGAACAGCAAAGGTTCTGGCGTTACGTTCCGTTTCATATAGACTGCGGTCTGCTGCGGCGCACTGCAAAGAAAAGTATGGCGGTCAGCGCCAAAAACATATAAAGGAGAAGCAATGCAAAAGCAGGTAGCAAGAATAAAAAGAGTAAATCAGATCAAACAGCAGATTAAAGATATAGATTCCGGAAAGATGCCTAATTCAGCTCTTCTTCGCGGAAACATGAGGATGCCCGGTAATAGGGGAATTGTCAATAATCTGCATCCGGCGAATCAAAACCGTGCGCAAGCCGGAAACATCAGCTCTGACTGGGTGATATTGGATCCCGATGAGCTTGGATACGGTATGGGCAACAATGCGCGCAGATGGATTAAAACGGGAGGATTTGATTTTGGAAAAAGCCTTACTTATAAGATGGATTCGGATTTGCAGCATGTCAAGGATCTCTTAGCGTCTTATAACCATGACGGCATGACTTATCAGCAGGAAATTGACCTGATGAAGGCTGCAAGCGCTTATATTGCCAAGTACAGCACGGGAAAGAAAGCATCTCACAAAAAACGGACGGAACTCATGGAGAATATTCTTTATCAGCTTACGATGCAGGGCGGAACAAAGGATACTGCTGACAGGAACATTAGCAGAGCAAAAACAAAACAGCCTGTTGGAAGATTGGGTATGACGCGTACACAAAACCTCAGCTATGTAAAGGGCAACCAGGAAGAAATAGATAAAATCAATGCGGAAAAGTATCCGGATGATGATTTCCCGCAGAGATATGAGGCGGCGATTAACGATACCCTGGACGATCTCAAAGGTCTATACTCTGACAATAAATACAGTAAGAGTCTGCAGATGATTGCTGCCGACGTAATGAGCCGGTCAGGAAACTTAACTGAAATAAAAGGAATGGGCGGATCAGGGTTTAGAGATACGAATAAAGGGTATTTTATTGACATACGAGAGCAGATTGACAAGTTTGGTGGAGATAGAAACAAGATCAGAGAGGATGCGCTTGACACCGGTTTTCATGAGTTTACGCATCTGGCAAATGCCCAGGCGTTCGGGAATGTGAATGGCATGGCTTTTTCTCAGGAGGAAAGTGATGAAGATGTATGGAAGATAGCAAAGGGCAACCACGATAAGTTTAAAAAACTCAATGACCTTGGAGGGGACCCGGCAGATTATAATTATGCAACGGGATGGCAAAACCACTCTAAGTATTCTGATGGCTTGAAAAATAGTTTAGATTACTATAGAGGACGAAATGAGATTACTGAGGCCACTTATAATGATAAGATGGCAAAAGCAAATAAGATACTTAGAATTTTCGGTCCCAAATCTGCCCAGCAGTATGGTAAATATAAACATTACGGCACGCACACCATGGTCGAATATGATGCGGTTGTAAATCAGCTGCTGGCAAGATATGAAAATCAAGGGAGGAGCAGGGATTCGCAGTATTATCGCGTGTTGAAATCGGCTGCAATTGACTCCCATGTGCGCCGGCGCACTGCCGAATTAATGAAAAAAATGCGCGGCGGGCAATAATCCTCATTTGTCGTCTGTGAAAGGGTTTGTCAAGAAAAGTGTGTAAATTTTTTTGTTAATTGTTGGGGCTGTCGCATTAGGCAGTGCCACCACTACATATGGCAGACATTTGCAAATAACGTCTGCCATATGTAGTGGTGCCGCGCCTTAATGCGACAGCCCCTTTTGATGTGCTCTCCCCATTCAATGGGGGTGTAACCGAAGCGTCTTCACTATTTATAGACAACATTAGTGCCGGTCCATGCTATAATCAATAATATTGGAGATTGCTTTTTACTTCGACGAAAGTCAGGAGTGAATATGAAAATATGAATAAAAAACGAATAAGAGTGCTCAGATTGTGGTATCTGTGTGGGATTGTTGTGCTGACAGTCCTTGGCCTGTTGTCACGAAAGATAGGAGCTGTTCCGGATTTTTGCGGCGATGCATTGTGGGCTATGATGGTTTACTGTTGCTGGAGAATTGTGCTTACAGGGAAGCCGTTGTTTATTTCAGCGGCAGCTGCTTTGATTACATCTTACTTGGATGAGTTTTCACAAATGCTTACACCGGACTGGTTGGTAAAGATACGATCAACATTTCTGGGGCATATGTTGTTGGGACAGGGTTTCCTGTGGAGTGATCTGTTGGCTTATACCGTAGGTATCGTTGTGATTTACAGCCTTACTGCTTTGATAAAGCTGAGAATAACGGCTAAGTATTATGCGATCTCGTGAGGAAGAATAAACGCCTCAGCTACACAATGCCCCACTGGAGCATTGTTACGCATGCTTAGGCACGGTGGATCGCAGACATGCGAAGAGGAAAGTGCTTATGCGCTGCGCACGTTGCGTCAAGAACGCCGAGGCGTTCTTGACTTCGTGAATGAGAAATATCTGTTATGGGAATCGTAATACATAAATGAGCAAAAAAATGTAAGGAGACCAAATCGAATGGAATTATATGATGGCAGACCGGAGAACGGTGAAGGAAGGCTCGAGCGGGAAATACGTACCTACGACTTTCTTGACAGCCTGGGAATAAAATATAATAGAACAGATCATGTAGCGGCAACTACTATGGAAGCCTGCAACGAGATAGATGCGGTTCTCGGAGTGGTCATCTGCAAGAACCTGTTCCTGTGCAACAGGCAGAAAACGAAGTTTTATCTGCTCATGATGCCGGGTGACAAGAAGTTCAAAACGAAGGAACTGTCATCGCAGATAAACTCTGCAAGGCTTTCGTTCGCGGGTCCGGAGGATATGCTGAAATATCTGGATATTGAGCCCGGGGCGGTAAGCGTGATGGGGCTGATGAATGATAAAGAATGCAAGGTGCAGCTTCTGATTGATGAGGATGTCCTTGAAGGTGAGTATATTGGATGCCATCCTTGTGTTTGTACTTCGAGTCTGAAAATGAGAACAGATGACGTTGTTAAGAAGTTCATTTCTGCAACCGGGCATAGCATAAAGACAGTTCACCTGGTGGGCGAATGAGCATAGAATAAGAATAATTGTCGTCTGCCGGGCGACCATGTTATGAAGACAATCTGCTATATTAAATTCAACACGAAAAAAGATATGCAGAAAGGAAGGGATAACGATGTACGGAGCTTTACTCGGAGATATGATAGGCGCACCATATGAGTTTGACCAGGGAGATAAGACAAAGGATTTCCCGCTGTTTGGGAGAAGGTCTGAGTGTACAGACGACAGTGTAATGACAATAGCTGTGGCAGAAGCGCTCCTTGATGCGAGAGAACAGGGACATGAGAATGATGAAGCAGCAGTAAAGAGCCTTTTGGTTCAATCAATGAAGAAGTGGGGAAGAAAGTATCCGGATGCCGGTTATGGAGGAAGATTTATTTGGTGGCTCATGCTGGAAGACAGCAGCCCTTATGGTAGTTACGGAAACGGATCTGCCATGCGTGTTTCCTCTGTGGGATGGCTTTATGATGATATTAATACTACCCGCAGAGTCGCGGCATGGACCGCTGAGGTGACGCACAACCATCCGGAGGGCATCAAAGGAGCGGAGGCAACTGCCGGTGCGATTTTTATGGCCAGAAATCATGCTTCAAAGGAACAAATCCGCGACTATATTGAGCGTGAATTCGGGTACGATCTCAGCCGTACCTGTGATGAGATAAGACCGGGCTACCATCATGTGGAGAGCTGCCAGGAAACAGTACCGGAGGCAATTACGGCTTTTATGGAAGGAAATGATTTCGAGGACGTAATCAGGACAGCTGTATCTCTTGGCGGTGACTGTGATACGCTTACCTGTATTGCAGGCAGTATTGCAGAGGCATTTTACGGTGTTCCGATTGAAATGATTGAAGAGTGCCGAAACCGCATGGGAGGAGATATGCGGGTTGTGATGGAACGATTTGACAGGATGCTTTGCAGAAATCAGAGTTAAACCGATAACGGGTTCGGAAATTTGCGGCTGTAATAACGGCAGTTTAGGTTGTCATCATGGCGCTGATCTATTGGTGTATCAGCAAGGATTTCGGCACTTATTTAATGATGGGCTGGAGCGGCAACAGAATTGTTGACGCAAGAACTCTTTTATGACAGGTTCCGAGGTCATCTCTGACGGCGGTATGCTGACACACTAAAGTATCAGGTTCTATCTATGACGAAGAATTCTCATGACTAATGTCGTGAGATGAATGCGCAAAATGAATCTTAAAAAGGAGACCGCAAACCCGTATCGGTAAATTGAAGCAGTTAAAAGTAACCTGTGTTATCGCAGTTATTATGAAGGATGAGAAAAATGAAAAAACTTGCAGTGATTTTTCCCGGAATCGGATACACGGCTGACAAGCCGTTACTTTATTATTCGAGAAGAATAGCCTCAGCGGAGAACTATGAGGTTATGACTTTGACCTATTCCGGATTTCCGAAAAAGGTCAAAGGCGATAGAAAGAGGATGGAGGAATCGTTTTTCATTGCGCTTAAGCAGTCTGTGAAGAGCCTGGCGGAAGTGGACCTGTGTTCATACGATGATATTTTGTTCATAGGAAAGAGTATAGGAACGATTGTGGCAGCAAAGATTGCGTCAGAGAGCCCGGCTAAGGACAAGATCCGACTGATTCTTTATACGCCACTGCCGGATACGTTTTCGTTTTCGTTTGGAGAAGCGATTGTTTTTTCCGGTACGGATGATCCGTGGGTAGGAAAAGAGAAGAGTCCTATTTACGGGATATGCGAGGATAAGGGAATTCCCTGTACACTGATTTCCTATGCCAATCACTCTCTGGAAAGCCATGACAGTTTCCAGGATTTGAAGGAACTGTACAGAATCATGAAGGAGACCGAAAGATTTATCAGGAATGATAAGTAGACGGGGAGTCCTCAGATCGGGCATGCCGGAGAGGAGGAATAAATCCAGGGTGATATTTGATTTAAAATAGGGCTGCTGCAATAAGTGAAGCCGCAGTATATAGCTGACGTTATTTGCAAATGTCTGCTATATATTGCGGCAATGCTGTCTTAAAGCAGCAGCCCTTTTTTGGTTGCTGAATATTACGGCAGCACTGTCTTAGTGTAACTGCCTGACTTTTCTGCCAACTAAAACATTTAAGGTGCAACCGATCCGGGACTTTATCTGGTAACCACATCCACCGGTACGTTAAAGATCTTAGCTACCTTAAGGATTGTATCGATATGTCTTCCGGATGCCGCCGCCATATGATGCGTGGGGCCGGCTTCGCTCCACCTGTTGCAGAATTCTCTTGCACCGCAGGTGAATCTTGTTCTCATGTTCGTGTCACCGAATGTGAAGATCGGACCTTCCTCGTTCACGCCCTCAGCAGCCACGAACTTGAAGTGTCCGTCTCTGTCCTGTGTGATGCCGAGATAGGTGACCGGTCCGAGATGCGGATAGAACTGTGTCAGATAGCCGCCGCCTGTTTTTCCGTGGAACACATCTACGATCTTCATGGTCGGCTTCTTACAGGAAATATCGGCATCACCCGAGCCTGAATGTCCTATAATGCAGATATCCTCTTTGAAATCGATCGAGTACATCTCGGAGAGCTGTCCCATACCGGAAATAGTTTTGAGGATGCTCATGGCCATAGCGACCTTGATGTCTCCCTCGACTGCGCATGCAACACTCTGTCTGATCAGCATAGAAAATGCCGGAATAAGCATGCTGTCGAGAGTTCCTGCCTTGCCCTGTGCGAAGCCGTCATAATGTGATGCGATAAAACCGATTTGCTCATCGCGGACCCACTGCTCGAAAGCCACGACATATTTTGCCATATCCCACACCTTTTCGATCGTACCGCCGCCTTCGATCTCGAAGGTATCGAGAATATCCTGAGCCTTTGCGCGGATCGTCTCTTCGTCAGAGACGCCATCGGCTATTGCCCACATCTTCTCCCAGTCAAACTGCTTTGTGTAAAGCCACATTCTATGATATAAATTCGTCTCATCTATGTAGAGGTCCATCATACCGGGATACGGTCTGCCGATCTGAGCGAGATTGGTGTCACGGAATCTTCTACGGACCTGGGCAGCTTTGCACCAATCCTCGATTTCCGCCTGAGCTTCGGGATCGCCTCCTTCCACGACGCCGGTGATTACAGAATGTCTCTTGCCTGCTCTTTCTAGGTCGGCAACCATCTCGCCGACAGCGCCGCATGCATAGAGTTCACCGAGCCAGGTAGCTGTATCGGTATTGGCATAATCCGGAGCCAGCTTTTTCTGGAGATTAACGAGGACTACCGGTACATCGAGATCTCTCACAGCCGGAAGCATGTTGTAAGAGGTCGCGTATGTGAGAAGCTGCAGGATCACGAGATCCACATCGGCTGCTCTGAATTTATCGCCTGCTTTCATGGCGAGTTCTTTTGTCGTTACGATACCGCCGTCGATGATTTCGATTGTATCGGGCAGCATCTTTTTGAAATCCGCATACTGATTTTCAAATTCGGGAACCAGTGAAGGGAATTGCGGGAGATATGCTCCCAGTGCGATTGAGAAAACGCCGATTCTGGCTTTGGTTTCTACCAATGACTTTACTAACATTTGCTTTCCTCCGAATTATTATACATGCTTTGTTGGATCGGTTTCAGTGAACTGCTTGTCTTTGTATTTGAAGATTGTCGAGAGCAGTGGCCGCGGTTGGAGCACATTAATCTCTTTCAGTGTGCCGCTTTTCTCTGTATTTTAAGATTGCCGAGAGCAGTGGCCTCAATCGGGAGCGCAACGACCTGTTTTCCGCTTGCCTCCTCTGTAAGACGGTTCAAAAATGCATTCTTTGCTCCGCCGCCGACTATATAGATTTTCTCGTAATGCTTTCCGGTGTTGTGCTCAAGCTCAAGCACTGCGTCTCTGTAACTGAGCGCAAGACTCTTGTAAGCGCAGCGGAAATAATCGCCGATCGTCCGGGGTTTCGTTGTGAGCGCTCTGTCAAATGCCTCCTGCATATTCTCCGGTGCAAGAAATTCCTGAGCGTTGGCGTCCACTGTCTCATCAAATACGCTCGCTTCCGCCTCAGATACGATCTCGCCGAAAGCCTTTCCGGGACACAGGCAGTCTCGCAGCCTGTTTACGAGCCACATTCCCATGATATTTTTCTGGTATCTTACGTAGCCTACGCCGCCCTCATTGGACCAATTGGCTGACTCGCTGTCCTTATTGGTTATGGCTTCGGGAGACTTGACTCCGAGAAGGCTCCAGGTACCGGAAGAGATATACGGCTGATCGTCATCCATCGGGATGCCTTCGACTGCGGACGCCGTGTCATGGGTCGCACAGAGTACGCACTTTATACCCCTGTATTCACCTGTCACCGTTCCGGGCTGAAGAAGGAAACTGTCTTTGACTTCTTCGGATTTTTCGGTATTGTCATTGAGTTTTTCGTTCTGAGCAGCTTCGCTGTCCGGACCGAAGAGTCTAAGTGGAAGACCGAGTGCGTGAAGGATTTCAGGATCGTACTGTCCGGTTTTTGCGTTTACCATTCCTCCGGTCGTTGCATTTGTGTACTCATGAGCTTTTACTCCGCTGAGTTTATAAAGCAGGTATTCGGGTACCATCAGGAAGTCGGTTACATCGTCGAGTCTTCCCGCAAGCTTGTCCGAGTAAAGCTGGTAAATCGTATTGAAAGGCTGGAACTGGATGCCGGTTCGCTGGTATAACTCGGAAAAACTCATCAGATTGTGCACTTCCGAAATAACAGGCTTCGTGCGGCTGTCTCTGTAGGCGTAGCAGGGCATCACTTCCTGATCACCTTTCATCAGAACATAGTCGACTGCCCAAGTGTCAATTGCCAGACTTTCGATTTCATACTTTGCAAGGGCTTTATCAATTCCTGCTTTTACATGGCCGAGAAGTCCTTCGATATCCCATATCAGATGTCCGTCTGATCGTGTCACGCTATTCGGGAAACGGTATACTTCATCTGTCTGCCATGAGCCGTTTTCTTCCCATCCGACGATATGTCTGCCGGAGGAAGCTCCTATATCAATTGCGAGATAGTATTTCTGCATTTTACATATCCTCTCTGGTATTACGTTTTGCCGGACATCCGATGATCGGTTTTCTGGCTTGTCTTACTCTTGCGGAAGCTGGCCGATCGTACCGTCTTTCTTCTCATAGAGATAGTCCTCGTTGATATGGATACCGAACGGTGCGTTGAGCTCCCGGAACATTTCCGGTGTGATCGTGTTAAGCTTGACCGGACTCATTGAAAGAACCTTGACAAGGATTTCTGCTGATTTTTCTACTGTGTGCATAAGACCGAATGCAAGGTCAAAATCCTTTCCGCAGCAGAATGCTCCGTGATGTGCCCATACTGCAACGTCCTGCTTCTTCATGATCTCTGCCGTCATCTCGCCGATCTGACGTCCGCCGCAGATGACCCACGGGACAATGCCGATTCCTTCGGGGAATACGACCGCGCACTCTGTGACCATTTCAAAAATCTCTCTGGTGAATACACGGCTGTCAAGCGGAAGTACGAATGTCAGTGCAATGATGTTGCCCGGATGGCAGTGGTATACGACTCTCATCTCCGGATCTCTTGCCTTGAGCACTTCAAGGTTTGCCAGATGTGTAGGCAGTTCGGATGTCGGCATGCCGCCTTCTCTGAGGCCCCATACGATCCTGTAGCGATTTCCCTTTTCATTCAACTCGATGATGCAGACATTGTCTTCCGGATCGAGTTCGATATTGCGGAAGTATTTTCCTGAACCGCTGACTATGAAGTATTCGCCTGCAAGTCCCGGGAATGCGGACTCATCACCTTTCTGCCAACCGATGACTCTCCATTCGCCTTCTTTGAAATCATCTCTGAGCTGTTCGATTTCTTCGATTTTCATGCGATAACTGAGATTTCCGCCGTTTCTTTCATGCCAGCCCTGATTAAATCCGTCTATTGCCATTCTTGCGTAGCGCTTCATAAGTTCAGAATCCAATACTTTCATTTTTGTTCTCCTTTTAAAATGTTCTTTAGTTAAGCGATAAGAAATTATTCTTTAATCAAGTAGTTACTATCAATGTTAATCGGACAGACAGTCGACGGTTATGTTCGCTGTACTTCAGACAGCACATCGAAAATGTGTATCTCAACACCCCAGTCCCTGCCGTGCACTTCCGAGCGGAAATGCTGAGAGCAGAGGTATTTGCCGAGGACCGGACTGTCTGTAAGGAACATCGGACAGCCGTCAAAATAAGGTTCGTTTCTCATGATCGGAGCCAGGTAGCTGTCATTCTTTACGAACAGCTGACAGGGATTTCCGTCCAGATCCTTTCCTCTGAACATGTACTTTGCACACATGTTGCGGCTCTTACCCGGATTCTCGATCTGCACATCGACTGCCCCCGGAAGCGTTTCTCCCGTAAACAGGTCCGATTCTACTGTTGCGCGGAACGGGATCATGGTCACTGCGCCGTAGGGACATTCCAGATTGGAAACATCCCTGTTATCTGCATAGACTTTGAAAATCATGATGGGCTCGTTTTTCATAAGAAGTGATCCTTTCGATTGGCTGCGTTTTGTTTCTTTGTTATGGTCACATTGTATTATGATAGAAGAGGTGTAAATATCATGATTTTGATTATTTTGTCTTTATTTTGACATGTTAAAATATGTGTATCATTCGTTCTTCTGCATACGAAATATCCATCGGAAGCTGCGAACGTCGTCACAGGTACGGTGTGCCGTTCTTGAATTATTAGGCTGCGGTCCTGTTCGTGCCATATAAATAAGAAAGAGTTTTGCTCACGGCGGGAAGGGGGCACCGGTTCTTTACATTTAATAAGAAGTTTACTTTATGAACTATAGAAGAGAACATGAAAAGGATAATTATAATAAAATAAGGATATAATGGATTGCCTGCGGAACTTATGATGTTATCAGAAAGAAAACACAACACCTGAGTGAACAGCATTCATCATATGAAAGGAGCTAATCTCATGCAGAGAAAATATCCACACCTGAGCAGTCCAATCACCATCGGCAGAACAGTATTTCGCAACCGCATGTTTTCCGCGCCGATGGGCGGAACCGACATTTCTAACGACGGATGTATCGGACCGAAATCCGCTGCGTTCTATGAACTCCGCGCAAGAGGAGGAGCGGCGGCCGTCACGGTTTCGGAACTGATGGTTCACCCGGCGACTGACGGATCCCACGCTTATCATCTGGATGAGAGCATCCTTAACTCACTCGCATCGGCTACCTACACAGCGGATGCAATCCGCCGCCATGGTGCTATCCCTTCTCTGGAACTGTCTCACTCCGGTATGTTCGCAGGCACCTATATGACGGATAAGACAAAGCAGAAAACCATGCATCAGTGGGGACCTTCCGCCACGACCAGAGCGGACGGAGTAGAAGTTCGCGAGCTGACCAAAGAAATGATCGATGAGATCGTAGCATCCTATGCACATGTTGCGGGACTTGCCAAAAGAGCCGGATTTGAAATGCTGATGATCCACGGCGGACATGGATGGCTCATCAATCAGTTCCTCTCACCAATGTTCAATCACCGCACAGATGAGTACGGCGGAACGATTGAGAATCGCTGCCGCTTTGCTGTGGAAGTCCTTAAAGCTGTCAGACAGGCGGTGGGACCGTTCTTCCCGCTCGAGTTCAGAATGAGCGGCTCCGAGATGGTTCCGGAAGGGTACGGACTGGAAGACGGCGTGGAGATCGCAAAGCAGATCGAGCCATACGTGGATATCATTCATGTCTCCGCGGGTACGTATCAGAAAACATTCGGAAATACACATCCTTCCATGTTCACCGAACACGGATGTAATGTTCATCTTGCAGCGGAAATCAAAAAGCATGTGAGCAAGCCTGTCTCAACGATCGGTGGTCTGAACGACCCCGCTCAGATGGAGGAGATCATCGCTTCGGGTAAAGCGGATATCGTCTACATGGCAAGAGCGCTGCTGGCAGATCCGGAGCTTCCGAGAAAAGTAGTTGAGAACAGGGACGAGGAGATTGTTCGATGCCTACGCTGCTTCACCTGTATGGCTGAGAGAGCAGCAACGTCAACAAGACGCTGCACAGTGAATCCTCTGATTGGCCGTGAGATGGACGGAATCGAGGTAGTTCCGGTAAGGGAGAGCGAGAGGAAGAAAGTGCTTGTAGCAGGCGGAGGTCCCGGCGGACTCTATGCAGCCTACACAGCTGCCCGTCGCGGACATGAAGTTATTCTCTGTGAGAAAGAGGATGAGGTCGGCGGAATTCTGAAGAGTGAGCAGGCGCTTCCATTCAAGCATGAAATGTATGAACTGTCCGGTACCTATAAACTCCTGGCGGAGAAGGCAGGCGTAGAGATCCGTCTGAACACGGAAGTGACGCCGGAGTATGTGGAGAAAGAGAATCCCTACGCGCTGATCATCGCGGCAGGTTCTGCACCGCTTGTCCCGCCGATTCCCGGACTTCGCGGAGAAAATGTCG
This sequence comes from uncultured Lachnospiraceae bacterium, assembly GCA_902776305.1. GTDB lineage: Bacteria > Bacillota > Clostridia > Lachnospirales > Lachnospiraceae > Chordicoccus. Next base: position 72,359 of record CACYPS010000006.1, on the reverse strand, counting down.
TCGTAGTCAACAATTATTATAAAGAAAAGGACAAAGTAACGGACGATGTCGTCGTATTCGGCGGCGGCCTCGCAGGATGTGAGTGTGCGATTCACCTCGGGATGGAAGGAAAACGCGTCCATCTTGTGGAGATGCGCGATCAGCTGGCACCGGATGCAAATGTCCGCCACCGTCCGCTCCTTCTCAAAGAGATTGACAAATATGTAACGGTACATACCGGTTACAAGGGATTGGAAGTAACGGCCGAGGGTATATGGTGCGAGGATTCAAACGGGGAGAAGGTGCTGGTACCCGGTACATCCGTGATCTGTGCACTGGGACAGAGATCCAGGACCGATGTAGTGGAAGCTCTGATGGATACTGCACCGTATGTGCGTGTCATAGGAGATGCATCCCGTGTTTCCACGATCACAAATGCAGTTTACTGGGGCCATCACGCTGCCCTGGATATCTGATACGGAGAGGATAGAATATGAACAATAACAAAGAAAGATTTTTCGGAGTGGGAGAGCCTCTGATTCAGAGAGAGAACGATCAGGGGATCCGGGCCGAGAAGTATCTGGATCTGGTGAAAGGACTCGGCTGCAACGCTTATCGCTCATGGATGCACCTTACAGAGATTCTGAAAGATCCCGTGACGCCCGATGAGAAAGCGCTGGAGCAGCACACGAGGCTTCTCACCAGAGCCCGGGAACTGGATATAGAAGTTACCGGCATGAGCCATGAGTGGTTCCTGCCGGAGGGCTGCAAGCAGAAAATGGGGCATGCAATGCCCGAAAGAGATCTGACTCCGGGAAGTCTCTACATGAAAGCACTCGAGATGCTCGAACAGTCTTGGTGCACGATGGCCGGTCTGTTCCCGCAGGTGGCGATCTGGGAGATCGGAAATGAGTGGAACCTGAACGCGTTCCTGCATCCGGACGGATTTCTGGAATCCGATATGTCAAAGCCGTTCACGCCGGATGAAAAGTATGATATTGCGGTGGACATGATGTATTTTGCCGCAAAGGGCGTGAGAAGAGGAAATCCCAATGCGAAGGTCGCTTCATTTTCCCCGGCTCTCTCAACGGAAGGGCTGGGAGGCGGACTGCCTTACTTCTTCCCGGTAATGTACGGCGTCGCATGGGCGCTGGATCAGATTTACAGCAGAATCAAATCCGGGAAGTTCTGGTCCACTGACACAGACGACTATTTTGATCTTGTTGCATGGCATCCATATGTATTTACGACTCGGGATGTGTCCGACAGGGATCTGTTCATGGATGTCGAGGAGCCGGATACTCTCTGGCGGGACTTTAACGATGCTGCCTACAGGGTAATGAGAAGATACGGAGATGGCGACAAGCAGGTTTTGCTGACAGAGACAGGCTTTACGGACTGCGGAAATCCCGAGTGGGAGGAGCGCTATGCGGGATACAATAAGAAGATACTTAACTACGCGATGAATATGCCCTATGTGCGCACGCTCCATAACTTCCGTCTGCTGAACGAGAATGCCATGCTGCAGAGAGCAGGAATCGAGGATAACCAGATCGGAGGTCTGACCGAGGTTTATTTCGGATTATTTACCGATCCGGAGGAAGGCTGCAGGCCGAGAAAACGCGCGTATGCTATTGCGGAGATGACAGGGTCGGAGGCAGATCTTCAGAAGATCGGCCGGGAACTTACGGGACGCTGAGGTTTCACAGCTGAACGGACTGAGGTTTCCATGTTATAGATAAAAAGAAACAGAGACGGAACCGGAACTGAATTGTATGTGCGGTGGATGATAAAAACGCCGCCGGATATGTTTATAGAAAGGAAGAGCGGCAATGGAACATATTATTGAGACTACACTCGGAAAAGTCAGAGGATATGAGAAAGACGGAATGATTGAATATCTTGGCATTCCCTACGCCAAGCCTCCTGTGGGACCGCTTCGCTTTAAGAGATGCGTCCTGCACGATGCATGGGACGATATATTTGATGCCAAAGAATACGGTCCCGCACCGATTCAATACAATAACGGGAACGTCATCGGCGACGAGGACTGTCTGACCGTGAATGTTCAGAGACCTGTAGAAGGAGAAAATCTTCCGGTCATGATCTACATTTACGGTGGCGGCTATAACACAGGCTATTCGGCGGATGAGATGTACCGCGGCGAAGCATTTGCTCGTGACGGAATCCTGTTCTTCTCTTTCAATTACAGGACAAATGTGCTCGGATTCTATGATTTCACGACCTATCCGGGATGTGAGGATTTCGATTCCAACTGCGGACTGTCCGACCAGATCATGGCCATGAACTGGATCCATGAGAATATTGAGGCGTTTGGCGGAGATCTCTCCCGCGTCACGATCTTCGGCGAGTCTGCAGGCGGCGCTTCGGTCATCAATATGCTTGCGTGCCCGGGAGTGAAGGGTACTTTCACACAGGCAATCGCGCAGAGCTCTCTTCCCAACTGTATGATGACACATCAGACTGCCCGTGAGAATATCGACCTGTTCCTTGAAGGTATGAACTGGACGGAGAAGGATCTGCCACGGCTCCGTATCGAAGATCCGAGACTGTTCCTTGTCGGCAACGAATATATGGCAGCGAGACAGCAGTATAAGAATCCGGGCATGTTCCTTCCGGGTCCGATCCAGGATGACCTGATGCCGGTGCGTCCCATCGATGCGATCCGGAGCGGCAGCGCGGACGGTATCCGTCTGATCATCGGAAGCAATATGCACGAGGGAACGATGTTCGTACATCCCGAGAACACGGGATTCCCGAACAGCTGGACGATGATCACACAGATGATGGAGAAGAATGGTCATACGGACGCGCTTCCGCAGATCGTAGGCTTTTATCACCCGTCTTCGAATGATTCCTTTACGTTGTTCAAGGATTCCGCAAAGTCTATGGCCTCTTCAATTCCGCCTCTCACAGGCGATGTAAGGCAGATTGGAGGAGATCCTTTCATCCGATTCGCGACGGATTATGCATTTGAGATGCCTGCTGTTAAAGTGGCGACTGCTCAGAAGCAGTTCACAGACGACGTATGGATGTACCGCTATGAGCTGGTCACAAAGTCCGGTATTGAGACTGGCTGGAAGGCTTCACACGCTTTTGAGCTTCCGGCAGTGTTCGTTAAGAGAGATCACCCGTTTGCTCATTTTGTGTTCGACGGAGAGCCGGAGGAAGTATTTGAAAAGATTTCAGAGGAAATGCACGGCACCTGGGTACGTTTCGCGAAGGAAGGACAGCCCGGTGACGAATGGGATCGCTTTACGGGCGCTGATTCCCAGGTCAGGATATTTGACAGAAATACCCGGACGGAGCGTCTCGACCGCCGTCATCTGATGGAAATCTGGGGCGATATGAGGTTTTACGAGTCCTGAGTTAAATCTGAAGATGTAGTGAGCAGATTTCCGTTCAGGTCGAAAATCAACAGATTTTTACAAATTAGAAAGATAACAAAATAAGGATATAAAGAACAAAATAAAAATATAGGCGGATTCGAAAAGAGGGTATTGTATAGACAGAAACAAAGAGAACAGATCACAAAGATCAAAAAAATCTCACACTGAGTATCACAAACGCCTATATTAAAAAGGGTAAGAAAGGAGTAAAAAATGCTTACAACAAAACATGACGATCCAAATGCAGCACTCGGATGGGGAGAACGACTTGCTTACGGCAGCGGCGGATTTGCCTTCAATATGATCAACGGTATCATCGGATCCTTCATGACGATCTTCTTCACTTCGGCAGTCGGTTTGAACGCCGGAATCATTGCGACGATTCTTGCAGTCTCAAAGGTCTTTGACGGAATCTCAGACCTGATCATGGGACGCATCGTTGATAAGACAGAGACGAAGATGGGTAAAGCAAGAGTCTGGCTTCTGAGAATGTGCATCCCGTTTGCAGTATCCACAATGCTCCTGTTCTTTGTCCCGCAGAATTTCCCGGACATGGTCAAATACGTGTACGTGTTCCTGATTTATAACATCACGAACGCCGTCTGTCTGACAGGTATGCTGGTTCCGTTCTACTCCATGGTCGGCCTTGTCACAGCCGACGGTTACGAGAGAGGACTTCTCGGAAACATTCAGCAGATTTTCCAGACACTCGGAAACGTATTTGTAAACTCAACATTTGTCATCCTGCTCACAAAGTTTTCAGAGAATCCGAACACAATTTACACACAGAGATCTTTCACACTGACACTTGCTGTCTACTGCGCAATCATGGTCGTCGTCACCCTGTTCTGTGTATTCAATACCAAAGAGCGCGTTAAGGTCGGTGTAAAGGCAGAGGAAGAAAATAAGCAGACCGAAACAAAGAACGAGAACGTTATGGAATCTGTCAAGGCGCTCCTTTCCAACAAGTACTGGCTGCTCCTGACACTCGGCAACTTCGTGGTATTTGCCATCATCATCTTCTACGCGATGGGAACGGTTTTCTTCAGCCAGTATGTTCTCTATGATATGGGTCAGTACGGTATGCTTGCAAATGCAATCTCCATCGCTCAGTTCGCGATCATGTTCGTAACACCGGTACTGATGACAAAGATATCCAAAGAAAAGATCTACACTTTCGGTATGCTGGTCATGGCAATCGGGTTTGTGGGATCCGCAGTCTTCACATCACCTATGCTTCTGATTGGCAGCAACGTTCTGAAGGGCCTCGGCGTCGGTCTTTCCGGCGGTATGGCACTTGGTATGGTCGCAGATACAGTCACTTACGGAAGACTTAAGACCGGCATCGATACAGTCGGTATGGGCAACGCAGGTATTTCCGCCGCACAGAAGATTGGTCTCGGCCTTGGACAGGCAGTTTTCGGATGGGTCCTTGCAGCAGCAGGTCTCGACGCTGCGCTCGACGCACAGGGTCTTCCGCAGCCCGAATCCGTATCAACGGCAATCAAGTTCATGTACGGATGGGTTCCGGCCGTCATGGCAGGCGCAATGTTCGTAATCTTCCTCCTGTTCTATCACTGCGAGAGAGATATCAACAGACTTCAGGAGAATGCATAAATAATCGATCAAACGGCCGCTGGTCTTTAATGATACAGCGGCCGCTGTTCTTTAATTCAATTTATCGACGGTTCTTTACTAAAGAGAGAAGGTATAAGGATGATTGATTATAAAGAAGCTCAGGGAAGCTGGATCTGGACCCGTGACTGGACAGACACTGACAGGGAGAACGGACGCATCGTTTATTTTACTAAGACATTGAAGTATGATGCTGACGAAAATTCTGATGGCACATACAAGATAAATATCACTGCCGATTGCAGATACAAGTTATATGTCAACGGTGAACTTGTACAGTACGGTCCTGCAAAAGGCGATCACAAAGTGCATTTTCTGGACACGGTTGACATCGGCGCGTATCTGCATACAGGGAGCAACCGCCTGGACGTCGCGGTGCTTCACTATCCGGAAAATCCCAAAGTCGGGAATCACAGTATTTTCAGCTTTGACACGCCCGGTCTCTATCTTGAAGGGATAGGAACGGATGGATGGACGAGCCGGGTGGACAGGACAATCAGCTTTTACAGGGAGGACAAGAGGTTTTCTCCTCTGCAGTTCTTCGAGAAGCAGATCGGTGAAACGGCGCTCAGCGGAAAAGAAGGAGAGGATGACTGGCATCCGGTAATGATCCGCAGGAATGAGGAGATGCCGGAATACCTTAGGGCAGAAAACCTGAAGGCCAGGCCGATTCCAGCTATGCAGCTGATACACCGCGAGCTCGCCCTTCCGATAAATACGGTAGATCCGTATGAAGAGACGGAATTCGTTCTCGACGCAGGCGAGGAGATGTGCGGATTCGTGAAGATGTCCATGCGCGGCGGTGAAGGAGCGGAAATCAGTCTCCTGTACAGTGAATGCTATGAATATGAAAACGCAAAAGGGGACCGCACGGATGCTGAGAACGGAATGCTGCGCGGATATACGGATTTTTATCGGGTGACAGAAGCCTTTTTCGAGAAAGATCATGCGCCCGAAGAACCTGCCAAACGAACAACTGAAGGTTCTGTCGAAAAAGCTGCCGCAATAAGAGCCGGGGAATCTACGAGGGAAAATACAGCAATCACCTGCATCGAACCGTACTGGTTCCGCACGTTCCGCTACATAAAAGTGACAGTGAAGAACGGCAGCAAGCCTTTGTTCCTCGACAGATTCGAGTATCTGGAGACCGGATACCCGCTGGAAGTCCGCACACAGGTACAAACTTCCGATGAGACACTTGCTCCTGTCTGGGATATCAGCCTTCGCACTCTGCGCCGCTGCATGCATGAGACCTATGTAGATTGCCCCTATTACGAGCAGATGCAATATATCATGGACACCCGGTCTGAAATTCTGTATACGTATGCGGTGTCTGCCGATGACCGTCTCGCGCGTAAGGCGATTGCCGAGTTTTCGCGGGCACAGCGGTCGGATGGTCTGCTGAACTGCAGCTATCCGAATAAATCGATTAATGTAATCCCGGGTTTTGCACTGTATTACATCCTGATGGTTCATGACCATATGATGTATTTCGGTGATGCGGAGCTCGTACAGTCGGTGCTGCCTGTTATTCGCCGGATCCTGGACTTTTTTGAAGAAAGGGTCATCAGGGAAGGCTCTATGCAGGGACTGGTCGGTAAGACCGGCGGTGTGAATGAAAAGGGTGAGCTGTGGTCATTCATAGACTGGGCTCAGGAGTGGATGGAAACTACGGGGATGCCCAGAGCAGGTCTCCACGGACCTATCACAATGGAGAGTCTGCTGTATATTCTCGGTCTTCAGAAAGCTGCCGAGCTTGAGGAATATGCCGGTGACGCCGAGCAGGCTGAAGCGGACCGAGCGAGGGCAGAGCGGGTCAGGAGAGCGGTCAGGGACATTTGCATGGACGAAGAGGGAGTGCTGACTGACGGACCGGCCGATGCAGAGAACCCGGACTGCAGGATGCGCAGCCAGCATTGTCAGGTGTTCGGCGTTCTGACAGGCACGCTCGGAGCAGAAGAGGGAAGGCGGAACCTTAGGAAGAGTATAACAGAGGAAGGCTATGCGAAATGTTCGGTAGCGATGCGTTTCTATCTGTTCCGGGCACTCGAACAGACGGATCTCTATGAGTATACCGATGGGTTCTGGGATATCTGGCGGAAGATGGTCCGGAACCACTGCACGACGAGCGTCGAGGCGGAGTTTTATGCCCGCAGCGAATGCCATGCCTGGGGCGCTCTTGCCCTGTATGAACTGCCGTCTGTGGTTCTCGGAGTCAGACCTGCCGCACCGGGGTACAGCCGGATCGAGGTGAAGCCGCATCCCGGCTATATGACTTCGGCATCGGGGACGGTCCACACGCCTGCCGGCGATGTGAAGGTGTCCTGGCGGAAGGTAGGAGAAGAGATCGAAGTTGAAAAGTAGGTTTTTATTCTTTAGCTGTATACTCCGAGCTTCGGTATCTGTCCTGATAAGCTTTGGGAGACATGTTCTTGAACTTCTTGAATATCTTCCCGAAATAGCTCTGATTCGGAAATCCCACATAAAAGGCGATTTCCGACAGAGTGCGGTCAGAGTAGAGAAGCAGGTTGGATGCATGGTAGACCCGAATGCGGTTGATATAATCCTGTACACATTCTCCCGTATCTTTGCTGAACCGACGGGACAGATACGTGGGGCTGAGTCCAAGACTGTCTGCAATGTCCTGAAGATATATTTTTTCCCGATAATGCTTGCGGATATAGTCCTTGCAGCGTTCCGAATAGTTGGATGCGGACGGACTTGTATGCTGATCGCGTATGTAACCGGCCAGCTCCATGATTGCTTTGTTCCGGTAAAGGAGCATATTGGCGGCATTTTCGGTAGCGTCACATTTTTCTATATAGTAACCGCTGATTTGGTAAGCGCTTTCCGGGGGAAGTCCGCCGTCAATTGCGGCGCGTGAGCACAGCGCGATGCCGATTATTGCCAGATTTTTGCGATGGTGCATGTAGTTCTTGGAGAGTCGTCCGCTGTCATGGTCCATGTTCTCAGCCAGACGGACAGCATCTTCGGGTCGTCCTTCGCGGATTGCCTGCATAAGCATCTGTTCTTCCCTGAAACTGTGCCGGTAGGCGGCATAGTCGTTCTCCTCTTCCTCATGCAGAATGAAATTGACCTGTTCCTGCTTGATTCTGGTTTCGTCATCCGCAATGATGTGGCTGATCTGTATCAGTTCTTCGTCTTCTGCAGTGCCTTCATTAACGGTCAGGCCGGTAAGGTTTACCATGTCGCGTATCTGTGGCAGCGTAAAAACAGGAAGCGGATTATACCTGTTCTCCTTAATACCATAGCTGTTGTACATGAGCGACAGAGCTCTGCCTTTCAGTTCCTGGTGGCACATAGGTCCCATATACAGGAATCCCTCGCTCGTCTTTATGGCGGCAAAATAGCAGTTGTGCTCATCTAAATGGACAAACGGAGCTTCCTGCATCTCACATCCCTCCCGCAGAATTCGGCGCAGACTGTCTGATTGAATCAGCGGACTCTGCGACAGAATGTCGAAAAATGCGGTCAGCATTCCGTCTGACGATTCGTAAACTATATCTGTCTTCAGTATTCGGCAAAGCAGCTGAATCCGGTTTTTCTTCATGGCATTAATCCCTCCGTAAACATAATTGTATCATATAATCAGGTGCCGGACATGTGGGTTTTGCCAAAGAATAAGCCGGGCAATAGTATTAACGTATTATTTGGATTTCATATTCCTCACTGCATCTGCCATTGCAAGGAAGCTCTGTGCCTTTATAATAGCCATGCCCTGTCCTTCATCGCCGAGCACTACAAGCTGGTCGCCTGCTGAAATATCAAAGAGCTTCCTCGCCTTGGCAGGTATAACGATCTGGCCTTTATCGCCGACCGTCACGATCCCGAAGAGATGTTTTCCTTTCGGCGGCAGATCGAGACCCAGGTTCTCCTCCGCTTTATATTTTGCAAGATCATCCAGAGACACGCCGAATACATCAGCAAGGAGTCTGCATTTGTCCAGATCCGGCACTGTTTCTCCTGCTTCCCATTTTGCGATGGCCTGCCTTGTCACGCCGACTTTTTCCGCCACATCTTCCTGCGTCATCCGGTTGAGTTTTCGCAGATGAACAAGATTATCCCTGAACATATTTCATTTCTCCTTCCTTATTCCAAGTACCGCCCATCTGAAGAACGGAATTCTCGATATGATTTCGTAGAGACCGTATCCGAACAAGAATCCGGCAGCTAAAGAGAGCAGGTAGCATACGGCTGCGGGCAAAATCCCCGGCTTTGCTATAAAAAGAGCGACCGATGAGATTCCGAGATAGTGGAATACATAGAGTCCGAAACTTTTTCTGCTCATCCATTTTGTGAACGAATTGCCAAAGTCTCCGAATCTTGCCATACCGCCGAGCATCGCGAGCGATCCCAGATAGGCGCACGCCGCATAGAGCGGACCTCGATTGACCGGTTTGTCCGCATAGTTCATCCCACCGTATACAACGAAGTATAGAATTGAGAATATGATGCAGACCGCTACGCCCGAGACGGTCAGCAGAATCGCATGATTTTTCAGCTTTTCCATCACCTCATCGTTTGAGAAAACATAATATCCGAGCATGAAGAATACAAAGTAAAAGCCCACCCGGTAGACAGATACGATCGGCGTATTGAGGATTTGCGCGGCTCCCCATATCGGAAAATAGAACAGCGCAATCATCCACAAGGGTGTTTTGGCACCGATTATAAGAAGCCTGCCCTGTTCAATCTTTCTCAGAAGTACAAGGATCATACTGTAGATCCAGAGGAGATGGACAAACCACAGTACGCCGCTTCCGGACGCGACCATAATCAGGAAGATGACCGGCTTCGGCACTCCGCCTGCGGCAAGATCTGTAAATGCCGTACCCAGCGACATACTCACATATCCCTGAATGAATTGGAAAGCGAACAGACCAATCGTGGACGGTACGAGCAGCTTCCGCGTCCTGCTCTTTACAAACTCTTTGTCTGTGTGTCTCTCAAGAAAAAGCCTGGAACTGATTCCGGCAACCATAAAGAGAACCGGCATGAACCACGGATACACGAAGTACATGAAGATGTCATACGGCTGGCTTGTGAGGTTCGTGATCTTTCCGAGTCCGCCCAGTATTCCCTCCGCGTTATACATATACAGAACGTGATAGAAGACTACGATTACAACTGTGATCCATCGGATGTTGTCTAAGTAATATTTTCTCATAAACACCTCACTAATGCAATTATTCTTAACATAATAATACCTGCCCGGCAGTGAGATGTCTACCAATCGTACTTTACATTTCGGAGCGGATTTTGTTATATTCTGTTGCTTTTACAGAAAGGAACTTCGCATAGAGCGTGAAGCCGTAATGTGTTGCAGATGAAATCATACGTACGGTTCACATGCTTGAAAATGCCTGACCGGTAGTGTATATTAATTTCTGACGAAGAATAAAAGCCTTCGGCGGACCGCAGACGTGCGATACGGATCGCGCCCCGGCGCCGCGCAGACGTGCGATGCGGATCGCGCTCCGGCGCCGCACAGACGTGCGATGCGGTTCGAGTACCGGCACCGTGCTCGTCCCGGCAAGAACGCCGAGACGTTCATAAACAGTGATCCGCCGATACTGAGTAACTGAAACATTTAGTACCCGTAATACCCGGAAATGGTATAAGAAAGCTATGTTAGATGTAATAAAAGTAATTATTCTCGGAATTGTGGAGGGCATAACCGAATGGCTGCCGATCAGCTCGACCGGTCACATGATCCTCGTTGAACAGTTTTTGAGGCTCAATGTCTCAGAGGAATACTGGAATATGTTCCTCGTGGTCATTCAGCTCGGGGCCATTCTGGCGGTAGTATTCCTGTACTTCCCGAGGCTCTGGCCGTTTACTAAGACGAACCCGAAAGAGACGGGAATCTTCCGTGTTATGGATCGCAAAAAGTTCGTGATGTGGATTAAGATTCTGATTTCCTGTGTGCCGGCGATAGTGATCGGACTTCCTTTTGACGACTGGCTCGATGAACATCTGTACAATTACCCGACAGTCGCACTCATGCTGATCATTTACGGTGTACTTTTCCTTCTGATTGAGAAGAGGAACAAAAAGGTAAAACCCATTATCCGAAGCATCGACCAGATCGACTATGTTACCGCTCTTTTGATCGGTATGTTCCAGGTCCTTGCCTTGATTCCGGGTACCTCAAGATCCGGTGCGACGATACTCGGCGGAATTATTCTCGGGATGTCCCGCAAGACAGCTTCCGAGTATACGTTCTTCCTGGCGATACCGGTCATGCTGGGAGCAAGCTTGCTGAAACTGGTAAAATTCGGTTTGATTTTCTCCGGATTCGAATTGTTCCTTCTGATCGTGGGTATGCTGGTAGCATTCTTTGTATCGATCTTTGCAATCAAGTTCCTTCTGAAATATATCAGAAATCATGACTTCACTGTATTCGGCTACTACAGAATTATTCTGGGCGTTATCGTGCTGATTTATTTTGCGGTCACGACTCTGCTTGCCTGAGTGACGGTTAACTCAGTGCGGGAAGTCCATTTCGTTTATAGTTTGTGGGCAACAAAACTTTCTCATGATGAAAGACATATGAAAATGATACGGTAATAGAGATTGTCACGGAATATCATATACATCACCGGCAAATGCGCTGCTTAAGAATAGAGGAGGCGTGGATCATGGAAAAGAAGAAGACTATAGTCGTTGCACTCGGTCACAAGGCGCTCGGAAGGACACTTCCCGAGCAGAAAACGGCGACAAGAGAGGCCGCGAAAGCCATCGCGGATATTGTCGAGCTCGGCTACAATGTGGTGGTCACACACGGAAATTCGCCTCAGGTGGGTATGATTCATATGGCGATGAGCGAGTTCGCCAAGAATCACGAGGATTATACCAAGTGCCCGATGTCCGTATGCTCAGCCATGAGTCAGGGGTATATCGGCTACGATCTTCAGAATTCCATTCGTGCAGAACTCATCACGAGAGGTATCCATAAACCTGTCTGCACCATTCTGACGCAGATGCTTGTCGATCCGTATGATGAAGCCTTCTATGAGCCGTCCAAAGTCATCGGAAGAGTCCTGACCAAAAAGGAAGCGGATGAGGAGGAGCGCAGAGGGAATTATGTCACAAAGACTGAGGAAGGGTATAAGCGCATCGTCGCCTCCCCGGTTCCCAAGGATGTGATTGAAATAGAATCAATCAAAGCCATGATCGCTGCGGACCAGATCGTGATCTGCTGCGGTGGTGGAGGGATCCCGGTCATGGAGCAGGGAGTTGACCTTCGCGGAGCGTCCGCAGTTATAGAAAAAGATCTCGCGAGCGGCCTTCTGGCTATAGAACTGGAAGCGGACATTCTTCTTATTCTTACATCTGTCGACGCGGTGGCTCTCGATTACAGGAAAGATAATGAGAGAATCCTTGGAAGGATCAGCGTGAGACAGGCGAGGAGCTACTGTGAGGAGAATCAGTTCGAGGCGGGCAAAATGCTGCCGAAGTTCCAGGCTGCCATAGATTTTGTGGAGATGGGTGCGAATCGGAAGGCAATTATCACCTCTATACCTCGGGCGAAAGCTGCCTGTATGGGAAGAGCAGGCACGACGATCGTTGATTCGCTCTGATTGTATAGAGGCGCAAAGATACAAAAAAATGCAAGAAAAAAGGAGCTGCGGTCAGCTCCTTTTTCCTTTTCTTTAATGAGGGGGGAGATAGTGAGTGGTTGATCAACTATCTGTGTATATAATAACCTGTAAATATGTGCAGAATATGAATGTGTTAGAAAAATAAAATAAAATTTCTAAAGTAAAAATAAAAAGAAATGAACATGTTCAATAAGCACGGTACTGTGCAACACGAAAACCAGTCTTAATTGACGGAACGGACAAGATGATATAGAATAAGTGTCAAGTTTGCCGTTATACACATAAGTGAAAGGAACATCTTTATTGTCTTTGGGGCAGAGCCCGGGCGGAAGGAAGAGTGAATTATATGAAGCTTGAAAAATTGCTTGAGAAAATGGAATATCGTCTGATCCGGGGAGATCTTTCGACGGAAATCTCCGGAGTTGTCTATGATTCCAGAAAAGTGACGGAAGGTTCCGCATTCATCTGTATTGTCGGAGCGAAATTCGATGCGCACGAGAAGATCGATGAAGTGGCAGAGATGGGAGCAGCCTGTGTGTTCGTCCGCAGTGATCGTGTCAGGGAAGGGTATCCGGAAGGTCTTACCGTAATCGCTGTCGACGACACCAGAATTGCACTTGCATATGCAGCTGCTGCGTGGTTCGATTATCCGGCAGAAAAAATTCCCGTCATCGGCATTACCGGTACAAAGGGTAAGACGACAACTACATATATGGTGAAATCCATCCTTGACCATGCAGGCCAGAAGACGGGACTTATCGGAACAATTGAGGCGATTATCGGGGACACACATATTCATGCTGTCAACACGACGCCGGAGTCCTATGTTGTCCAGCAGTATCTGCATGATATGATTGAGGCAGGTTGTACCTGCTGTGTTATGGAAGTCTCTTCGCAGGCACTTATGCTCGGCAGATGTGCGGGCATCGAGTTCGAGATCGGTGTGTTCACGAATCTTTCTCCGGACCACATCGGACCGAATGAACATAAAGACTTTGAAGATTACTTAAGATGCAAGAGCCTTTTATTCAGGCAGTGCAGACACGGTATCATTAACGCCGATGACAAGTATGCAGAGGAGATCCTTAAAGGACACACCTGCAGTGTGGAGACCTACGGAATCGATAATCCGGATGCGGATATCCGGGCTGTCAATATTCAGCATGTTTCGAAGCCGGGATATCTCGGCGTGACATTCGATGTCATCGGCGCCATGTCGTTCCCGGTCGAACTTGATATACCCGGCAAGTTCTCTGTCTACAATGCGCTGACTGCCATTTCTATCTGCAGACACTTCCAAATCGAGATCAGCGATATTCAGAAGGCTCTGAAAGTGGCAAAGGTCAAGGGCAGGATCGAAATGGTGAAGGTATCTGATGATTTTACTCTTATGATCGACTATGCCCACAATGCGATGGCACTTGAAAGTCTTCTCTCTACGCTCCACGACTACAATCCCGGGCGGATCGTGTGCCTGTTCGGCTGTGGTGGAGACAGAGATCCGGCCAGACGCTTCGAGATGGGCGAGACGTCCGGAAAGATGGCGGACTTTACGATCATCACATCGGATAATCCGAGAACGGAAGAACCTCAGGCCATCATAGACGATATAAAAACCGGAATCTCGAAGACGGACGGAGAGTATATCGAAATCATCGACCGCAGAGAGGCAATCGCTTATGCGATCCACAACGGCAGGCCTGGAGATATCATAGTCCTTGCAGGCAAAGGCCATGAGGATTATCAGGAAATCAACGGAAAGCGTTATCCTATGGATGAGCGCGTCATTATAAAGGAAATACTCGATGCAGACGCTTTACGCTGATGTGATCGTCGATATTACTGCCGATGCACTGGACCGGCCGTTTTCCTATATTGTGCCGGAGTCCATGCGGGAAAATGTCGTCGCCGGCTCTCAGGTCATGGTCCCGTTCGGAAATCGCCTTGTCAGAGGATATGTGATCGGTTTTCATGACAGCTGCGATTATGATCCGGCTAAGATGAAGGAGATCTCATCCGTCATGACCGGTGAGGACACCGCTGAAGCGCATCTGATTGCGCTTGCCGCGTGGATGAGTCATTACTACGGCGGCGTCATGGCACAGTCGCTTAGGACGGTTCTTCCCGTAAAGCGCAGAGTAAACGCCTCTCTGGAGCGCAAGGTCTATCTCTCGAGTCAGACGGAAGCGCGCGCTTACAGAGAAAAGCTGAATAAGAGGCAGGAAGCCAGAAAAAGGGTAATCGATGCACTCCTTAAGCAGGATGGAAGGACCGCTGCCTGGCTGATCGAGAACTGTCAGACGAATATGCAGATTATTCGAGGACTCGAGAAAGACGGCATTGTGTGTGTGCTGACATCCGAACGATTTCGGACTGTTGTGGAAGGCGGCAGTGAAACGGTTCCACCCGATAAACTTACGCAGGAGCAGACACTCGCCGTGAGGCATATACGCATGGAATGGGCAGGCAAGAACAGGCCGGTCCTTATTTCCGGAGTTACAGGAAGCGGCAAAACGCTCGTGTATATGGAGCTGATTGCGGATGTGCTTGCTGCAGGAAAGCAGGCAATTATGCTGATCCCGGAAATAGCACTGACCAGGCAGACGGTCGAAAGATTTGTCCGCAGATTCGGAAAAAAGGTATCATTCCTGCACTCGCGACTATCCGACGGTGAAAAGTATGATCAGATGAGAGCAGCCAGGAGCGGAGACATCAGTATTATGGTGGGACCGAGATCTGCGCTGTTCACGCCATTTGCAAAGCTCGGTCTCATTGTCATTGACGAGGAACATGAGGACTCGTATCGCTCTGAGATGGTACCGCGATACCATGCGCGGGAGACCGCGATCGAGAGAGCGAGGATCGAGGGAGCTCACGTCGTCATGGGGTCCGCGACGCCCTCACTGCATACAACGTACAGAGTGTGGACAGAAGAATATGCGGGCGTATCGCTGCGCAACAGATTCGGGAACGCAGTTCTTCCCGAGACGGTCATCGTGGACATGCGGGAGGAGACGGCAAGGGGCAATCGGTCAATATTTTCGGAAGAACTTATTCGGAGAATGCAGGAATCCCTCGGCAACAGGGAGCAGATCATGCTGTTCCTGAACAGGCGCGGCTACTCCGGCAATGTGACTTGCCGTTCGTGCGGGTATGTGGTCAAATGTCCGCATTGCGACGTCTCTCTTACCCGCCACGTTAACGGAAGGCTCGTCTGCCACTACTGCGGCTATGAACGGGCTGATATAACGGAATGTCCGTCATGCCATTCGAGTTATATCGGAGGGATATCAATCGGTACGGAGAAGGTCGAGGAGGAGATCCTGAAACGGTTCCCGACAGCGAGAGTTCTCAGGATGGATTCCGATACGACCCGCGGCAAGGAAGGGCATACCAGAATTTTGGGTCTGTTCGACCGCGGAGAGGCTGATATCCTGATCGGTACGCAGATGATCGTCAAGGGGCATGATTTTCCGAATGTGACCTGTGTGGGTGTTCTGATGGCGGATCTTTCGCTGAATGCATCGGACTACCGGGCAGGAGAGAAAACGTATCAGCTGATCACGCAGGCTGTGGGGCGTGCGGGCCGCGGTGATAAGCGCGGGTGCGCAGTCATTCAGACATATCAGCCGGATCATTACGCGGTCAAATGCGCGGCCGCACAGAAATACAGCAGTTTTTATAAGGAAGAAATTGCATACCGTAAACTGATGAAATATCCGCCGACAGGCTTTCTGCTTGCTGTTCTCGGCAGTTCGGAGGATGAAATGCATCTTGCAAAAGGCATGCACTTTCTGAGAAAATATATAGATAGAATAGACAGAGGTAATATTCTGTCGGCAATCGGTCCTGCACCCCAGAGTATCGGAAAGATCAGGGACAGGTACAGGCAGGTAATTTATCTGAGATATCCCTCACCGGAGAATCTGGTCAGGGCGAAGGACCTTCTTGAGGAGTATATCCGCATCAACAGCGGATTTGCCGGTATTCGGATAGAGTTTGATTTCAACACATAAAGGAGCAGAAAATGGCAATTCGTACAGTTAGAGAAGTCGGCGATGCAGTTCTTACCAAAGTGTGCAGAGAGGTGAAGGAGATGACTCCGCGTATCGATCAGCTCATTGACGATATGTTCGATACTATGTATGAGTACAACGGAGTAGGGCTTGCCGCACCGCAGGTCGGCGTTCTGAGAAGAATCATCGTTGTAGATGTGGGGGATGACCCGCGCGTCCTCATTAATCCGAAGATTGTTGAGACGGAAGGAACACAGACAGGTGATGAAGGCTGTCTTTCCTATCCGGGCAAGTTCGGAACCGTCACACGCCCGATGCGCGTCGTTGTTGAGGGACTTGACCGTGACATGAATCCGGTGCGCTGGGAAGCGGAAGGTCTTCTCGCGCGGGATTTCTGTCATGAGATCGACCATCTGGACGGACATATGTATATGGAAAAGGTCGAGGGTGAAATCCACGATGTTCACGAGATGGAAGAATCTGAGGAAACAGAAGAGGCGGATGAGGAATGAAAATAGTATTTATGGGAACTCCGGATTTCGCTGCCGGAATACTGAATGCGATCGTAAAAGCCGGATATGATGTCGTCGGCGTTGTGACACAGCCTGACAAGCCGAAGGGACGCAGGAAGGAACCGGTTGCCTGTCCTGTTAAGGAAGTGGCGCTGCGCGAAGGACTGCGTGTATATCAGCCGCAGAGAGTGCGGAACCCGGAAGCTGTTTCGGAGATTGAATCGATGGGTGCGGATCTTATCGTGGTTGCAGCATTCGGACAGATTATTCCCAAAGAGATATTGGATCTGCCGAAGTTCGGCTGCATCAATGTGCATGCATCGCTCCTCCCCGCTTACAGAGGGGCTGCACCCATTCAGCAGTCCATACTTGACGGCTGCAGTGTGACGGGCGTTACAATCATGCAGATGGACGTGGGTCTTGATACCGGTGATATTATAAGTATGAGAGAAATCCCGATCGAGGATACGGATACAGGCGGATCACTTTTCGACAAGCTTGCGGCACTGGGTGCGGAGCTGCTTGTCGAAACTCTGCCGTCCATCGAGAACGGGACGGCCGTGAGAACGCCTCAGCCTGAGGAGAGCCCGACTCCCTATTGCAGGATGATAAAGAAGGACGCGGGCCTCATCGACTGGAAGAGCGGTTCGGATGAGATTGAGAGGCGGGTGCGTGCATTTGCACCGTGGCCAAGCGCCTTTACGCATCTTGACGGCAAGACGTTCAAGATCTGGAGCGCAGAGGTCCTTGAGGAAGAGAGCGGTCTTGCTCCCGGAGAATTCAGGATCTGTGACGGAAGAATGTTCATTCAGACAGGCGCAGGGCAGATCATTCCCTGCGAAGTGCAGATCGAGGGTAAGCGCCGCATGGCGATTGCTGATTTCCTCCGCGGATATAAGATTAAGAACAATAGTTTTACATAAGAAGTTTCGGAAGGTTTTGTGCAGACAGATGGTTTCACTGAAACTTTGGGCAAAAGAGGATTAGGACAGTGGCAAATAATAATCTCAGAGAGATCATTCTCGATATATTGCTTGCGATTTTCAGAGACGGAGTCTACAGCCATACGGCAATTCACAGTGCTTTGGATAAGGTCCAGTATTTTTCAAAACGGGATCGTGCTTTCATTACAAAAGTGTGTGAGGGGACAGTCGAACGCCTTATTGAGCTGGATTATATTATCGACAAGTATTCGACGGTGCCGGTCTCAAGAATGAAGCCGGTCATCCAGAATATTTTGCGCAGCGCGACATACCAGATCAGGTATATGGACAGCGTGCCGGATGCATCTGCGGTAAATGAGGCAGTCAGGCTCGCGCAGGCGAGAGGCTTCTATAATCTGAAAGGTTTTGTGAATGGAGTACTGAGAAGTATAGCGCGCGGTTCGGAATCGATGGAACTGCCGGATCGTGAAGTAGATCCGATTCGCTATCTGTCTGTCCGCTATTCCATGCCGGAGTGGCTTGTCGAACGATGGATTCAGGAGTTCGGCGAGTTCGTGACGGTGAGAATGCTCGGGAGCTTTATGGAAGAACGACCGACGACTGTGCGTCTGAAGACAACGCGGATCTCAAAGAGTATGATCCTCGGCAGTCTGAGAGGACAGGGCGTCACGGTCAAACGCGCTCCGTATCTTCCGTATGCCTATAATATTTCGAACTACAATTATCTTCCTGCACTTAACGCATTCATGAAAGGCTGGATTTATCCGCAGGATGTAAGTTCCATGCTGGTCGCCGAAGCAGCGGATCCCAAACAGGGCGATACTGTCATTGACGTCTGCGCGGCGCCGGGAGGAAAAAGCCTTCATATAGCAGACAAGATGTCAGGTTTCGGTATGGTTGAAGCGCGTGATATTTCCGAGGAGAAGGTAAAGCTCATCTCAGAAAATGCGGCGAGAGCGGATCTCATCAATGTACATCCGATCGTCATGGATGCCCTGACATTTGACGCGGCATCGGAAGGTAAGGCGGATATCGTGATCTGCGATGTACCCTGCTCGGGACTCGGCGTGATCGGCAGGAAGCCGGATATAAAGTACCGTGTGACCCCTTCGAAAATACAGGAACTGGTGGAATTGCAGAGAAGGATCCTGCACAATGCAGCATCTTACGTGAAACCGGGCGGCGTTCTGATTTACAGTACCTGCACTGTCAGCCGGGAAGAGAATCAGGAAAATGTCGAGTGGTTCAAGGCGAACTATCCGTTCAGAGCGGAGAGCCTCAACCCGTATCTGCCGAGAGAGCTCTGGAGACTCACGACGCAGGAGGGCTATCTGCAGCTCATGCCTGGAATTCACGAGTCGGACGGTTTCTTCCTGGCCCGCCTCAGAAGAGATAATGATTGATATGAATTTTATTGATATGACGCTCCCGGAAATGAAGGAGCAGATATCCCTGCTCGGCGAGAAGAGTTTTCGGGCGAAACAGATTTATGAATGGATCAATGTGAAAAACGCATCGTCCTGGGAGGAGATGACGAATCTTCCCGAAAATCTGCGGGTGAAACTGGAAGCGGAAGAACCTCTTAACACGCCGCGCGAGAGGGACAGGCAGATTTCGGCAGTCGACGGAACAAGAAAGTATCTGTTCGAAATGCATGACGGGCAGTTCGTCGAGAGTGTACTCATGAAGTACAAACACGGAAATACAGTATGTATCTCATCGCAGGTAGGCTGCCGTATGGGATGCGCTTTCTGTGCATCTACGATCGGCGGACTCACAAGGAATCTCACTGCAGGTGAGATGCTCGGTCAGATTTATGCGATCGAGAGGGATCTCGGCGAGAGAATTTCCAACGTAGTCGTCATGGGAACGGGAGAACCGCTCGATAACTACGACAACCTGATCCGTTTCATTCGGATGCTGACAGATAAGAACGGTCACAACATCAGCGAGAGAAATGTCACGGTTTCCACCTGCGGTATCGTCCCCGGCATACGGAAACTTAAAGATGAAGATCTTATGATCAATCTCGCTCTCTCCCTGCATGCACCGAATGATGAGCTCAGAAAAACGATCATGCCGATCGCGCGTAAATATTCCCTCGATGAGATATTTCAGGCGCTGAAAGAGTATTATTCGGTCGGGAGAAGACGGCTGACATTTGAATACAGTCTGATGGAAGGCGTCAACGATTCGGACGAATGTGTAAGAGAACTGGCAGCAAAGCTGCAAAATCTCAACTGCCTGGTCAATCTTATACCCGTAAACCCCGTGAGAGAGAGAAAATTTACGGCTCCGGACAGAACTGCAGCTTTCGCCTTTCAGAAAAAACTTGAAAATTATGGAATTAATGTTACTATTAGAAGGGAAATGGGCAGAGATATAGACGGTGCCTGTGGACAATTAAGAAAAAGATATTTAGAAACGGATAACGTATGAAAGCATTTGCACTCACAGATGTGGGACAAAAGAGAAAAATTAATCAGGATAGTGTATTTGCTTCTGCAGGACCGGTCGGAAATCTGCCGAATCTGTTCATCGTAGCGGACGGCATGGGAGGACACAATGCGGGTGATTTCGCTTCCAGATATGCGGTCAATACCGTCAGGGAGGCGATTGCGGCAAGCTGTGAGCAGAATCCTGTAAAACTGATCCGGGAGGCAATTGAACTGGCCAATCAGGGAATACTCGACGAGGCAGCAAGGCATGAAGAGATGCGCGGAATGGGAACAACGATTGTTGTGACTACCGTGATCGGAAATTTTGCATATACTGCCAATGTAGGGGACAGCAGACTGTATCTTTACGACGGAGAACTCCGCCAGATCACAAAAGACCATTCCCTGGTTGAGGAAATGGTAAGGCTGGGTGAAATCAGTGAAGAGGATGCCCGGAATCATCCGGACAAGCATATTATCACGAGAGCACTCGGAGCAACAAGAACAGTCGAGACGGACTTTTTTGATTTTAAGGTCGAACCGGACAGCAAAATACTGATGTGTTCGGACGGTCTATCCAATATGGTTGACAATGGCGAGATAAGAAGAATTCTTGAAAAGCCGGTGACTGCGGAGGAGACAGCCCTTGAGCTCGTGAACACAGCGAACAACAACGGCGGGAAAGATAATATCGCGGTCATAATAGTTGAGCCGGATGCGGACGAGGAGGAACAATGTTAAAATCGGGGACAGTTCTAGGGGAAAGATACGAGATAGTAGGCAGAGTCGGATCCGGTGGAATGGCTGATGTTTATAAAGCCAAGGATCATAAATTAAATCGATTCGTAGCCGTTAAAGTTATGAAGCCTGAATTCCGCGAGGATGGAACTTTTATTTCCAAGTTCCGTCGCGAAGCTCAGGCCGCAGCCGGTCTTGCAAATCCGAACATCGTTAATGTATTCGATGTCGGTGAGGATCAGGGCAATTATTATATAGTTATGGAACTCGTTGAAGGCATTACCCTGAAGGATTATATCGGAAAGAAGGGTAAGCTTTCCGTGCGCGAGGCAACAAGTATCGCCATTCAGGTATGTATGGGTCTTGCCGCGGCACATTCATCAGGTATTGTGCATCGCGATGTAAAGCCTCAGAACATCATTATTTCTACTGACGGAAAAGTAAAGGTCACTGATTTCGGTATTGCCCGTGCGGCATCTTCCAACACGATCAGTGCCAATGCAATGGGATCCGTGCATTACAGCTCTCCGGAGCAGGTACGCGGCGGATATTCCGATTCACGCTCGGATATCTATTCTCTCGGTATTACACTGTACGAGATGGTTACCGGCCGTGTTCCTTTCGACGGTGAGACTACCGTCGCGATTGCAATCAAGCATCTCCAGGATGAGATGGAGCCGCCCTCAAAGTATTCGCCGGATCTTCCGCATTCTCTGGAGCAGATTATTTACAAGTGTACACAGAAGAGCGTTGACCGCAGATATCAGACAATGGATGACGTCATTGCGGATCTCAAGCACTCTCTGGTCGAGCCGGACGGTGATTTCGTAAATCTGTCCTCTCTGACCAATCATTCCGCTACGGTCACTATCACAGATGAGCAGCGCAAGAACATCCGCCAGGGTTCAGTGAACCGCGGGCAGGATTCTTCACAGAAGGCCGCTCCGGCGGCAGCTTCCAGAAAGGTCAGGGAAGAGCCGATCGAGGTCGATGAACCTGATGATGCAATAGATGACGATGATGGCGAAGGAATCAGCTCCAAGCTTGAGAAAGCAATGACTATCGGCGGATTTGTGATCGGTGCGATCATCATCTGCGTACTGATATACTTTATCGGCAGAGCAGCCGGTCTCTTCGGATCCGGTTCAGGCAGCGGCAACAATCAGGATTCTGTCGTAGCCACAGTGGACAGCAGTGCTTCCACAGATACCAAAGATGCAGTCACAACAACACCTACTCCGGCAGTCACAACAGCAGCTGATACAAGCAGCGCTCAGGTGACAGTACCGCAGATCGTGGGTCTCACGGAAGATGCTGCGCAGACAACAGCCAACTCTGCAGGCCTCGGTATTAAGAAGGCCGGCGAGGAATCGTCCGAACAGTATCCGGCAGGCCAGATCGTACGTCAGGATCCGGCAGCAGGCGCGACAGTTGACCGCAATACAACGATTACATTCTATGTAAGCACAGGTTCGGGCGCTACACAGATCCCGGATGTCACCAATATGTCTCTCAATGATGCACAGGCAACGCTTGCAGCTGCCGGCTTCACCAATATCACGGTCGAAAATGTTGCAAGCAACGATGTCGCTACAGGAAATGTCATCTCCGTCAACCCGGCAGCAGGACAGCAGGTCGATGCAGGAACGCAGATTACGATCACTGTCAGCAACGGTCCGGAAGACGCACAGATGGTCACTGTTGAATCCTGGGGCGGTCTTGATCAGGAGACAGCGACAAGACTGGCAGAGAATCTTGGTCTCGTTGTAAAGATCGAGTACGGCTCATCTACGAACCTCAATGAGGGCGATGTAATTTCTCAGAGTATTTCGAGCGGAACAGAAGTTGCGCAGGGAACGGAAATTGTCTTCAAGATCAATGATCCGTCCAAGGCTACTTCCGAGACAGAACCGACACAGGAGACACCTGCAACTGATGCACAGACAGCAAATGCCGACAGCGGTTGGACTACTTCATCTATGCTCGGTGAGCCTTCCAATTATATGGGCGGCGCATACAGACTTGTACTTCAGCAGACAGTCGATGGTGACATGGTAGAGACGACTGTTGCGGAAGGTAACTCAATTGAATTCCCGTATCAGGTCACATGCAACGGCGCTGCGGGCGTCGCAGATGGTAATATTGTGATGTACGAGCTCACGGACGGCGAGTATCAGCTTCGCGTATCGTGGCCGGTCGTCTTCACAGCCGGTTGATGATGCAGGGAAAGATAATGAAAGGTATTGCCGGATTCTACTATGTCGACACAGTAGAGTCCGGCATTTATGAATGTAAGGCCAAAGGCATTTTCCGAAAGCAGAAAATGAAACCTCTCGTCGGGGATGACGTTGAGATTGTCATCACACATGAGGGGGATCGCGAGGGAAATATCATCTCTATTTTGCCCCGCACAAATGAGATGATTCGCCCTGCTGCAGCAAATGTCGGCCAGGCTCTTGTACTTTTCGCTATGAAAAGTCCGGATCCGAATCTGCCGTTGCTCGACAGATTTCTTGTTGCATTGGAGAAGAGGCAGATTCCTTCCGCTATATTGTTCAATAAGGCAGACCTCGAAAGCGAAGAGGAGAAAGAAAGACTCAGAAGGATTTACGGCGGAAGCGGCTGTAAAGTGTTCTTCTCATCTCTCGAAAGGGGCAGCGGACTTGAAGAAATCAGAGAATATCTGGAAGGGAAGACTACACTGCTGGCCGGGCCGTCAGGTGTCGGTAAGTCTACCCTGACGAATGCAGTTCAAACAAATGTACATATGGAAACCGGCGAGATATCCAGAAAGCTTCTCAGAGGGAAAAATACGACACGTCATACGGAGCTCATACCCTGCGGCGGAAGGACTTATCTGATGGATACCCCGGGATTCACGAGCTTTGATCTCATGCATATGGAGAAAGAAGAGCTCCGATTTTATTATGAGGAGTTCGCACCTTATGAGGGCCAATGCCGCTTTGACGGCTGTGTCCACGTACATGAGCCGGATTGCGCAGTTAAATCGGCCGTTGAACAGGGGCTGATCAATAAGACCCGCTATGAGAACTACTGTGACATCTATGAGGAGCTGAAGGAAAAGGAAAGACGACGCTATTAATCATCGCTACATATCTTCAGGAGGTAAGTATGGAATATAATCTTTCACCGTCCCTATTGGCTGCAGATTTTGCCAATCTGCAAGATGCGTTCGAAGCTCTTGAAAGTGCAGGAGTCAAGTGGCTGCATCTGGATGTGATGGACGGCGTATTTGTGCCGAATCTCTCTTTCGGAATAACAGTCATCTCGTCAATCAGAAAAGCGACTAATCTGTTCTTCGACGTGCATCTTATGATCACGGATCCGATACGGTATGTAGAAGATTTTGCAAATGCAGGAGCGGATCTCATCAATTTCCATCTCGAAGCATGCGACGATCCGAGGGCAGTAATCGATGCGATAAAAAAGACAGGAAAGAAAGTAGGTATCACAATTAAGCCGAAGACTCCTGTCGACGCATTGATCCCGTATCTTGAGCAGGTCGATATGATTCTGCTTATGTCTGTCGAACCCGGATTTGGCGGGCAGTCCTACATACCGGGCTCAACCGAAAAGATCAAAAAGCTCCGTTCAATGATTGACGACAGAGGTCTTAAGACCGATATTGAGATCGACGGAGGAGTCGGTCTCGGAAATATCAGGGAAGTACTTGATGCCGGATGCAACATTGTTGTTGCGGGAAGTGCGGTCTTCAAGGGCGATATTGCGGAGAGCGCAGGAAAGTTCAATAAAGTATTAGAAGATTATCAGTCATGAAGATAGCAATCGTGTGTGCAGGCCCCTGTCACAGAGCGTTCTTACATGAATTCAGGAAGAACAAAAAGCCCGATTACTTTATAGCGGCTGACAGGGGATTGCTGACTTGTCTTGACGCCGGAATAACGCCGGATTGCGTGCTGGGAGACTATGACAGTCTTTTCCCGGATTCGGAAGATTTAGAAAGAGCAGAAGAGAAAACTTCGGCTGATTCAGGAAGAACAGAAGAGAAAACTTCGGCTGATTCAGGAAGAACAGAAGAGGAGTCTTTGGCTGATTCAGAAAGAACAGAAGAGGAATCTTCGGCTGATTCAGGAAGAGAAGATGAGAAGTTTTCGGTCAACTTGGAAATTGAAGGTGGGAAATTATCGGCTCTTTCACGAAAAATCGAATATCCCGCAGATCTTCTTGAAAAGCTCAACCGGGAAGGAAAACGAGTTCTGGTTTACCCTGCCCGCAAGGATTTCTCGGATTCCGAAGCGGCTGTGAGAGAAGCTGTACGCATAATCATGGATGCGAGGCAGAAGGCTGATAGCATTCCGGAAACAACCGATGTCTCCGATGAGATTTATCTTCTGGGAGCCACGGGCGGCAGACTCGATCACTTTCTTGCAAATCTCGCTGTCCTTATGATTCCTACAAAGCTTGGCATCAAAGCCTGGATCCTGAATGAGAAAAACCGGATCACACTTCTGCGTGAGGGCTGCTCCCTTGAGAAGAAGCATACATTCGGAAAGTATGTTTCGCTGATACCCTATACCGATGAGGTGACGGGTGTCGTGCTTAAGGGTTTCCGATATCTGCTGGATGGTCATACGTTCACACGGGATAATACATTGGGACTCAGCAATGAGATCGAGGATGAGATAGCGGAGATTTCATTTGAAAGCGGAATTCTGATAATGATACTTTCCATGGACTGAGCGCAATAAACGTTGTTAATACGCCATTTTGAAGAAGAAATCACTGGCTGTCTTGTTCAAGGCTTCTGTCTCGCGTTTGTTATATACAGATGTTACAGGAACTTAGTGACAGATAATAATTAGTGCTTATATGCATATAGAAAGGAGTTATTATGGAAGCAAAAGGTATCGAGAAGGTTTACAATTATCTCAACGATGCGCAGACCTATTATCTTGCCACTGTTGATGACGGAAAGCCGAGGGTCAGGCCGTTCGGAACAATTCTCCTGGATGACGGAAAGCTCTATATTCAGACGGGCAAAGTGAAGGATGTCTCAAAACAGATCGCTGCCTGCCCATATGCCGAGATTTGTGCCTGCATGGGTCCGACATGGCTTCGTATTCAGGCAGAGCTTGTGGAAGATGACAATCGCGAGGTCAAGGTAAAGATGCTCGATAAGCTGCCGTCACTGAAAGCAATGTACAGCCCGGATGACGGTAATATGCAGATGTTCTACCTCAAGGATGCGACAGCAACGTTCAGCTCCTTCACAGCTGAGCCTGAGGTAATTCAGTTCTGATCATGAATTAGTAAGTGGATATTCGATGAAAAACGGTGACTTTCATGATGAATGGAGGTCACCGTTTTTCTGTGAAGATGACAGGGAAGGATATTGAGAAAAGAGCACGGGTACGCTATAATGATATGCGTTTATCATGCTCTTCAGCATTAAGACAACGATGGATACATAAGGTATTTTTTGGAGGATATAAGCAAATATGAAATTAGGAATCGTCGGCCTGCCGAATGTAGGCAAGAGCACTCTTTTCAACTCACTCACCAAGGCAGGCGCAGAATCTGCCAACTATCCGTTCTGCACAATAGATCCCAATATCGGAATCGTGCCTGTTCCTGATGAAAGGCTCAAGCTTCTTGCTGACTTCAGCCATTCGAAGAAAGTGACACCGGCAACGGTCGAGTTCGTCGATATCGCAGGACTGGTCAAGGGCGCGTCCAAGGGTGAAGGACTCGGAAATCAGTTCCTTGCAAATATCCGCGAATGCGACGCCATCGTACATGTCGTCAGATGCTTCGAGGACTCCAATGTTATCCATGTAGACGGCTCCGTTGATCCCGCGAGGGATATCGAGACGATTGAACTTGAGCTGATATTTGCGGATATAGAAGTGCTCGAAAGAAGAATCGCGAAAACCGCACGTTCCGCAAAATCAGGGGCTGACAAGAATGCGAAAAAGGAATATGAAATCCTGCTTCAGCTGAAAAAGCACCTGGAAGACGGGAAGAAAGCAATCAGCTTTGAGACCGGAAGCGAGGATGGTGACAAATTCAAGGCGAGCCTTGATCTGCTCACAGACAAACCGGTAATCTTTGCGGCGAACGTATCCGATGCCGATCTTGCCGACGACGGAGAGAGCAATGAATACGTTCAGGCAGTGCGCGAGATCGCAAAAGAGAACAATTCGGGCGTATTTGTTATATCTGCTCAGATCGAGCAGGAGATTGCCGAGCTCGATGACGACGAGAAGCAGGAATTCCTGGCCGATCTGGGAATTGAGAAGTCCGGTCTTGAAAAATTAATTGCTGCAAGCTATCGAATCCTCGGTCTTATGAGTTTCCTGACGACCGGTGAGGATGAGACCAGAGCATGGACGATTCCGATCGGATGCAAGGCTCCGAAAGCGGCAGGAAAGATTCACACGGATTTCGAGAGAGGCTTCATCAAAGCTGAAGTTATCAACTATCAGGAACTTCTCGAGTCGGGATCCTATGCGGCGGCCCGCGAAAAAGGCAAGATAAGGATCGAAGGCAAGGAGTACGTCGTTCAGGACGGAGACGTCATCCTCTTCAGATTCAATGTATAATCGCAGCTTAGGGCTTCACCTATTCATGACAGGGAATTAACAAGGATAAGTACCTGTAATCTTCAACAATGGAAAACTACTATGGATTATTCAATTAATTTTCCGAATCTCGGAATCCATCTGGAGCATGTCGGAAAAAATATTATGGTCGGCAACTTTTCTCTGGCTTATTACGGCATGGTGATTGCTGTCGGTATGATGCTCGGCATGAAGGCCTGCACAATGAGGGCGAAAGAGACGGGACAGTCAGAAGACGATTACGTCGATATGGTCATTGTCGGGCTGATATGCGGCGTCATCGGCGCAAGAATATACTATGTGATCTTTGCCTGGGACTATTATAAAAACGATATACTGTCTGTCTTCAATATCAGGCAGGGTGGTCTTGCCATATACGGCGGAATCATCGGTGCGGTTCTTTCACTGTATGTGACATCAAGAATTAAGAAGATTCCGTTCCTTAAGGTTCTCGATACGATCGCTATCGGAATTCCGATCGGACAGATCATCGGCCGTTGGGGCAATTTCTTCAACCGGGAGGCATTCGGCGGTTATACGAACAACCTTCTTGCCATGCAATTGCCGGTCTCAGCTGTCCGACAGAATGAGATCACGGAGGAGATGTGGCAGCATGCGGTGACGATAAACGGCGTTCAATACATTCAGGTCCATCCCACCTTCTTATATGAAGGCCTGTGGAACTGCGGTGTATTAGTTATACTTTTTCTCATGAGAAAAAAGACGAAATCACCGGGAGAACTCTTCATGCTGTATATCGCCCTGTATGGTCTCGGAAGGTTCTGGATCGAGAGCCTGCGTACGGACCAGCTCCTGATTCCGGGAACCGCTATACCGGTTTCCATGGTCGTTTCGGCTGTGGGAGTAATCGGGGCTGTAATCTTTATTATTTATGGAAGGAAAAGAGCAAAGAGCGTGTCTGGGATATAAAGGCGTTCCCGGTATCGGTCGGAAATCCGGAGGTCGACGCCGGTACAAAATCTTTGAAAGCCTTTAGAGTAAAAGTGAATATAGTTCAACGAGCCATGTTTGAGCAGTTCGGATGTGAGTATATGAGCCCGGACGCCGGCATTTTCAGAAAAGCGGAAAGTCTTTATGAAAATACCGGTCGGGCGGATCTCATAGCCGTTCCTGTTCTGACATGGTTTTTTATTCTTTATCGCGCGACCATTCTCCAACCCTTCATGAGTATATGAAGGGTTGATTTTTGGGTAAAGTAAGTGTAAAATGTCATTAAGTGGTAGATTGTGGGAGAAAAATCCCTGAAAGTGGGAAATTTTATGTTCGACGGCGAGTACAAACATACAATAGATTCGAAAGGCCGGCTGATGATTCCGTCCAAATACAGGGACGTGATTGCCGGAGAAGAGCTGTGTATCCTCACGGCCTTTTCCGACTGCCTTTCCATCTATCCGAAATCCACTTTCCGCGAACACACAAGAGGCCTCACAGGTATCAGCAGCACAGACAGAAAACGAATGCGTATGAAGCGCTATATCCTGTCCAACACCCGGGAGACAGATCTTGACCCTCAGGGGAGAATCCTTGTGAGCAAGGAACAGAGGGAAAAGGCAGGTCTCGGAAAAGAAGTCATAATCGTCGGGATGGATGATTATTTCGAGGTATGGGATCCGGAGCGCTATGCTGAGGAAAGCATTTACGGCAGCAATGAAGAGATGGCTGACGAAGCGTTCGAGCTTGGATTTACGCTGTAATCACATATTTCGAGTGTCAAGTGGGAGTGATCGGGCACTTGAAATGTATTCATATGTTATGCGAAACAACTCTGTGAAGGAGGGTTGTTCCGCTGTAGAAGGGAGAGCGTAATGGGGTTTCGACATACATCGGTGCTGCTCGAAGAAACTATAGAGAATCTGCTGATCCGTCCGGACGGTGTCTATGTAGACGGCACTCTGGGTGGCGGAGGCCATTCTTCGGAGATTTTAAAACACCTGTCTTCCACTGGAACACTAATTGGAATCGACCGTGACGACGCCGCTATTTCTGCAGCCGGGGAGCGACTGCACGCGGCGGAAGATGACCGCGTGCACATTGTGCGCGGTAACTACAGTGAGATGCCGGATATTGTCCGTAGTCTGGGAGTGACTTCGGTGGACGGCATCGTTCTGGATCTGGGCGTTTCCTCCTATCAGCTTGACACGGCTGACCGCGGTTTTTCCTATATGGCAGACGCGCCGCTCGACATGCGCATGGATCGCAGAGAGTCCGGAACGGCAGCTGACATTGTCAACGGGGCAAGTCAGAAGGAACTCTTTCGTATCCTGCGGGATTACGGCGAGGAAAAATTCGCAGCCAATATTGCCAAGCACATTGTTGCGGAAAGGGAAAAGAAAAGAATCGAGACGACTGGGGAGCTCGTCGAGATCGTGCGTGCCTCTATTCCCATGAAGATGCAAAAGAACGGGGGACACCCTGCCAAAAGAACCTTCCAGGCGCTCAGGATAGAGCTGAATGGGGAGCTTTCGGCTCTGTCCGACAGCCTGGACGGGATGATTTCACTGCTGAATGACGGCGGGAGAATATGTGTAATAACATTCCATTCTCTCGAAGACCGTATCGTCAAATCAGTATTTCGTAAAAATGAGAACCCGTGCACCTGCCCGCCGAACTTCCCTGTCTGTGTATGCGGTAAGAAACCGACAGGACGTGTGATTACACGAAAACCCATTCTTCCGGGGGAGCAGGAGCTGGAGCAGAATACAAGATCGAAGAGCGCAAAACTGAGAGTATTTGAAAGAATCTTTTAAACAGACGACAAGACGCAAGGGATAAGGTTTTGAATTGCGCGGATAATTCTGACTCGTACCCTGTGCCGGATCATGTACAGGAATTGTAACTCTTGAGAAAGCGTACCTTCGGATGATGCTATAGATGTGACGGAAAGAGGTGTCAGAATGGCAAGAACGACCGAAAAAAAAGAAGCGGATGCAGACCGCGTGAAAGAACTGCAGGGAATTCCGTCCGCCAAATCACAGGGGAAGCGCAGAGCGGCAAGGAAAGCACGTGAGAGAAGATATTCGGCCGTCATGAGCCGGGGCTATGTGCTTTTTCTCGCGATAATGTGTATCGTGACAGTTCTCATGTGTATCAGATATCTGAGACTGAAAGAGACGATCACAACACAGGTCAAGCAGAACAATGAACTCCGCACAAAACTGACAAATACCCGCGCGGAGAACGATGCTTTACTTGAATCCATCCAGAACAGCGTAGATATGAACCATATAAGAGAGGTTGCAATTAATGAATTTGGCATGAAATACGCGACAGAAGACCAGGTTATATGGTATAATGGCGAAGATAATGGCTATGTAGAGCAATATCGCGACGTATCCTGATAATAACCGGATGGAGAGAAACAGAAGCTTGAATTCGAATAAGAACCGGAGGAAGAAGATTAATCCTTACGGGAAAACAAATAATACAATGCGAAAGAAGCTGGCAGGACTATTTCTTATAGTCGTGCTGGCTTTAATTTGTCTGCTGATAAGAATCACGTATATAAATGCAGTAAGCGGCGACACTTACACCAAGCAGGTGTTGGCACAGTCTCAGAGCAGTTATTCATCGACAGTTCTTCCTTTTAAGAGAGGTAATATTGTAGACATTAACGGCACCGTCCTCGCGACATCCGAGAAGACCTACAATGTTATCCTTGACTGTAAGGTCGTGAACTCTTCGGATTCCTATGTCAGCCCGACTGTTCAGGCGCTCGTCGACGTATTCGAACTTGATGCGGCGGACATGCATGCGAAGATCGCCAATGAGAGGACAAAGTATTCCCAGTACCAGATTGTGAAGAAGAATATCAGTATCGAGGAACGACAGGCGTTCTACGATTACATACAGGGGACTGAGGACGAACCTCTCGATGACGATACAGCTGCTGTGAGAAAAAACGTAAAGGGCATATGGTTCGAGGAAGAATACGTAAGAAAATATCCCATGAACTCTATGGCATGCGACCTCATCGGCTTTACATATGACGGTACGAAGGCTGACTGGGGAATTGAAGGATATTACAACAATACGCTCAACGGTGTGAACGGCAGAAAGTTCGGTTACTGGGAGGAAGGTTCCGGCAAAGATCTTCAGCAGACGATAATCGATCCGATCGACGGCGACACAGTCGTGACGACCATCGATACCAACATACAAAAAATCGTCGAAGATGAGATGGCCCGTTTCGATGAGCTGTATAAGAACGGTCCTTACAATATCGGAAAAGGTGCGGAAAATGTCGGCGTTATTGTTATGAACCCGAACAACGGAACGCTGCTTGCTATGGCAAGTTCCGATGCGTATGATCTGAATGATCCCAGAAATCTTGACGCCTTCTTCAGTGCAGAAGAAATCAGCGCGATGAACGACTCACAGAAGGCTGAAGAACTTGAAAAACTGTGGAGAAACTATTGCATTTCGGATGTATATGAGCCGGGCTCCACTTTCAAACCGATGACGATAGGAGCTGCTCTTGAAAGCGGCATCCTGAATGGAAATGAAACATTTTTCTGTGACGGCAGCGAAATTGTTTCCGGAACACGAATTAAGTGTGCCGAGGAGACCGGACATGGCGAACTGAGCCTGCAGGATGTTCTCGCATTGTCCTGCAACGACGGACTCATGAATATCGCCAACCGCCTGGGCGTAGAAGTTTTCTGCAAATACGAAAGCCTTTTTAACTTCGGATACCGCACAGGAATCGACCTCCCCGGTGAGGCAGCAGGTATTCTGTACACGGCCGATACTATGGGGTCGGTCGACCTTGCCACATCGTCGTTCGGACAGGGCTTTGAGTGCACAATGATCCAGGAGGCTGCGGCAATCGCTTCCATCGTGAACGGAGGGTATTATTACAGACCCCGCGTTGTCAGCCGGATCATGGACAGCAGCGGCGCCACCAAAAAAGTTTACAACAACGCAATTTCGACTCAGACTATATCCGCAGATAATTCGCAGAAAATCAAATCTTATATGAGAGCGGCCGTAGATTACGGCACAGCGGGTTATGCTAAAGTAAACGGATACTCAATGGGAGGCAAGACGGGTACGGCACAGAAGATTCCCCGCGCGGACGGTAAGTACCTGGTCTCATTCGTAGGATTTGCGCCTTTCGACGATCCGCAGGTCCTCATCTACGTGGTGGTGGATGAACCGAATGTTTCGGATCAGGCGGACAGCAGATTCGCACAGTGGATCGCCAGGGATATTCTTACGGATGTCCTTCCTTATATGAATATCTATCAGGATGAGCTTCTGCTTGCGGACAGCCCGATCCTGAGAAGCGGACTTGACAATACAGAGGAGACAGCAATCTCGTCGGATACAACAGCAGACACCAATGTTCCCGAAGTACAGGGCAGCGAGGATGCTGAAAATATAGCCGGCGGAAATAATCAGGAGACGGACGGCTACACCAATGAGGAAGCCGGTCTGTCGGAAGGATAAGAAAATGGTTGATATATCGGCAATATTACCGGCATTTATAGCATTTGCAATTACATGGGCTCTCGGTCCGATCGTTATCCCGTTCCTTACAAGACTAAAATTCGGTCAGACTGAGAGGGAACTCGGCGTTAAGTCACATCTGAAGAAAGCGGGTACGCCGACTATGGGCGGCGTGATGTTCCTTATCGCGATCGCGGTGACAGCACTCATTTACATCAGGAAGTATCCGCTCATCGGACCGGTATTCTTCCTGACGATGAGCTACGGACTGATCGGTTTTCTTGATGATTACCTGAAAGTCGTGAAAAGAAATTCGGACGGTCTTCTGCCATGGCAGAAATTACTGCTTGAAACGGTCGTCATAATCATTTTTGCTTTCTCGCTGAGGTTTTTCCCGGAAGTTCCTGTCGGTCTTCGCATCCCGTTCACGGGAGGCAAGGAATTGAATATAGGGATCCTGACATACCCGCTCATGTATTGTGCCATTGCGGGAACTGTCAACGGAGTGAATTTCACTGACGGAGTTGACGGTCTCGCAAGTTCTGTGACGGCTGTCGTGGCGGTCTTCTTCACGATCTGCGCACTGCTTCTGCATGTGAATGTAGCACCTTTCGGTGCCTGCGTCACAGGAGCGCTTTTGGGATTTCTGGTATACAACGCGCATCCTGCCAAGATCTTCATGGGAGATACAGGATCTCTTGCACTCGGCGGATTCGTGATCGGTATGGCGTACACGATGCAGATGCCGCTGTACATTCTGATCGTCGGCTGGATCTATCTGATAGAAGTTCTTTCCGTTATTTTACAGGTAGGTTATTTTAAGCTGACACACGGAAAGCGCATTTTTAAAATGGCTCCGATCCACCATCATTTTGAGCTGAGCGGATGGTCGGAGACCAGAGTAGTTGCCAACTTTACCATTGTTACGGTTTTACTTTGCCTGCTGGGCTTTATAGCTCTGTAGGAAAATATTTAGATATCAGAGGCAAATAGCATGGACCTGAAAAATAAAAAAGTACTTGTTTACGGCGCAGGAAAAAGCGGAATCGGTGCCGCCCGCCTTCTTATTCATGTGGGAGCATGTCCGGTTCTTTTCGACGAGAAGGAAGGCGTTACATCCGAGGAGCTGCTTGCAAAGCTGGATGCGGCGGTGAGAGATAAGGCGGAGGCATTTGCAGGAAAGCTCACCCATGAGCTGCTCTCCGGAATCGATCTGGCAGTCCTCAGCCCCGGCGTTCCGACGGATATTCCGAATGTAGAAGCAATCAGGGAAGCGGGCATTCCAATCTGGGGAGAGGTCGAGCTGGCTTACCGGGCTTCCGGCGGGAGAGTTCTCGGCATAACCGGAACAAACGGAAAGACGACAACAACTACATTGCTCGGCGAAATCATGACGAACGCAGACCCGGATACATTCGTTGTCGGTAACATCGGAAACCCGTATACGGAAGCGGCAATGTCGATCGATGAGAGTGCGACGATCGTGATCGAGCTCTCAAGTTTTCAGCTTGAGACGATCGAGGCGTTCCATCCGTCCGTCTCGGCTATTCTGAATATCACGCCTGATCATCTGAACCGCCACCACACAATGGAAGAGTACATTCGCTGCAAGAAGCTTGTGACTCTGAATCAGGATAAGAATGATACATGTGTCCTGAATTATGAGGATGAGGAGCTTCGCAGATTTGCCGAAGAATGTCCGGCAAATGTATTCTGGTTCTCATCGCTGCGCCGGATCGAAAACGGTATTTACTATGAAGACGGAAAAATCATTCTGACGCGCGACGGAAGGAATGACCTGATTGCGGAGACCGAAAAGCTTTCGCTCCCGGGCCTTCACAATTATGAAAATATCATGGCAGCGACCGCCATGGCCTACTCGGCAGGCGTATCGCTCGATATTATTAGAAAGACAATAGCGAACTTCAAACCCGTTGAACATCGAATCGAGTATGTCGATGAGAAGAACGGGGTAATATGGTACAATGATTCGAAGGGAACGAATCCTGACGCCGCAATCAAGGGCATTCAGGCCATGAGCAGGCCTACACTCCTGATCGGCGGAGGATACGACAAAGGGTCGGATTACAGAGAGTGGATCCGCTCGTTCGACGGCAGGGTAAAGTGGTTCGTCCTTGAAGGGAAGACGAAGTACGATATCAGACAGGCTGCGATCGAGTGCGGTTTCCCGGAAGAGAGAATTGTGCTCTTTGAGAACATGCATGAGGCAATGGATTTCTGCCGTGATCATGCCGATCCGGGTGATGCGGTGCTCCTGTCTCCGGCATGTGCTTCGTGGGGAGAGTTCCCGAATTATGAGGTAAGGGGAGAAAGATTTAAGGAGTATGTTCGGAAAGAAGTTCAGTAAGTTCCGAAGACGCAGAATAAGACGGGCAGCGGTAGGCACCGCTGCTATGGTCCTCTGCGTCTTTTTATTGTTTGCGGTATTCGGATGTGCTGTCGATCATTTCGAAATCGTAGGAAATTATCACGAGACGGAAGATGAGATCAGAGGAATGCTCGGAAAGGGACCGTTCTCGAACAGCAGCATTATTCTCTGGCTCCTCAACAGAGGGAGAACAGTGCGCGGAAATACATTTGTCGATTCTCTGACCGTAGATATGGAAGGGCTGCACGGCGTCAAAGTGAACGTCAGTGAAAAGAAGCTGATCGGCTGCGTAGAGTATGATAACAGATACTGGTATTTTGACAGGGCAGGCGTTGTTCTTGTGAAATCAGACCCTATTATTAAGAATGGAAGTGCCGTATCCGGGGAAGAGGCTTCCATGCAGAATGAGACGTCCGGTGAAACATCCGCGGCAGTGGAGAAGACAGATGCGGAAGAGACGTCCGGTGCAAAGAAAAATTTCGGTGAAAGGCTCTTCTCGAAGATAGCAGGCACCTATGAGATGGCTGACATTCCGGCGGCCGTGTCAGACTTTAAAATAATGTATCTCGCCGGTGACGGAATTATTTACGGTGATGAAGCTGTTCCGGAAGAACAGGGTGATCCCGAAGCTGAGGCGGCGGAAGGATACGAAGAATACCCGGAGGAAGCTTCACCGGACGCAGAAACGGAAGAGTGGTCTGAAGAGAATGATTTTACTGATGAGCCGGCCGCGGAAGACGCAGAAATACCGTACGAAGAGTATGAGGAAACCGAAGCTGAAGAGACGGGTGAGTCTGATGAGGAAGCTGCTTCGGAGAGCATGGATGGAGCGGTTGTTGCTCCGGATGAAATCATTCAGCCCTCCGCAGTTCCCGGATCCGGCGAGACAGAGAACGACTCCGCACAGAAAACCTGGGAGATCGACACATCCGCAAAAGGAGGAAATTATCTCCCGGTCGTGAGAGGTCTTGTGTTCTCTGAGGCGGTGGTCGGATATCCGCTGCCTGTACAATATGACAGGGTATTTTCAAGTATAGCTGTTCTGAAGAGTTTCGTAGACAGAAGCGGGTATGTACCGGACGATGTAGTCTTCGATCAGGAGGGGAATCTTACCGTCACTTATGGCGGCGTTCAGGTAAATCTCGGTAAGGGCGACAATATTGAATCACGTGTCGCTGCGATCGGAAAGACACTGCCTTCCATAGCCGGTTTGTCGGGAATCCTGCATCTTGAAAATTACGATGGGACCCAGAATCGTTTTATTTTTTCAAAAAAATAAAAAACTTCTTGATAATTGGATTTAAAAACCGTATGATTGTTATGTTATTATGATAAGCGATAGTTTACTCTTTCTGAGAAAAAATAGTACCGTTTTTGATGATGCGGTCACAAAGGAGGATCTGTTTTGTTAGAAATTACATCAAATGAAGCTGAATCTGCAGCGCGAATTATAGTTGTAGGCGTTGGGGGTGCAGGCAACAACGCTGTAAACCGCATGGTCGATGAAGCCATTGGAGGCGTCGAGTTTGTAGGAATAAATACGGATAAGCAGGCACTTAATCTCTGCAAAGCTCCGACAGTTGTTCAGATCGGTGAAAAGGTCACCAAGGGTCTGGGCGCAGGAGCAAAGCCGGAAGTAGGCGAACAGGCCGCAAACGAGAGTGCTGAGGAAATCAAGCAGGTTCTTAGCGGAGCAGATATGGTCTTCGTAACATGCGGAATGGGCGGCGGCACAGGTACAGGCGGTGCACCGGTCGTTGCGGGAATCGCAAAGGAACTCGGATGCCTGACAGTAGGCGTTGTTACAAAGCCTTTCCGTTTTGAGGCAAAGAAGCGTATGGCCAATGCCCTCAGCGGTATTGATAAACTGAAGCAGAATGTTGACACACTGATCGTCATTCCGAATGATAAGCTTCTCGAGATCGTTGATCGCAGAACAACTATGCCGGAGGCTCTGAAGAAGGCGGATGAAGTTCTTCAGCAGGCAGTTCAGGGTATTACAGACCTGATCAATCAGCCGGCTCTGATCAACCTGGACTTCGCTGATGTTCAGACTGTTATGACAAACGGCGGCATCGCTCATATCGGTATAGGCGAGAACAAGGGTGACGACAAGGCTATGACAGCAGTTCAGCAGGCTGTTGAGAGCCCGCTGCTTGAGACGTCCATAAAGGGTGCAGCCAATGTTATTATCAATATCCGCGGTGATATCTCTCTGATGGATGCAAACGATGCTGCAAGCCATGTACAGGAAATCGTCGGCGAAGATGCCAATATCATCTTTGGTGCTATGTACGATGATACCGAAGTGGATACATGCAAGATCACAGTCATTGCTACGGGTCTTCATGAAGCGGGCAATGAGCAGGTTGTTCAGCCTCAGATCCAGCCGCAGGTGCAGCAGCCTCAGATGCAGCAGCGTCCGCAGTCGACAATCTCACCGCAGCCGACAATGCCATACTTCCAGCCGCAGCCGTCACAGCCGTTCCCGACCATGACAATGCCTACATGGAACAGCGAGCTATTTACCGCACAGCAGCCGGCTCCGAGAGCAGAGCAGGCTTCTCTGAATCTTCAGCAGCCGAATGTATCCAGCAGTGTTCAGGCGAAAGATATTCAGATTCCGGAGTTTTTAAAGAACAGGAACAGATAAATGAGATGTCCATATTGCGGAAAAGATAATACGAGAGTTGTCGATTCGAGACCGGTTGACGATAATACTGCGATCCGCAGGAGACGTATGTGCGATTCGTGCGGGAAGCGCTTTACTTCATATGAGAAGGTCGAGATGATCCCTCTTATGGTGGTCAAGAAAGATATGAACAGGGAACCGTTCAACAGGAACAAGATAGAGGACGGTGTTGTTCGGGCATGCCATAAACGCCCGATATCTCCGGAACAAATCAGAGAACTGGTCGACGGAGTCGAGGCTGAAATCTATAACAGCGGTGTGCGTGAGATTCCCAGTTCTGAGATCGGTGAGCTCGTGATGACGCGTCTCAAGGATCTGGATGCGGTCGCATATGTGCGATTTGCCAGTGTTTATCGGGAATTCAAGGATGTCAATACGTTTATGACGGAGATTAAGAAGTTCCTGTAATTCCGCAGTAATAATGATTTTTCGGGGACTGTCGTAAATGCGGCAGTCCTTTGTTTTTAGCTTTGTAAGACACATTTACGGAGGTTTTTATGAAACGTGTACTTTTGAAACTGAGCGGTGAAGCACTCGCCGGCGATAAAAAGACCGGGTTTGATGAGGCAACTGTACAGGGAGTTGCAGCCCAGGTCAAAGCGGTCATGGATGAAGGCGTTCAGGTCGGAATTGTCATCGGCGGAGGAAACTTCTGGAGAGGAAGATCTTCAAATGCAATCGAGCGTACGCATGCAGACCAGATCGGTATGCTGGCGACTGTTATGAATTGTATTTACGTATCCGAGATATTCCGTTCTCAGGGCATGAAGACAGAGATCATGACACCGTTCACGATCGGTGCATTTACAACACTTTTCTCCAAGGATGCTGCTGTCGCTGCTCTCGAAGCGGGAAAAGCAGTGTTCTTTGCAGGCGGAACAGGTTGTCCGTATTTCTCAACGGATACAGCTACGGTCCTCCGCGCGATCGAGATAGAATCCGAGATGATCCTTCTTGCAAAATCGGTGGACGGTGTGTATGACGATGATCCGAAATCAAATCCGAACGCAAAGAAGTATAAGGAAATCTCCATTCAGGATGTTGTACGTGACGGACTGGGAGTTGTTGACGGCGCCGCTGCTGTCATGGCAAAAGAGAACAAGATGCCGATGCTTGTATTCGGGCTGAATGATGAGAACAGCATCGTGCGAGCTGCACATGGAATTATTGACGGGACTGTTGTCACCGTATAAGGAGGCGTATTATGAGCGAAAAAAATAAGGTTTATGAAGAGAAGATGACGAAGACACTCGCAAATCTTGAGAGAGAACTTCAGTCTGTCAGAGCCGGCCGTGCTAATCCGCATGTTCTTGACAAGATTACGGTCGATTACTACGGATCACCGACTCCGATCCAGTCTGTTGCGAATGTTCAGGTGCCTGAGGCACGTATGATCCAGATTCAGCCGTGGGAGCCGAAGATGGTGAAAACGATCGTAAAGGCTATTCAGAAGTCCGATCTCGGCATTAACCCGAGCGATGACGGCCGTGTAATCCGCCTTGTATTCCCGGAACTTACAGAAGAGAGACGTAAGCAGCTGGTCAAGGATGTCAAGAAGATGGGCGAAAATGCCAAGGTCGCCTGCCGTAACATCAGACGTGACGGCAACGACGCATATAAGAAGATGAAGAAGACATCAGAGCTTTCCGAAGATGAAATCGCCGATGCTGAAGATGAGCTTCAGAAGATCACCGATAATTTCATCAAGAAGGTTGACAAGGCAATCGAGGTTAAGACGAAGGAGCTTATGACGATCTGATGAAGAATATAGCAGTTCTCGGGTCTACAGGATCTATAGGGACCCAGTCTCTGGATGTGATCCGTATGCATCCGGAAATGATGCGTGCTGTCGCTATAGCATGCGGAAGCAGCATTGACCTGGCGGAAAAACAGGCGCGGGAATTCGGTGTGAAGCTGGTTGCCGTGTATGATGAGAATGCGGCAGCCATACTGAAGACCAGACTGGCGGATACGGAAATCCGTGTTGTCAGCGGTATGGAAGGTCTTATTGAGATGTGCCGGATTCCGGAGGCAGATATCGTTGTCACGGCTATCGTGGGTATGATCGGTATCAGACCCACTATCGCTGCTATCGAAGCCGGCAAAGATATTGCTCTGGCCAATAAGGAGACCTGTGTCACGGCAGGTCACATCATTATTCCTCTTGCGCGGGAAAAAGGCGTGCAGATCCTCCCGGTGGATTCGGAGCATTCTGCAATCTTCCAGGCTCTGCAGGGAAAGGCGGATTCGAAAGTCAGAAGAATACTTCTGACTGCTTCCGGCGGACCTTTCCGCGGCAGAAAAAAAGAGGAACTGATGAATGTGACCGCGAAAGAAGCGCTTGCACATCCGACATGGAGCATGGGTCCGAAGATTACGATCGACTCTGCAACCATGGTGAATAAGGGTCTTGAAGTCATCGAAGCGAAGTGGCTGTTCGATGTGCCTGTTGACAGTATTGAAGTAGTTATCCAGCCGCAGAGCATTATTCACTCTGCAGTTGAATATGAGGACGGTTCCGTTCTTGCTCAGCTCGGACCCTCGGATATGCGGATTGCGATACAATATGCGCTGACATATCCTACACATCTTCCGAGTCCCGCCACCCCTCTTGATTTCAGGATGCTGAAGGGAATCGATATAGATGTCCCGGATAATGAGACATTTCTCGGGCTTCCTATGGCGATCTCGGCTATCAGGACAGGCGGCTCGATGCCGACGGCATTTAATGCGGCAAATGAGTGGGCCAACGCTATTTTCAGACGCGGCGACATCTCATTCATGCAGATCTATGATATTATTGCTGAGAACATGGCGCGTCACAAAGTGATTGCGGCTCCGACGGTAGATGAGATTTTTGCTGTGCAGGATGAGATAGACGCTTACTGCGAAGAGAAATACGGAAAAGTGGTGAAGTGATATGGGGGCTGCCGCGCTGTTTGTGATTATTCGGACAAATGGTGCGGCGGCTCTTAAAACTATACCTCAGTGAGAGATGCCCTCACCTATACAGGCGGCGGGCAACAGACAGGTCTCGCGAGCGGGACTCGAAAACATAGGAGGCAAATATGTTCTGGACAAGACTGATCAGCGGGATCGTACTGGTTCTGATCGCCCTTGCGACAATCATCACGGGAGGTCCCGTACTTCTTGTGACCCTGCTCCTCGTGTCATTGGCAGGTATGAATGAGTTTTACGGAGCCTTACTTGTTGTGCGCAGAAATAAGGCGCAAAAGCATGTGGAGGGAGCAGAATATAAGGCCAGAAGCAAAGATGCTGTGGATGAGCCTGATACGGCCGTAAATCTGCTCAGCGCATCCGGTTTCATCGGTGCGATCGTGTATTATATAGCGCTGTATATGGGACAGCCTCTGTTTTATCTGCTCGGAATTACGGTTACGTTTCTTCTTGCAATGTTCGTTTATGTATTCTCTTATCCGAAATATAAGGCGGAGCAGATCACAGCCTGTCTGTTCGGAATGATTTATCTGGCAGTCATGCTGGGATTTATTTATCTGACGAGGTGCCTGGAGTCAGGCAAAATACTGGTCTGGCTCATTTTCCTGAGTTCGTGGGGATCAGATACATGCGCTTACTGTGTAGGAAGACTGATCGGAAAGCATAAGATGGCGCCGGTACTCAGTCCGAAGAAATCCGTGGAAGGCGGAATCGGAGGAGTAGTAGGGGCTGCCCTGCTGGGTGCCGTATACGCCGCAGTATTCAAACAGCAGATTGTCGGTTATGCAATCATATGCGGTGCAGGCGCTCTGATATCCATGGTGGGCGATCTTGCAGCGTCAGCGGTAAAACGCGATAAAGGTATCAAAGACTACGGAAAACTGATTCCCGGACACGGAGGAATTCTTGACCGTTTTGACAGCGTCATCTTTACTGCACCCATCATATATTTCCTTTCTCTTGCAGTACTCGGGCTCTATTGATTTAAGAGGTATTTATGAAGTGGATAATTGCGTTTTTGATTTTTTCACTGCTGATACTGTTTCATGAATTCGGACATTTTTTGGTCGCGAAACTGAACGGTGTTGAGGTGGAAGAATTTTCCATGGGATTCGGTCCGAGGATTCTGACGACCGTATACCACGGTACCAGGTACTCCCTGAAATTACTCCTGTTCGGAGGGTCATGCCAGATGAAGGGCATGATGGAAGAGTATTATGATGACGACGATGATGAGGTTCCTGAAACGGAACGAGTCCCGGAGGAAGGCTCATTTGAGAGCGTTTCTGTCGGGAGGAGAGCGGCGATCATATTTGCAGGACCGCTCTTTAACTTCATCCTTGCCTTTATCTGCGCCATCATCATTATAGGAGTGGTCGGTTATGATCCGGCGGAGATCATGTCTGTCGCAGAGAATTCCGCGGCTGACAAAGCGGGAATTCTTCCGGGCGATACGATCACTTCTTTTATGGGGGATCATGTTGATATAGCGAGAGATGTCTCGACATGGTTCGCGCTCAATGATCTGAACGAAGATGATACCGTTACGCTGACCGTCACGCGTAACGGCGAAAAGAAAGATGTGACATATGAGCCGGATGTTATATCCCGCTACATGCTGGGACTTACTTATAATCTGGATGATGTGCCGGCCACTATAAACGCCGTTTCGGAGGGATCCCCGCTCGATGAAGCAGGCGTCCGGGCGGGCGACGTGGTTCTTGCAATAGATGGTACAGAGATCACCGGTTCGAATGAGATGAATGAATACTTTGACGCCCATCCTATGGACGGAAGCGAGGTGACTCTGGTAATTCAGAGGGGTGACGAGACGCTGGAGAAGAAAGTCGTTCCCTATGAGAACCGCAGTGTGAGCCTTGGATTTTCCTACAATATGGGACGTGTCAACACCTCCGCTATCGGTGTTCTGAAGTATAGTGTGATCGAGATGCGATATTGGATCGGAACCGTCCTGAAATCGCTCGGAGCGCTCTTTACGGGGCGTTACGGCATGGATGAGCTCTCCGGACCTGTCGGCGTTGTTGATATCGTCGGCACGACGTATGAGGAGACCAAAGATGAGGGACCGCTCATCACGTGGATGAACATGCTGAACATGATCGTTCTCTTATCCGCAAACCTCGGAGTCATGAATCTTCTTCCGATTCCCGCGCTGGACGGCGGCAGGCTTGTATTCCTGCTTCTTGAGGGAATTATGAGAAGACCTGTGAATAAAAAAGTGGAGGGTACTCTCCAGATGATCACGGTCGTGCTCCTGCTGTTCCTGATGGTTTATGTCATGTATAATGATCTGACGCGGCTTCTGACGCCGTAAAAAAATGAAACAGCCCGTATCGCTTACTCTGACAGAGAGTGAGTGATACGGGCGTTTTTGATGTAATGATAAATATAAAGATTATTTGTCGTCTGCTGATATTTACAGTTTAAAGCCGAATTCTTTTTTTATTTGTCGCTTGTCGGATACTTACAGTTTGAAGCCGAATTCTTTTTTAAGAGATTTCCACCGCTCTGACTGTTTCTTTGAAACAACGCGGGTTCCGCTCGACAAAACGCTCTGCATGACGTCTGCGTCCTTCAGGATTTCATCCAAAGGAAGATGCCTGTGGGCTTTGTCGCTGTGAAAGTAAATCGCCCCGCAGATAGTTTCGATCTCTTTTGAGGAGAAGAGACCGCTCTTATCAAGCAGCGGTCTGGCAAAGGCAGCTCCTTCTTCGGCATGTCTTTCCACATTTCCGGTCGTAAACTTGTAAAGATCGTGCATCACCCCTGCGATATATGCGAGCTCTATATTCTGATTGCGCATACCTGCGAGGAGAGCGGCATGGTCGGCTACTCCGAAGAGGTGGGAGGCGGCCCAGATCCTCTCTCCGGACGGGACGCGCTCTTCGAGCATGTCTGTAACGAGTCCGGCGATATAATCAATACGGGCTGTGTACGGATCTATGTTCTGTTTGGAAGTGTCATACATGGCATTACCTCGCTTTTTTCGCTCAGGTGGAAGGTTTTCTGTTATTATATAATGACCGAGAGGGTGTTGTCCATTTGCAAAAAAGCGGCTGAAGAAGCATAGCATGCATAAAAAGCAGAAAAAAATCAAAAATTAGAAAAAAAGATACAATTTCTTGTTGACAAAACTTGGATTCATGCATATAATATCAACTGTTGGCGGCAAGCCGATACGCGGAAGTGTCGGAACTGGCAGACGAGCAAGACTAAGGATCTTGTGCATACTATTTGCGTGTGGGTTCAAGTCCCATCTTCCGCATAGCAAATAAAAAGGAGCTATCTGGTAAATCCAGGTAGCTTTTTTTGTTGTATAGGAAATTCCTCGAGGATGGTGGAGCTGAAGTCCGCTTGCGGACCTTGTCCTTGCGAGGTGAGAAAAGATTTTTGTCAGATTTCGTACAAAAACATTATTCGTGCATAGTATGTCTAAATGTAGTATAATAATTTGTGAACTGGTCTAGTAGGTCGTGATTT
The DNA here is from genome assembly GCA_902776305.1 of uncultured Lachnospiraceae bacterium. Classification (GTDB taxonomy): domain Bacteria; phylum Bacillota; class Clostridia; order Lachnospirales; family Lachnospiraceae; genus Chordicoccus. The sequence goes on along the minus strand of CACYPS010000006.1, from coordinate 27,451 downwards.
ATCTGCATATTATAGATAAGTCCGGTCGCAACCGGTGTTGAAGGTTTTTACATTATATCTGGCTTACATAAGCAAAGAGGAGGTAGGAGATGACAATTTTAGTATGTGAAAAATGTGGAAATATGGTTTCTCTTCTCAAGAAGGGTACTTGCCCGGTCAAATGTTGTGGCGAGCCGCTCGTAGAACTCACAGCGAACACGACAGACGCAGCGCAGGAAAAACATGTTCCCGCAGTGACGATCGACGGTGACAAGGTTAATGTAAAAATCGGTACAGTTGAACATCCGATGGTCGACGCCCATTATATTGAGTGGATCGCGATCGAGACAAAGAAATGCGTTTACAGAAAGAATCTTCAGCCCGGTGACGCTCCGGAAGCTGATTTTGTCATTGAGGCGGGCGATGAGTATGTTGCAGCTTACGATTATTGCAACCTGCATGGACTCTGGAAAGCATAATAAGGCATTAGTATGAAATTACTGACATACAGGGACAACGGATACGAGATGCTGGGAGTGGCCTCTCAGGACGGAAAGACGGTGTATTCGTTGTCCGACATAGGGCTCTCATTCTTCAACATGAATGATTTGATCAGAAGGTTTTCCGGAGAAGACAGAAATACAGTGGAAGCGTTTCTCAGAAATCCGGAAGAAGGCGTTCCGTACGATACTCTGGACAAATGCTCTCCGATTCCGTACCCTGCTCAGGATGTCATATGTCTCGGCGAAAATTTTATGGCACATAAGAAGGAAGCCGGCGGATACTCGGACGAGGCCTTCGGAACGGAGAAAAAGGTCTCGATCTACTTTTCAAAGCGTGTAGGTGAGGCTGTCCCTGACGGAGGCGGGATTCCGGCCCATCGCGATATTACGGAAAGACTTGACTATGAAGCCGAGCTGGCCGTCATTATCGGAAAGGAGGCTTACCGTGTTCCGGCGGAGGAAGCTTACGAGCATGTCTTCGGATATACCATCCTGAATGATATCAGTGCCAGAGATATTCAGACCGGTCACAAGCAGTGGTATCTGGGAAAGAGCCTCGACGGTTTTACTCCGATAGGTCCCTGGATCGTAACTGCCGACGAGATACCGGGAAGACCGAAGATCCGGGTACAGTCTTATGTAAACGGAGAATTGAGACAGGACGGAAATACGGACGACTTTATTTTCGATATAGCACACTGTATCCATGAGCTTTCCCAGGGAATCAGACTTCTTCCGGGTACCATAATCAGTATGGGAACACCGGCAGGGGTCGGCATGGGCTTTAAGCCTCCAAGATTTCTGTCCGTCAGTGACGCCGTAGATTGTGTCATTGAGGGTATCGGTACACTTCATAACGTTATAGTTGACTAAAATCACACCGGGAAGGAAAGCTAATTAGGATTTACATAAGGAGAGGACAGATAATGAATCATATTATTCTGGAAGGCTTTATGGGGTCGGGAAAAAGTGCTGTTGCTAAAGCTCTTGCAAAAGAAATGAACCTGCCGCTTATTGATATAGATAAGCAGGTGGAGTCCAGACTTAAAATGAGGACCACGGAAGTTTATGATCGCTTCGGTGATGTATATTACCGCGCCATGGAGACTCTGATTCTCGATGAGCTTCAATCTGTGGAGGAAAGATCCGTAATTGTTTTGGGAAGCGGTCTTGCGCTGATGCCTCAGAATGCCCCGTATTTAAAGAAACTGGGCAGGGTATACTACCTGAAAGTCAGCAAGCAGCTTGTCGTTGAGCGGCTTTCCAAAGGTGAAAAGCATTCCTGGCTCAGGGCAGGCGACTTTGAAGAGCATGTGAACAGAATGCTGAAAGAGCGTGAGCCGGCTTACAAAAAAGTAGCCGACTACACGATCAAGGTGGATGGCAGAAAAACAGCCGAAATTGTTCAGGAAATTATAGAAGATGACGGAAAGGACCATCCTGCCTGATTTTCCGGACAGGCATATCCTGACCTGTCCAAATTCGGAAGGCTTCAGCGCCCTGATAAAGCAGCATGGATAAACCGTTCTTCGTCTGAAGACCGGCTTCTCCGGCCTGCTTTAAGAAAACTGTTTCTCTCGGATTATAGATAGCATCGAATACGGCCGCTTTTTTGTTCAGAAAGAAAGTATCCGATACGGGACTCATGTTCTCAAGATCTGTGCCGGTCATGCCTACGCTTGTAGCATTCACAATAAGACCGGTGCTCTGAGCTCTGGCGTCCAGTGCGTGCGTATCATGTATGGATTCCAGTGTTATCTCGGGAGTGTGACTTTTTTTCGTGTACTCTTCAAGCTGTGCGATGAGCGGTCTTATCATGTCAGCCGAGGATTCCCTGTTGTAAAAGACATGAATCCTTTCGGCTCCTTCAAGCGCACAGGAAATAAGTATGGAAATTGCAGCTCCGCCGGTACCGAGAAGTGTTATGGCACCGGATCTGACAGGATATCCGAATTCGGATGCAGTCCGGAGGAAACCGGCGCCGTCGGTCGAATAACCGTATAATTTTCCGTTTTCATTTCGAACCGTATTTACGGAACGGGATATAAGCGCTTCCGGCGAGAGTTCATCACAGAAATCGCACATAGCTCTTTTACAGGGCATTGTGACGTTCCAACCCGCTGCGCCCTCGGATTTCAGTTCGGCGACTGTCTCGGCCAACATGTCCAGACCGGTTTCGCGGAGACCGTATTCGGCATCGATTTCGAGCGTACGGAAAGAAAGGTTGTGCATTGCGGGAGACAGACTGTGCGATATAGGTGATCCGATCAGATAATACTTTTGCATATGGTTCCTCTTTATATCCGGCAGAAGCCGGATATTTTCCTGTGGATTTGGTTTGAAATATGACGAAGTGAAGATGCAAGCAACGTTTGCGCTAACCGGCGCGCAAAGAGCCGCAGCGATCCTGTTCATCAAACGAGATTATAGCATTTAATGTTAACAATAACAATGAATAGTCCCGCGGCGGTTTTTACAATACGCCCTCACTTTACTCTTGCAACAGAATTCTTTTTATTATAAAATGAATTGTACACACTTATGGAGGTAAAAGCATGATTTCAGCAGGTGATTTTAAAAACGGCTTAACTCTCGAAATAGATGGGCAGGTTATGCAGATCGTCGAGTTCCAGCATGTAAAACCGGGCAAGGGCGCTGCGTTTGTCCGCACAAAGATGCGCAATGTCATTAACGGCGGTGTAGTTGAGAAGACATTCCGTCCGACAGAAAAGTTCCCGGCAGCAAGAATCGATCGCAAGGATCAGCAGTATCTGTATAATGACGGAGATCTGTTCTATTTCATGGATCCTGAGACCTATGATCAGATCATGATCAACAAGGATGTCATCGGTGATGCGCTTAAGTTCGTAAAAGAAAACGAAGTGGTTAAGGTATGCTCATACAATGGCGAAGTATTCTCCATTGAGCCGCCTCTTTTCGTTGAACTTGAGATTACTGATACAGAGCCCGGATTTGCCGGAAATACAGCACAGGGTGCGACAAAACCGGCGACAGTCGAGACCGGCGCAACAATTCAGGTTCCGCTCTTCGTCAACATCGGTGATGTTGTAAAAATCGACACAAGATCCTCTGAATATCTTTCAAGAGTATAAGAGAAAGTCTCCCTACGGGGAGACTTCTTATTTTTCTACTATTATTCTTATCTTTTTATTATCTTTATCTGCCGTTCAGGCAGCTGGATCCTGATTCTTAAGGGATTCTGTTTTTCACAAATTTTCTTTTGAAATTATATCAGCTGACGCCGACCGTAAGCTCTGTGCCGGTTCTCGCGAACAAGACTTGAATCGGTACAGGGGCATTCTGTGTACTGCAACTGTATATCGATATATGTGACGCAGACAAAGTTTGAAGTAAACTCTTAAACTTTGATTGGCGGGTCAGATGACCATGCAGGCATGGTCGCCCGAACCCGGAGGAGCATATTATCGATATGCCTGACCGGGCTTTCAGCCCTTACGGACACAATGGAGGAAAATATGAATTATCCGGAGTTTAAAATGTTTTTGATGAGCAAAATCAGTGAGCGTGTCGGATCCGATACGCAGGTTTGTATCCGAAAAGTGCCGAAGAATAACGGCGTTCTGCTTGACGGACTCACAATCCGCCATAAGGAGAGGAATGTCGCGCCGACGATTTATGTCGAAAACTATTGGCAGAAGTATCTGGACGGATGTGATGAAGAACATATTGTGGATATGATACTTCTGGAAAATCGGGAATACTCGGTTGACAGGGATATAGATATCGATGATTTTCTCGACTTTGATAAGATGCGCGACAAAGTGATGTATAAGCTGATCAATTTTGAGATGAACAGAGATTTTCTTGATACGGTGCCTATGAGAAGGGTATTGGATCTTGCAGTGGTATATTACTACAGGGTAGATGCCGAAGGTTTATACGGAGCGACCTGTATAATTCGTAAGGAAGATATGGAGAGATGGAAGACGGATGAGGAGGAATTATGGCGGCTTGCAACGGTCAACACGCCGCGCAACGAGCCGGCTAATATACGAAGCATGTGTGAATGCCTTCTCGAATACTGTGCAATGCAGATGGAGGAAGATCCGAGATTCATGGATAATGCGGAGCATGTGCTTGACATGGCCGGTATATCTCCCATGTATATCCTGAGTAACACGTCGCAGGTATTCGGAGCGGCATGTATCCTGTACCCGGAGACAATGAAGGATGTGTCTTTGAGACTCGGGTCGGATTTCTATGTGCTCCCCAGCAGTGTCCATGAAGTGATTCTCATGCCGGCTGATAAAGGTTATGATTCCGAAGACCTCTCGGAGATGGTGCGCGAGGTCAATGCGAGCGATGTCATGCCCCATGAGATTCTGTCTGACCATGTTTACCGTTATTATTCGGATCGCGGGGTGATTATGCTCTGATTGGAGCAGAAGAAGATTCAATAACGCCTCTGAGTTTCTTGACGCGACGTACGCGGCGCGTAAGCGCCTTCCACTGCGCACATCTGCGATTCGCTGAGGTTTTGTTCTTCATCGCGAGATTGTACTCAAGATGAAGAATAAAAAACCACTTGCCAATCTCCATGAAAAGAGTTATGATATCTTTTGTGCATGGGGATATAGCTCAGTGGGAGAGCGTTCGGTTCGCATCCGAAAGGCCGTGAGTTCGAATCTCATTATCTCCATCTGGCAGCCTGCCGATTTCGGCAGGCTGTTATTTAAGAAAGGTTGTCTTTCGATGCGTCTGTAGCTCAGTGGATAGAGCACTGGATTCCGGTTCCAGGTGCGCGGGTTCGACTCCTGTCAGACGCGCTATGACCGATATCACTTAGATGTGGTATCGGTCTTTTCACTTTTTACGATATATTCTAATGAAAGCAAAAATTGCTCCTCAAAGCAATTTGTAGTAGTATTTGAGGCAACGTGAATATAAAATAATGTACGTAAAAAGCAACCGTTACTAATTATTCGTTTTAATATTTCAGGAGGTTACATTATGGGTTGGAGAAGACTCGGTATATTTGCAAGCGGCGTTCTGTTCGGTACGGCAGGTGTTAAGTTACTCTCCGGCAGGGATGCAAAGAAAGCATATACGCATGTGGCAGCAGCGGCCCTCAGAGGAAAAGACTGCGTTATGGAGAGCTATGACAAAATCCGTGAGAACTGCAGCGATATCATCGCGGATGCCAAAGAAATCAATGAAAAGTATAAGGCTGAGGAAATTATTGAGGATGCAGCAGAGGATGAGAATCCGGTGAAAGAGTGATGTCAGAGAGCGTGACATGTACTGAGGATGACAGATGAGTGATGTCAGAGAGCGTGACATGTACTGAGGATGACAGATGAGTGATGTCAGAGAGCGTGACATGCACTGAGGATGTAAGAAGAGAGATGACAGAGCGTGATATGCGCTGAAGATGACAGAAGAGCGATGTCAGAGAGCGTGACATGCGCTGAGGATGGCAGAAGAGTGATGTCAGTCAGTATTACATGCGATGAAGAGGCTGAGCGGAGGTTATGAATGAAATGTAAGATTTTACATGAATCCAGGGGACGTATGAGAGTCCATGCGGTAGTGCCCCGGATGACGCTTGAGGAAGCGGATATTCTGGAATTCTATATGAAGGCACAGAGCGGCGTAAGAGATTGCGTTGTATATGACCGCACGGCGGATGCCGTTATTACGTACACGTGCCCGAGAGAAAAAATCATAAAGCTCCTCTCAGGGTTTCATTTCTCCGATGCCCGGAAGTTCCTGCCCGTCCACACGTCGCGTCGTCTGAACCGTGAGTATGAGGAGAAACTTGTTGCCCAGGTCGCTAAGTTTTTCGGGGTTAAGCTCCTGATACCTATGCCGATCAGAATAGTCATGTCCGCTGTAGCAATGACCGGTTATATTAAGAAGGGCTTGGAAAGCCTGCTGGCAGGCAAGCTGGAAGTTTCCGTACTTGATGCTACGGCCGTTACGGTTTCTATGGTCCGGGGTGATATGGGGACAGCGGCATCTGTTATGTTCTTGCTGCGCATCGGTGAACTTCTCGAGGAGTGGACACATAAAAAATCGGTGGAGGATCTGGCCGGCACGTTGGCATTGAATGTCGAAAAGGTCTGGGTGAGAACCGAAACGCAGGAAGTGCTGGTATCTGTGCAGGATGTCAAAATCGGCGATCTGATTGTTATCAGAACAGGAAACATGATCCCGCTCGACGGTGTAGTCGAAGAAGGCGAGGCTATGATCAACCAGGCCTCGATCACCGGAGAATCACTGCCGGTAAGAAAGACACCCGGCGGATTTATATATGCGGGAACTGTTGTCGATGAGGGCGAATGTATTGTCCGTGTAGTCAAGGCCTCCGGAACCGGCCGTTATGACAGGATCGCAAAGATGATCGAGGAATCCGAAAAGCTGAAATCGAACACAGAATCCCGTGCATCTCATCTGGCAGATCGGCTCGTACCCTATAGCCTGGGAGGAACTGTCCTTACATATCTGCTGGCACGAAATCCCATGAAAGCGATATCAATTCTGATGGTGGATTATTCGTGTGCACTCAAGCTGGCTATGCCGCTTTCCGTGTTGTCTGCTATGCGCGAAGCCGGAAGACGCAATATTACCGTAAAGGGCGGGAAGTTCATGGAGGCGATCTCCGAGGCGGATACGATCATTTTTGACAAGACCGGTACCCTGACTCATGCAACGCCGAAGGTGGCAAAAATCATTACTTTCGGAGGACAGGATGAGAAGGAGATGCTGAGACTGGCAGCATGTCTTGAAGAGCATTATCCGCATTCGATCGCAAATGCGGTTGTGGCCGAGGCAAGAGAGCAGGAACTTGAACATGAGGAAAAGCATTCGAGGGTTCAGTATGTTGTCGCTCACGGTATTGCAAGCACGATCGACGGAAAAAAAGTTGTTATAGGAAGCAGGCATTTTGTTCTTGAGGATGAGCAGTGTTCGATTCCGGAGAATGAAAACGATAAGGTCGACGGACTGGATGCACAGTATTCCCATCTGTATCTGGCAATCGGCGGAGTGCTTTCGGCTGTTCTGTGCATCGAAGATCCGATCAGAGAGGAAGCTCCCGATGTCATAAGAAGACTTCATGAACTGGGTATCTCACGGATCGTCATGATGACGGGCGATAACAGAAAGACGGCCGAGGCCGTGGCAGCCCGGCTCGGAATTGACGAGTTCAGAGCGGAGGTGCTTCCGGAGGACAAAGCAGCTTTTGTAAAAGCGGAACACGAGGCCGGCAGAAAGGTCATCATGATCGGTGACGGCGTGAATGATTCTCCGGCACTCGCTGAATCAGATGCAGGGATCGCCATAAGCCAGGGAGCAGCGATTGCACGTGAAGTTGCGGATATAACGATCGGAGCTGATGATCTTTATGCACTCACAGAGCTTAAAGAGCTGAGCAATAGTCTGATGGACCGGATCAATTTCAATTACAGGTTCATCATGACATTCAATACTGTTCTGATTCTGCTCGGAGTCGCAGGTTTTCTTGCACCTGCAAAATCGGCTCTTCTTCATAATGCATCTACTCTTATGATCGGACTTAAAAGTATGACCAATCTGAATGATGATGAATATAAGCGCACTTGAAAAGGCGGCGTAGTGTGGAGCTGTGCCGGCTTACATGCACATAAAAGGTCATCTGTTACGATTTGTTGCAAAAATAAACGGCGTATGCTAATATAAGGTCGGTGTTGACGGATCTGTCCGCTCGGCACGGATACATTAGCATATGTCGTTTTTTATTCTTCATAATAGGATACTTCGTTATTCGCATGAAGCATTGTACGTATTAGAAAAAGGAGGATGTACTTTGGACAATTTCAGAGAATGGCTGTCCGACAATCTTCGCTACATAGAACTGATCCTGGGAATCCTGGTCGTCGTACTGGGGTTATTCTTCGGCGTCAGGGCAGTAGTGAACAGGACTGATAGCAAGCAGTCAGTCGATCTTGCCACGAACAGTTCGGTTGATACAGCAGCTGTTTCTTCAGCGGCAACGAAACCGACTCCGACAGCGGCACAGAAGAAACAGAGTGAACTCGTATCAAAGGATGGAGATCTCACGGATGATGCCAAAAAAAGTATCACAAGTGTAATCAATACATATTATACAGCGCTGAATACGCGAAGCACGGATACGGTCAGAGCGCTTACAGATTCCCTGTCGGCAGAGGATATCACGTCGATCGAGACATCAGAGACGGCTTACTCAGACCTTTCGGTTATTCCGAAGAACGGGCTTTCGGGAGACGGTAAGACGGCGGTAGCATTTGTCGAGTATAATTATCAGAATCCGGATCAGGCTGTTTCTCATCCGGGACTTTCCTGGCTCTATCTCCAGTATGATGAGAAGGAGGCCGGCTACAAGATCGTCGTGAAGGCTTCTGAAAATGAGGCGATAAAGAATTATGTACAGACTTTAACTTCCGAACCGGATATCGCGGCAGTAGTTGAGAGAGTCCAGACGGAAGCGGCAGCAGCGGATGCCGCAGAGACAGGTGTTCCGACGGATGCAGGTACTGCGGAAGATTCGCAGCCGGCCGAGAGCACTGAGGCTCAGCCGGAAACGCCTAACCCGGATGAGGCTGCACAGGTGGAAGCGGACGCAGCCGCTCAAGCTGAGGCTGAAGCTGCCGCTCAGGCTGAGGCTGAAGCCGCTGCTCAGGCTGAGGCAGAAGCCGCCGCTCAGGCTGAGACAGAAGCTGCTGCCCAGGCTGAGGCAGACGCAGCCGCACAGGCAGAAGCGGAAGCAGCTGCTCAGGCAGAGGCGGAATTAGCCGCTTTGCAGGCACAGCTTGGAGAGAATGAGTATGTGATCCTCGAGGCATGCTATGTCAGAAAGTCTGCCGCAAACGATGCGGAGGTCGTGACTGTGGTCGACCAGGGAGACGTTGTTACTCTGATAGATGCAGATGAGGGCGGATGGTATCACGTCCGGACGGAGAGCGGTGAAGGATATATAGGCAGAAGATTCATCAGCGCACAGTAAAACACATAAAGTAATAGCGGGAGGCTGTCGCATTATTCGTAGAGCCGCAATATATCGCAGATCTTATATGTAAGAGATATATTGTGGCAGGCGTATAATATGACAGCTTCTTTTTAATGTCATAACGTACTCACGATGAAACCGGATTTCACTTTGCATGTAAGCGCCTTCCATTGCGCACGTCTGCGATCTGCCGGAGGCATTTATTCTTCATTGCTCGTATCTCATGATTAAAATCACGAGTATTACGCGATGAAGAATAAAAACGATGCGTTATATGATGCCTGGCACGCGGGGATGCACGGAGATTCGAATCTATCACAAGTTGCTTTTCAAAGTGCAAAATGGTATCATATTCTCAGTCTGTCCGGTTATATTTCGTAAATACAGAGACAGTCGGGGAGTTATTTTATGGATAATGAAGGAATACGTCTTAATAAGTATATCAGCAGCGCAGGCATTTGCTCACGCCGCGAGGCGGACCGGCTGATCGAGGAAGGCAAGGTGACATTTGTCAGGGCTGACGGAACCGAGGAGAAGGCCAATCTTGGATCCAGATTTCACGAGGGAGATAAGGTCTATCTGAACGGAAAACTTGTTGAACAGACCGACGATGAAAAGCTTTACCTGATGTTGAATAAGCCTAAGGGAATCATATGCACGGGTGACCGCCGTATAAAGGAAAATATCATTGATTATGTCGGACTGCAGCATTATATCTCTTATGCCGGCCGTCTGGACCGGGACTCAACGGGTCTTGTTCTACTGACGAATGACGGGGAACTCAATGACATGATCATGAGGGCTGCCAATTATCATGAGAAAGAATACTGCGTCAGGGTCGACAAGTTCATAACCTATGACTTTATTAATTCTATGAGAAGAGGCGTGTCAATTACACTCGATGATGATCGGCATCTGACCGGCGAGATCGATGCCAACGGTAAGCCGGTCGGAAAAACAGTTATCACCAGACCGTGCAAAGTCTGGAAGACCGGCAAACGCGAATTCCGGATCATTCTGACACAGGGTTATAACAAACAGATCAGACGCATGTGTTCGGCACTCGGATACACTGCGGTGGAAATAAAAAGAACCCGGATCATGAATCTGGAGCTCGGGAATCTTAAGATCGGAATGAAACGGTTCCTGACGAAAAAGGAGATTGCGGAGCTGAAGCAAATGGCTGGCATGTAAGGGAGTCCGATATGACAGGAGAGAAAAGTTCCATGCAGGAGGAGATTCCGGCAAAGTACAGAGAACTTACTGACAAAGTAAAAAAATATAATGAGGCGTATGAGGCGGGTGAGCCTCTCGTTACGGATTATGAGTATGACATGCTCATGCTGCAGATCAAGAAAATGGAGAAGGATACCCCTTCTCTTGTAAATATGTCATCACCGACACAGACTGTCGGAGCACCGGTAAAGCGTGAAGCAGGCGTGACGGTGACTCACAATATTCCCATGCTGTCCATTCAGGATGTGTTTGATAAGAGCGAAGTCACTGCCTGGGCAGATGATGTACGCGCCATGCACCCGGATGCAAAATTCTGTGTAGAGCATAAGATCGACGGACTCTCGATGACGCTGCGTTATGAGAACGGGATTCTGTCACTCGCCGAGACCCGGGGGGACGGGTTCATCGGCGAGGATGTCACGCTTAATGCGCGCGTCATTCCCGATGTCATGGATTCGCTTCCGGGAATCGCGGGATATCTCGAGATCAGAGGCGAGGTCTACATGAAGCATGAGGATTTTGACCGCGTCAACAGAATGCAGGAGATTGCGGGCAAAAAGACATTTGCCAACCCGCGGAACTGCGCTGCGGGAACCCTCAGGCAGCTCGATCCCGAGATGACAAGGGAGCGGGGGCTTTCGTTTTTCGTATTTAATGTTCAGGAAGGGGCAAATGAATTCACCCGCTCTCACCATTGCGGTCTTCTTCGCCTCGATGAGGCAGGCGTAAAGACCGTGCCCCGCGTTCTCTGTAATACGAACGAGGAAATTATTCGGGCCATCGATGAGATCGGTGAGATGCGCGGAAACCTGCCGTATGATATTGACGGCGCTGTCGTCAAGATAGACCAGACTGCATACAGAGCCGATTTTCCTACCGGATCCAAATACAGTGCAGGACACATTGCCTATAAATATCCTCCCGAAGAGAAGGAAACAATCATAAGAGATGTTGAGATTTCAATCGGAATGACAGGCCGTGTCAACCCGACAGCGGTTTTCGATCCGATCAGGCTCTGCGGTACAACAGTCTCGAGAGCCACACTGCACAATCAGGATTTCATAAATACGCTTCATATCGGTATCGGCGACACGGTTATAGTATATAAGTCCGGCGAGATCATTCCCAAAATCCGGTGTTCGGTGCCGGAAAAAAGGCCGGAAGGCGTCACGGATTTCCGGCTGCCGGATACATGTCCGGTCTGCGGAGGTCCGATTATACAGATCCAGGGCATGGCCGACAAGAAGTGTATAAATCCGAATTGTCCCGCTCAGCTCGAGAGGCATCTCATTCATTTTGTGGGCAGGAACGCGATGGATATCAAAGGTTTCGGTCAGGAAAATGTTCTCACGCTCGTTCGAGAAGGCCTTCTCCATGATATCGGAGATATCTATACACTAAAAGAACATCGCGATGTCATGCTTGCGAAGAAACTGATCGGTCTCGAAAAGAGTACAGATAAGCTCCTCGAAGCTATTGAAAAGTCCAAGCAGAATGAACCGTGGAGGCTTCTGGCCGGACTCGCGATCGACAATGTGGGGAATGTCTCCGCAAGGACGATCATGAATACGTTCGGATCGTTTGAAAAGCTTATGCATGCGACACGAGATGAATTGCTTGCAGTGCCGGATGTCGGCGGTATAATGGCTGACTCGATCCTCGAATTTTTCGGCGCTGAGGAGAACAGGATCCTGATTGCACGGCTTGGCGAGGCAGGACTGCAGCTGGAGTCTGATTCGGGTGAGCAGAGCAGCGAACTGGCGGGAAGAACATACGCTGTGACCGGCGATGTGACACATTTTAAGAACAGAAACGAATTAGTTGCATATATTGAGCAGCGCGGAGGAAAATGCGCAGGCAGTGTCTCGAAAAAGACCTATGCGCTCATCAACAACGACCCGACATCTCAGTCTTCCAAGAATAAGAAGGCGAGAAGCCTGGGAATACCGATCATAACGGAAGATGAATTCCTTAAGAGCCTGCAGGCACCGCAGAGTACAGAGCAGACAGATGAGACAGAATGAAAAGGAGGTAATGAGCTATGCCTATCAAAGTTCCGAATGACTTGCCGGTACGATCCATATTGGAAAAGGAAAACATTTTCGTGATGGACGAGAATCGTGCGATTCATCAGGATATTCGTCCTATAAAGATCCTGATTCTGAACCTGATGCCTCTTAAAGAAGCAACGGAACTGCAGATCCTGAGAGAGCTTTCCAATACGCCGCTTCAGATTGACTGTACGTTTATGTGCATGAAATCTCATGACTCTACACATACATCAAGGAGTCATCTGGATACTTTCTATGTGACATTTGATGAGATCCGTCATTTGAATTTCGACGGAATGATCGTTACAGGCGCTCCGGTCGAGCTTTATGAATTCGAGGATGTCGATTACTGGGATGAGATCTGCCGAATATTTGCATGGATCAACACACATGTAACTTCCACGATCTATCTGTGCTGGGGCGCGCAGGCTGCGATGTATTATTACTACGGCCTTGAGAAAGTCCTTCTTGAACGCAAGAAGTTCGGTCTTTTCCTGCACAAGGTTTACAACCGCAAAGTTCCGCTCGTAAGAGGATTCGATGATCAGTTCCTGATGCCGCACTCCAGATACACCGATGTTCCGACGGAAGATATCGAGAAATGCCCGGATCTGACTATTCTCGCAAGATCGGATGAGGCCGGCGTTTTTCTGTGTATGGCGGAGAACGGCAGGAAAATCTTTGTCACAGGTCATCCCGAGTACGGACGCACGCAGCTCAAGAAAGAGTATGAGCGCGATCATTTAAGAGGGCTTGATACAGCAATCCCCGAGAATTATTTTCCGAATGATGATCCGACGGCAACACCGCCTCTCGTATGGAGAGCACATGCCAATAATCTCTATACCAACTGGTTGAACTACTATGTATATCAGTCGACTCCTTACGATCTGGGCGGAACGCCATGGGGAGAAGAAATTCCGGATAACTATGCACGGAAAAACCGCGGAAAAGCATAAATTCGTGCCGGTTATGTGAAAGGCCATCTGTAAACAGGCTGTTAATAGTACAGAACTGAAATACTTGGGGGGTTTTCATTTTCCGTCAAGTAAGATATAATAGTGCAGTCTATAACAAAAATATAAGATGTGCAGGAAAATTTAAGAAAAGTAGAAGTAATCAATGAGTGAAGAAATAAGATTCAAGTATCTCGAAGAACTTGAACGCTCGGAAGCACTCGACGGCGCACAGGATACCTCGCGGGAGCGGAGGCGCAAGCGCCGTAGCGAAGAAGGCAATGAGAGTCCGAAAAAGAAAGGACGCGCTAAGTCTGACAGTAGAGGAAAAAGCAGGGAGGAAAGCTCCGGAAATACGGTCAGAAAAACTAAACGAGGCAGCGGAGCCGAGCAGACCGAGAAAAAACGAAAAAAGAAGTCATCAGATCCGGAAAGAAGCGTCCGGAATGTTTCTGTGTCTGAAAAAGGCAGCGGAAGCAGAAGGCATGCCGATGCTGACCGTGCCGAGACAGGGAGACGGACTTCCGGAAGGAAAAAAGGATCGGCTAATCGAAGGAGCGTCGACAGTGCCGGTAGAGTGACAGACTGGGATGCGTTCCTCGAAGAAACGGCCCGACTCGAGGCTGAAGACAGTATAAGGCAGGAACGGGAAAGCCGTGAGCGCAGGAGCAGACGGTCAAATGCCGCAGAGCGCAGGGCTCGTGAGGAGAAGGCAAGGCGTGCGAAGATTATCAGGATTGTTTCGGTCCTTGCCGGTGTTCTCATTCTGTTCCTTGTGGTCAGAACTATCATCCACACTGTGAGATCACACGGCAGTGCAAAGCCGGAGACAGATACAACGGAGACTACATATAACGGTATCGTTACCAGTCCTCACAGCTCAGGTCAGACCGATACAGGGGAGACGACGACAGCTAACGTTACAGTTGCTCCGACCTCAAGTGTTGTAAGCATTGACAGCTCGGAACAGCTTACGACTCTTTTTGAGGACTGGGAATACGTACCGTCCGAGACGGATGTCGCTCCGGAGGGTGACATTGTACCTACGAACGATACGTTCTACTCGCATGATATGATGAAGCGCGATTTGTATCTGCTTCGCGAGAGATACCCTGATTCCGTGTCGATCCTGCGGTTCGGTTACACGGCGGACGGGCGGGATCTGCTTGATGTTGTCATAGGAAATCCGGACGCTCAGAAAGATGTCATTATCCAGTATTCGATGCATGCCCGTGAATACGTGAACTCACTTCTCGGGATGAAGCAGATCGAGGAACTGCTCAAGGGAATGAATAACGGTACACAGTACAACGGAGTGGCGTATTCGGATATTCTCCAGAATGTAAGGCTGCATCTTATACCTATGATGAATCCGGATGGCGTGATGATAGCGCTATACGGCTTCGACGCAATCGGAAACGAGACGATTCGAAACGGGCTTTACGAATGCTGGCAGAACGACATCCTTCTCGGAAAGGGCGATCCCGATATTTTGGCATATTATCGGAGATGGAAAGCCAATGCGAGATGTGTGGATCTGAACAGGAACTTTGACTGTGGATGGGAGACGACTATCGGAACGACACAGCCTTCCTGCAGCAGATACAAGGGAGAATCTGCGGCATCCGAGGCGGAGACGAAAGCTCTCGTTGCCCTGAAAGATGCGATCAACTGCGTCGGACAGATCGCATACCATTCTGAAGGCGAACTTGTTTACTGGGATTACGGCTCACTGGGAGATCTGCACGTGGTGGATGAACAGCTTGCGGATCTTGTAAGCGGCATTACCGGATATACGAAGGAATCTACTGTCTCCAGCAATCAGGAGACAGCGGGCTGCAGCGATTACTTTATTCTTGAATGTTCCATTCCTTCAATAACAATTGAGACAGGTGTCGGAGAATGTCCGATATACATCGACCAGTGGGATACGATCTGGAATCAGAATGCACAGGTACTTCCGGCTGTTGCTCAGTTCTTTGCACAGCAGGGAGAATGACGCGTGCATGAGCGGGTTTGCAGGCTCGTTAGAACACATCACTATCTGAATCAAGGAGATACACATGGAAGAGAATCAGCAGTCCAAAGAGATAGAAATAGATCTCAGGGAAGTCTTTGCAGAATTATGGTCACATGCTCTGATTATAGTCCTCGCAGCTGCCGTTGTCGGAATCGCCGTTTTCCTGTTCACGTCGTTGTTAGTCACGCCGCAGTACACTTCCGAGACAAGAGTTTTCATCCTTAACAGGACGGATCAGAATTCCGGAATAATCAATACGCAGGACCTGAATACATCCACGTATCTGACGCAGGATATTCTTCAGCTGGTTACCTGCCGCCCGGTTCTTGAGAACGTCATCACCGATCTCGGACTGGACATGACGACGAGACAGCTTGAGAGCGAGATATCCGTTTCCAATCCGTCCGATACGCGTTTCATCGTGATCAGGGTCGAAGATATGGACCCGTATCAGGCACAGGCGATAGCGGATGCTGTTCGTATTGCCGCAGCTGAGCAAATCACCGAGATCATGGATATCGAAGCCGTTAATACAGTTGAGGAGGCGAGTATGCCAACCTCCAAGTCGAGTCCGAGCACCATGCGGGACACTATGCTCGGATTTATTGTCGGCGCGTTGATCGCGATGATCGGCATCGTCCTGAATTATATGTTCAACGATACGATCAAGACATCTGAGGACATCGAAAAATATCTTAATCTCTCGGTTCTCGGCGTTATACCGAAAGAGCAGAATGTGAACGGAGATAAAGGTCGCAAGAGAAAAATGAGTGCAGCTAAAAGGAGATAAGTATGCCGTTTGTCCAGTTTAAAGATATCGGAAAGAATTTTCAGCTCGACGAATCAATAAAAATGCTCCGCACGAACATTGAATTCAGCGGAGAAAATATTCAGACGATCTGCATTACCAGCTGCCTTCCGAACGAGGGTAAATCCTCCATTGTAGCAAGGCTTGCCATGTCCATGGCAGAGGCCGGAAAAAAAGTAGTCCTTATCGACGGCGACCTGCGAAACTCGGTCATGTTAGGCCGATATGATGTGCAAGGGGATGATCTGAAGGGACTGAGCCATTTTCTGACAGGGCAGGGAACGCTGGCAGAATGCATGTGTCAGACAGATTACCCCACGATGCAGATGATATTCTCCGGTCCGGAAACACCGAACCCGGCAGAGCTGCTCGGCGGAAAACGTTTTGCTGCACTGCTTGAAGCTATGCGGAATAATTATGATTATGTTCTGATTGACACACCGCCTCTCGGTTCCGTGATTGATGCGGCCATTGTTGCAAGGCAGTGTGACGGTGTAGCTCTTGTTGTGGAATCAGGAGAGATCAGTTATAAATTTGCTCAGAGTGTTAAAGCACAGCTTGAAAAATCTGAGTGCAGAATACTCGGATGTATCCTGAATAAGGTCGATATGGAGACCAGCGGCTATTACGGCAAGTATTACGGAAAGTACTACGGCAAGTATTACGGCAGAAAGGGAAGCAAGTGAGATGTCAAAGAGGGGAATGACAGTTGTTTTGTTTCTTCTGACAGTTGCCTTAATCGGAGCTGCCTGGTATTTTTTGAAAGATGTCGACCGGACACGACCTGAGATCACATTTACAGGTGAACCGGCGCCATACAGGGAAGGGGAAGACGTTTCGATTCTTCTTTCAAATGTCACCGCCTTCGACTCTCATGACGGCGACCTGACTTCGGAAATTCGTGTAAACCAGATTACCCCGATCGATAATAAGACAAGAGCAAGAGTTACTTACACGGTCATTGATGCGCGAAAGAATATTGCAACCGCAACTCAGATCGTGGATTACACACCGCTGTCTGATGAATCAACAGATGAGAGCGTGACTGACAGCATGGAAGATATGACCCTTGCGGACGAAAATGCTGCCCTCGGAGAAGGCGCTCTCGATGAGGAGGCACTGGAGTCTCTTGCAGGATCGGATGAAGACGGAGAGCGCAGCAAAGCCGAAGCGCCGGTCCTCGTCCTTAACTCGGGGTCGGATATGATATCATCTTCCGATTCTTTTAATTATTCTGCTTATATCGCATCTGTCACGGATGATAAAGACTCACAGGATGAGCTTTTCCGGAACATAACGATTGAGGGTGATTACAGCACCAACCGTGCGGGTACGTATCCGCTCACGATTTATGTTACGGACAGCGACGGGAACAGCAGTAACAGAGAAACATTTATTTTGTACAGAGGTTAAAGCATATGCAGAAAATTCAGAATATATTGACGGAAAAGCTTGAGGAGGCATTTGCTCTCGCCGGTTATGATAAGAAATATGGATATGTCCGTCTTTCAGACCGTCCTGATCTCTGCGAATTTCAGTGTAACGGAGCACTTTCCGCCGCAAAGCAGTATCACAAGGCCCCGTTCATGATTGCCGATGATGTGCTCTCCAATCTGCTGAAGATCGAGGGAGTGAATAATATATTGACGGCCGAAGTCGTCCGCCCGGGATTCATCAATATTAATGTGACGGGCGAGCTGCTTGCGGGATATCTGGAAGAGATGATGCAGGATGCATATCTTTCCATTCCGCAGGTTTCAACACCGAAAAAGATCATGATCGATTATGGCGGACCTAATGTTGCCAAGCCGCTTCACGTAGGTCATCTACGCAGCGCGGTAATAGGCGAGAGTATCAAACGGCTTTGCAGAGCCGTAGGCAATGAGGTTCTCGGCGATGTTCATCTCGGTGACTGGGGACTTCAGATGGGCCTTATCATCACGGAACTTAAGGCGAGAGAACCGGAGCTTATCTATTTTTCGGATGATGCACCGGAAGATATGAGTAAATACCCGGAGAAAGCACCTTTCACGATCAGCGAACTGGAAGAGATTTATCCGTTCGCATCCAAGAAATCGAAAGAAGATGAAGCTTATAAGGCAATGGCAATGGAGGCCACTCATGAGCTTCAGATCGGAAAGCCGGGATACAGAGCCCTTTGGAATAAAATCATGGAGCTTTCGGTCGCGGATCTCAAGAAGAATTATGAGCGACTGAATGTTTCATTTGAGCTCTGGAAAGGCGAGTCGGATGTTCAGCCGTACATTGCTCCGATGGTAGAAAAGATGAAGGCGGAAGGCACGGCACATTACGATCAGGGAGCTCTGGTCATCGATGTAGCCGAGCCGGATGACAAGAAGACGATTCCGCCGTGTATGGTCCTCAAATCGGACGGCGCGTCTCTCTACAATACGACAGATCTTGCCACGATCATGGAGCGTATGAAACTTTATGCGCCGGATGAAATCATCTATGTTGTCGATAAGCGCCAGTCGCTGTATTTTACTCAGGTTTTCCGTGCCGCAAGAAAAGCGGGACTTGTCGATGAGTCCACTGAACTTGTCCATGTCGGATTCGGCACTATGAACGGAAGAGACGGCAAGCCCTTCAAGACAAGAGCCGGCGGCGTCATGAGACTTGAGACACTCCTCAATGAAATAAACGAAGGGATGATCGGAAAGATCCGCGAAAATCGCAATGTCCGAGCGGAGGATGTTGAGAATACAGCCGAGATCGTATCCCTTTCCGCCATTAAATACGGAGATCTCTCGAATCAGGCAGCCAAGGATTACGTCTTTGATACAGACAAGTTCACTGCCTTTGAAGGCAACACCGGACCTTATATTCTGTACACGATCGTCCGAATCAAGTCCATCCTTGAGAAGGCCGCAGAGAACGGGATCGACTGGCATGAGGCGAAGCTTCTTGCACCTGCGGCAGCAGTCGAAAAAAGTCTTATGCTGGATCTGACCAGATTCGGATCTGCGATCGGTGAGGCGTACGAGGAGCTTGCACCGCATAAGATTTGTGCGTATATTTACGATACTGCCAATGATTTCAACCGATTCTATCACGAGACCAAGATCCTTTCCGAGCCGGATGAGGCGCGGAGAGCAAGTTATCTCAAACTGCTTGAGGTGGCTCTGCGGGTACTCGAGAAGAGTATTGATATTCTGGGATTTGGCGCTCCCGATCATATGTGATGAAACAATCCACACCGGGTCATTTTTTGACCCGGTGTGTTTTTTCTTGCTTTTACATGGCGCTTATTTTATACTTGATTTATCCTATCAATGCCCTCTGCGGCTTCCCCGGGACGGGTCGTAGTACAATCTCGCGATGAAGAATAAAAGCCTCCGGCGGATCGCAGACGTGCGCAGTGGAAGGCGCTTACGCGCCGCGCACGTCGCGGCAAGAACGCCGAGGCGTTCTTGAAACATTTTCATATCATTTTTTTTGGGGTCAGTTTCTTTTGACTTAAACTTCCCGCAATATGTTTTAGTTCATGAGTACTTTCCCGGCTTCTAAAGAAAGGCGAACTATGGAAAAAATCGGAAAGTATCGCATCCTGGCTAAAGTCGGTCAGGGTGGCATAGCGTCTGTTTATCTTGCCGAAGATGAACGAATAGGAAAAAAGTGGGCCATCAAAGCCATACCGAAGAGCAACATACCGAAAGACGGTATATTACTCCTGCGAAATCTGGATCACCCTTCGCTTCCGAGAATTGTGGAGGAGCTGGAAGGTGACGGTATGTATTATGAGGTCATGGACTATTTTGAAGGAATACCTCTCGACCTGTGGGCAGAAACCGGTCCGGACGCGTTGGACGCTATCTGTATTGCACAGGAAATACTGGAATCCGTAGCGTACCTGCACAGCCGTGAGATACCGATCATTCACCGTGATCTGAAGCCGTCCAACTTTATCATTACAGCGGACCGGAAGGTAAAGCTGGTGGATTTTGATCTTGCTGTGTCTGGCGAACAGAGTGGAATGCTGCCCATGGGGACGAAAGGATATGCTCCGCCGGAGCAATACAGAGGAATCTGCACGATGCGTGGTGACGTCTATGCTCTCGGCAGGACGATTGGGTGTATTATGGCGTCCGTGAGAACAGAGGAGGCGGGGATATTTGAGCGAAGGCTCATCCGTCAGATTGCGGAAGTTTGTGATACGGCTTCTTCCGAGGACATGAAAAAGCGGTTTGGGGATGCGGGAGAGATGCTTGAGGCATTTGAAAAATGCTGTCGAAAACGAAAGCTTTCCAAAATATATCTTGCAGGGGGGATTGCAGCAGTCCTCATGCTGATTCTGTTTATCTCCGGGAGAGACATCCTTCTGGATGCTCTTGGGGAGAATGCTGCCGCGAGGATTCGGACAAACTATGAAAATGCATCAGCGCTCATCTGTCATGCTATATCTGAAAATGATCGTGCCGACGCTCTGAAGGCAGACGAGTATATAAAGAACTCGAAACACCTCCTCGGCAGCGTCGAATCGACGTCTCGCACCGAGTTGGAACTGAGTTACTACACACTTCATCATCAGGCGATGATTGTTTCGGGCAGTCTGGCCGATACCGATAGTGAGCGAACGGATGCATTCAGGACGTGCATATCGGAAGACATTGAATATGAAGATTACCTGAAAAAGGAAGGAAGTCTTGAAAAACTTTTCTGCGTGTATTCGGATGATGTCACTTTATGCCGGATGATCGGAGATGAGGGAAGCGCGGAGAGATTTTTTGAAAAGGCGATGGCTATGCCGGGAATATCGTCCGAGGACAGGATTATGCTTATGTATCGGGAGGAAGCTTTTTTGCATAAGGAGGAGAAAT
This sequence comes from uncultured Lachnospiraceae bacterium, assembly GCA_902776305.1. Lineage (GTDB taxonomy): Bacteria > Bacillota > Clostridia > Lachnospirales > Lachnospiraceae > Chordicoccus. The sequence goes on along the minus strand of CACYPS010000006.1, from coordinate 6,050 downwards.
GAAGAGACTTAACTACAAAAGGGCAGGTACATTTACTGCGGGTCTGATTATCGTACTGTTTGTGATTCTCAATACGGCGCATAATGCGCATGGAGACGGAGAAATAATACTCTGTCCAGGCGATAAGTACGCGATTCCCTGTCTTGCGCAGCTCCTTCCCGGTCAGGAATATGAGATAGAGATAGAGAATCCGGACATTGTCGGTTTGGACGAGACAGGAAAAAGTATTGTCGCTATCGCCGCGGGAACCACGGAAGTTACTGTGCGACTCATGAATCCGGATGCCGGGTACCTGTATGTGTTCGCTGTTGCGGATGTATTCGCGCAGCCTGCCACGGGGATATATGATGAACCGGAGAAAGACTATGTGTATGAGCAGTACACAGACGAGATGGGGGCATATGGGTGGGATTCGGAAAATGTTTCGGAGCCTTACGAATATGACGGAGTCAGTCCTTCTAGTCAGGGAAACGGTACAGGCAGGACGAATAATGAGCCGGGTGCCGATGCGCATGTCGGTACAGGGCAAGGCGCGGGCGTCGATACAGACAAAGATGCGGATTCCGGTACAGAGCGGGGTGCGGGCGGCGATAGAGACCTGGATGCGGATGCCGGCACAGAGCAGAGCGCGGGCATCGATACAGACAAAGATGCGGATGTCGGCACAGAGCAGAGGGCAGGCACCGATACAGACAAAGACGCGGATGCCGGCACAAAGCAGGGTGCGGGCGGCGATACAGACCGGGATGCGGATGCCGGTACAGAGCAGAGGGCAGGCACCGATACAGACAAAGACGCGGATGCCGGCACAGAGCAGGGATCAGATCATGACACAAACGGAAGTGACGATATGTCGCGGAATTATCTTCGCTATCCGCCTGTTACATTTACGCACGGAACCGGAAAATATGATATTCTCCTTCCGCCGCATTACACTCTGTGGATCTGTGCGCACAGTGAGGGTCCTGTATCGGTCCTGTATGTCGGAGTGAACGGCGTTCCGGTTCGATATCACACGGTGAAGAATATGATCCTCATATGTTCCGATGATCTTCCTTCCGGAAACTGCCGAATTCAGGTAATAGCTGCGGATGCCGCGGGCAGGGTGTCTGTCCTGGAACAATACGGAGCTGCAAGACAGGCGCTTGATATTTCTGATAAATTCACTATGTTGAATGATGGAAAATGATGTGCTATACTGATTCGATAAGAGTGCAAAAATCTCTATATTGGGAGGTCCGTATGAAAAAATCATTCGGTAGCAATGGATTGTCCATTGCTATGATATTAGTAGGAGTACTGATACTCGCAGCATCCGGTATTCTGATCGGAATGCAGGTCGGCAATTCCATGAGACAGAGTGCTTATGAGGAAGAGCTTGCGCAGAAAAGAGAATATGAAGCCAAGGCACAGGCCGAGAGAGAGGCAGCTTTGAAAGCTGCACAGGAAGCCGCACAGGCTGAGGCGGCTGCACAGAATCCGGCAACGCCTACTGCAACGCCGATTCCGGCCGATATCACTATGACGACAGAGCAGCTTGCTGCCGCCGCGGAAGCCATCAAGGGGGTCGGTGTAGCCGGCACTTCGACTGTATTTTCATATGCCGATGCGCAGAAAAACGCCGGAATATCCCTGAGCACAGAAGATGTACCGCAGCCTGAAGGTACTGACGCTGCTCAGACTGCCGGAATAACCATCACGCCTACTCCTACGCCGCTGCCAACCAAGATAGTCTGTATCGATCCGGGCCATCAGGCTGAGGAGATGACAGACACCGAACCGAACGGACCGAACTCTACGGAGATGAAACAAAAGGTTACGAGCGGTGCTTACGGCGAGTTTTCCGGCAAGAACGAGTATGAGATAAACCTTGAGGTAAGTCTGAAACTGAGAGATATACTTGTATCGAGAGGATATACGGTCGTTATGACCCGGGAGACGCACGACGTTACAATATCCAATGTGGAGAGAGCTCAGATCGCAACTGCCGCAAATGCAAATATTTTCATACGGATCCACTGTAATGATGTAGACGAGAGTGAAGTCAACGGTGTTCTGTGCTATGGTCCCGCAAGCGACAATACTTATCTGCCGCAGGAAATCATTGAAAACAGTCAGAGACTGTGTGAAGTTCTCAGAGATAACCAGTGCGCTGTCACCGGACAGAAGGCACTTAATAACCTCTATCAGAATGATATGACGGGTATCAACTGGGCTAGTATGCCGGTTTCAATTGTAGAAATGGGATTTATGAGCAACGAGACGGAGGACCTGTTCCTTGCGAGCGAGGAAGGTCAGAATCAGATCGCAGAAGGACTGGCCAACGGAGTCGATGCTTATTTCGCAGGGTAAAATATGTGGAATACGGTTTTATTTGACCTGGACGGAACACTTTCTGATTCCGCGCCGGGTATTACACGGTGCGTGCAATATGCACTGGAAAAAGAGTTCGGTATTATAAGGAAGCCCGAAGAATTGATCGAGTTCGTCGGGCCGCCGCTGAAAGAGCAGTTCATGCTTTATACCGGATGCAACGATGAAATGGGTGAAAGAGCGGTCGATAGATATCGTGAGCGCTACAGACCCGTCGGAATATTTGAAAATAGTCTGTATCCGGGTATCCCGGAACTGCTTTTGCAGCTGAGGAATGAGGGATTCAGAATTGCGCTCTCCTCATCCAAACCGGAGGAGTTCTGCCATCAGATCCTCGAAACATTCGAGATCGCCCAATATTTTGATGTTGTCTGCGGCAGCGATATGGAAGGCAGGCATACTGACAAGGCGGAGGTCGTAGAGGAGGTCCTGCACAGGCTCGGAATGGAGAACCGGCGTGAGGAGGTCGTGCTGGTCGGTGACAGAAAGTACGATATCATCGGTGGCAAACAGCGCGGCGTAGGGACGATCGGTGTCTCATACGGTTACGGAAGCCGGGAAGAGCTGGAACTTGAGTGGCCCGACTGTATTGTCGATACTGTTACCGAACTGAGAAATGTACTGATAGGACAGGCCAGAGCAGGTCGGAGAAACGAGAATTCAGCCGGAACGCCGGCAGGGAGGGCCGAAAGAAAGCGCAGTGACGGCGGTTCCGTTTATAAAGTGTGGCGCATTGTGTATCCCATGCTTTTGCATTTTGCTGTCGTGAATCTCACAGCAATTTTGTTCAGCGGTTTCTATGTGCTGTTCAGGATTATTACAGACGATTCACTTTTAGATGTCGGTGCAGCTATTCAGTCGCAGATGTTGCTGCTTACAGGATTGGGCGATGCGATATTAATACCGATTGCCTGGCTGTTTTTCCGCGAAGACGAGAAAAAACGCATATCGAAGGGATTCAGGGAAAGGATTCTGGTACAAAACACATTTAATATTTCTGAAATTGTAAGTGTGACGATCATGGTGATCGGTATTTCCTGCCTGCTGAACCTGCTGATTGCGTTCCTTCCCGTCAATGATGCGGAATATCAGGAAATAGCTGAGGAAATGTTCAAGCATAACGGCATTGTCATTCAGCTCGTTGTAATCGGTATCCTTGCACCGGTTTCCGAGGAACTTATATTCCGCGGATTGATCTTCAGAAGAATCAGAGATTACGCCGGATTTATGTGGGCTGCGGTAGCAAGCGGTCTGTTTTTCGGCATTTATCATGGAAATCTGACGCAGGGGATATTTGCATTTGTTATGGGAATGCTGTTTGCCGCCATATATGAACACTACGGGACACTGTGGGCTTCCATAGCCGCCCATATGGCGAACAATATCTTTGCAACGTTGGAAAATAACCTGCTGGACAAAATCGATGTTCCCGATTTCGCGTATTTAATTTTTGTTATAGTCATAGGTGCTGCGGGGATCGCTTTAATGTACCGGGCTCTTGCCGGAGGAAAGCGGGTCAACGAGATATGAGCGTTGCTGACGTTGTCAGATGATGCATTATACGACAAATATAATAATAGAAGCAGTGTTTTTTCTTGCACTGCTTCTTTTTTAGTGCTATACTTCAAAGGTCGCTTAAAAAACACATATGCGGATTCCGGCATTCGGTGCCTAAGGGTCATGCCGGTAAGAAACATATGGGTGGAAAAACCAAAAAAAGGAGAAAACAAAAATGAGCGTTATTTCCATGAAGCAGCTGCTCGAAGCAGGCGTCCATTTCGGACATCAGACAAGACGTTGGAACCCCAAGATGAAGCCGTATATCTACACAGAGCGTAACGGTATCTACATTATCGACCTTCAGAAGTCGGTAGGTATGGTAGACGATGCTTACAATGCAGTCGTTGATATCGTAAAAGACGGCGGCAAGATCCTCTTCGTAGGTACAAAGAAACAGGCTCAGGATGCGATCGCAACAGAAGCTACACGCTGCGGTATGTATTATGTTAACGAGAGATGGCTCGGTGGCATGCTGACAAACTTCAAGACAATCCAGAGCCGTATCGCTCGCATGAAAGAGATCGAGGCTATGGCAGAAGACGGAACATTTGAAGTTCTGCCGAAGAAGGAAGTTCTCCAGCTCAAGAAGGAACTTGAGAAGCTTCAGAAGAACCTTGGCGGTATCCGTGAAATGAAGAAGCTTCCGGATGCAATCTTTATCGTTGACCCGAAGAAAGAGCGTATCTGCGTACAGGAAGCTCATACTCTGAACATCCCGCTGATCGGTATCTGCGATACCAACTGCGATCCGGAAGAACTCACATATATCATTCCGGGTAACGATGATGCTATTCGTGCTGTCAAGCTTATCGTTTCCAAGATGGCTGATGCTGTTATCGAAGCAAACCAGGGTCTTATGGAAGCTGATGAAGTTCCGGCTGAAGGCTACACAGCTTATCCGGACGAGGCATCTGAGGCTGCTGCACAGGCTGAGTAATTAAGTACAAGATATCACTTGTAAAGCGTAACGGCTTTGCGTAAGGAGGAAAATAAAATGGCTGCTATTACAGCAAAAATGGTAAAAGAACTTCGTGAGAAGAGCGGCGCAGGCATGATGGACTGCAAGAAGGCTCTTACTGCTACCGATGGCGATATGGATAAAGCTATCGACTTCCTCAGAGAGAACGGCAAGATGAAGGCAGCTAAGAAGGCTGACCGTATTGCAGCAGAAGGACTTTGCTACGCAGAAGTTTCTGAAGACGAGAAGACAGGCGTTGCGGTTGAGATCAACTCTGAGACAGACTTTGTTGCAAAGAATGAAAAGTTCCAGAACTTCGTAGCAACTGTTGCAGATCAGATCATGAAAACTGACGTAGCTGATGTTGATGCTCTTAAGGCTTCCACACTGGCTGACGGAAAGACAGTTGATGAGCTCCTTACAGAGGAAATCGCAACAATCGGCGAGAACATCAAGATTCGTCGTTTTGTTAAGATCGTAGAAGAGAACGGTTTCGTTGCTTCCTATACACATATGGGCGGCAAGATCGTTGTTCTTGTAGATGTTGAGACAGATGTTGTCAACGATGCAGTTAAGGATATGGCAAAGAACGTTGCTATGCAGGCAGCAGCTATGCGTCCGCAGTATTGCTCTCGCAATGAGATCGGCGACGACTTCCTCGCTAAGGAGAAGGAAATCCTTCTCGCTGCAGCTAAGAATGAGAAGCCGAATGCACCGGAAAAGGTCATCAACGGTATCGTTATGGGCCGTCTGAACAAAGAGCTCTCCGAGATCTGCCTTCTTGATCAGGTATACGTAAAGGCAGAGGATGGCAAGCAGTCTGTTGCTAAGTATGTAGCTCAGGTCGCTAAGGAGAATGGTGCTAAGATCAATGTCAAGGGATTCGTTCGTTTCGAGACAGGCGAAGGTCTTGAGAAGAAGTCCGAAGACTTCGCAGCTGAGGTTGCTGCACAGCGCAAGGCTTGATCCGCTCTTTAGACGGATCTGAACTATGGAGATGCTCAGGCATTTCCTTCCATAAAGAAATGAAGCCTCCCGGAAGAGTAGAACTTCCGGGAGGTTTTTGAACCAAATCGCCGCCCTGCGGCGATAGCCTGCCACAATTCTCGTCTACACGGAAGACTACCTCTTGCCAAGGTGGTCTTTTTTGTTTACTCTC
>CACYPS010000005.1 GCA_902776305.1 uncultured Lachnospiraceae bacterium | reverse complement strand
TAATCCTTAGGGCATTTTTTATGCCGGAAGGCGACAGAGATATAATAAAGTGAAGGCAGACAGAATGATCGGATGATTATCAGTCTGTCTTTTTCTATATTCAAAAAGGTTGGAAATAATGATGACGGAGAGGCTGGATAAAGGATAGCTTTTATAGAAACGATACAACAACGCAAAACTAATATAAGATGCAATACAGGGCTGTTTTCTGAGAGGGTGTAAACCCTTTCTTTTTTTGTTGTCTGTGAAATCAGGGAAACTTCTGTCAATGCAATTTATGGAGGGAATGTAATGAAGATAGCATATGGTAAGTCTCGTTTTGAGAAGGAATGGAGGAACAGCGAGATATCTTGGGAATATTTTTGCCGGAAAGTCAGCACAACGTATCGGACGACGGAAACTGTTGAAGAATTCAGTAAGATGACGAAGGCACAGCAGGGCGAAATCAAGGATATAGGCGGATTTGTAGGAGGGCATTTGAAAGATGGCAAACGAAAATCCGGAAACGTATTGCTAAGGTCGATGCTGACGCTTGATATGGATTATGGGACTCAGAATGTAATTGATAGGCTGGAGAAGGCAGGAAAGCACAAAATGTGCATCTGTTCGACACATAAGCATACGCCCTATGCACCGAGGCTTCGTCTTATCTTTCCTCTTAAAAGGGATGTGACAGAAGAGGAATATCCGGCAGTAGCCCGAAAGGTCGCGCAGGAAATCGACATGGAGTTGTTCGATGATGCGACATACCAGCCGTACAGGCTTATGTATTGGCCGTCCACGTCTGCCGATGGTCAGTATGTATTCAGGGAAATAGCCGGTGAACCGGTGGATCCGGATTATTATCTGAGTCAATATAATGATTGGCATGATATATCCTCATGGCCGGTATCTTCCCGGGAGAAAAAAGCCGTGAAGACCGGTAAAAACAAGCAGGAAAATCCTCTTGGCAAAAAGGGTGTTGTGGGTGCTTTCTGTCGTGCATATCTGATACGGGAGGCGATAGAAAAGTACTTATCTGATATATATCAGCCGTCAGCCCAAGCGGGCAGGTATGACTACAAAGCAGGCGAGGGTTCCGCGGGTCTGGTGGTCTATGATGATGTCTTTGCATACAGCTATCACGCTACGGATCCCGCCAACGGCAAGCTTTTGAATGCATTTGATCTCGTCCGGATGCATCGGTTTCCGGATAATGATCCAAAAAAAAACCTTTCAGGAGATGTCTGCATTTGCACTTGCGGATGAGAAGGTTAAGCTCCTGGTACTTGCAGAAAAACAGAAAGAGGCGGATACGGAATATAAGGGGGATGGTTTGGATGATTGGAAGAAATTGCTTCAGTATGACAATAAGAAGGGGATGACATTAACGAATAATCTTCATAATATCACGCTGATCATGGCAAATGATCCAAACCTGAAAGCGATTGTATTTAATCAGCTGGCGGACAGCATGGAAATTAAAGGTAGTGTGCCTTGGAAGCATCCGGCTCAGTACTGGAGAGATGCGGATGATGCACAGATTATCAGTTATATTGACAGCCATTATGGCTCTTTTTCCCAGCGCAATTATAATATAGCGGTTACGAAAGTAGCCGATGACAGATCCTACCATCCTATCTGTGAGTATTTCGAGGCTCTTCCGGAATGGGACGGTATAAAACGTGTTGAAACGCTTCTGATTGACTATCTTGGAGCGGCTGATACACCTTATGTACGGACTGTTACTAGAAAGCAGCTCTGTGCGGCATATCTCCGGGTATATAAACCTGGGATTAAATATGACAATATGATTGTTTTGAACGGTGGTCAGGGAATCGGTAAAAGTACTTTGATTTCAAAAATAGGAGGTGACTGGTATTCGGACAGCTTGAACTTGTCGGATATGAATGATAAGACGGCGGCGGAAAAGCTGCAAGGCTATTGGATCCTGGAAATTGGGGAACTTGCGGGCATGAAAAAGGCAGATATCGATAAAGTGAAGGCGTTTATATCGAGGATGGATGACAAGTATCGGGCGAGTTTTGGCAGAAGAGTAACACCGCATCCCAGGCAGTGCGTTTTCTTTGGAACTACCAACAGCTGTGACGGATACCTTCGGGACTTTACCGGAAACCGTAGGTTCTGGCACGTGAAGGTGACAGGCGAAAGCAAATACAAACCATGGGAACTCGATGAAGATGCCGTGAAGCAAATCTGGTCAGAGACCGCGCTTATTGCGAAAGCCGGGGAAAAACTGTATCTTACGCTGGAACTTGAAAAGTATGCTGAAAAGGAACAGCGGGAAGCCCTGGAACGTGATGATCGTGAGGGCACCGTTGTGGATGTTTACGGAGAGTGCTCAGGAGACAGCAGCCCAGCTTGCCGCAGCCATCCTGACAGTCTATAACATTCCGCTTACGAATCTCCTTCGGCACGGTGATGTGACGACCAAGTGCTGTCCAATGCCGCTTATGCCTGCATCGCGGGGCGGGTATCAAGGCCAGGGGAGCAACTGGACCTGGGAGAAGTTCAAAAGCCGTGTGGCAGAGCTTATGGGAAGTCCAGAAGTAACTGTCAGCGATGTTCTTCAGAAAGGCTGTCAGGGAGACGAAGTAAAGCAGCTACAGGAAGACCTGATCGCCCTTGGCTACTCCTGCGGAAAAGCCGGAGCGGACGGTTCGTTTGGTGACGGTACACATGCCGCTGTCGTGGCATTCCAGAAGGCATGCGGTCTCATGCAGGACGGCATCGTTGGTACGGATACGAGGAAGGCGCTGGCAGTTGCCGCCGTACAGGCATGGCTGAATCGGCTGATCAATGCCGCGCTCGTCGTTGACGGGCAGTACGGTCCGAAGACGAAGAAGGCACTCGTCATGGCATTGCAGAAGTGTCTGCTCGAGGTCTACGGATGCAGGATTTCCATGGATGGCTCCTTCGGCCCGGAGACAAAGGCAGCATGCAGAGTTATTGGAAAGGGAGACAAGGGACTGCTTGTCAGCATCCTTCAGGCGGGACTCCTTGTGCACGGTATCCAGGATACCAAGATCGATGCGATCTTCGGAGCTGGTACGGAGGAAGGCGTGCGTGAGTTCCAGAGTAGGTCCGGCATCGCTGTCGACGGTATCGCAGGCGCGCAGACGTTTGAGAAGCTGATAGATTAAAATAGAATGCCTGCTATGGAGGAGTACCTTCATAGCAGGCGTTTTTGTGGCAAAGCCTTTCAGCAAGTAGTATCATAATACTATTAAGAAACGTTCTTATCTGAGAAAGGAGGTCTGCCATGGCAAACGGAGGAAGAATAGCACAGAGGGGTTTTATCTTCCAGTCCATTATCGCGATGATCGAATGTCTTGACAGAAGTGATTGGGATGCGATAAAAGTGGAGCCGGAGACTGTGAATGATAAAGTAGACATTATGTTCTACAGAAATGGGAGAATTTTGTCTGCCATTCAGGTTAAGTCCAGCATTAATCCATTTAGGGAACGTGATGTAGAAACTTGGTTAAAAAAACTTAAAGAAGACGCTGGGACTGCAGAAGAGATATGTCTTTGTCTTGTCGGTGAATTCCCTTGTGAGGATTTTATTAAGTGCAATCCTGAAATAAAGATAGTGCCTTTCCAGAATTTGGAAGTTTTTTGTACAGGTAAACTTGCTGCATATGTTAGGAAAGCGGACCTTGATGAAGATGTGACGGTAAGAACCCTTGACTTGATCGATGATAGTCTTTTTGCGAAGATCCATAAGAACAGCATTGCAGAGGGACCGATGAGCCGTGATGAATTTGAAGCGGCTTTCCGCAGGGCAATCCCACACAAAAATACGAGTTACAGGCAGGACCTTCCACCCATAAAAGAAAAGGCTTTGGCATCATGTGAGCCATTTATCGAAGGAGCTCGCAGATCAGAAGATATTACTAACGTAGGTGCTTTGCTCATGCATACGAATAAGCCTATTTGTATCTATGGGGAAAGTGGTATTGGAAAGACTGAGCTCATACGCCGGTTTGCCGAACTGCATTCCGAATATGAATATGTTTTTGTTACGTACATGGGAAGTGTTAACCAGACGATCTCAAAGAATCTGTTTATATTGACGAAATATGAAGCAAACGGGACAGAGCTGACTGATGTTGTGAGGTATGAACAGAATTACGCTGCGTTTGAGTTATACAGCCGTCAACTCAAGACAGAGGGGCGTAATCTTATACTTGTTATCGATCACTACGACTCATGTGACTACGAAAAAGATGCTTGTAATGAAGTGGGCTTGCCCCTACGTACTGGATTTTCCGGTGAAAAGAATGATTCCGTTGAAATTAAAGAGCTGCAGAAAACAGGAATAAAGATATTGCTTACTGCATGTAAGAAGCCGCAAGATACGGACATTTATGCATCATATGAAGTCAAGGCAATGGACGAAGATGATTGCTTTTCTGTTATGACGGGCTGTTTTACAAGAATTGTGCCGTACATAGAGAAGCAGGATGTCCGACAGAAGCTGCTATATCTTATATGGGCTGCAGGGAAAAACACTGTTTATATTACTATAATGGCATTTGCCATGCAAACCAGCCCGCTAAAGCCCGAGCAGTCGTTGGATAAAATGGTGAATACGTTTGATTTTGACGATGCATATAGAATCAGGTATTCGTTAGATAAGCTGAATATGCACGGACACATAGAAAAGATTCTTGGATTAGTCGGCCTGTCCTACCAGGAGCAGCAGCTGTTAGGCTCACTTACATTACTCCCAGTGCAGGGAATGCAACTTACTCTATTCTGGAAATTAATGGCTTCGAACGCAGTCCAACTGGAAAAGACGCGGAGAGCAGCTCTTCAAAAATTCATTGACCTGAATATCGTGATTGAGGGACGCCAGGAAGATAGTGAGTTAGAAGAAGATGGAAGAAAGACCATACACATGATACACTTAGTTGAAGATCATGTACAAAGGATATTAATAAGCAAAAATAAATTAGCATTTCTTAACTCATTAAAGATGAACTGGGTTACCAGGCTGCTTCACTATATTGACGAATATACACTTAAAAATTTGAAGAAAGATGATGCAGCTTATTCGTATGTCTCACTAGTGGCAGAGGCGTGCTCTGCCACTGAGCAGAAACTGAAAAACATAGGAGAACGATTTCATTGTCAAGAGGAGGTTGCAGTCTCGAGGCGTGATCTTCTGATGAAAGCATCCGAACTGAGTGAGAAGGTCGGAAATGTTAAAGACGCGTTAGAATATGTAGAGCGGGCAATTGCTGTCGAGGGCCCTTATGCAGAGGATATGGATAGCTTGGTTTATAGAATGAATTCCGTAGGTACACTGCTTTTTAAAGGAGGAAAATACAATAGAGCTCAAAAATGCTTTAATAATTGTTTAAAGATACTGGATGACAAAAACGACATCATTCCAAAAGAAGGCATAAATAGTTTTGATTCGTATGATATTGAAGAACTGATACAGACGGACGATAGCGCGAGCTATGCCACCTTGTTTAGCAATAAGGCAGGCGTGTACTGGGCGCAGGGCGATTACGGGAAGGCCCTGGAGTACTATGGGAAGGCTCTCGCCATCGTTGAGCGCGTGTTAGGAACGGATCATCCGGATACGGCGTTAATGTACAACAATATGGCATTGGTGTATAATGCGCAGAGCGATTACGGGAAGGCACTGGAGTACTACGGGAAGGCTCTCGCCATCAAAGGGCGCGTGTTAGGAACGGATCATCCGGATACGGCCGCGACGTATAACAATATGGCAGGCGTGTACTGGGCGCAGGGCGATTACGGGAAGGCACTGGAGTACTACGGGAAGTCTCTCGCCATCAAAGGGCGCGTGTTAGGAACGGATCATCCGGATACGGCCGCGACGTATAACAATATGGCATTGGTGTATGATGCACAGGGCGATTACGTGAAGGCACTGGAGTACTACGGGAAGTCTCTCGCCATCGATGAGCGCGTGTTAGGAACGGATCATCCGGATACGGCCGCGACGTACAACAATATGGCAAGCGTGTATGACGACCAGGGCGATTACGGGAAAGCACTGGAGTACTACGGGAAGGCTCTCGCCATCCGTGAGCGGGTTTTAGGAACGGATCATCCGTCAACGGCCACGACGTATAACAATATGGCAGGCGTGTACCGTTCGCAGGGCGATTACGGGAAGGCCTTGGAGTACTACAAAAAAGCGAATGCGGTGTTCCAGTCAGTCTTTGGAGAAGATCATCCTCGCACGCAAGATACTGCACTAAGCATCATGACAATGGAGTTATGTATGAAGACCGGCATGACCGAGGATGAGCTTAAGGAAATACTCAAGAATGCCCCACCAAGTGAAGAGTAAGCAATAGGCAGACTGCTGAATAGGCAGCCTGCCTTATTTTTTTGCGCCAAAAACCGGAGTTTTGCCATTTCCGGCTACATACCTATTGAAAAGATTACATCTGTTTTGGAATCTCCGCCCATTTTTGGGGGAGTAATGGCAGAAGGTAAAGGAGGGCTTCATATGAAACAGATACCAGTAAACGAGAAATATGCGCTCACGATCAAAGAGGCAGCGGCCTACTTCAGCATCGGAGAGAAGAAGCTGCGCAGGCTTGCTGAGATGAACACCAGCAACGGTTTTGCCGTCTTCAGCGGGAACCGCTACCTGATCATACGTGAGAAGTTCGAGAAATTCATGGCGGAATCGAGCGAGGTATGAATACCTTTCATCTGCCAAAGAGTAGTTGACTTCCGGGGCGGCCAGAGTGATGTATAGACTACTAAAAAAGAAGGAGGCATCACAATGACAGAAGTCCCGATCAATCAGAAGTATACATTAACAATCAAAGAAGCATCTGCCTATTTCAGCATTGGAATCAAAAAGCTTCGTCGGATGGCAGAGGAAAAAGATGAAGCGGGTAACTTACCGGCGTATTCAATCTTTGCGGGCAACCGCTATCTCATCATCAGGCACCTGTTCGAGGAATACCTGATGGAAACAAAGGAGGTCTGATCTTGAAGAAAGCAGCATTGGAAGATAAGGACACATTTAACCCGAAGGAAGCCGCGGCCTTCTTCGGCATCGGGGAGGTCAGGCTCCGCAGGTTCCTGAAGGATAATCCGGGAGCGGGGTTCACGGTGTATTTCAACGGGCGGTGCCTGATCGTCCGGGAGCGCTTTGAGGAGTACTTGCGGAAGCACCCGGAGCTCATCAAGCGGAAAAGGAGAGAGAACGATGGCAGCTAAAAAACATGGCAACACGGGACTCAGGAGGGATTCGAAGCATCGCATCCTGCGGAAGGGAGAGTCCATTCGGTCAGACGGGAAATATCAGTTCAAGTACCACATAAACGGAAAACCGCACTTTGTGTACAGCTGGCGCCTTGAGCCGACTGACTCGCTGCCGGCAGGGAAAAAAGCATGCCAGTCCCTCCGGGAGATGGAGAAGAAGCTGGGATATGACATAGCGGATCTTGCGAACCCGTTCGGGCAGAACATGACAGTGATGGAGCTGGTCGAGCGGTACCTTGAGACAAAGACAGGAGTGAAGCCGAGCACCCGGGTTAACTATAATTTCGTAAAGAACCTCCTTGCAAAGGAGGACTTTTCAGGCAGGAAGATTATGAACATCCATATGTCAGATGCCAAGCTGTTTCTGATCGGATTGCAGAAGAGCGGGAAGGGCTACAGCACGATCCATACGGTCCGGGGAGTTCTGCGCCCGGCTTTCCAGATGGCTGTCGATGATGACATCCTGCGGAAGAATCCCTTCGGGTTCCAGTTGGCAACGGTGGTCGTGAACGACAGCCACACCAGGGAGGCCATCACGAAGGACCAGATGCGGAAGTTCCTGAAGTTCGTACACGATGACAACTGTTACTGCAAATATTATGAGGTCTTTTATATCCTGTTCCATACGGGGATGCGCATTTCCGAGTTCTGCGGCCTGACGATCGCGGATCTCGATATGGAGAACAGGATAATCGACATCAACGCGCAGCTCCAGCGGACGAACAGAATGGAGTATATACTGGAATCGACTAAGACCCATGCCGGGACAAGGAAGATCCCCATGACGGAGGGTGTGTTCCGCTGCTTCCTCGGGATACTTGAGGACAGGGAGAAGCCTGCAGTCGAGCCTATGATCGGAGGCAAGGCGGGGTTCCTGTTCCTCGACAAGGACGGCAGACCGGAGGTGGCCATGCACTGGCAGAACCGCTTCAAGCATGCGGTGCATCGCTACAATGAGATATACCGGATACAAATGCCGAACATCACTCCGCACGTGTGCAGGCATACTTACTGCTCGAACATGGCGAGGGCAGGGATGAATCCCAAGACGCTGCAGTACCTGATGGGGCACAGCGACATCGGGGTGACGATGAACACTTACACGCACCTCGGTCTGGATGATGCGCAGCAGGAAATGATCCGCCTGCAGGAGCAGGAGAGTGCGAGGAAGGAGATTGAGAAGGTAACGAAAATGGCATAAAGGCAAATGAAGGCGCTCAGCTTAACGGCTGGGCGTTTTTTTTTCGTGGGAGAAATAAGTGCAGAGTGCTATAATAAATACAGTTTTTATATTTAGTGCAAGATTATTCGGAAACATCTGCTACGAAAGGGAGAAACAACATATGAATGAAGCATCGAAGCATGAAAAAGAATACGATGTTCTTCGAAGGGAGATAGATACTAGAATAACCACTGCTGATAATTATATAATAGTAATGCTTACAGCCACTGCCACAATTTTAGGGTTTGCCTTAGAACAAACACATTACGGGATTTGTTTGGTTCCTTTAACTATAATCATTCCGACGTTTCTAAAGGAGCAGGGAATTTATTTTTCAATATACAAAATGGGAACATACATGTATGTTTATTTAGAAGGAGATGTTTTTAATTGGGAGCACAGAAATTATAAACATGATCAAGAATATCGCAGGCGGTCATCCGTTCTAAATATATTCAGCATATTTAATGTGTTAATAGTCGTTTGTGTCTTATTATCCATATACAAGTGTGTCACAGGAACAAACGATTATGTATGCGTTAGAGTAATAGGACTTGTGATTATAGGTTTACTTGTATTGTGGATGGTAAAACAGAACGCTCTTGATTCTGCTGCAACAAAGAAAAAGCTGATAGAAGACTGGAATGCAATAAAAGAAGAGGAAAATGCTGAAAAGCAAGCATCGGTAGTAAAACAGTAGTAACGTCTTTCAAGCAAACGTTTTTTGCCGTGATTAGCACACATATTACCATGTCTTTCTGGCATGCATTAATCTGCCGTGCCGATATTTGCATCAGGCTGTTCCAGGGCTTTTGGTGTGGGGCATAGGCTACCATGATTTGCAGTAGTATGACATGGTTTGCAAACAGTAGTAAAACACCCTTAGTTTTACTACGTTTTGACTACGATTGACGGGTGTAATTTGCCACATTTTGCGAGTTTTCCGCTAATATGAACATCTTATGGCAGCTGTACAAGCACCGCAAAGTGCCGCAAAATACGGCAAATTACCGCACTTTAGAAGGAGAAATAGAATTGATTAAGATACTTTTTATATGTCACGGCAATATTTGTCGCAGCCCAATGGCCGAGTTCATTATGAAAGATCTGGTTGAAAAGAAAGGCCTGAGCAATGAGTTTGAGATTGCTTCCGCCGCCACGAGTTCCGAGGAAGTCTGGGGCGGCAGAGGCAACCCTGTCTATCCGCCGGCACAGCGCAAGCTCGCCGAGCACGGTATCTCGTGTGAGGGAAAGAGAGCGCGTCAGATGTCGAAGAAAGATTATCAGTATTATGATCTTCTGATTTGTATGGATAACTGGAATCGCAGGAATATGGCGCGGTTCGTAGGAAAAGATCCCGATGGGAAAGTTCATCTGATGATGGAGTACACCGATCGACCGGGCGAAGTGGCAGATCCGTGGTACACGGGCGACTTCGAGGAGACCTGGCAGGATTTGATAGAGGGCTGTAATGGCCTGTTGTATTTCCTTGGTTATGGCAGCAAGGAATAGACACGGCGGATCGCAGCCGCGCATTAAGGAAGGTGCTTCGCACCATGCGCGGTGCGGCAAGAACGCCAAGGCGTTCTTGATTTTGACAATCTGAAGAAAAGATACCCCGGCGAAAATCCGGGGTATTTTTATGTCATAGGAAACTTCATTCCCTATGACATAAAAACGCTTAGCTACACAATTACTTCACCGACGCATTGTTACGCATGCATAGGCACGCGAGGATGCAACTGGTGCGCAGGAGAAGATTTTTTATTTCCTCCGCACAAAACAATCAGAAATCCGTTATACACTATGAAGAGAATATAGGAAGGAGGGCGCATCTTGAACTCGGAAGACCAATATGACAAGATTTTCAGATACCTGTATTTTCAACTTCATGACAAACATGCCGCGGAAGATCTGACGCAGGAAACCTTCCTCCGATTTCTGAAAAGCAGGACGTATCGGGATGAGAATCGGCAGCTACAGTATCTGTATACGATCGCCCGCAATCTGTGCCGCCAGTACTACAGGGATCGAACAATCACATATACGCTGGAAGAGCAGGAGGACACTCCGGTGTCGGAAGGTTTTGAACAGCCGTTGCTTGAGCTAATTACGCTGTGCGAAGCAATGCAAAGCTTTCTCCGGAAGACAGGGAACTGCTGTTTCTGCACTATGTGAATGATGTTCCGGTAACAGTGATCAGTGGCATGTATGCGACTTCGCGGTTTGCAGTGTACAGAAAACTGAAGCATTTCCGAATAGTCTATACCTGAAAGTGCCGGTATTGTCGCATATCAGCCCCGGCACACTCAGTAGACCTCTCCGAATAGCTACACTTGAAAGTGCCGGTATTGCGTATACTATCCCCGCCTCATTCAATAGACTTCAGCGACTCCGCCATATTAATCTTGTCCAGCTTGATCGCCATGATCTGATTCACCGCGAAAGTGAAAGAGAATGTCAGAAGAATCGAGAACAGGAAGCTCAGAGGCGTGATTTCCTTCCGGAAGTAGACAAGGTCAACCACAATCTGATCGATTACAAAACCGTGCAGGAGCACACCGAGCCCAAGCCCCGCGAACATGCCGAACGTGGTCAGAAGGATGTTCTCCCGGAATACATAGTTCGAGGTCTCGTTCCTGTAGAATCCGAGCACCTTGATGGTCGCGATTTCGCGGATGCGTTCTATGATATTGATATTTGTCAGGTTATAGAGGACAACAAATGCCAGAGCGGCCGCGCTCAGTATAATGACCAGAATCACATAATTCAGGCTGGACATCATATTTGCAATTCGTTCCCGGAAATCCGCAAATACGGAGACAGAGACAACACTGTCGCACTTATCGAGAGCCGCCTGTGCCTCGTAGATATCACGGCCGTCAGGAATGTTCACATAAGCGCCGTTTTGGTAGTATCTGCCGGTCGCATCTTTCATGGTCTCTTTGGATAAAAATACATAGTTGTAGACGTGGTTCTCAAATACCCCGGCCACCGTCGCCTCGATTGTCTGCATATCTTCATTCCGAAGGCGAATCTTATCGCCTACGGATAGACCGTAGCGCCTTGAAATACTGATGCTGACGAGCGCCTCGCCCGGCCCGGCTTTCGGTATTTTTTCACCGTCCATGTCCTTCAGGCGAAAGTAGGAGTCGATGTCCGACCAGTCCTGCGGCACAATGACCGTGACGCCTTTTACGCGGTCTTCAAGCTGAAGGTCCCAGGATGTCTGCTGGTACGGGAAACAAGTTGCGTCGAGTTCCTTTAAAGTCTTTGTCAGATCCTTCGGGAGGCTGTCCCCCTCTGTCTCCTCCATGAGTAGTTCCGCTTTCGCGACCTGAATTTCTTCATACTGTGAATCGACAAATGTAGCGATAGAATCCTTCAGACCGAATCCCGTCAGAAGGAGAGCAGTACAACCGCTGATTCCCACCACCATCATAAAGAATCGCTTCTTATAGCGGAAAATGTTCCGGACAGATACCTTATGCATGAATTTCATGCGGCTCCAAACGGCAGGTATGTACTCCAGAAAGACCCGCTTGCCGGCTTTCGGTGCCTTCGGGCGCAGCAGGCTTGCAGCGGATTCCGACATCTCGCTCCGACAGGAGATATAGGTAGTACCGAGAGTGGAGGCAAGGGAGACGATAAAAACGATAGTCGCCAGTTTCCAGTTAGTAAGGAAACGGATCGGTATACTGTTGTACATCATTTCGTAGGCGAACCAGATAACGGCCGGGAACAGTACGACGCCTATCGCGTATCCGATAATGCAGCCCAGGATTGCGGCAGTACCCGAATAGAGCATGAAAGTCATCATAATGTCCCGTCCGGAATATCCGAGCCCCTTCAGAATTCCGATCTGACCGCGTCTCTCGTCTACCATACGGGTCATGGTTGTCATACAGACAAGGACAGCAACCAGGATGAAAAAGAGCGGGAGGACCCGGGCGACCTGCTTCACGATTTCCGAGTCGCTCTCGAAACAGGCGTAGGCGATATTTGTGGAACGCTCGAGAAGATACGTGTCAGGCTCCTCGAAATCTGCCAATTCGTCTTCCGCATCCTGGAGCTTTTTTTCTGCGTCCGCTATTTCCGTATCATACGTCTTTTTGGCGTCCTCGTATTCGGCAACGCCGTCCTCGTATTCGACGAGTCCGTCTTTATATTCCCGAAGGCCTTCTTCATAATCGAGCACACCCTGATCGTAGTCTTTCTTTCCGCTCTCGTAATCTGCTACGGCCTTCTCATATTCAGCTCTGCCGTCTTTGTAGTCCTGAACGCCCCGGTCATATTGTTCCTTGCCCGAAATATACTCTGCAAGTCCGTCATTGTATTCGGCAACGCCTGCCTCGTACTCTTCGAGAGCGTCATAATAAGCGGCGAGCCCGTCATTGTACTGCGAGACGCCGTCATTGTACTCGGCAACGCCTGCCTCATACTCTTCAACAGCCGCATCGTAGGCGGCTCTTCCGGCTTCGTACTCGGCAGCGCCCTGTTCATAGGCAGCTCTTCCGGCTTCATATTCGGCAACTCCCTGCTCGTAAGCAGCTTTTCCGGCTTCGTATTCGGAAAGGCCGGCCTGATATTGAGCGAGTCCCGTTTCATAGGCGGCTTTACCCGCTTCATATTCTGCTCTGTTGGCTTCGTATTCGGCGAGACCTGCCTCATAGGCGGCAGCACCGCTCTCGTACTCAGCCCGGTAAGCGTCAAGTTCATATTGCGCAGCGTCAAGTTCGGCCTGAGCGGCCAGATAGGCTTCCTCATTTATAAAACCCACAGCATAAGCCATGGAAAGTTCTACCTGCTGACGGTCAAGCTCTTCCTGAGAGGCATTCAGCGCAGCCTCCGACTGAGTGAGCCGGATGGCGGTTTCATCGAGTTCCGCTTTTCCGGACGCAAGCTGTGCTTCTGCATCATCAAGAGCAGCCTGAGTTTCATCGAGGACAGCTTTCGACTCGGATAACTGCTGCCAGGCTGCATCCAGCTGGGATTCGCTTTCGGATAACTGTTGCTCTGCTGCGGCAAGTTGTATTTCGCTCTCATATAGCTGTGTAGCGGCCTCATCCAGCTCTGCACCGCCGGCGATGAGTTCCGCCTCGCCATTTTCAATTTCTTCAAGAGCAGAGGAGAGCTGATCACCTGAAGATATGAGCTGGTCGGCAGCATCATCAAGCTGTAAGCCGCCCTCATCCAGCTGAGATTTGGCGGAGTCCAGCTCTTTTTCTGCATCGGAGAGTTTGACGGCGTTGCTGTCGAGCTCCTTTTTTCCGTCTTCCAGCTCTTTTGCCGCGTCATCGAGCTTTGTCCTGCCGTCAGAGAGTTCCGTGGCTGCATCGTCGAGCTCTTTCTTTCCGTCTTCCAGCTCTTTTGCCGCGTCCTCAAGTTCTTTCTTTCCGTCCTCAAGTTCTTTTGCGGCGTCGCCAAGCTCCTGCTTTCCCTCGGCTTTTTTGTCCTCGAATTCCTTCCGGGCATCCTTCAGTTCCTGATCCGCGTCGTTATAGAGCCTTGTGTACCGGTCGTCAGCCGTGGACTGAACAAGATCTTCCCACTTCGGGCGCAGCTCATCCATCCGGTCTTTATATGCATCGGAGTAGATGACCGGATCGGAGTCGAGTTTCACGTAGATGTCCGTGTAATAATCCGCGCTGAAGGAGCTCTTCGGAAGATACATGAAGCCGAGGACTGTCCCGTTTCCGAGAGATGTTGTGCCTCGTTCGAAATTGATATACAGGGAGGATTCCGCGAAACCTACTACCGTATAAGTTGTATAGGAAAATGCCTCCAGCGTATCGCTCTCATTTTCCTCAGAAAAATGGATCGAATCCCCTATTCCGAGTCCGCAGCGATTTCGGGTATCCAGTATGCATTCGTTGCCGGCTTCGGGCATTCGACCTTCTGTCAGCTGCAGATTATTGATGTTCTGCGTGATGGAGTGCACTTTGTAGACCCCGGTGGATCCGTCATCTGTCTTGCATAGGACATCGTATTGCCAGGAGCCTTCCGCGGAGCGGACATTTTCTTCTTCGGACAGTTTTCCTACTTCCTCTTTTTCCCAGCCTATCGTTGAGAGTGCGCGGTAATCATACAGCTGATTATCACGGTAATACTGATCTACTGTGTGGACCATGACCGGGGTGGTGATTCTGACGCCGGAAAAGAAGCCGGTTCCGATAGCGATGATTGCGAGCACAGCGAAAAAACGTCCGAAGGAACTTTTTATTTCCCGGAGCGTCATTTTCAGAAGAATATTCGGTTTTCTGTTCGCTCGCTTTTTATTCATTGGTTCGGACACTATTTGATTTTATTCTTCATCGCGCAATACTTGTGAGGAGAGTCTATGATACGTGCGCAAGGTGAAATTTGGCTTCATCGTGCAATACTTGTAACGAGAGTCTATGATACGCGGGCAAAGTGAAGGTTTATCACCACTCGATTTCCGAGATATCCACGCGGTTCTCGTTCATATACATTTTCTCGATTTTACCGCTCCTGACCGTTATGATCCGGTCAGCCATCGCTGTCAGTGCGGAGTTATGTGTTATTACGACTACCGTCATCTTATTCTGCCGGCAGGTGTCGTAGAGAAGCTTGAGTACGGATTTGCCTGTCTGATAGTCCAGAGCGCCGGTCGGTTCATCACACAGAAGCAGCTTCGGATTCTTAGCGAGCGCTCTCGCTATCGCGACTCGCTGCTGCTCACCGCCGGAGAGCTGTGCCGGGAAGTTCGTCAGCCTGTCCGACAGCCCCACCTGTCTCAGGATTTCGGCCGGGTCGAGAGGATTTTTCGAGAGCTGCGTAGCAAGCTCGACATTTTCAAGGGCGGTCAGATTCTGGACAAGGTTGTAGAACTGGAACACGAAGCCTATTTCGAACCGGCGGTATTCGGTCAGTTTCCTTTTGTCGTAGGAGGAGATTTCCTTTCCGTCGAGAAAGACGGATCCTGAAGTAAGGGAATCCATTCCGCCGAGGATATTCAGGATGGTGGTCTTTCCTGCTCCCGAAGCGCCTACGATCACGCAGAATTCACCTTTCTCAATGCAGAAGTCCGCCCCGTTGAGAGCGGGGATCTCCACTTCGCCGCTTTTATATATTTTTTTGACATTTCGGAATTCGACATAGGACATGGCAGTCTTCCTTAGTATTTCAGAAATACTATGATTACAGGATCGTGGGAGTGCGTAAACACGGAGCAATCCTTAATCGAATTTTGCATGGTAAACATAATATTATGATATCAATAGTCTTTTAGGCTTGCAAGAAAAGAAGGCGTATAGCAAACAGAGGGGCGGTCGTACTAGGCGTCGTCACAATATATAGCAGACATATGCAAATGCCGCTTGCCACACATTATGACGCAACTTAATGCGACAGCCCCTCGTGATGCGACTGTATAATCATTTCTTCCCGGATTTTTTAGCGCTTATCGTTTCTACAAATGTATGTTTACCGTCAACTGACCCAAAGACTCTGATCTCGCAATTGTGCGGTTTCGGCCGCCACACGATCCCGTTTTTCTTATCCATCATGTAACCTGTCAGAGCGCGCATGATGCCGCCGTGGCAGGATACCAGAACATTTTCATAGTCTTTTTGTTCCAGCTCTTTTAAAAATTCGGAACTGCGCTTCCTGAGTGAAGCTATTGTCTCAACGGTTGCCGGAGCCGGAAAAATTTCCGGAAGCGCCCAGTAGAGCGTCATCGCGGGACCGAGCAGATAATACTTTCTCTGCTCATACTTTCCGAAGTCTGCCTCAATGATCCGGGGGTCGATGATGACCTCGGAAGGGTCAACGCCGCCGATGATGGATCCTGTCATGATGGCACGGTTCAGCGGGCTTGCATAGACTGCGTCAAAATGGACATCGCCTATCAGTTCCCGAGTCTTTTTGGCCTGCATGATCCCTGTTTCGTTCAGCGGTTCGTCCGTAAGTCCCTGCATGAGGCGAGCCTTGTTAAGCCTTGTCTGTCCATGCCGTGTAATCCATATTTTCATGTTGACCTCCCTTTCAGCCACGTCTCTAAAGCATCCATACCGATTCCCGTCTTTGCTGAGACAGGAAATATCTTAAGGTTCGGATTCAGTGCGAGAGCGCGCTGCATGCATTTTTCTGTATCAAAAGAAAAGTAGGGGAGCGCATCCGTCTTTGTAATGACGAGCACGTCGCTTTTCTCGAACATAAGCGGATACTTGAGGGGCTTGTCGTCGCCCTCGGGCACGGACAGTATCATCATATTGATGTGAGCTCCGGTGTCGTATTCTGCCGGGCAGATCAGATTGCCGACATTTTCAAGAAAGGCCAGACGAATACCGTCAAGGTTCATGCCTTCAAGGCCTCTTCGAGTCATGCCTGCATCCATGTGACACATTCCGTCCGTGTGGACCTGGATTGCGACTGCACCGAGAGCCTCGATCCGTTCAGCATCCACTGCTGAGTCAATGTCGGCCTCGCATACCGCGATCGGAACCTCCTCGTTCATGTCCCGGATGAGGCGGGATATCAGGGTCGTTTTTCCGGACCCCGGTGAGCTCATCAGGTTAATAAGGCAGATACCTTTTTCTTTCAGCTCGGCGCGCAGCATTTCGGCGTCGAGATCATTAGACGCTGTGACGCTTTTGTTAAGTTCTATTATCCTCATAAGTCTATCTCCCGGGTTCTCATTGGCAGCGATGGCTTTCGATGCGGTCAGTCAGCCATTTTATCCACGCATCGAATCCTTCTCCCGTGAGTGCGCTCACAGGGATGATTTCACAGTCGGGATTCAGGTCAGCTACCCGTTTACGAAGTGCATCCTGGTCGAAATCAAAGATCTCCATGGTGTCCGTCTTGTTGATGAGAAGCACATCACTGACACGGAACATGAGAGGATACTTGAGCGGTTTGTCGTCACCTTCAGGCACGCTGAGAATCATTGCGGAGCAGGACGCCCCGACATCGAACTCCGCCGGGCAGACCATGTTGCCGATGTTTTCAAGGAATATGACATCGAGATCCTGAAGACCAAGACCTTCGAGTCCCTGAAGAGTCATATCGGCATCCATATGACAAGACCCGCCGTTATGTACCTGAATGACTCGTACGCCGGTCCCCGCTACCGTCTCCGCGTCGACAGTTGAGTCCACGTCCGCTTCAATAACGCCGATGTGATATCTGTCTTTTATAGCGTTGATTGTGCGCACCAGGGTAGTCGTTTTGCCGGCACCGGGAGAAGCCATAAGGTTCAGAAAAAAGATGTTCTTATCCGAGAGGTCTTTGCGGACACGGGAAGCGACTTCGTCGTTGTCGGCTATTATGCGGTTTTTGGTTTCCAGAATGTTGAATTTATTGATTTGCATAGAATTATTTTTCCTTACAAAATATGATTCAGAACGGTTCACTTATAATAATAAGCGAAAAGTAATTATTTGAAAAGAATATCTGCCTTTTATAGTGATTTTGTATCAAATTGCTGCAGGTCACTCAAGTCCCGTTTGCGGGACTATGTGCGGGACTTAAGGTCAGCGTCAACCGGGAAAAAACGAGGGGCTGCCGCATTAAGGTGCGAAGCCGCAATTTAGCAGACGATAGTAGCAAATGTCTGTTATATTGTGGCGATACTGCCTTAATGCGACAGCCCCTCAAGGTAATTACTTTTCCATACTTACCTGATAGGTGCTTGAATCAGATTGCTAATAATTATTAAAATATGAACTTCATATTCAGAACAGACTTCCTATCGACAGGAAGAGCGGTGCAAATACCAGAGATACGACCGTCATCAGCTTGATCAAAATGTTGATGGAAGGTCCGGATGTGTCCTTGAACGGATCGCCTACCGTATCTCCGACGACTGCCGCATGATGGGCCTCAGAACCCTTGCCGCCGTAGTTGCCGCTCTCGATATACTTCTTGGCGTTGTCCCACGCTCCGCCGGAGTTGGACATGAAGATCGCTAGCAGAACGCCGGTCACGAGCGCTCCGGCGAGAAGTCCGCCCAGAGCCTCCGTTCCGAGAAGGAGACCGATGATGATCGGAGCTGCGGCTGCGATGATACCGGGGACGATCATCTCGCGAAGGGCCGCGATGGTTGAAATGCCTACGCAGGTCTTATAATCCGGACGGCTCTTCCCTTTCAGGATACCCGGATCTTCGCGAAACTGGCGGCGAACTTCCTCGATCATGCTGTAAGCCGCCTTTGAAACGGACTCCATCGTTATCGCGGAGAAGAGGAAAGTAAGCATGCCGCCGATGAAGAGACCGACGATGACCTTCGGCGCCATAATATCAATTGCATCCAGAGATACAGCCTGTGCGTAGGATACGAACAGGGCAAGCGCAGTCAGAGCAGCGGAGCCGATGGCGAATCCCTTGCCGATGGCAGCTGTGGTATTTCCGACAGAGTCAAGTTTGTCCGTGATATTTCTGACACTCTCATCCAGTCCGGACATCTCGGCGATACCGCCTGCGTTATCGGCAATCGGACCGTAAGCGTCGACTGCAATCGTGCTTCCTGTCGTGGCGAGCATACCGACCGCGGCAAGTGCGATACCGTAAAGACCTGTGATCAGGAAAGCTCCCATGATGCCGATGCAGATGCAGACGATAGGAATGACTGTAGATTTCATACCGACGGCAAGACCGGAAATAATATTGGTACCCGAACCGGTCTGTGACTGCTCAGCTATCTTCTTGACGGAAGAGTAACGGTCTGATGTGAACATCTCGGTTGCCTGGCCGATGATGAATCCGACGGCAAGACCGAAGATCACGGCAAATGCCGGTTTCATGGAGCCGAGTATCATGTTGCTTCCGACCAGAGCAAAGATGATCGTAATGATATATGCCACATAGCTGCCTCTGTTGAGGGCTGCCTGCGGATTTCCGTTCTCATCACCCTTGACGAAGAATGTGCCGATCATGGATGCGATGATGCCGACGGCCGCGAGCAGAAGAGGATAAATGGCCCCGGCTTTGTCATACGCAAGGATACCGAGCGTGATGGCGGAAACGACGGCTCCTACATAGGATTCAAAGAGATCCGCGCCCATTCCGGCAACGTCTCCGACGTTGTCACCGACATTATCCGCGATGACTGCGGGATTTCTCGGGTCGTCCTCCGGAATGTTGTTTTCTACCTTGCCGACGAGGTCAGCGCCTACGTCAGCGGCCTTCGTATAGATACCGCCGCCGACACGGGCGAAAAGAGCAACGGAGGAGGCTCCGAGACTGTAACCGAAGAGGACGTCCGCATTGCCGGTGATCAGATAAATCACACTTACGCCCAGAAGACCGAGTCCGACCACGGAGAATCCCATGACAGCTCCGCCGTGGTAAGCGACGGTGAGAGCTTTGGCCATACCGGAAGTGCGGGCGGCGTTGGCGGTGCGAACATTTGCATCCGTCGCGATGCGCATGCCGAAGAAGCCGGCAAGTGTCGAGAAGATTGCACCGATCAGGAAACATACTGCGGTGATCCAGTTACCGATTCCGACACCGATGACAACAAAGAGTACTGCCGCAAATATAACGAGCACCTTGTATTCCGAGAAGAGAAATGCATTAGCGCCTTCACGGATCGCACCCGCAATCTCTTTCATGCGGTCGGTTCCTTCCGCTTCTTTCTTGACAGAAAAGGCGAGATAGACCGCGAACAAAAGCGCACAAACAGCTATGACAGGAATTACATATAACATAAGCGTCACCTCCGGCTATTTTCCATAATTGTAGAACGAAATCGGAAAATATGCAACAAAACACTGAAAATGTGCAATGATTATGCACATAGATACTAATCTTTGACGCAAAATTCTATAGATGTGTGTCTATGGTAAATACGTAAATCCGAGAATGTCTCAGCGTTCCCGTATATCCACCAGCTGTGTCCTGTCAACAGAAGCTTCTTTGAATGTGGCCATCCCGTTCACCATAGCAAGTGCAGCATCAATCAAATGAAAAGCCAGCGGGCAGCCGCTTCCTTCGCCGAGCCGCATATCCATGAAAAGCACGGGCTCCTTTCCGAGTTCTTTCATCGCACGGGAAAATCCCGGCTCTGCCGAGCAGTGTGACGGAATCATAAAGTCGGCAGCGGCGGGGCACAGGCGGCTTGCTGCAAGTGCTGCAACGGCTGAAATAAAACCGTCGATCACGACCGGTATTCGGCAGTATGCCGCTCCGAGGTATACGCCGACGAGTCCGGCAATATCGAAACCGCCGACTTTTGAGAGAACGTCGATCGGATCATCGGCATTCGGTTCGTTCACCGCAATGGCACGGGCAGCGACACTCTTTTTGTTTTCAAATGCTACATCAGTCAGTCCGGCACCCTTTCCGACAGCCTCGTTGGCAGTCAGTCCTGTCAGGCCCATCAGAACACATGCGCTGGAAGTCGTGTTTCCCATTCCGAGCTCGCCTGTTCCGATCAGCTCGCAACCTTCCTCCTTCAATTGCAGAACAATGTCGATACCCGTCTCGATGGCCTTGATGCACATCTCCCTTGTCATGGCAGGGCCTTTGGTGAAGTTGGCAGTACCCCTGGCAATCTTACGATTAAGAAGACCTGGAATCTTTTCATCGGTATTGATTCCTACATCCACGAGGAGATAGTCAGAACCGGCTTCCTTCGCCAGGACCGTCATACCGCTTTTTCCTTCCGCCATAACGCGAGCCATGAGGACGGTGACATCCTGAGGCGCAGAAGCGACACGTTCCTCATGTACGCCGTTATCGGAACACATGACAACAATCGTGCGCTTTTTGAGACTTCCGGTGCGGACATTTCCCGTGATGCCTGCGATGTCGATGGCGAGCGTCTCTAGTCTTCCGAGACTTCCCATCGGCTTGATGAGTGAGTCTATATAGGATGCCGCTTCCTGTCTTGCCTGACTGTTGGCGGGCTGAATACTTCTGATGATTTGTTCGTATCTGTTCATGGCTTCTACCTCCTCGGACAGTATACCACACAAAGTTGTGCATAAGCATGCACGCACATGATATAATGATGTGGGATCGCAAACGTGCGCAGTGGAAGGCACTTTGGAGCACACACGTCGCGGCAAGAACGCCGAGAGCGTTCTTGAATCTTCAGCGCGCAATACTCGTGACGTGAGTCTATGATATGCGTGAAAGATGCCACTCGTGTTCATCGCGCAACACTCGTGACATGAGTCTATGATACGCGCGCGAAGTGATACTCGTTTTCATTGATATTATAATTTCGCGATGAAGAATACAAACGGAAAAAAGCGAAACAAAAAAGAGGGAAAAATGTATCGATTACTCGCACTTGACATGGATGGCACCCTTTTGAACAGCCGAAAAGAGATTTCTCGAGCTACAATGGAAGCCCTGAACAGACTGGTCGAGAGAGGTATTGCGGTTTCCTTGTGTACAGGCAGGGGTGTCGCAGAACTGAAAGATTATGAGAAGGAATTCGCAGAAATCCCGTACGGAATACTGAACAGCGGGGGATGTGTATATGATTTCAGGGCGAAAAAACCTTTGTACAGGAAACTGCTGGATGATGATGTCGTTCTGGAGTGCCTTAAGGCGGCCGGGAAAGTCAGCGCAATGCCTTATCTTCTCACGACCGATGCTTCTGTGGCGCAGACGGAAGATATGCGGGATGTCTCCGTTTTCCACATGGGCATCTATCAGCCCATGTACGACAGGGTTGCCACAGTGGTTCCCGATGTAGAAGAATATGTTCGCACGCATCCCGGTGACAGTTTAAAGCTCTGCATTTACCATCGCAGCGCGGAGACCCGAGAAATCACACGGGCGGCGATATCACATCTCGGCATGCAGCTCGCGGATGCAGAGACCACATCGCTCGAAGTATCTCCGCCCGGGATCACAAAGGCAAGAGGACTGGAAATCTTATGTGAGTACCTCAATATACCCACCTGGGAGACCGTTGCTGTCGGTGACGCGGATAACGATCTGGACGTACTCAGAGCTGCCGGTCTCGCAGTAGCTATGGGCAATGCAAATGAGCATGTGAAGGAAGTATGCAATGTTGTCGTGTCGGACAACGATCATGACGGAATTGTCGAAGTAATTGACAGGTTCTTTAATCCCTGATCTTTCCGGCGTCATTCCCTGTTTTTCAGGACTTCCTGTATGCTCACCGCATCGATCTTCCGGTTCAGGAAGAAACTCACAAGAAGATAGATTGCTATGATAGCAATATAAATTCCCACGTAGACAAGCGGCGACATACTGAGATCCATCGCACAGGTGACGTTGGAGATGAAGTATGGATACAGAGAATTTATGATCAGTTTGGACAGCGGAAGTACGATCAGGGTTCCGATTGCAACAATATAGAAATTGCCGTTCAAGTAGAGCTTGTGAATCTCCGAGCGCTTATAGCCGAATATTTTCATAAGCGAGATATCGTAGGACGAATTGTCCACCATCACACCCAGCATGAGATACATGACGATGATGAAGATGACGACCGACACGCCGATCATGATGTAAATCATAGAGTACATGAGCTCGACAAATACGCCTGCCGATGCAATGACCTTCTCTTTATCAAGCGTTGAATACAGCCTTCCGGACGGGATATCGAGGGCTTTGTCTGCAAATACAACATTATAATAATCCTCGTCGAACCCGAACATATCGCGCATGGTCTCAAGATCCATGAATACGAAGAAACCCGGAGAATATTGGGTGATACCGCTGACACGGAAGGCGTAGAGCTGATCATTTTCGCAATCCTCCAGAACGATTTCCTCTCCGACGGTAAAGCCGAATTTCTGTGCCATCGCAGAGCTGATCGTGACATCTTCCCGGTTTTTTCGAAGATCGAGGTCGAAATACGGAGTATCTTCCTCAATACCGAGAAGTGTCACATCGAATTCATAGCCGAATGATGCGCGGCTCAATGTGACCGCGCAGGCAGGTTCTCCGTCTTTCGGTACGGTCTGCTCGGGATATTTGTAAGTATACATATAGGCAAATCTTGTGTCCGACACATTGTCTGCCTTAACATGGCCGCACATGACCCAGCAATTGACGCCGATGAAAACGAGCATGAGAGAAACCGTAAGGCCGGCCAGAACGGTGAGTGCGCCGCGGAGTTCGCGAAGCATCTGTCTGATTTGAAAACGCGTTATAAATCCGAATCTTTCAAGCTTAAAAGCGTGGATACGTCCGCGCTTTTTTTCATGTCTCAGGAGCGAAAGCACCGGTCGGGACAGCTTTTTCCGTATAACCAGATAATTGACAATGAGCGAGATGACCGGCGGTACCGCGATTCCGTAGATGATTATGTACGGGAAAATGCGCACCGAGATCTCCGGTATCGAGAAATACAGGTAAGAATCCGACATCTGAAAATTGCATCCTGCCGGACTGTAACCGAGAGCCGTTCCGATCAGTCCGCCGAGAAAAGTGATTACCATGGGCATAATGGTGTAATGGCGGATCAGCTCACTTTTCTTTACTCCCAGAGCATACAGTGCACCGATGACTTCGCTCTCATCGTCTATCTCATGGATGACGAAGACGGCGATACAATATGCGAAGAGAGCGAGGACAATTATACCCGCAAAGAGACAGGAATTCTTGTTGATCTGCACATCGTCACCGGCTGTTCCGATTCTCATATTGTCGCCGGCAGCAATCAGCTGCTGCAGATTATGAATGTTCGGATCGAGCATGTCGCGCAGCTTATCGACGTCGGTGTCGTTTGAAAAGAGCGGGGAGGAGAGGAAATCTCGAACGGATTCGGCGGCGCCCATTTGCTCGCTGATGTATTCTCTGAACCATGGATCTTCAACGTCTTTGTAGTCAAATTCAAAGCTTTCGATCAGGTCTTTTAACTCATCATGTGTGAGAGCCCCGTTCAGATGGTAAGCATATACGAAATTCTCGGATTCGAGCGCATGCCCTTCTGACAACATGTGTTCGTATTGTTCCGATGTGACAAATGCCAGACCGAACGATTCAGAATCTACGATACTGTCGCTCATCTTGGCAATCGGAGATTCATAGTCCGGCACGGTTCCGATTCCGGTGATGATACACGATTCACCGCCCAGATTTATCGAATCGCCTACACTGAATCCATTCACTTCACAAAATCGCTTTTCAAGTACAGCTTCGCCCGGTTTTTCTGCGAGCCGCCCTTCATCGCATTCGATCAGGTCTATCATTTTGCGGTTCCTGAAAACACGGATGATTCTGTTATCTTCGGATCTCACATCATAATAGAAAGCTCTCTCGAGAGAAACGCCTTTGTCGCGTATCATTTGCTCTTCCTTAGCGTTAAGGGCAGTAAACGTCGTGAACTGGCCATCCTCCATGCGGTTGGAAAGCTGGTGTTCCTTTGTTCCCTGCATGATGTTTTCAGCAGCTGCAAGGAGGCTTACGAGCATGTAGCACCCTAAGATGATCAGCAGGCAAAGAGCAGCGTATCTGAGAAAATGATCTTTCAGGTCCCGTATAATTCGTTTTCGCAGTATTTTATCCATAGAAGGTTCCTCTTTATGCCGTCTGCATGCGAGTCTGTATCTGCACAAAAGAAGGATTGAAAAGCCGCACATTAAGGAAGGTGTTTCGCACCATGCGCGGCGAGGCAGGAACGCCGAGGCGTTCTTGATTCACAGTGCACAATCGCGGTCACAAGTCCGTGAGGTCTGCTGCCGGCACCAATACGTCGTTGATATATTCCCCGGATATCATGCCGTCGCGGATTTCAATTACCTGATGCACCATCCTGCGGATCGCGTTATTGTGTGTGACGATCAGCATGGTCGTCCCGTAGGTTTTGTTGACCTCCTCCAGCAGCATCAGGATGCTTCGGGATGTCGTGGAATCGAGGGCACCGGTCGGTTCATCGCACAGGAGAAGTTTAGGATTCTTGATGAGTGCGCGAGCAATGGCACATCGCTGCTGCTGACCGCCTGAGAGCTGGGACGGAAATTTGTTCTGATAATCCGTTAGACCGAGTACATCTAAAAGTTCACCCATATCAAGAGGATGTTTTGTCAGATATTGGCAGACTTCGATATTCTCTCTTACCGTAAGATTCGGCACGAGGTTATAGAACTGGAAGATGAATCCGAGCTTGTCGCGCCGATACTCGGCGAGTTTATCAGGGGAGAGACCGACAATTTCATCACCCTCAATCTTAATCGAACCGGCATCGGGAAGATCGAGACCTCCTATGCAGTTGAGAAAGGTTGATTTGCCGGATCCGCTCGGACCCTGAATGACGCACATATTGCCCCGGTCCACGTGTGTGGAAATGCCTTTCAATATCATGATGCGGCTTTCACCGCTCTCATAGCTCTTTTTTAGGTCCTTAATTTCGAGGTACATAATGTCTCCTTAATCCTTAAGACTTCATCGCGGGATTGCACTCACGATGAAGATTGATTTCACTTTGTGCGCGTATCACATACTCATATTACGAGTATTGCGCGATGAAGAATAAAAGCCTCCGCTGCATAATGCTCCACCGGAACATTGTTACGCATGCTTAGGCACGGTTCTTTTGATTAGTTGTACATAACCAAAGCGGAAAAGGAAAGGGCATCTATTATGAATACAAATGCCCGGGTTTTGTCGTATATTCTTCTTGTTATTGATGATAATAAGCGTTTTGTCCTGCAAAAGTACCTACGTACTTTTAGTTTATTACACCTAACTACCTATGTACAGATTATAGTATTCGGAATTTCAAAAAGCAAGACAAATGCGAGGTGAGGATTGCATGATCGGATGAATTCGTGATAGCAAAATTCAGTAACAAATTCACTGCATTTGTCCCTTTTTTTATCCCATTGCATTGAGATAACTCCTGAAAAGTGATATATTACGAAGGTAGTTCCCAACGACAGACAGGAGAGGATACTAACTATGTTTGAAATATTCGTTGATTCGGGAGCCAATATACCCGCCGAACATGTCGCAAAATACGGAATCCATGTAATATGCTTTATGAATATTATTGACGGAAGAACTATCCCCGGATTTGAGGCAGGGCTTTCGCCGCAAGAGGAGAGAAATAAAGGCAGAGATTACTACAATGCCATCCGTGCCGGCGCAATCGTAAAAACTTCGCTGATCAACAGTGAGGAGTTTCGCGTGAATTTTGAGCCTGTACTGAAGGAAGGCAAGGATCTGATTTACTTCTGCCTCAGCAGCAATATAAGCGGCACATGTAACGCAGCCAGACTGGCTATGGAGGAACTTCGGGAAGTCTATCCTGATCGCGAGATTGAGCTGGTCGATTCCCTGAACGCTTCGCTGGCACAGGGAATACTGGCGATTTACGCTTATGAGCTGCGTGAGAAGGGATATCCGCTCCGTGAGATAGCAGAAGTGCTTCGTGAGACTGCTCACAGCATGAACGGGACCTTCACGGTCGACGACCTGAAGTATCTGGCACGCACAGGCCGGCTGCATAACGCAACGGCGGCAGTCGGAAATCTGCTCAAGATCAAACCGATCCTCAGAGGGAACCGCGATGGATTTATTGTTCAGCATTGCCTTACCAGGGGACGAAAGAAGTCACTCAATACGCTGATCGATATGGTTTGCGAGAACATAGTCGAGCCTGAGAAACAGATTATCGGGATCGCCCATGCGGATGCCTATCAGGATTCGCTCTATGTAATGGAGAGGATTCAGGAACGCGTCAAGGTGCGGGAGTTCATCAATACATCCTATGACTTCTGTACGGGGTCACACGTCGGGCCGGATACGATTGCTCTGTTCTTTATCGGATATGACCGGGAGCTGCAGGGAAAGCTTGTGGATACCGAATGGGGAGAGAAGAGAATATTTGAAATGATTTAATGAAGAAAAGAAACGGGAGCTGTCGTGCGACAGCTCCCGTCAAGTTTTGTCATAGGAAACTTCTCAGCTGATTATTTACTGATATTCAGCGACTGAGATCCACTTCTCGAGCAGCGCCTTCTCCTCCTCGGATTTAGCCTTGTGGAGCTGGCCTGCCGCGACGATCGGCATCCACTTCTGGACATACTGGATTGCCGTGTTGGACTTTCTGCTGTAGAGCTTCAGGTACTTATCTGCAAGATCCTGATTCTCGAGTGTGAACTGCAGGTAGGTGAGCGCTGCGTCCGCGCCGGCATTGCCGGAGGTGGCGTGTGCCCAGTCGATGACTTTGTAGCCGCCGTCCGGCGTCAGGATGATGTTGGACGGAACAAAGTCTCCGTGGCAGAGCTTGGTGTGGCGCTTCATGCCGGCCAGGCGCTGAAGGAGCTCCCACTTGATGCTCGGGTCGATGTCGAGAGCATTGATCTCCTCTGTGCGCTTCGGGATCGTGTTGCGAAGGCCGATTGCCCGGAAGCTGTTGACTTCGAGCTGGATGTCTACGAACTTCTCAAGGTTGGCCTCAAGGTTCTCCGGCTCTTCCTTCATCTTATCTGCCAGTGTCTGGCCTTCGATATATTCGAGACCGAGTCCCCAGCAGCCGTCGAATTCTTTTACATATAATACTTTCGCAGCCGGGACACCGAAGGACTCGATGTAGGATGTGATCAGGGCTTCGTTGAAGACGCCTGTCTTCGGATGATCGGGAGCGGATAACTTGATGACTTCGTTCCCTACTTTATAGACGGTCTTGTTGGTACGTCTGACAATGATATCTTTCTCGTTAAATTCCATACCAGATCTCCTCTCAGAAAGCAGGTCGTGCTTTCTTTTGCGTGGCATAAGGTGCATGGGGCACCCTATGCAGTCTTATGTTCATGGTTCAAGTCCGTTTCCGTCAGGCATTTCTAAGGAACTGTCACAGGGCAAACCTGCCGCTGGCTGTAAGCCCCCGGCGGTCTGCGCGCGGATTCTGTACAGTTCCCGGACCGGTGATCAGAAATCTACTTTCTTGTCATCCTCGCCGTAGTATGCGAGTGTGTAGATCTTCTTGAGCTCGGAAATGAGCGGATATCTCGGGTTGGCGCCTGTGCACTGGTCGTTGAACGCCTGCTCGGTCATCTCATCCAGTGTATCGAAGAAATACTTCTCGTCAACGCCGTACTCGCGGATGGAATCCTTGATGCCGATTGCGTGCTTCAGGTCGCGGAGTTTCTCGATGAAGAGATCCAGAGTTTCGTTGTCATCCTTGCCCTTGATTCCGTTGTACTCCGCGATCTCGCAGTAGCGGCGCAGTGTGTGCGGATACTCATACTGCGGGAATGTGCCCATTCTTGTCGGGACTTCCTTCGCGTTGTAGCGGATGACGTAGGTGAGCAGGAGAGCATTTGCCACGCCGTGTGCGATGTGGTGGAACGCGCCGAGCTTGTGGGCCAGGGAGTGGTTGATTCCCAGGAAGGCATTTGCAAATGCCATACCTGCGAGGCAGGATGCATTGGCCATATGGTCGCGGGCCGTGACGTTCGTGCCGTCAGCGTAAGCGGTCGGCAGATAGTCAAATACGAGTTTGGTCGCCTTGAGTGATGTGCCCTCTGTGAAGTCGGATGCCAGCATGGAGACATAGGACTCGATTGCGTGCGTCATGACGTCGATACCGGAAGCGGATGTCAGGCCCTTGGGCTGTGTCATCATGTTGTCCGTGTCGACGATCGCCATATCCGGAAGGAGCTCATAGTCTGCCAGCGGATACTTGATGCCTGCGTCGCTGTCCGTGATGATAGCGAACGGTGTGACCTCGGAGCCTGTACCGGAGGAGGTCGGGATCGCTACGAAGTAAGCCTTCTTGCCCATCTGCGGATACATGTAGATACGTTTCCTGATGTCCATGAAGTCCATGGCCATGTCGGAGAAGTCGGCATCCGGGTTCTCATAGAGCACCCACATGATCTTGGCCGCATCCATTGCGGAGCCGCCGCCGAACGCGATGATGACGTCCGGCTCAAATGCCCGCATCTGGGCCGTGCCTTCCAGGGCGTTCTTCAGTGTCGGGTCGGGCTGTACATTGGAGAAGCATGTGTGGACGATTCCCATGGCGTCGAGCTTCTCCTCGATCGGCTTCGTGTTGCCGTTCTTGTAAAGGAATGTGTCCGTTACGATGAACGCGCGTTTCTTGTGCATGACCGTGCCGAGCTCGTCGAGAGCGACAGGCATGCAGCCTTTCTTGAAATAGACCTTTTCCGGTGTGCGGAACCAAAGCATATTTTCTCTCCTCTCTGCGACAGTCTTGATGTTGATGAGGTCCAGCGCGCCTACGTTGTGGGAAATGGAGTTTCCACCGTAGGAGCCGCAGCCCAGGGTCAGAGACGGAAGAAGCGCGAAGTTATAAATGTCGCCGATGCCGCCCTGCGCGGATGGTGTGTTGACCAGGATACGGCATGCTTTCATGCGGTCTGCATGGGCTGCCATTTTCTCCTTCTCGGACGTATCGATATAGAGGGAAGCCGTGTGGCCGAAGCCGCCGTCGCGGACGAGCTGGTCTGCCTTGTCGAGGGCTTCCTCGAAGCTGTCAGCCCTGTACATGGCAAGGACCGGGGAGAGTTTCTCGTGTGCGAATTCCTCGGAGATATCGACGGACGTGACCTCGCCGATGAGTACCTTGGTCGTCTCCGGGACCTCGACGCCTGCCATGGCAGCGATCTTGTAAGCGCTCTGGCCGACGATCTTGGCGTTCAGGGCACCGTTGATGAGGATGGTCTTGCGGACCTTCTCGATCTCGTCGCCTTTCAGGAAGTAGCATCCGCGGTATTCGAATTCATCCCTGACCTCGTCGTAAATGTCGGAGAGGACCGTGACGGACTGCTCGGATGCGCAGATCATGCCGTTGTCGAACGTCTTGGAATGAATGATGGAGTTGACTGCCAGCTTGATATCAGCTGAGCTGTCGATGATGACCGGCGTGTTGCCCGCGCCGACGCCGAGGGCCGGTTTGCCGGATGAGTATGCTGCGCGAACCATGCCCGGGCCGCCCGTAGCGAGGATGCAGTCGGAATCCTTCATGACGGTCTGTGTGAGGGCGAGGGACGGGACGTCGATCCAGCTGATGATGCCTTCCGGTGCGCCCGCTGCGACAGCCGCGTCAAGAACGGTCTTTGCTGCGGCGATCGTGCTGTTCTTTGCACGCGGATGCGGGGAAATGATGATGGCGTTGCGGGTCTTTAAGCAGATAAGGGTCTTGAAGATTGCTGTTGATGTCGGATTAGTGGTGGGGATGACAGCCGCGATGAGGCCGATCGGCTCGGCGACCTTCTTGATGCCGTAGACCGGGTCTTCCTCGATCACGCCGCATGTCTTTGTGTTGCGGAAAGCGTTGTAGATGTACTCAGCGGCATAGTGGTTCTTGATGACCTTGTCCTCGACGAGGCCCATGCCGGTCTCCTCTGCGGCCATCTTGGCAAGCGGGATCCTTGCCTTGTCAGCTGCTGTAGCGGCAGCCTTGAAGATCTTGTCGACCTGTTCCTGCGAATAGGTCGCGAAGATCGTCTGTGCCTTGCGCATCTCGGCCATACGAGCTTCGAGCGCTTCAACAGAATCGATGATACCTGTTGCCTGAACTTTTTCTTCCATTTGGAAACCTCCCTGGATATGTATAAGGGTTGCCGGGTAACGCTAACTCGATAACGCTATATCGATATCGATTTATTGATATCATTATATCGATATATTGATACCGAATCAATATGGGATATTGACGATTTTTGCATGTTGTGATGTACTGTTATTGTGCAAAACGCAAGATGTCCATACTCGTATTGTAAATGGTATGCCGGGTTTAATCAAGAAGTTGTGCGAATGATTAGAAAAGCTTTAGAAGTTAACTATACAAATAATTTGATAAATTAACTATAGAGCACAGTTTTTTGCTATTGTCTCATAAGACTTGTACAATATAGAGGATTGAGGAATGTATTTTGTTTATTGCACGGCAAGAACGCCGATGCGTTCTTGAAGTCATAGGAGACTTCATTCCTTATGATATATCAATGCAATGGTAAAATGAGTCAAAACGCAGAACGGAGATAAAACTATGCATGAGCTTGGAATTGTGACGTATGTGGCCAGACAGGTTGATGAAGTCGCCAGGGAAAATGAAATCGATGAGATAGCAGAGGTTGTCATCGAAATAGGAGAGGTATCCGGCATCGTTGCGGAGTTTCTGATTGACGCATGGGATTATTTTCGCAAAAACTATCCGGTTCTGGCAGGCTCTAAGCTGCGCTGCGAGACTATTAAGGCAATTACCCATTGCGACGGATGCGGCAGGAACTATCCGACTGTTCAGTATGGGAAGACGTGTCCGCACTGCGGCAGCGGGGAGACTTGGCTGCTGGTCGGCCGCGAGTGTAATATAAAGGAGATTCTCGTCCCGGATGATGAGTAATGCTGAAAAACCGAGGCCTATGATGCGAGCGGATTCTATTTATGGTATGATAGGAAGCAAGATTTCAATGAAGGAGGTATTTCTCATGATAAGGAAACCTGAAGAATTTACAATCGATTACAAGGAGCATATGCGCGACGGCGACGGGACCGTTCAACTGACCCACTTCATTAAGGGACCGGAAGAACTGAACGGTAAAGGACGACTTTTTTCCAAAATCACTCTCAATCCGGGATGCAGCATCGGCTACCATCTGCATGATAAGGATGCGGAACTGTTTTATATTCTGAAGGGCACTGCGGAGTACAATGATAATGGCGAGATGAGAATTGTTCATGCCGGAGATGTTACGATCTGTCCGACAGGCACATGCCATGGCATAGCCAACAAGACAGATGAGGTCGTAGAACTGGTAGCAGTAATTGTTTATGCGTAAAGACCGGGTGGGGAGCAAGACATGAAATAAGCTACCTGATCCGTAGTTGGAGTACATTCGATAGTGCTGATAAACCACATAAATTTCATGTGGTAAGTCATCATGAGATAGTAAGATGGGCTGTCACATCAGGCAGTGATGACAATATAGCAGACATGTGTACATAATGTATGTTGTATTGAGACGTCACGCCTGAATGCGGCAGCCCTTTAGCTTGATATAAAAGTTTGAAAGTAGACTTTCAAACTTTGATCGGCGGGTCAGATGTCCATGCAAGCATGGTCGCCTGACCTTGGAGAAGCAAATTACAGAATATTTATCAGTCGACCCGTTCCGCACCCCAGAAAAAGAGGGCGACCGTACCGGGACCGGTGTGGCTTCCTATTGTTGTACCTATGTTGAAGATCTCTACTTTGCCGTTCAATTTCGGGAATGCTTTTTCTATTTCGTCGGCGACTGCTCTTGCGTCTTCATAGCAATCGGACTGGGATATGAAGCATTTTCCTGAATAATCCGTGCCATCTTCAGCGAGTTCCTTCATCTTTTTTACGATCGCGTGAATGACTTTCTTTTTACCGCGATGTTTTTCCCGCGCAATCAGCTTGCCGCAGTAATCGACATTGAGAAGCGGACATATGTTAAGAAGCTGTCCGATCATTCCGGCGGCTTTTGAAACGCGGCCGCCGCGGATCAGATACGTGAGGTCGGTAGTGAAAAACCAGTGATTACACTTGAGTTTGTTGGCCTCAGCCCACTCGCGGAGCTCATCGATTCCCATTCCGGAATCTCTGAGGTCTGCAAGCTTATCCATTAACAGACCGAATCCCGCTGATGCAGCCAGAGAATCGACGATATATATTTTCCTGCCCGGATAACGTTCGCGCAGATCCTGTGCGGCCAGTACCGCAGAGTTGAAAGTTCCCGAGATGCCGGAACTCAGTGCAACGTGCAGAATGTCCAACCCTTCTTTCAAAAAACCTTCAAAGAAGTCTTCGTATTCCCCGACGCCGACCTGGGATGTTTTAGTCATGGCGCCGTCACGCATCATCTGATAAAACTCTTTGAACGGAACGGACTGTCCGAGATCGTCGGGCATATTTTTTCCGTCCACTTCAAAATGAAAACAGATATATTTTATGTCTCGTGCCGCAAAATGTTCAGCAGACAGGTCTGCAGTCGAGCAGCAGCTCAGGATAAAGTTTGACATGTGTGTTTCCTCCGGTGAAAGACGGGTTCTTAATGAACCGGTTGTAAAATAGTTTCAGCCTTACTTCAGATACTCTCTGAGCGCCCTCAGCTGTTCTCTGGCATCATTATAACCAAGATAGTAGAGCTCTCCGAGCTTTTCCATATTACTCTCGACTCTGGATACAGTCGGCCGTACAGACGGAGCAATCATAAAAATGCGTCCGGCGCTATGCAGGGCATCAAGCCGGTCTGCCAGCTCGTTATACTTTTCGTTGCCTTCAGCGAGTATCTCCGCAAATGCAGGTGTCTTATAGTAGAACCTTCTTGACATTTTTGCATAGTTGTCCTTGCTCAGATCATATCTGTAAGCCGTATCGCGGGTTCGCACCACAACTATCTTTTCATAACCATGCTCCAGCGCCCAGTCAATTGCAATCTTGCAACTGCAGCCGCCATCCAGAAAATGTTCGCCTTCGACCTCTACCGGTCTCGAGAGGAACGGCATCGATGCAGAAGCGCGGATTGCCTGCAGGATATCGTCGCACTCGTCGCGATCGAAATAGCGTGTTTCGCCGGACGGGTACCCGGTCGTCACCGCTACATATTTTCTCCTCGGATCGAAAAAGCGCTCGCGATTCAGCGGGTCGATTTTTTCATATTCATTATATGCAAAATCGAAACCGATCAATCCCTGATTTTTCCGGAAAGCTTTCATACCCACATACCGGCTGTCGTGGCGATATGTGAGATTGAGGCGGGCAGAGCGGCCGATTTGACCGGAAACATAATTCATTCCGTTCAATGCTCCCGCGGATGTCCCTATTACGGTCCGGAAGTTTATACCTTCTTCCATCAGAACATCGAGCACGCCTTCTCCGTAGAGCCCGCGAAAGGCCCCACCCTCGAGGACAATGCAGCCTTCGGTAAGCTTATCGGAAGCCTGACCGTGCGGGAGAAATTCGATTCCTCTGAATATGTTTTTTGTCTGTGCCTGCAGATTTTGGACTTCCCTGGTCTCCGGCGTGTGCCATGTGTAGTCACGGGTAAGCTCTTCGGAAGTGATCTCACGAAGGACCCGGCAGGGATTTCCGACAGCTATTACATTATCCGGAATATCCTTATTCACAAGGCTGCCTGCTCCGATGACAACATTGCTCCCGATCGTCACGCCGGGCATGACCTGAACGCCTGCACCGAACCAGACATTATCACCGACTTTGATCGGCCAGGCGTATTCGAGTCCGGCATTGCGTCTCGGGAAATCAATCGGATGGCCTGCAGTGTAGAAGCCGCAGTTTGGTGCGATAAATACATTATCCCCGAATGTTACCCGTGCTCCGTCCAGTATCGTAACATTAAAGTTGGAGAAGAAATTGTCGCCGATTTCAATGTTATATCCATAGTCACAGTAGAAAGGAGAGCGGATGGTTATATTCTCGCCGGCTTTGCCGAGTATCTTTCTGACACATGCGTCCCGTCCCGGATCGCCCGGTGCCATGGAATTGTACTCAAAACAGGCGTCCTGTGTCCTGACGAGTTCTTTCAACAGAGCCTCATCGTAATTTGCATCATATATGAAGCCTGCATCTCTTTTTTCTTTTTCTGTCATGAGACAATCTCCCTAAAATGATTAAAGTCGAGTATTTGGAAAGGTGTTATGTAGCTTTCGCGGCGCGGCAGGAACGTCAATGTGTCCTGATATGTGCATACAAAAGGCATTTTATCATATTTTGTCATTCGTCCAAAGATACATTTTGTATTGGTTGTATTTTCGTTACACGTATATTTGGAGAAGCATTGGAAACATAAACGGTGCATTCTCGTACTTTTAAACAGGAGCTTCACAATGTCATGTCTCATTTAGATGGGTAACAGGACCTGAAGACAATCGGAGCTGAAATGGACGCTTGTGTCAAAAAAGATAAATGGAGCTGAAATGGCTGTTTGTGTCAAAAAAGATAAATGGAGCTGAAATGGCTGTTTGTGTCAAGAAAGACAACTGGAACTGAAAGGTGTAGGTTCATGTAAATTATGAAAATACCATGAAAACAGGTTTTATAACAAAAAAAAATGTTATACTCACTATAGTTCAAGACAAGCATGTGAAACGGGGATCGCAGCCGCGCATTAAGGAAGGTGCTTCGCACCATGCGCGGCGCGGCAAGAACGCCGAGGCGTTCTTGATAGTGCCGTGTCAGTTGAGCTATGAAAAGCTTAGGAGGTATTAGCATGAAATATGATATTAAAGGAGGAAATCTTCCGGTCGTACTTATCACACTCGAACCCGGTGAGACGATTGAGTGTGAGGCCGGAGCTATGTCCTGGATGGATGAGGGTATCGAGATGCAGACAGAGGGAGGCGGCATCGGAAAAATGTTCGGAAGGCTGCTGACCAATGAGAGTGCATTTGTGAATCACTATACGGCCAGAGTGAAAGGTGAGATTGCATTTGCAGGTAAATTCCCCGGATCGATCCGGGCTATACGTGTAACGCCTTCAGAACCGCTCTATATTCAGAAAGGCGCATATCTGTGCAGTATGGGTAAGATCAATTCTGAAGTTTATCTTCAGAAGAAGTTCGGGGGAGGCCTGTTCGGCGGAGAGGGATTCCTCATGAGGAAATACTTTGGCGACGGAATCGTATTCCTCGAAGTAGACGGTTCGGCGATCGACTATGTACTGGAGCCCGGACAGAAGAAGATTGTCGATACCGGCCATGTCGTTGCCCTGCAGGGAGATATGAGTCTCGATATCGTTCAGATCAAAGGTGTGAAGAACGTGCTCCTCGGAGGAGAGGGACTTTTCAATACCGTAATAACGGGTCCCGGCAAGCTGACATTGCAGACGATGCCGGTATCTCAGACAGCGATGCTGCTATATAATCTGATGCCCCATTCATCATCATGACAGATTGAAGGGAAGAAAAGAATCAAGAACGCCTCGGCGTTCTTGATTCTTTTATAACATTATTCGCGATTGTTCCGGAGTATGTTGACAAACGTCTCATACTCTTTTTTAACAGCTTCATAATCCTTTCCGAGCCGAGGCGACGGCTCATGCCGAAGATCCTCGACTATTTCACAGATCGCAAGCAAAAGGGGCGTCAGCCCAAGCGTGCCCGCATCTCCTTTGAGACCGTGGGCAGTACGAAAAGCATCTTTATACTTCTTTTGCTCAAGCTCGCGATCGAGCCGCTCGAATCCCGGGTCGACAGCGAATTCCTTCACCCACCGCAGATAAAAATCGGTATCCCCGAAACAACGGTTCATGGCTCCTGTCACATCGCATCCCCATCTGTCAAGTTCACTTAATATCATATCCATCGAGTCACTCCTTAGCTGCTGATTTCATGTTTCGATTAACGGGTACTTCTGTGGCACTGATTTTCATGTTCTGTTCATTGGGTCGCCTCTTTGCTTCTGATTTTCATGTTTCATTCATCAGGGTGGAACAACTTCTCAATTAATCGATCCTCCCGGACTCTCGTGAGTTCGATGTAGAGTGCATCGAACAATCTGTCCGGATCGATCGGCTTGCAGAGATATGCGTTCATTCCGGCGTCAAGGCAGCGGCTCTCGGTCTCTGCCTGAACATCGGCCGTAAGAGCTATGATCGGGATCGTCTTGGCGTCGATAGATCCCGTATTGCGGATTTCCCTGGCAGCTTCAAGGCCGTTTTTTACTGGCATCATGATATCCATCAGGATTGCCTGATAGTGATAGGGACCCTGCTTGCGGAAAAGCTCAACGGCTTCCTGACCGTCCCGGGCAAGCTCGACATGGATTCCCTTGCGGTCAAGCATTTTGATGATGACTTCAGCGTTGATGCGGGTGTCTTCTGCAAGCAGAACACACTTGCCGGAGAGAGTCTTGTCCGAGTACGGAAGGTTGCGGCGCTGATTGAGAGCGATTTGTTCATTTGTCGCAAGCGGGTATGTCAGCACGACCCTGAATTCCGTTCCCTGACCCAGCATGCTGCGGCAGGAGATCGTTCCGCCGAGGAGTTCTGTCAGACTCTTACAGATATAAAGGCCGAGGCCGGTACCCTCTCTCGGGCCCTCATCATCGGATTCCTGCTCGAACGGCATGAACATGCGGCTCTGGAATTCGCTGCTGATGCCCTTCCCGGTATCGCTGATTATATAGGTGTGTTCAACATCTGTATCTGTATATCGCGCGTGCACTTCGAGACGGATGGTTCCGCCTGTCGGCGTGAATTTGACGGCATTGCTGAGCAGGTTCATCAGGATGCGTTCCACATGCTCGGTATCCATCAGACAATAGCGGCTCTGGCAGCCGTGGATAATGTAATGGAAAGTCTGTCCGGCTTCTCTTGCCCGCTCTCGGATGATCGTGTGAATATCTTCAAGAAGAGCATCCTCCTGGACTGCATGGCTTACCGTTACGATCTTTCCCGCATTGATACGGCTTGTCTCGAGAATTTCCTCTATCAGGCTCATCAGATAACGGCTCGACGCCTGTATTTTTTGCAGATTATCACGGATAGGCTCCGAAAGCGATTTATCCTCCAGGCTGAGCTGTGTGAGACCGAAGATGGCGGTCATGGGCGTTCT
Source organism: uncultured Lachnospiraceae bacterium (assembly GCA_902776305.1). GTDB lineage: Bacteria > Bacillota > Clostridia > Lachnospirales > Lachnospiraceae > Chordicoccus. The sequence goes on along the minus strand of CACYPS010000005.1, from coordinate 48,052 downwards.
CATGTCGTGGCTCATATGAGAGAGGAACGTTTCCTTTTCACGGCCGGAACGTACTGCCTCGCGCAGTGCCCTTGCCATCTCCTCGATCTGCTGTTGGTCGTCAATCTGCTTCGTGGTGTCGACAAATGTAATGACGAGGCCTTTTACTCTCACAGATGTCGATGAAGTATCCGGCAGCATTTCGCTGATGCTCTGAACGCGGTACGGCGCAATGCGAAGCAGATAGGTCTTTCCTCCGATTGATGCGCAGTTGCGTTCGACCGGCTTCATAGTGTGCAGGACTTCGCGGCAGATGGACATGAGGTCGATCGTTACAAAATTATATGAGATGTAGCGCAGTGAGCGGCCCACATCCTGGTCGGCAACATTGAACTCGGATGCAACATACTCCGTGAACTTGCGGATGCTGAGATCGCGGTCGACCATAAGGATGCCGACCAGTGTCGTCGACAGGAAATTGGCGAGATCGTCGTTCAGCCCGGCCAGCTCAGTTACCTTGGATTGGTATTCTGAATTTACAGTATAGAGCTCTTCGTTTACGGACTGCAGTTCTTCGTTAGAACTCTGCAGTTCTTCATTTGCTGTGAGCAGCTCTTCATTTGCAGCCTGCAGCTCTGCGTTGACGGATTCGAGTTCAGATACCGTCTGGCGAAGATTATCCTGCGTGACTTTCAGATCGTGCTCCAGATTGGCAATTCTTCTGGCTGCAGCGGTCTCGATCTGATATTCCTGCATCGTACCTTCAATGGGCGTATTTCCGCGGACGAAAGAGAGCGCCGTATGTCCTGTGTACACGCCCGTCTTGTCTTTGACAGGCTCTGCGAGAATGGAGATATATTCCGGCGTATCCTCGAGGTGTACCGGAATTTTTACATATCCGACGCGCTCCTGCTTCTCGCGGCTTTCCTTGAGTACTGTCGAAACAGGAATCTTTAGGTCGTTGCGGATCAGTGCAAATACATCAAGCGTCACAGCTCCCGTCGGCATGGAAATGAGCTTCGAACAGTCTCCGTAGGTACGGGTCAATTCATTGCTCTCATCCACCAGAAGTGTGGCGGGCATGAGCGATTCAAAGATAGAGGTATCAAGTTCGCTCGGAGAGTATTTTATGCTCTGTGTCTCCTGCCTCGGTGTATGGATCGGAAGAATCGGCATATCCACAGCCTGCATCGCGTAGTTAATTCGGTCGTGGGTCGGTGCTTTGCCGGAGGCGTTGTGGACGAATATTTTCTCATTTGCACAGACTGTGCGGAATACATCATCATAATTAATGACTGATTCGGAACGGCCGAGGAAAAGATATCCGCGATCATTCAACGCCATGTGGAAGATAGCGAAAAGGTTCCTCTGAAGGACAGTCTGGAAATAGATCAGCAGGTTGCGGCAGCTTATCAGGTCGAGCTTTCCGAAAGGCGGATCCTGAAAAACATTGTGCTGGGCAAACACGATCATTTTCCTTATATCGTGACGAATAAAGTATTTATTCCCTTTCCGTGTGAAGTAACGGGAAAGCCTGGTCACGCTGACATCTTCAATGATGTTGTCGCCGTATACGCCACGGCCTGCAACGCTGATGGAATCCGAGTCGAGGTCGGTCGCAAAAATTTTGATGTCTCTCCGGATATTCAGCTCCTCCATAGCCTCCATGAAAAGGATAGCAATTGAGTATGCTTCTTCACCGGTGGAACAGCCGGCTACCCACACGCGGATCTGTTCAGATTTCTGACCGTTCTGTATCAGAGTTTTGATGACACGTTCTTTGAGGACTTCAAAGTAGTCGGGGTCGCGGAAGAAACTGGTGACTCCGATCAGAACTTCTTTAGCCAGTATCTTTGCTTCCTCAGGATTATTGTTCAGATAATTGACGTATTCCTGAAGGTTCCGGTTGTGCGTGACAACAAGCCTGCGTTCTACCCTTCGCAGGATTGTTGTCTGCTTATAATATGTATAGTTAATGTTCGTGACATTTTTTAATATGGTGAACACTTTGCCCATCAAATCATTGTCCGTCAGCTGAAGCTGTGTGGTCGAATCGACCAGCGAGGCAGAGATGTGCGCCATTTCACGGGCAATATTATCCGGTGACTGTACGATATCGACAAAACCTGTCGAGATCGCATTCCTCGGCATACCATCGAACTTTGAACTTTCCGGAGACTGGACGATGATGACGCCGTTCTGCTCCTTAATGGACCGAATTCCGTTGGTTCCGTCCGAACCCGTGCCGGACAGGATGACTGCAACAGCCCGGTTTTCATAAGCCGCAGCGAGTGAGCGGAAGAATATGTCGATCGGGTGATTGATCTTCTGGTGATTATATTCGCGAAGGTGAAGTATGTCTGAGACGATCTCAAGATTATAGCGCGGCGGTATCATGTAGATATGGTTGCGAAGCACCCGCATTCCATCCCGTGCCTCGATGACCGGCATGCTGGTATACTTGCCCAGTATATCTGTGAGGAGGCTCTTGTGATCGGGAGCAAGATGCTGAATGATGACAAATGCCATGCCCGTGTTTCCGGGCAGGAATGTAAGGAATTGCTGAAGCGCTTCGAGGCCGCCTGCTGAAGCACCGATGCCGACAACACAGTTCGGCTGAAGTTCCTGGCGTGGCTTTTCGGATGAATATTCCATCATATACCTCCTGCTGTATATCAAGAAGCGAGATTTTTCAAGAACGCCTCGGCGTTCTCACTGCGACGTGCGGCACCAAGGCGCCGTCCACATATACACTAAAATTGTCAACCTGTCAGTTATGTTTTATTTTAGCCTTTTTTGATATCGGAGTAAAGCATGCTTTGGCTGGAAATATACACAGAAAATCACATAAGTCACAAAAATAGAATGTATTATTCTTGTGAAACATGTTACAATATATTTGTTAGAATGCATAAAAATATATATTCATAGCACAAAGATAACAGCAGTTTATACAAGTTCTATAGTATGATTTGCATACATATAGAATGAACAGGTATTGATAAAGGCGGGATACTATGGAAAGCTTTAGTGGCTTGTTAAGAGCAGTGATGAATCATACTGATACGTGCATCCTGGTGTGTGATGCCGAAACGCAGGAGATTCTGTATGCCACGGACACCATAAAAGAGTTCATCCCGGAAACGGAAGCGGAAGTATTGATTGGCAAAAACTGTCAGGAACTTTTCGACAAGTGTCCGGAGTGGCGTGGATTCAGATTTGCGGATAAAATCAGGTCCGGTAAAGAATATGATATAGAAGAATATTTTGAACATAGAAAAAAGTGCTGGGCGATTCATGGAAGGGAGATCGAGTTTGAAGGCCATAAGGTCATGGCACATTACTTTTATGATGTTACTGCGGAACATCGTATAAGGACGAACCTGAGAAACAGGTATTACTCGGAAATTACACTCATGTCGGATGTATCTCCGTATGCCCTCGGAATGTACCGGCTCAACCTTTCGCAGAATAAGATGGAAATTCCTCTGGGTAAGATGCCCGAGGGAATGGAACTTCTGTATCCTATGAGCGTGGATGCTTTTTTCCGTTTTCTTGCAGAGCGCTGTGCAAGAAAAGAGGACTCCGGGAATTTCATGAATATGTTCAATCGCCGAAAACTGATGCGTGAATATGAGCGGGGCCGCACACATTTTTCGCTGGAACACACCTTCTACATGGTAACGGATCAGGTGATGTGGATCACAACGGCGATCAGCACGGCAAAAAATGTTGATACCGGGGATGTTGAGGCAGTGCTCTACTCCGTGGATGTTTTCCGTGCGAAAATCGTGGAAGAGCTTCTTGGAGCGGTTTCTGAAAATGATTATGACGGGGTATATCTGATCGATGCGAAGCACAGCAGGGCATACAAGTTCTCAGATATACGCCGGAATCCGGGAGGCGACATTAAAGAAAACGGTGTTGAATACAAAACACTGCTGAATCGTCTTATGACCAGGGTTCCGAAGGATTCCGACGGGTATTTTGAAGTGTTTGAAATGCTGGCACTGGAAAATATCCGAAGGGAACTGCGCCATCGGTCCAACTACACGGTCTACTATGAAACAGCCGGTGAGGACGGAAGAACGAGACACAAGAAGGCTACATTTTATACAGTAGATATTCCCGGAGACCTGATATGCGGAACGGTACAGGATATCAGCGGGGTCATCGAAAATGCCATGGAGAGAGAAGCAGAGCTTCAGGATGCTCTGAATAAGGTCCAGAATGCTTTGAATTCCAGAAATTCCATATTATCCCGCCTCAGCAGGGATATTCGCTCACCGCTGAGTTCTATAATCGGTTTTGCGGAAATTGCCCGGTCGGAGATTCCCGACGATACAAGGGAAGCGGTCTATCTTGATAATATTATCACGGCGGGGGCGTCTATACACTCGATTATCGATGACATGCTTACCCTTCATCAGATTGATCGAAAAGGTGTTGTACTAACACCGGAGAGGCTGGACCTGGCAGAGTTTTTTGGAATCTTGGAGGCAAAAATGCTTCCGAGCGCATCGGAGAGAGGACTTACATTTTCCATCGAGCTCGGGAATCACGTGCCTCAGCAGATCATGGCTGACCGATATCGTCTTGAACAGGTGCTGACGAGACTTCTGGAGAATACATTTGACTACAATGCCAATGGCGGAAATGTCCGGCTGTTGGTCACCGAGCAGAAGCGGGAGAGTAACAGAACGACTCTCAGATTTGCAATATCCGACAGTTCGACCGGCGTGAATGCAGAGTATCTGTCGTCAATCTTCGAACCGATAGATCCGAAGGTGATCGTTCAGGTCGATTCTCCTGATCAGCTCGATCTCGGACTCACACTGGCAAAGAGCAATGTCGCTGCTATGGGAGGCCGTGTAGAGGCACAGAGTCTGGATGATCAGGGTTCCTGCGTCACGGTCACCATGACATTCCCAATTTCCTATGATAGAAACGAGACATTCACGAGACTTCCTGCGGAAACGAGCAGGAAATATTCGTTCAAGAGGGGAAGAGTGCTTCTTGTTGATGATCACAAAATCAGTCTGGAAATCGGCGTGAAAATGCTTGAGAAGGCAGGGCTGGATGTTGATACAGCCATGAACGGTGAGGAAGCTCTCGATGCATTCCGCAAGGCGGAAGGAGCGTATGACCTCATTCTGATGGATATCCAGATGCCTCTGGTCGATGGTCTTGAAGCAACCCGGAAGATCCGCAGTGAAAAAGACATTGGCGGAGCTCAGGTACCGATTATAGCTATGACGGCAAACGCCTTTGAGGAAGATGTAAAAGGAAGCTTTGCTGCGGGCATGAATGAGCACCTGACGAAACCGTTCAGTCCTCAGGAATTGTATGCGGTCATGTCAAAGTTCATTGGGTGAATACAAAAAAAGGAACAAAAGACTTCAAAGCTCATTGAATGAAAATAAAAAGAGTCCAAAAATCTTTAAATGTTCCTGAATTGAGAGCAAAGTGAACGGCTTTTTTGCACCGTTCACTTTCTTTTTGCACCATAACAGGATATAATCAGGTTTCATGCTGATCATGAATCTCCTGTGAAGGAAGGCTGAACCGGAAGGCTGAATATGGAATTTACAGGGAGATATACCGGGCGAAACACCTTGGGATTTCAAAAATTTCTTGCTTATTTGAGGAGGACCGTAAGAATGGTTATCAAACGGGATTTTATATATACGCCGAAAGGGAAAGGCCGCATGCTTCACATCTGGCTTCCCGATCGATATAACGAGACGGATGAGCGATATCCGGTCATGTACTTTTTTGACGGTCATAATCTTTATTTTGATGAGGATGCTACTTTCGGCAAGAGCTGGGGGCTCAAAGAATTCCTGGAGCATTGGCCGAAGGACATCATTGTAGTGGGAATAGAGTGCGGACATGAGGGGGAGGAACGTCTCTCGGAATACAGCCCGTACAGGACGAAGACAGGATTCCTGAGTAAGTACGAGGCGATGGGGGATGTGACACTTAAGTGGATCGTGAATGAGATCAAGCCGATGATAGACAGCGAATACCGCACGATCCCGGAGCGGGAGTGCACAGGAATCGCCGGGTCAAGCATGGGAGGACTTATGTCTGTCTATGCGATCACAATGTATAATACGGTCTTTTCCAAAGCGGCATGTGTTTCAAGCTCCATCGTGTTCTGCCGTAACCAGCTGCTCCATGATATGAACCGGAATGAGATGAGTCCGGATACAAGAGTGTTCCTGTCCTGGGGGACGTGCGAGGCACGCGGGGTGCTGAATCCTGAGACAGAAGATACCGTCAGTTACACATATAAGTGCAACAAGGCAGTGGAGAATCGTATTCAGAAGGCGGGGGCAACTGCGATGCTGTACTGTCAGGTGGGAGGAAATCACTGTGAGGCGGACTGGGAGAAGCAGGTTCCCATTTTCATGGATTTTCTCTGGAGAGAATGACAGTTGAGTATGTAGAAGATCGTGATTGGCTTCATTAAAAATGGGAAGCCCCCTGCGCGGCGCATACTATTTCCGAGGAAATCTTTATCTTTTTATTGATGTACTCTATAAAAGTGTGATACAATCCGCTTCATCACAGAAAAATGATTACTGAAGGCCGTGTCATCGGAACATGACCGGAGAGGAGTGAAAAATGAGCGACAACAAAAGACCGGAGACAATGGAGCGCATTACGACACCGGAACTTGCACAGGCATTTATCGAAGAGCAGGTAAAGGCTCTTCAGGCACAGATCGGTGACGGAAACGTTCTGCTTGCACTTTCAGGCGGCGTAGATTCATCCGTAGTTGCAGCATTGCTTATCAAGGCTGTCGGAAAACAGCTCACATGTATTCATGTAAATCATGGCCTTATGCGTAAGGGTGAGAGCGAGCAGGTCATTGAAGTGTTCAGGAACCAGCTCGGCGCGAACCTTATTTATATCGATGCCACAGATCGTTTCCTTGACAAGCTGGCAGGCGTTGACGATCCGGAGCAGAAGAGAAAGATCATCGGCGGCGAATTCATTGAGGTGTTCGACGAGGAAGCTGCAAAGCTCGAGAACATTGAATTCCTCGGTCAGGGAACAATTTATCCTGATATTCTCGAGAGCGACGGCATTAAGGCTCATCACAATGTAGGCGGTCTTCCGGAGGATGTTAAGCTTGAGCTCGTTGAGCCGCTGAAGTTCCTCTACAAGGATGAAGTGCGCGTTGTAGGTCATGAGCTCGGTCTGCCTGATAATATGGTATACCGTCAGCCGTTCCCGGGCCCGGGTCTCGGCGTTCGCTGCGTGGGTGCTATCACACGTGACCGTCTCGAGGCGCTTCGCGAATCCGATGCGATTCTTCGCGAGGAGTTCGAGAAGGCAGGTCTTGCCGGCAAGGTATGGCAGTACTTCACTGTTGTTCCGGATTTCAAGTCGACCGGTATCAAGGACGGCAAGCGTGCGTGGGAGTGGCCGGCAATCATTCGTGCCGTGAACACGAAGGACGCCATGACGGCAACAATCGAGCATGTTGACTGGGCGGTGCTTGACAAGATCACACAGAGGATCACAAGCGAGGTGCCGGGTATCAACCGCGTGCTGTACGATCTTACGCCGAAGCCGACGGGGACGATAGAATTCGAATAATGTAAAATATTTTAAGGCGGCTGTCAGGGCATATCCTGACAGCCGCCTCTCAGTTGATGTGAATAGAATACTTATTTCTTAAATTTCTTTCCTGTGGATGCACCACCGTCAATAAGTACATCTATGCCGCCCAGCATCTTTGACTCATCAAAATAATCGACTTCCTTGATGGGTGTTCCTTTTGGAAGTTCCGGAATGGCTCCCGTACTGGAACAGTAAACCAGTTTCTTGATCCATGGCATTGTAAGACAATGAATGATATGACCGTTTGAGATGAAACGCTCCCGAAGACAGAACTTTTTTTCCTTTTTTTGTTAATAATTTGATTCTTTAATTGATAAGGATAATAATAAATGTTAAATTCAAGATAGAGCAGTTTATATACTGCAAGAAGATGATTTAGATAGCAAAAACCGAAGGAGGGAAAACGATGCCGGCTAAGAAAACAAAAGACACAGTTGCTGATAAGGCAACTCCAGAGAAGACAACTGTAGTCAAGGATACGACAGAAGAGAAGGCTGCCCCGAAAAAAGCGGCAGCAAAGAAAGCTGCTCCGAAAAAGGCTGCTCCGAAAAAGGCTGCTCCGAAAAAAGCTGCTCCGAAAAAAGCTGCTCCGAAAAAAGCTACAGCCAAAAAAGCTGCTGTTGAAGAGACAGCTGTGAAAGAAGCCGCTGTTGAAGAGGCAGCTGTGAAAGAGGCCGCTGTTGAAGAGGTAGCTGTGAAAGAGGCCGCTGTTGAAGAGGCAGCTGTGAAAGAGACCGCTGTTGAAGAGGCAGCTGTGAAAGAGGCCGCTGTTGAAGAGGCAGCTGTGAAAGAGACTGCTGTGGAAGCTGCAGCTGATGAGATTGCGGCTGCTGCAGAGGAGCAGATTCCCGATACACCGCGCAGGAGCATAGCATTTATCGGGTCGGAGTGCTATCCGTTCGTAAAGACCGGCGGGCTTGGAGATGTCATGTACTCTCTTCCGAAGGCGCTGATCCATAGGAACTGCGATGTGAAGGTAATCCTTCCGAGGTACAAGTGCATTCCGCAGAAATATCAGGAGAAGATGGTCTACCGGGGAAGTTTCTACATGGATCTGACCAGCGACGGAAAACAGTACTATGTCGGTATTATGGAGTATGTCTGGGATGGCGTGGTCTATGATTTCATTGACAACGAGGAATTCTTCGGAGGGGATAAGCCGTACACAAACCTGATCGATGATATCCCGAAGTATTGTTATTTTGGCAAAGCGGCACTGGCGGCACTGAATTACATGAACTGGCAGCCGAATATCATTCACTGCCATGACTGGCAGGCAGGACTCGTGCCGGTATATCTGCGTGAATTTTTCCAGAATACCCCCATCGGGAACGCAAAAACGATGATCACGATTCACAACCTGCGTTTCCAGGGTATTTATAACATTGAGACCATTAAGTATTGGACGAATCTGCCGGATTACGTTTTCAATAAGGATGCTCTGACCCAGAACTGGCTCGATGCGAATATGTTCAAGGGCGGATTAACCTACTCCAACATGATCACCACTGTGTCCAACACGTATGCCGGTGAGATTCAGACAGATGAGTACGGAGAGGGTCTGGCGGATCATCTGCGTTATCACTCGGGCAAACTGCGCGGCATCGTAAACGGTATTGATTACGATATCTGGGATCCTTCAAAAGACAAGAATATTGCCGCACCATACAGCAACGAAGATGCGATCGCTAAAAAGAAGGAAAATAAGCTTGCCCTGCAGAAGGAGCTCGGCCTTGAGGAGAACGAAGGCAAATTTGTGATCGGACTCATTTCGAGACTGACAAACCAGAAAGGTCTCGACCTGGTAAATGCCTGCATCCCGCAGATCATGGATCCGTTTACCCAGGTTGTGATACTCGGTACCGGCGATCCCGAGTATGAGAATTCCTTCAGGTACTACGAGAATCAATACAAGGGACAGCTTGCCGCGTGCATCCAGTACGATGAGGCAAGAAGCCATCGTATTTATGCCGGGTGCGACGCACTGCTCGTGCCTTCGCAGTTTGAGCCCTGTGGATTGACACAGCTTATCGCTATGCACTATGGGACAGTTCCGATTGTCAGAGAGACCGGCGGTCTTAAGGATACTGTGGAGCCTTACAACATGTATTATGACTCGGGTAACGGCTTTACATTTGACAGATATGAGACGGGGCTTCTCTATGATGCAATCAACCGTGCAAAGACATTGTACTTTGAGAACCGTTACAACTGGGACGAGATGGTTCATCGCGACATGGCCAAGAATGTTTCCTGGGATAACTCGGCGAAACAGTACAAGGATCTTTATCTGGAGCTTACTGCCTGGTAATAGGGCAGGAGAACAGTCCCATAAGACCTTAATCTCTGACGCAGAATTCTCGTGACTTAAGTCGTGAGATGAATGCGCAGAATAAAACTTGTCGCTGACGCAGAATTCTCGTGATTTTAAAGTCGTTGGATGAATGCGATAAATGAAAACAGAGTGACCCTGCCGAACTGAGAAAAACAGTTCGGCAGGGTTTTCTTGTATGTTGTGAAGCAAGGTGGTTGACAATTAATGTTTGTGTTATAATCACCTTTAATACAACATGTTTCAGAAAGGAGGATCTCAATGGGGTGGTTTTCATTTTCAAAGAAAAAGTCCGGACAAAAGGCTTCTTCGGCGAACTCCCATGGAGCACAGCAAAGAGCTCCAGTTAACAGACAGCCTGCGGGAAATGAGGGGCAAGCAGTCTGATTGATGACAGAGACAGCATTGGCGGCAACAAAATAGGTCTTGGGGACAGCAACGATCTGATTATCAATGAAAAAAAGCTGCTTCCTCGTGAATCAGGGAAGAATGCCGGCAGCCGGCAAAAAGCCTACGACAGCAGTCTGCTATCATCAAAAAAGCCTACAAGAACTTATGATACTGGTCAGGCTAAAATGTATCAGAGAAGCATGGCTAATATGTTTGCATCTGATAACGGACTTCGTATTTACACCGGATTCGAGAAGAATTTGAGAAAGCTGATTGAGAAGACAGCGGGTAAGGATGCAGCAAAATGCAGCGGCCGGATTCCACACGATTTTTAGCCCGGGCGTGCTGGCCGGACGGTCATATTTGAGGTGTTATATGGAGCAAACAAGTAAAAACAGGGATGTACATAAGAAACGTAAGTTGAGCGCCATCAGCACGCTTCACTATATCAGGCTTGTTTATCGTTCGATTTTGTTCGTGCTTCTCCTCATCAGCTATATTTCTTTCAGGCTGGAGAAAAGCGGCACGGTCACATCACAGTTAGAAAAAAGACCTATCATCATCGTTGTTACCTGGTCCGTGTTTGTCATTGAAATGATTCTTCGTTTTTTTCCGTCGAATTACGAGAGCCCCGGGAGTCAGAAACAGTTCAGTAAAAACTACATAAAATCCGGCGAGACCAACATCGTGATCCCCGACAATAATGCCACTTTCCTGGTCGCATTGATCTGGATCGTTCTTAATGCGTTTTTCGGTGCTCTCCGGATGAGGAATATTCTTGATGACGGAATTCTCATCCTGCTGTGTAGTTTTTATTCTGTCTGCGATATGATATGCATCCTGTTTTTCTGCCCGTTCCAGACGTGGTTCCTGAAGAACAAGTGCTGCGGCACCTGCCGTATCTATAACTGGGACTATGCAATGATGTTCACGCCGCTCTTTTTTGTGGCGGAGAGCTATGCCTGGAGCCTACTGGTGCTGTCAATCGCTCTGCTCATCCGCTGGGAGCTGACATTTTATCTCCATCCTGAACGTTTCTCGGAAAATACGAACGAGTATCTCCGGTGCAGGAACTGTAAGGAAAAGCTCTGTGCGCATAAGACACAGCTGAAAACTATGTGGAAGGAAGCGGAAGCCTACACTGAGAATAGAATCAGACGGCTGAGAAAGTAAGAATAAGTATCGATGTTGTATTTTGATATAACAGATAATTACTCTCCAAATGCTGATAATTTGTGCGGTTTTTGCTATAAGTTTGAAAGTAAACTTTCAAACTTTGATTGGCGGGTCAGATGACCATGCAAGCATGGTCGCCTGACCCTGGAGGAGCAAATTACGGATAGTGAAAGAGTGTATGAATTACATCGGAGGTTTGTATGAAGATAGATCTGCCGAAAAAAGTCAGAGAGATATTGGATGTGATCGAGGAGAGTGGTCACGAGGCGTATGTTGTCGGCGGCTGTGTGCGTGACAGCATCCTGGGCAGGCAGCCGGAAGACTGGGATATTACGACTTCCGCGAAACCGGAGGAGGTCAAAGCTCTTTTCCGCAGGACGATAGACACCGGGATCGCACACGGTACGGTGACCGTCATGATGGGTGATGACGGATTTGAAGTGACGACGTATCGGGTCGACGGAAAATATGAGGACGGACGGCATCCGTCGGAAGTTTTATTTACGCCGAACCTGAAAGAGGATTTGAGACGCCGTGATTTTACGATAAATGCCATGGCGTACAATGAAAAGAACGGACTTGTTGACCTGTACAACGGCGTTTATGATCTGAAATATAAAAATATCCGCTGTGTCGGCAATGCGGACGAGAGATTTGATGAGGACGCTCTTCGAATCCTCAGGGCTGTACGGTTCGCAGCTCAGCTGGACTTCGGGATAGAGAGAGAGACGTATGCCGCGATCTGCCGGCATGCTGAAAATCTTCGAAAGGTGAGCAGTGAGAGAATTCAAGTCGAGATCGTAAAGCTTCTTACATCTCCGAATCCGGAAAAGTGGCTCGATCTTTATGACACGGGAATTACCCGCGTTATCATGCCGGAGTTCGACGTGGCCATGGATACACCGCAGAACTCCATGCATCATATGTATAATGTCGGTGAACACACGATTCACGCACTCCTGGCCTGCAGACCGGATCGAATCCTGCGCCTTACCATGCTTCTTCATGATCTCGGGAAACCGGCTGCGCGTGTCACGGATAATCGCGGATATGATCATTTTCCCGGACATGCGGAGATCAGCGAACAGATCGCCGGAAAGATATTGAAGCGCCTCAAGTTCGACAATTATACGATCGCCACGGTCACAAAATTAATAAAGTATCATGATTACCGTCCCGACCCGGAACCTGTCGCGGTGAGACATGCGCTGAACACGATCGGGGAGGAATTGTTCCCTCTCTTTCTTGAAGTCCAGTGGGCCGACAACAGTGCCAAAAGCGAGTTCGGGCTCGAGGACAAGTTCGACCGGGTACAGGCTGTGTGCGATGTCTATGAGAAAATCATTGCTGACGGGGACTGTGTAAAATTGTCCGATCTGGCGATCAACGGGGATGACCTTCTTGCCATGGGAGTAAAAGGGAAGGAGATCGGAAGAATTTTAAGGACCGCTCTTGATTATGTTATTGAGCATCCGGAGAAGAACGAGCATGATGTCCTCATGAAGTTTGCCGAGAGAGAAAAGTGATACAGATATTTGCAAAAGAAATGGGCTGTCGCAGCCGGCATTGTATATGGCAGATATTCGCATATGATATCTGCCATATACAGTTCGTGCCTTGTTGCGACAGCCCTGTCAGTTTTTATCCTTTATTGCACATTACCTGCGACTTATGAGATCCTCCGTTTTTCAGGCAAATCTGAAGCCGCCTCCGCAGAACAGTGCGACAATCAGAATCAGGATCCACATATTACCAAGCAATCCCATAGCTGCGAGAATTACGAAAAGAAGCGGGCATGCGAAGAAAAGCCCGAGTCCGAAGATGAATTTAGTAGCTCCCCACGCGAATTTGAACGCAGCTTTCAGGATACCGAAAAACAACATAATGAAAAGTACTGCAATAATGAGTTCCATCATATTGAAATCCTCCTTTTATATAATCATATGTCAGTGCTTCATGTCTGCCATGTGACACCGACGGTCAGTGCAATTCGGATCCGGACAGATTTCTGCGGTTATCTGATTTTGCCGGATGATCGATTACCTCGCAATATACGATATGACCGTGATTAGAGTATAATACATTTTTGAAATTAAAACGTTATTTCACAGAAAGTTCATGATGAATGCAAAAACCGGGATGCGGTAATCAGGATGACCTGATCATGAAAGGCGGAACAATATGCAGCCTTAAGACAGAATGTGACGACATGATCGGGCAGGCGATATGTTGCCGTTACACAGGAAAGAAAGGGTTTGACTGAAATCAAACGTGTGTTATCATAACAGCAGGATATAGTACCATATACTGACAAAAAGTATTTTTATTTCAGGAGGAAGAAATGTTCAATAAAGTCGTCAAGTCATCAAAAATCATAACTGCGGCAGTTACAGCTCTTGTGACAGCCTCTGTCGTTCTGGGCGGTTGCACGCCGTCAGGCAATCTGGCATCTCAGGAGAAAGCGAATGCAGCTCCGACAGAAGCGCCTACAGCTACGCCTACTGTCGCACCTACAGCAACGCCTACACCGATCCCCACGTTTACGCCTACCCCCACGCCGATGGCAACGCCCACACCTATTCCTGCCAGCACTCCGACGGCTGCACCGCAGCAGGTATACTATGCGGCTACAGATGTGAATGTCAGAACGGAACCGTCTCTTGACAGTGAAGTCCTCGGAACACTTGACCGGGATGATAAGATCAATGTGCTTGAGATGGTGGATGATACCTGGGCAAAAATAGAGTATAAAGAGAAGACCGGTTATGTGAACAGGAAGTACATCGTAGCTGAAGCGGATTATGACCCGAATAAGTCTGACAGAGGGTCCGAGAGCAGCGATAATGATGAAGAGTATTACGATGAGGACAACGACGGTGAGATGACAGAAGAGCAGTATGAAGCCCTCAACAAAGCCCGTGCCGCGGCTATGCTCGATACAGCCGGCGGCGGAGAGGCGTCCGGTGAAGGAACATCGGATACGGAAGCTGATTCGGAAGGCGGTTCCGAAGAAGGCGGCTCGGAAGACTACGAAGGTGACGACGATCCGGTTGACGTTGAATACATTGACGGGGATACCGGCGAAATATATGATGAGCAGAGTTGATACTTCCTTGACAGAAGTATTCATCTGATGGAGAAGATTTACACATGAGCCTTAACTCGCTCGTATTTATTATATTTGTATTTCTCGGGGTCATGATATACTATCTGATCCCGGGAAAATATCAGTGGTGCTGGCTGCTTGCAGCCAGTTACATTTATTATATTGCAAATGGTGCGGGCCTCGTCATTTTTCTCATGGCTACCACGGTTTCGACCTGGTATGCGGGTCTGCTCCTGTCGAAGGAACAGGATGAGGGCAAACGCAGGCTCATCACGGCTCTTACACTTGTTTTGAATTTCGGCATCCTGGGTGTTCTGAAGTATACGAATTTTATTATCTTTAATTTTAATCAGATCGCTCACGGGCATCTCTCATTTGTCGATTTTGCGTTGCCGATCGGCATCTCCTTCTATACCTTCCAGTCGATGGGATATCTTCTTGACGTATGCTGGAAGAGACAGGAGGCGGAGAGGAGTCTGCTCAGATTTGCCCTGTTCGTTTCCTTTTTCCCGCAGATTCTGCAGGGACCGATCGGAAGATTTTCAAGACTGGCAGAACAACTCTATGCGGAGCACAGACCGGACCCGGTACGCACGGAGAGAGCGGTACTGCGTATTCTGTGGGGATTTTTCAAGAAGATGGTCATCGCGGACAATGCGGTGTACTTCGTCAACGCTTTGTTCGATGATTATCAGCAGTATCCGGGGCTTGCCGTTTTTGCCGTGCTTGCTTATTCGGTGCAGCTCTACGGGGATTTCTCCGGCGGCATCGACGTGGTCATCGGCATCGGTATGTTATTCGGTATCGATCTGGATGAAAACTTCCGGCGGCCGTACTTTGCGGTCTCCATATCCGATTTCTGGCACAGATGGCACATTACGCTGGGAACCTGGATGAAGGATTACGTGTTCTACCCGATCTCGTTGTCGGGATGGATGGGGAAATTCAAGAAGTTTTGCCGGAAGAAGTTCGGAAAGCAGATCGCAAGGACACTTCCGATCGCTGTCGCAAATGTCATCGTCTTCCTTGTCGTCGGCGTGTGGCACGGTGCGGCGTGGAAGTATATTATCTACGGTATCTATAACGGTCTGATCATCGGTATGAGCGGGATGCTCACCAATGTTTTCAGGGATATGAAAAAGAAATTCGGAATCGCGAAGGATTCGTCGGGATTTCACTTGTTCCAGGTCATAAGGACATTTGTGCTGGTCAATATCAGCTGGTTTTTTGACAGGGCGGATACGGTCGGTCAGGCATTTGCCATGATGCGGAATGCAGTCACACATTTTACCCCTGCAATGCTCCTTGAGATTCCTGTAGGGCCGGGCGGCAGTACGAATTTTACGGTGATAGCGCTTGTCATCATCCTGTTCGGGACTGCAGTCGTTTTCGCGGTGAGTCTCATACAGGAGAGAGGAACCGATGTCGCCGCATGGATCATGCAGCGCCCGTTTGCAGTGAAACTCGCGATGTATCTGATCATGCTGATGATGCTGCCGGCGTTAGGACAGCCGCCTGCAATTACCGGCGGTTTCATATATGCGCAGTTCTGACTGCTGTTTCAGGGAGTGGAAGTTGATTTGTTCTGTGGTAAGCCCGCTTTTCGAGCGATGGTCGCGAACGGGAAACGAGTAAGGAGATTATATGCATAAGTTTCGTAAATGTATACTGCCGGCAGTGCTGATTGTTTTTCTGTCTGCAAATGCGCTCCTTTCTCACATCCTCTACCCTTACACCTATACGCGCGCTATGTTTCACGAGATGCAGACTGCGGATTACGATACGCTGATCGTGGGAGGTTCTCACTCCAAGTGCGGTATAGATCCGTCTGTTCTCAAGTCCGAGAAAGGGATCCTTGCTATAAATGCCGCGCAGGGCGGTGAGCATACGCTGGACATGTATTATCTCGTGCGGGAGGCGGAGAAAGATGTGCAGCTAAAATGCGTGATCTGTGAGATCGATCCGTCCTACTGGGTCGATGAGCCGAACCAGACGCAGGAATATGTAGCTCTCTATCACGAGTTTCCGTGGTCAGCTGCCAAAATCGGGTATTTTTATGACAAGATGCTCCGGGCAGATTTCCGGACAGCTCCCTTCGAATGGTATCTGTACAGGCAACAGGTGGCGCACCTGCCGGAGCTTATTCGCGAAAAGAAGAGTGAAGAATATCGCAATTTCGATATCTCCTGTTTTACAGACGAGGTCCAAAGCTATCACAGAGACGGTTTCATTGCGAGATTCAGGGTAGACGCCGGCACAACGAGGGAAGATGTTCCGGCCCTTTGGAACCGCGGAAACTACAATAAGGATGAGCAGAAATACTTTGAGAAGCTTGCCGGGTTCTGTGAAAAATCGGGGATTGAGCTTGTGACGGTGATTACACCGATACCGGACTCAACATACGAGGCTTATCGGGATGCCTATGACGATGCCTCCGCTTTTTTTGAGGAGTACATGGCGGAGAGAGGAATCCGGATGATCAACTATTTGCGAGACGGGCGGAATACGGGACAGTCGGATGATGCGGCGATTGGGAATACTGCCGGCAGGGTTCCCCGCGACCCGGATGATTTTTGCGACAATGAAGGGCATATGTTCGAAGACACGGCAGCTGAATTTACAAAAGTGCTCGCAGAAGATTTTATCGGATGAGGAAATGACTGTCGTGTGAAAGGAGAAACACTCCATGATAAAAAAGATATATGACAGAATAAAAGGTCCTCTTGATTTCGTCCTGAAGGTATTGCGCAAGAGCAGTCAGGATGGAGTCGGTGCGTTTTCGGCTCAATCCGCATTCTTTATTCTGATGTCCGTGTTTCCGTTCACCATGCTGCTTCTGCAGCTTATGAAAGTTGCCCCGATCAGTCAGGAGAGCCTGCTTTATGCGGTCGATTCGATCTTCCCGGATTACCTGTTGCCGACCATTCATGAGATCCTGCAGGAGATATATTCGTCGTCATTCGGTCTGGTTTCCGCAACTGTCGTGACGACTCTGTGGGCGTCCTCGAAAGCGATTCATGCTCTGCAACAGGGACTCGGACGTATCTGCAATGAAAAGAAGGTGCGCAACTGGTTCGTGGCGCGTGCATGGGCGGTCTTATATACATTTCTGTTCGCAGTATTTTTAGTAATTGCAGTTACGATGATCGTATTCTGGCAGCGTGCGAGAAGTTTTCTGATTCATTATCGTCCGTTGGGCGTTCCGCTGCATGTATACTCGACGATATTGCAGGCGATTTATACGACCGTATTGCTGTCCCTGGCATTTGCGGTCATGTACAAGGTATTTCCGCACAAAAAGCTTAAGTTCGTCGATCAGCTTCCGGGCGCGATCGTCGCAGCGATCGGATGGTACGGATTTTCAGCATTTGTAACGATTTATATCAGCGAGTTTCATGGATTTTCCATGTACGGAAGTCTTACCACACTGACACTGGTCATGTTCTGGCTCTACTTTTGCAATTACTTTATCATGATCGGAGCAGAAGTGAACGAAGTGATCCGGAGAGATCGCGAGCGCAACGCAGCTCTGGAAGCGATTGGGATGAAGCAGAAGCAGAAGTAAAAAATTCAGCTATCGGTTTCGAAAGATGCCGACGCCGTGCTTTCGGAGCCGGAAGTATCAGAGACAGAAGAGTCTGCGGTTTCGGAACCGGAAGTATCAGAGACAGAAGAGTCTGCGGTTTCGGAAGCGGATGAATCAGAAGCTGCAGAGCCGGAGATATCGGTATCGGCAGCAGGAGTCAGCGGCTTCACGGATGGATCATAAAGTGAATAGTGCATATAGAATTTATTGCGAAGGTCATGTTCTTTGTCCCAGGAGTATTTCTCCGTGCCGGCGAGCATGTCCTTTTTTTCTGCGACATTTTTCGAAAGATGCAGTATACATTCCGCCATCGCTCCCGCGTCCTGCACGACAGTACCTGTCATCTTGTTCTCGGCGATCAGCTGCCGTCCCGGAATGCTGGCGTCAACGCCGAATACAGGGATCTTTATGCTGTCATCCGTACCGAGGTTGTAGCCGTATGTCTGCAGAGCACGGATGGCGCCCTCAGCCATTGTGTCACTGTTGCAGATGACGAGCTCGATCATGTTACCCATTTCCTCGTTGTACTGTGCAAGGTTGGTAAGCATATAGTCCTGCACGGCGGTGAGGGACCATTTTCCGGTCAGATCCAGCTGGTAGTTATCCACCGCGTTCTGATTGAAATAATACAGTTCGGGGTAACCGGCTTCCGTCAGGTATGAATTTGCATCCTCCACCGCGTATTTTGTGCGATAGATCGCCTCTGCATTTTTTGCTTCCCCTTTGAACATGGCGTAGCTGATTTTCCCGTCTCCGTTCAGATCGGTTTTTTCGTAATTCTCGAGCAGAAACTCCCCGACGAGCTGTCCCTGAAGATGACCTGCTTCCGCGGGATCAGTCCCGACAAATGCCACATTGTCGTAGAAATTCAGTATAACGCCTTCATCACCATTGTCCTCGACAGGTCTGTTAAAAAAGATGACAGGGATGCCGGCGCGATAAGATTTCATGCAGATGGCGTCCGTTGCATTGGAAGAGCCGGAGTTTACGATGTTGACGATGAGCAGGCTTATATTCTCATTGAGAGCGGAATCAATCTGGGCATTCTGTGTGGACTGGTTGGAGGCAGCGTCATATTCGCGATAAGGAATTCCGGCGCTTACAAGTCCCTGTGTGAGGGATGTGCGGACTGAAGATATGTAGTTGTCCGAATAGTCGTAATAGAACACGGCGACATTGAAAGGCACGTCGTCTCTTGACGCTCCTGCTTTCGCGGATGATGATGAAGGTGATATCGCATTGCAGCCTGTGAGCATGAAAAGAAGACCGGCTGCGAGGGCCAGGATTGTGCAAAAATGAATCTTTCTCGATCTTTTTTGGCTGTATGGTTGCATGGAAAATCTCCTTCGTGAAACCGCACGGAGCGGAAAGCTTAAGTTTATGATATTATTTTACGCGTTTTGGGATATTTGCGCTACATATTTGTATATTTCCGTGTCTTTTGATGTGTGGCAAACAGGGAAGAATATGTAAATCCTGAAAGATGAAATGCGAAATTTACTGGCCATGGGTCATTCTGCTTCGTATAAAGAGATGTAATTAAAAAATAAAAAATGTGAAAATGGCAATTTTGTTCATCACAGAGTCATATGTGAACAAAAGCGCGAATTTCCCGCAGTGGTTTTCACAAAACATTAACATAAACCACACAAAAAGAAAGCATTTAACATATAGAATCATTTCATAAGATGATGACAGGAGGTATTGATATGAAGTCAGCTTACATTATTACAACACATAATCCGGATGAGAATCTTGTAACGTATGTCGAATCCCTTATCAGCGAATGCGTATCCCAGATCGTGATTGTGAACGAAGCAAGCGACGCTGAGTATCAGCCTATTTATGATATGCTTGCCATGTATCCGGGATGTACGGTTCTTTCATATGAGATGAGCGGTGAAGCTGCATTTGTAAAAGCACTTGCATGGTGCGACACACATCTCTCGCCGTATGGATATACGGATGTGATCAGAGTGGAATATGCTAACGAGACACAGAGAGAAGACGTTCGCAATCATGCTGCGGCTGAGGCAGCGAGACCGGCTTATGTGGTGCCGGAGAAGCGCGTGCGCGTGGAATTCATCGATGCTTGTGACAAGATGATCGACAGGATCGGACAGTGCCATGAGGTGCTGAAAGAGTGGCAGCCGATGAGAAGGCGCCAGGCAGCTATGGCATGATGCAAAACAACATAATAAGTAATATGAGTGCAGCTTCCGGAGAGTATCCGGCAGCTGCTTTTTTTGTCTTTTTGATGTATACTTTTGATGTATAAAACCATTCAAAATGAAGCCGCAGGAGGAAGAATATGAAACTGAGAACATGGCAGACAATCCGAGTGGGATTTGCCTTTTTATCGATCTGTGCATTCTGGCAAATGTATAACAATATCGTACCGCTTCTTCTGACGAATACCTTTCATATGAACGAGGCCTATTCAGGTATCATAATGGCTATGGATAATATTCTGGCTTTATTTCTCCTGCCGCTTTTCGGAACGTTGTCCGATAAATGCCGTCATAAATCCGGCAGACGCAAGCCGTTCATTATGTTCGGCACAATTGCCGCCGTTAT
This sequence comes from uncultured Lachnospiraceae bacterium, assembly GCA_902776305.1. GTDB lineage: Bacteria > Bacillota > Clostridia > Lachnospirales > Lachnospiraceae > Chordicoccus. The sequence continues at coordinate 27,271 of CACYPS010000005.1, read as the reverse complement.
TATCATGATGGGCATTCCCGTCATAGACAATATCTATTTCTCGAAACCGGTTCACGGGCTGCTTGTTTTGTTCATAGTGGTCCTCGGTGTACTGCTGGTCACGATGGGGACATACAGAAGTCCGGCGGTCGCACTGATGCCGGATGTCACGCCTAAACCGCTCAGAAGTAAGGCGAACGCCATTATCAATCTGATGGGAGCCGTGGGCGGTATCATTTATCTGGTCATCGCATCTATTCTCTACTCACAGAGCAGAACGGAAGGTCTTGCTCACGTTAATTATCTTCCCCTTTTCCTGATTATCGGAGCCCTGATGATCGTATCAATGCTCATCGTTGTCCTTACAGTCGATGAACCGCGGTTGACTGCTGAAGTGCAGGAGATGGAGAGACAGGAGCAGCTGAAAGAAGCGGAACACAAGACCGGGCCTGCTGATGCCGAGGCATCTTCCGAAACGCTCCCGGATACGAAAGTACTACCCGGACCTGTCAGGATAAGCCTTGTCTTTCTTCTGGCATCGGTGGCTTTGTGGTTCATATCGTACAATGCTGTCGAGACGTGGTTCACTACATATGCCAGCAGGATGTGGAACATGTCACTCGGAAGCGCCTCTCTGTGTCTGACGATTGCCACGGTGGGAGCGATCCTGACGTATATTCCCGCAGGCAATATTGCGTCGAAGATCGGCCGCAGGAAGACGATCCTGGGTGGTATTGCGATTATGATGGCGGCGTTTGCGGCCCTGTTCGCCGTGACTTTGCTGTTCGACCATTTTCATCCGATCCTCTATGTGCTGTTTGTCATGGTCGGTATCGGATGGGCGGCAATCAATACGAACAGCTTCCCGATGGTCGTTGAAATGTGCCGGGGAAGTGATGTGGGAAAGTTCACCGGACTGTACTATACGTTCAGCATGGCTGCCCAGATCGTGACGCCGGTCATCGCCGGATGGCTCATGAACCGCATCAGCTACGATGCCCTGTTTCCGTATTCATTTGTTTTCATTACGTTGGCGTTTGTGACGATGCACTTTGTAAGACACGGTGATTCGAAAGTGATCGGGAAGAGAGGCCTGGAGGCATTTGACGTAGACGATTGAGATTTGACGTAGACGATTGAGGAAGGTGCTTCGCACCATGCGCAGTGCGGCAAGAACGTCGAGGCGTTCTTGATGAAATCTCTTGACATTATACCGGGTGGGGGTATATCATACTGTTATGAGGCATACCCCTCAGGGGTATACGATCTTGAATCTAAGCGCTCGGAAAGGGCGAGGAGAAAACAATGACTGAAGAAGTAATGAGAGAAAATACAGCGGAGACAGATGGCTGCGGCTGCTGCGGCGACAGAACAAAAGTCAGGTCTGATAAGGAGTACAGAGACCTCATGAACAGACTGAGCCGGATCGAAGGCCAGATCCGCGGAATCAAAGGAATGCTTGAGAAGGACGCCTACTGCATCGACATACTGAATCAGGTGTCGGCAGCCAACTGTGCGCTTAACAGTTTTACGAAAGTACTCCTTGCCAGCCACATTAAATCCTGTGTGGCAGAGGACATCAGGGAGGGAAGAGAGGAGAAGCTGGATGAGCTGGTGAAGACATTGCAGAAGCTGATGAAGTGAATCTCCGGTACACCTTGATGTGGTCAGACAGGCTTTGCATGTACAGTGAAAGACATTGCATAAGCGGATGAATTAGAAACACTTCGGCGTGATCCTAAAGGGCGCAACATTCAACAACAGGTACAGTGAAGAACATTGTGCTGCAGCTGAGACATGAGGAAATAAACGATGGAACAATACACAGTTACAGGAATGAGCTGCGCCGCCTGCCAGGCGCGCGTGGAGAAAGCAGTGAGCGCTGTTCCGGGCGTTACAGCCTGTTCCGTGAGCCTGCTGACCAATTCGATGGGAGTGGAGGGAGACGTTTCCCCCTCGCAGATCATCGAAGCTGTGACAAATGCCGGCTACGGCGCCGAAGTTAAAGGTGCCGCAAAAGAGAGCAGCGGCAGCCTGACCGCCAGGATAGCGGCGGAGGAGGATGCACTGAAAGACCGGGAAACCCCGAAAATGCGGAAGAGACTCATCGCATCACTCGGCTTTCTTCTGGTTCTTATGTACTTTTCGATGGGGCACATGATGTGGGGATGGCCGTTGCCGTCCTTCTTTAATGACAATCATATCGCCATGGGCCTCATCCAGATGCTCCTCGCAGCTATTGTCATGGTCATAAATCAGAAGTTCTTCACGAGCGGATTTAAGAGCCTTGCGCACGGTGCACCGAATATGGACACACTGATTGCGATGGGGTCGAGCGCCGCTTTTATATATTCGACGATCATGCTCTTTGCGATGACACGTGCCCAGGTCGACGGGAACATGGAGCTCGTGGACCGGTATATGATGGAATTCTATTTCGAGTCGGCAGCCATGATCCTTACTCTGATCACGGTCGGTAAGATGCTGGAGGCTTACTCGAAGGGAAAGACGACAAATGCTCTTAAGTCTCTCATGAAACTGGCTCCGAAAACGGCAAATGTCATCCGTGACGGCCGGGAAGTGACCGTGGGGATAGACAATGTTCGCAAGGGCGACATCTTCGTCGTGAGACCCGGTGAAAATATACCGGTGGACGGTATAGTCATAGAAGGAACGAGCGCGGTCAACGAATCGGCCCTGACCGGTGAGAGCCTGCCGGTCGATAAGGCAGCGGGCGATGAGGTCTCATCTGCCACGCTGAATCAGTCCGGTTTTCTGAGGTGCGAGGCTACCCGGGTCGGAGAAGACACGTCCCTCGCACAGATCATTCAGATGGTCAGCGATGCGGCAGCCACCAAAGCACCGGTCGCAAAACTTGCGGATACCATCTCGGGGTATTTTGTACCGGCAGTCATAGGTATCGCGATCGTCACGACGATCCTGTGGCTTCTGGTCGGGCAGACAGCAGGATTCGCCCTCGCCCGCGGAATATGCGTCCTTGTAGTCAGCTGTCCATGCGCACTTGGTCTGGCGACTCCGGTTGCCATAATGGTCGGCAACGGTGTCGGAGCAAAAAACGGTATCCTGTTCAAGAACGCTGAGGCACTTCAGGAGACAGGAAATATTCAAATCGCGGCTCTTGATAAGACGGGAACGATCACGAGCGGAAAGCCGGTCGTTACAGACATTGTCCCGGCTGAAGGCATATCCGAAGACGAGCTCGTATACAAAGCTTTCATGCTTGAACAGATGAGTGAGCATCCGCTTGCGCATGCGGTGGTGGAGTACGGCAATGAAAAACTGTCAGCCGCTGCAACTGAACAGACAAATGCAGATAATTGCCGTACTCAGTCCTGCAACCCTTCAGAAAGAGTCACCGACTTCAGAGCCCTCCCCGGAAACGGCCTTACCGCAAAGCTTGAGGGCGAGACACTGTACGGCGGTAATTATCGTTTTATCTCTTCCATGATAAAGATTGACGCACAGATAAAAGGAGAATCCGAAAAACTGGCATCCGACGGAAAGACGCCGCTTTTCTTCGCAGCCGGGAATAAGCTCCTCGGAATTATTGCCGTCGCTGATACGATGAAGGAAGACAGTGCGGAGGCTATCCGTCAGCTGAGAAATATGGGCATTCATGTTGTTATGCTGACCGGCGATAATCGGCAGACTGCGGAGGCAATAGGGAGGTCGGCAGGCGTCAACGAAGTCATCTCCGGCGTATTGCCGGACGGCAAGGAGGCAGTGATTCGGGCTCTTCAGGAGAAGGGAAAAGTAGCTATGGTCGGCGACGGTATAAACGACGCGCCTGCTCTGACCAGAGCTGATATCGGTATTGCGATCGGAGCCGGAACGGATGTTGCGATCGATGCCGCGGATGTTGTGCTCATGAAGAGCAGTATTCTGGATGTGGCAGCGGCTGTCAGACTCTCTCGCAAAACTTACCGTAATATATTGGAGAATTTGTTCTGGGCACTGATTTATAATTCTCTTCTGATTCCTGTAGCGGCAGGTGCGTATGCTCACCTCTTCGGGATCACGATGGATCCGATGCTGGGCGCGGCTGCCATGTCGCTCTCGAGTTTCTGTGTTGTATCTAATGCGCTTCGTCTGAATCTCATACAGATTCACGATGCGTCAAAAGATAAAAAAATAAAAAAGGCATTGCAGCCCGGACCGGACGGCTGCCTGCTGGAAAAACAAAGTGAGGACGTCGATGATGGCGTGAAAGGAGATCTTATGACAAAGACGATGAAAATCGAGGGCATGATGTGCCCGCACTGTGAGGCAACTGTGAAGAAGGCACTTGAGGCTCTTGAAGGAGTGACTGAGGCTCAGGTCAGCCACGAGGCAGGAACAGCCATTGTATCTCTTGCCTTAGATGTTGACGATGCGGTTCTTACAAAGGCTGTTGAGGACAAGGACTATAAAGTACTCGGCGTAGAATAAGATGGACCGGCTGGATTTTCTCTATACAAACAGCATAAAGTACCCTTAAGTATACCGTAAATACAGACCGTTGCAAAAATGGCATTGGCGGGAGATTTCGTGAGGGGCTGTCGCATCAGGTTATGTCATCGCTATATACGGCGGACGTTATTTGCAAATGTCTGCTATATACCGCGGCGATATTGCCTGATGCGGCAGCCACTCTTTTTTCTTGCTACTTTTTCGCAAAAGAATCCCAAATTAATTTTTTATTCGCTAGCGAAAATGAACAAAAAAAGGTTGTTTGTATGATGAAAATAACGAAATTTTTAAAACGATTTGCAAATATTATGGCATTCATCTATAGTTAAAATAGCTGTTTTTTGGTAGTATTGTTGAAAAACTTTAGGCAAAATCTGCCAGTATCAGGGAGGAAAAACATGATCAATCAGAACTGGGAACCGCAATTTATTGAGCGCCTTAAAGTGCATTATGACGAGATGCAGTGGCTTTATAAGGAGCTCTACAATAATGACCAGCAGGCGTTTGACTATTTTGTGGAAATGCTGCATGAGTATTATGCTGCCCGCTCGCCCGAGCTGAAAGAGTGGGACGATATGAGATGCCTTGTGCCGGACTGGTACAAGGGCAACGATATGCTCGGAATGATTATTTATACCAATTGCTTCGCGGGAACCCTCAAGGGTGTACATGCAAAACTTGACTATATTAAGGAGTGCGGCGCCAACTTCATTCACCTGATGCCGCTTCTTGAGAGTCCGAAAGACCGCAGCGACGGCGGTTATGCTGTTTCCAATTTCAGAAAGGTCCAGCCGGAGCTCGGTACAATGGAAGACCTCTATGAGCTTTCCGTTGACTGCCATTCCAAGGGAATGAATATCTGCCTCGACTTCGTCATGAATCATACGAGCGAGGATCATGAGTGGGCGAAGAGAGCACGCGCCGGCGAGAAAGAGTATCAGGACAGATACTTCTTCTTTGACGACTGGACAATTCCGAATGAATATGAGAAGACCGTTCCGCAGGTATTCCCGACAACTGCGCCCGGCAACTTCACATGGGTTCCGGAAGTCGGCAAGCCGGTCATGACCATGTTCTATCCGTATCAGTGGGATCTGAACTACCGCAACCCGGTCGTTTTCAACGATATGACAGCTGATATGCTGAATCTCTGCAACAACGGCGTTGATATTGTCCGTCTTGACGCAACACCGTATATCTGGAAGCAGCTTGGCACAGATAACAGGAACCTTCCTCAGGTACATACTCTGGTTCGTATCATGAGAATGGCAGCCGAGGTGGTCTGCCCGGGTACGCTGCTTCTCGGCGAAGTCGTCATGGAGCCGTCCAAGCTCGCTCCGTATTTCGGTACGGTCGACAAGCCGGAGTGCCATATGCTTTACAACGCAACGACAATGTGCACGACGTGGAATACCGTAGCAACGAGAGATGTTCGTCTTCTGAGACACACTCTGGACGGTGTGTTTGCACTTCCGAAAGAATTTGCATTCCTGAATTACCTGCGCTGTCACGATGATATCGGCTGGGGTCTTGATTTCAATTACCTGAAACAGTTCGGTATCGAGGAAGTTGCCCACAAGAAGTATATCAATGATTATCTGAAGGGCGCATACTGGGGAAGCAACTCCAGAGGTGAGCTCTACAATGACGATCCGAGACTCGGCGATGCCCGTCTCTGCGGAACGACGGCTTCACTCTGCGGTATTGAGGCAGCAGAGTACGAGAACAACGAATTCAAGTGGAATGAGGCTATCAAGCTTGACATCATGCTGCATGCATTCCTCCTGACCCAGACGGGTGTTCCGGTCATCTACAGCGGTGACGAAGTCGGTCAGAAGAATGATTATACCTATCATGATGATCCGGTCAAATGCGAAGACAGCCGTTATCTCCACCGCGGCAATTTCAACTGGGATGACGCGGCGAAGAGGAACGATGTGACAACAAGACCGGGACGCCTTTTCCAGGCCCTTCGCAAACTGGAGACGATCCGCGCAGAGCATTCCCTGTTCAATATCGATGCCGATGCGTGGACGCTCGAGACGTACAATGACAAGATCCTCGGTATCGGACGTTATTACGAGGGAGAGAAGCTCCTCGCACTCTTCAATTTCAGTGAAAATGATGAGACTGCATGGATCAATGAGGAAGAGGATTACATCGACCTCATCACCGGCGAACATCGCGCTGCAAAGGCAGTAGGCGTTCCGGCTCATGATTTCGCATGGCTGTATTATAACTTCAATCCGAAGCCGGCAGTCAAAGAAGCTCCGAAGGCAGAAGAAGCGCCGGCTGAGGCTCCGAAGGTAGAGGAAGCACCGGCAGAAGAGCCGAAGACAGAGGAAGCTCCGAAGGTAGAAGCGGCTCCGGCGGAGACTTCAAAATTAGAAGAAGTCGTGAAGAAAGTTACAAGAAGACGCACAGCGAAGAAGGCGGATGATGCGGAGGCGGAGGCTCCGAAGAAGACGACAAGAAAGCGTGCGACAAAGAAAGCCGAGACGGATGAAGCTGCCGAAGCTCCGAAGAAGACGACAGGAAAGCGTACGACAAAGAAAGTCGAGACGGATGAAGCTGCCGAAGCTCCGAAGAAAACGACAAGAAAGCGTACGACCAAAAAGGCTGATGCTGTTGAATCTGCGGAAGCTCCGAAGAAGACGACAAGAAAGCGCACTGCCAAAAATGCTACAGCTGATACGGAAGAATGAGAAATTGATTATTTTACCTAAAACAATATTTGATAAAAGGGCTCTTTTGCGAAAAAGTCACAAGCAAAATAAAATTACCAAAAACAAAATATAAAATTTAGATAAAAATCACAGTTGTGATTGGTAGAAATTATGTGTATAATCGAGTAATAGAGATCATTGTTCGGAAGGTGCGATTCCGAATGCTGATACACTGTAACTTATGAGTGGTGCAACAAATTCACCAAAGGGAGGAAAAACAATGGCACTTGATTACAGAAAATGCGCGCAGGAGATCGCCGATAATATCGGCGGCGGCTCTAACGTCGTCTCTGCTGCACATTGCGCTACAAGACTTCGCCTTGTTATCGCGGATAACAGCAAAGTCAACAAGGAAGTCCTTGAGAACGTCGACGGCGTCAAGGGCATGTTCGAGTCCAATGGACAGCTGCAGCTGATCATCGGTACCGGCACAGTAAACAAAGTTTATGATGAGTTCCTTTCCATCACGGGCGCTTCCGCAGCTTCCAAGGAAGATGTAAAGGCAGCAGCTGCAGCACAGCAGCCGTGGTACATCAGACTTCTTAAGCCGATCGGCGATGTTTTCGTTCCGATTCTTCCGGCTATCGTAGCTTCCGGTCTTATGATGGGTCTCGTTGAGGCTCTTGCTAAGATCCCGGGTCTCGGTTTCGGCGGCACTGACTGGTTCGCTTTCCTTGATACAGCTGCGAACACAGCTTTCGCTTATCTGCCGGTTATCGTAGCTATTTCAGCGGCGAGAGTATTCGGCGGCAACATTTTCCTCGGCGCGGTTATCGGTCTTTTGATGATCCACGCTGCATTCCTTAACGGCTGGAATGTCGGTAGCGCAGAGCAGGTTGCAAAATTCTTTGGTATCGATGTTAACGGCGTAAGCCCGTATCTGTATGACTGGGCAGCAAATCCGGATAATGTGACGGTTGCATCGCTGGGCGGAATACCTAAGTGGCATCTGTTTGGACCGATTCTCCCGATCAACAGAGTAGGCTATCAGGGCCATGTTATCCCGGTCATGCTGGCTGTCCTCTTCATGAGCAAGATCGAGTCCTGGCTGCATAAACATGTTCCGGAAATGATCGACCTCTTCGTAACTCCGCTGACAACTGTACTTGTAACAGCACTTGTAACTCTTACAATTATTGGACCGATTTTCTCCACACTTGAGACAATCGTTCTGAACGGTGCTGAGAAGCTTGTTGCAAATCCGATCGGTTCCTGCATCATGGGTGCACTTTATCCCTGTACTGTTGTTATGGGTCTTCACCATATGTACAACGTTATCGAGGCCGGTATGCTTGCTTCCAAGGGTCTCAATACCTGGATGCCGATCGCATCTGCCGCGAACTTCGCACAGTTCGGCGCCTGCCTCGCAGTCGGTCTTCGTTCCAAGAATCAGAAGACAAAAGCAGTTGCTATTCCGTCTTCCATGTCCGCAGCTCTCGGTATCACAGAGCCGGCTATCTTCGGTGTTAACATGCGCTTCATGAAGCCGTTCGTCGGTGGTATGATCGGCGGTGCTGTAGGTGCACTTGTTGCTGCATTCATGGGCATCGGTGCTTCTGCATACGGCGTAACAGGTATCCCGGGATACCTTACAATCAACAATGCGGTGCTTTATACAATCGTTCTTGCAATCTCCGGCGGTCTTGCATTCTTTATCACAACAGTCATCTTCAAGGAAGATGAACCGAAGAAGGCAGCTCCGAAGGCAGCTCCGCCAATCGATATCAATACACAGCCGGTCGTTATGGAAGTCGGCGCTGACAAGGTCAAGTCTCCGGCAGTCGGAACACTGGTTCCGCAGGAGCAGATCCCGGATGCTACATTTGCATCAGGCGTTCTCGGCGCAGGTCTCGGTATCACACCGTCCAAGGGTGTTGTAGTTGCACCGGTAGACGGCACGATCTCCACAGTTGCAGAGTCCAAGCATGCAATCGGTATCTCCACAGATTCCGGACTTGAGCTTCTCATCCATGTCGGCGTAGATACAGTCGCTATGAACGGCGATGGATTCTCACCGGCAGTCGCTGAAGGCGATACAGTCAAGGCCGGCGACCTCCTTCTGAATTTCGATATCGACAAGATTCACAAGGCAGGCTATGCTGACACGGTTGTATTCCTTCTTACAAACTCTGATGACTTCAACGATGTAAAGATCAATGCCTGATCACTGAAGTGAAGTCGGTCGGGACATAGTTCCAACATATGAATTTTTCCCCGGGATCTTCGGATCCCGGGGTTTTTCATACCTACACAAATCGCTTTTCTTATGCTATAATAAAGCCAATTTCAAGTCTCGTTGCACGGGGAGAATTGCAGCGATATATCATGGAAATACCGATCGGTATACAGTCAAAAAAGATACTTGTCTGTGGAAGACTTCGGATATACTGGGGAGTAGCAATCCGGCGCAGAAAGCAGATATGATCTAATGGGGAGAGGGTATCCCTAAACTGTGATGAAGGATGGAACTGGGGTTATGAAGAGATTTCTTGCGGCTGCAGTTTCTGCAGCCATTCTTTTTGCTGTGACAGGCTGTGCCGGAGGAGAGAGCACAGCTCAGACCGACAGCAGTATATCTGCCGGATCGGTTTCACAGGCAGAGGAAGTTCTGACAGAAAGCGAGAGTACTGAACCGAAAGATGTGAAAGCAGTTGCGCTTTCACGCAATGCGGCAAGAATGTGGATGCTTGCCGGCGGAGAGCTCATCGCTGCAGCCGATGAGGCACAGGACCTGCCCGGAATTCCGAAGGATTTAGTTTGGATCGGAAGCGAAAATGAACTTGATCTCAAAAATATTCCGAAAACGGAAACGGATGTAATCATAGCTGACAGGTCCGTCGAGAATTACTCGGGAATCAAAAAGGAACTGTCAGAGGCGGAATGCGATATGATCGAGGTCAGCGCCAACAGTTTCAGGGACTACGATGCCTCCATGCAGCTTCTGACCGAAAGGACCGGCAACTCAGAGTCCTATCAGAAGTATGTCACGGAGGTGGCAGCCAGAAATGAAGGTATCATTTCAAATGCACTGGAGGCTGCTCACAAAATCGAAGTTACCGTGACGGAGCCGCCTGCACGGGACGTCAGCGATACGAAAGTATCTGATGAAGCGGCGAATCAGTACTATAAAGGGCGAACGCCGACCTACATGGTCATTCGGGTCGGGAGCGAGGGATGCTGTGCAATGTCTAACGACGATTTTATCTGCAGTATGCTTTGCGACTTTGGTATGACGAATGCCAATAAAAGCGGTCAACGCGTCCATGTGTGGAAGATGAACGAGGAGGAGACTTCTAAGGCTGAAGACTCTGTGGCGACGCAGTCCGGAGACAGCAGGGCGGAAAAAGGCAAAGTAGCTGATTCTTCGGTTATCCCGAAAACGGAGGATAGCAAGGCAGACAAAGGCGAAACAGAAGGTTCCTCAGCAACGCAGAAGCCGGAGGACAGCAGGGCGGAAAAAGGCGAAGCAGAAGACTCATCGGCAACGCCGAAACCGAACGATATGTCGACCGCATCGCTCATACCGGAGGCTCCGGTCGAGACGGATGCTGTCGATACATTTGCCGGAGAGGTCGATGCGAGGGAGAGTGACGATGCGGGCAGGAGGACATTTGAAAACCTCCTTGCCAACAATCCGGACTTCATATTCATTATTTATGAGGGAAATGAGAAGGAAGCTGTGGCCAGCTGCAATGAGCTGGTAAAATCCTGTGACACATGGAAAGATGTTTTTGCGGTAAAGAGCGGGCGTGTCTATGAGCTTCCGCAGAGCTCATTCCGATACCAGCCGGACGAGCTGTGGGATATGGCTTATGAATATCTCTACCAGACGATTTATAATCTCTGACACAGAATACAGGTAATATCGTCGAGGGATGGGTGTGAAAACAACTTGTCTTCTGCGAACTCGGGTAGATTGACAGAACAATAACGGAAACGAATAAGAATACACAAGGGCTGCCGTCCCGAGTGGTGATTTTGAGTGGCACCATTCGGGACGACAGCCCTTCTTCTGTATTAGACAGATATGTTATTCTGATTTATGTCGATTTACTCAGGATGCTCGTTGAGATTTATTCCCATCAGAATTTAAGCTGCCGCTAAGAGTTACTGCTCGTTGAGACTTGTCCTCTGAGCCTCGTCAGATCCGAATGTCACGGTCGTCTTGCCGGACTGATATTCGGCGGACTGCCCGTTCTCTGCGAAGATGTCGGGGTAGGAGACTTCGCGGCTGACGGTAAGTTCCGCAGAGTCGCCGATGCTGTAAGTCGCGAGGGCGTTTGTCAGGTCTTCTACAGAGGTAACCTGCGTATCATCGATTGCAGTGATGATGTCGCCTTCCTGAAGACCTGCATTGGCAGCTGCGGAACCCTGCTCAACTTCCTTTACATAGACGCCTGCCGGAATTCCGTAGTATTCGGAATTTTCTTCCGTGATGCCTGTGCAGGAGATGCCGAGGCGGACGGTATTTGTATTGGTCTCAGCGTCGGGAGCTGTCTGTACAGCTTCACCGTTCTGGAGAGCTGTGAGGATCGGCTGAGCAGATGTGATCGGAATTGCATAGCCCATTCCCTCAACTTCCGTGTCTGCATATTTTGCGGAGTTTATACCGATCAGCTCGCCTTTCATATTGAGGAGAGCGCCGCCGGAGTTGCCGGGATTGATTGCCGCGTCAGTCTGGATCAGACCGTCGTCAGTTCCCTCTCTGGAGCCGTCATAGGATTCGAGTGTGCGATGCATTGCACTGACAATTCCGGAGGAGACAGACTGGCCATAACCGAGAGCATTGCCGATCGCGACGACTTCTTCACCGACTAAGAGTTCATCGGAGCTGCCGATCTCGATAACTCTGATTGCGGAAATTGTATCTTCGGAGAGATCTGCTTTGTTCACCGCGATGACTGCCAGGTCCGTAGTACTGTCCTCGCCCAGGACAGTTGCGCTTGCTGCCGTGTCGTCGATGAAAGCTACGGAGAGCTCTTTGGAGCTGCTGATTACGTGCTGGTTCGTAGCGATGATGATCTGATCATCTGTCTCACCGATAATGACGCCCGATCCCATGCTGACGGCTTCGTACGGCTGCCCCTGTCCGTTGCCGTTTCCGAAGATATCTCCGAACTCATCTCCGAAAATGCTGCTGAAATCGCCGTAGGAACCGCCGAAATAACTCTGAACGTCCTCGACGGAAGTATTGGTGATTGCAACCATGGCGGGCATTGAGTTAGCTGCGACCTCGGCAACTGTCATTGTTCCTCCGGAAGTATTTGTGTCAGCGTTGTTGGCTTTTTCTGTCGACTCGATTTCACCGGTATCGGTTTGTGTGGGGTCCACACTGTCCGCCTCATTGTAAAGCATGTTCTTTGTATCTTCTCCGGCAGCGGCACTTCCTGCCTGTGCGGTAGCTTCAATCGCTGTCTGCTTCGCGGCCGTTGACTGAGCTATCCCGTTCACGGAGAGAAAGACGCCCGATGAGACGAGACCGAATGTTGCTGCCAGAGCGGTTGTAAGACCAAGTTTTCTCCATAATGTATTGTTTCTCATGATTTTCCTCCTGTACGGCATGGATTCTTTGCCGTATGCGTTATATTGTATGTTGTTCTGTTCCGGGCAGGTGCCGCGGCATGTGTCTTGCCGATAAGACCTGCTTTCCGGAACACATCTTGTGTTGTTTCTTTTCATGTCATTATTTTTGAAAAAAAGTTTGTCAAATTTGTGTCGGGATATTGCTCCTTTTGTGAAATGAAAATGGCGTACTTGTGAATTTATTCCTTTGGGTGTAGAATTCTTTTATCAATCATTCGCTGAGGAAAATGTATCGATCTCAGCACATTTTTGGAGCGAAGCAACGGGAGCTGTCAGAATGTCGCAGAAAATTCTTCTCATATATAACCCGAAAGCGGGAAAAGGACTTTTTGTTCAAAAGCTTGCTGATGTCATTGATATGTTCGTGAAAGCCGGTTATCGCGTGGAAGTTCATCCGACACAGAAACGAAAGGATGCAGTAGATATAGCTCGAAATGCAGGCGGATTCATCGACATGATCGTGGCAGCGGGCGGTGATGGGACACTTGATGAAGTCGTGACGGGTATCACCATGTCCGGAAGGGACTTACCGATCGGATATATTCCTGTCGGATCGACCAATGATTACGCTGCCAGCCTCAATATGTCCACATCAATTCTTGAGGCGACGGGTGATATTGTGGGTGGTGAGCCGCAGGCGGTGGATATAGGAGAGTTCAACGGCGACGCATTTGTCTATGTCGCAGCTTTCGGTGCCTTCACGGACGTTTCCTATGACACGAATCAGGATATGAAGAATCTGTTCGGGCATCTTGCTTATATTTTTGAGGGAATGAGAAGACTTCCGGATATCAAGAGCTATAACCTGAAAGTGGAAGTGGAAGGAAAACTTCACGAGGGAAATTACATTTACGGTATGGTGACGAACTCTATCTCTGTCGGTGGAATTAAAGGTATGACAGGCCCCAATGTATATCTTGATGACGGTGTGTTTGAAAGTATGCTGATTCACTCACCGACAAATCCGATGGAGCTCAATGAAATTATTACCGCATTATTATCAGGAAATGTTGAATCCACTCCTCTTATAGAGTATTACCATACAAGCAGTGTTCATATCACCGCGACCGAACCGATACCCTGGACTCTGGACGGAGAGTATGGCGGGAACCATCAGGATGTGATGATCAGGAACCTGAAGCAGCGTGTCAGAATTATTCTTTACGGCGACAAATCCGACGTACTTCACGGTTGGCGCGATATCCCCGGAGCAACCGGAGACGACGAGCTCGGTGACGGAAAATTCGAAGTGGCTGACTCTCTGAAAGTTATTTCGGAAGAATTCGGTAAGATTCTGGATGTAGACGTATGATGTGTTGCAGGTGAGGCGAATCGTCTCTGTCGTTACTTCATAAATATTGAAAATTTGTAAAAAATGGGGAATTTGCTTTAAAAAAGCAGGATTCCCTTCTTTTATTTTTTGCAGTTTTACTATATAATGAACTCAAAGTGTTCGGGACACGATAAAGCCCGAAACAAATAATAAGGAGGACATTCTAATGTTAGTATCAGCAAAGGAAATGGTCGCTAATGCTTACGCCGGACATTATGCTATCGGCGCTTTCAACCTCAACAACCTTGAGTGGACAAAATCCGTTCTTAAGGCTGCTCAGGAGACAAACTCTCCGGTTATCGTACAGGTATCCGAGGGTGCAGGCAAGTACATGGCCGGCTTCAAGACAGTTAAGGACATCGTAGCTGATGTTATCGAGAGCCAGGGCATCACAGTTCCGGTAGCTCTTCACCTTGATCATGGTACATACGAAGGCTGCAAGAAGTGCATCGATGCAGGATTCACATCCATCATGTTCGACGGCTCCGCTCTTCCGTTTGAAGAGAACGTTGAGAAGACAAAAGAACTCGTAGCTATCTGCAATGAGAAGGGTATGTCCATCGAAGCAGAAGTCGGCGCTATCGGCGGTGAGGAAGACGGCGTTGTCGGCGCAGGCGAGTGCGCAGATCCGGAAGAGTGCAAGAAGATTGCTGACCTCGGCATCTCCATGCTTGCAGCCGGTATCGGCAACATCCATGGCGTATATCCGGAAAATTGGCCGGGCCTTCGCTTCGACGTTCTTGAAGCAATCAAGGCTGCTGTAGGCGCAATGCCGCTCGTACTTCATGGCGGTTCCGGAATCCCGGATGCTATGGTTCAGGATGCAATCAAGCTCGGCGTTTCCAAGGTCAATGTTAATACAGAGTGCCAGCTTGCATTTGCTAAGGCTACACGTGAGTATATCGAGGCAGGCAAGGATCTGCAGGGCAAGGGCTTCGATCCGAGAAAGCTTCTGGCTCCGGGCGCAGCTGCAATCACAGATATGGTTAAGTACAAGATCGAAGTATTCGGTTCTGCAAACAAGGCTTGATAGAATCGATATAAATGACTGCCCGAGGGCAGCCTGACGATTGAAAACTGATGAAAGTACGGGTGCTCTTCTGAGCGGAAAAGCACCCGAATAGACCAAATCCGGAGGGCGCTGGAAGGCAAACTCCGGATTTGAGTACACTTGCCCCATTATTGTAAGAGGAGACTATGAGCGAAGGATTTACGAATATTTCCCAGGTTTTCGGGGAGGATGTTTTTAACGATACTGTAATGCAGCAGAGGCTTCCAAAGAAGATTTATCGTGCACTGCGCGAGGCAATAGAAGACGGCACGGAATTGACATTGGAGACGGCTGATGTCATCGCTCATGAAATGAAGGAATGGGCTATTGAAAAAGGTGCGACGCATTACACGCACTGGTTCCAGCCTCTTACAGGTACAACAGCTGAGAAGCATGACTCTTTCATAACTGCCCCATTGCCGAGCGGAAAGGTCCTCATGAGCCTTTCGGGAAAAGAACTGATAAAGGGAGAGCCGGACGCATCTTCTTTTCCGTCGGGAGGACTCCGTGCAACATTTGAAGCCAGAGGATATACGATCTGGGATTGCACATCCCCGGCATTTGTAAGACATGACGAGGGGGGAGCGACACTTTGCATCCCTACAGCCTTCTGCTCCTATACCGGCGAAGCGCTGGATCAGAAAACCCCTCTTCTTCGGTCCATGCAGGCAATAGGGGAACAGTCGCTGCGACTACTCCGACTGTTCGGGAATACAACTTCAAGGCATGTATCGCCTTCTGTCGGAGCGGAACAGGAATATTTTATTATTGACAGAGAAAAATATCTGAAGCGAATGGATCTGGTCTTCACAGGACGCACACTTTTCGGAGCAATGCCGCCCAAAGGCCAGGAGCTTGATGATCACTATTTCGGAACACTGCGTCCGAGAATCGCATCTTATATGCGGGATGTGAATCTTGAACTCTGGAAACTCGGAGTTCCCGCAAAGACACAGCATAATGAGGTCGCACCTGCCCAGCATGAACTTGCGCCGATTTACGAGAAATGTAACATTGCGGTAGACCATAATCAGATCGCCATGCAGACATTAAAGCGTGTAGCGACCAGACATGGTCTCAGATGTCTGCTCCATGAGAAACCGTTCGACGGTGTGAACGGATCGGGAAAGCATGACAACTGGTCACTGACCACGGATGACGGAATCAATCTTCTGGATCCGGGCAGAACACCACATGAGAATATCCAGTTCCTCCTTGTCCTATGCTGCATACTGAAGGCCGTCGATGAGCATGCGGACCTTCTCAGGGAATCTGCGGCGGATGTCGGGAATGAGTGCCGCCTCGGAGGAAATGAAGCACCTCCGGTCATCATTTCCGTATTTCTCGGCGATCAGCTCGAAGATGTTCTGAAACAGCTCAGAGACAGTGGATCGGCAACGAGCTCAATCAGAGGAGGAAAACTTCGGACAGGCGTATCTGTACTGACGGATGTTGCCCGAGATGCTACGGACAGGAACAGGACATCGCCATTTGCATTCACCGGAAATAAATTTGAATTCCGTATGGTGGGCAGCCGGGATTCCATCGCCGGTGCTAACACTGTATTGAATACGATCGTCGCAGAAGCTTTCTGCGAGGCATGTGATCGTCTGGAGAAGTCAGAGAATTTTGATGATGCTGTCCATGATCTGATCAGAGAATATGCGACAAAGCACAGCAGGATCATCTTTAACGGAAACGGTTATTCCGAGGAATGGGCAAAGGAAGCTGTAGAACGGGGACTTCCGGTTATTCCGTCTATGGTGGACGCAATACCTGCTCTTGTATCGGAAAAATCCGTTGCTTTGTTTGAGAAATTTAAGGTATTTTCAAAAACAGAGCTTGAGTCCAGAGCTGAAGTCAAGTATGAGCTTTACGCCAAAGCCATTAATATAGAGGCGAGGACGATGGTACAGATGGCTGACAGAGAATATATTCCGGCAATCATGAGATATATCGGTCAGCTTGCGGAATCCGCCAATGCTTCGGCTGCGTGCGGCGTTGAACCCATCGTACAGAAAAAACTTCTTTCAAAGCTCAACGAGTGCCTCAAGGCAGCAAGGGAGGCATGCGAAATTCTCGAGAAAGAGACACTGCAGGCGGAACAGAAGAAAGAAGGACCGGAGCAGGCGGCTGCTTTCAGAAAACATGTTGTTCCGGCCATGGAGAAACTCAGAAAACCTGTCGATCAGGCAGAATGTATAGTAGACCGAAGCTTCTGGCCGGTTCCTACATATGCGGACTTGATCTTTGAAGTTTGATTTTGTTAAGAAATTGTTAAAAAGGTATCGATATATCTTCACAAAAACGTAAAAATGTTGTATGGTAGTGGGGCTATTTCAGGTTCTTTCCCTGAATATCCCCGATCACAAGGTAAAGCGAGGGAAGGAAATGATTTCCAATCTGGTACTTCAGGATACAATAAACGGGATCAAAAACATCGGGCGCTGCGAACTGACAATTGTTGACCTGGAAGGCAAGGTGGTTGCTTCAACAGAAGAAGAGAACAATATTAATCCATCGGATATTGTGAGCTTTGCCGAATCGCAGGCGGATTCGCAGGAAATCAAAGGCAGCATGTATTTCAAAGTCTACGATGATTATCAGGTAGAGTATGTGGTCATCGTACGCGGAAATGAGGATATGACAATGATCGGAAAGCTTGCCGCTTTCCAGATCCAGAATCTTGTCATTGCCTATAAGGAACATTTTGATAAGGATAACTTTATCAAAAATCTTCTTCTTGACAACCTGCTGCTGGTGGATGTATATAATCGTGCTATGAAGCTCCATATTGCGACCAACGTGAAACGTGTCGTCTATATTCTGGAGTCTGAACAGAGCAAGGATTACAGCACGCTTGAAGCAGTCAAGGGACTGTTCTCAAAGTCGAAAAATGATTTTATCACAGCTGTCGATGAGAACAGCATCATAGTGATCAAGGAACTGGATGAAGACGCCGGACACGAAGAGCTGCATGCGATTGCGGAATCTATTATTAATGTTCTTTCCAAAGATAATGAAGATTTTGATTCCACACATGTCGCTTACGGAAACGCCGTTTCTGAGATCAAGGAAGTTTCCCGCTCCTACAAGGAAGCCAGAATGGCGCTTGATGTAGGAAAGATCTTCTTTGGAGATCAGAATATCATAGCATATAGCCAGCTCGGAATCGGCCGTCTGATTTATCAGCTTCCGATCCCGCTGTGCAAGATGTTCATCAAGGAAATCTTCACGGATAAGTCCCCGGATGATTTTGACGATGAGACTCTCACAACCATCAATAAGTTCTTCGAGAACAGCCTGAATGTATCAGAGACTTCACGTCAGCTGTACATTCACAGAAATACGCTTGTATACCGTCTGGATAAACTCCAGAAGAGCACGGGACTTGACCTCCGTGTATTCGACGATGCAATTACTTTCAAGATTGCACTTATGGTCGTAAGGTATATGAAATATATGGAGACACTTGAGTACTAAGACATGCATGAGCGGATGCACTCAGCATCAGCGGTCAGATTGAACCATGTCATCGGTACTGCATGGCGATGTCGTCGGTGACGGCGCCGGTGTCTTCCGAAAGAAAGAGGAGGATATATATGATCGATCTTGACCGCGTAAGCAAGTCATATAACAGGGGTCAGCCGGCTGTTGATGCGGTTTCTCTCCATGTTGACAAAGGAGAGTTCGTATTTATTGTCGGTGAGAGCGGTTCCGGTAAATCAACGCTCATAAAACTTCTGCTGAAGGAGTTGGATCCGACAAGCGGTGTGATAACGGTTAACGGCCATGTGCTGAATACCATGAAACGCAGTGCTATTCCGAAATACAGACGTGAGGTAGGCGTTGTATTTCAGGATTTCAGACTTCTCAATGACAGAAATGTATATGAGAATGTCGCATTTGCCCAGCATGTCGTCGAGGCTCCCGGAAGAGTGATTCGCAAGAGAGTTCCCGAGACACTTCAGCTCGTAGGACTGGCGGAGAAGTACAAGAGCAAACCGCTTCAACTCTCCGGAGGTGAGCAGCAGCGTGTCGCCGTTGCCAGAGCAATCGTCAACAGACCGGAACTTCTTCTGTGCGATGAGCCCACCGGCAACCTGGACCCGAAGAATTCATATGAAATCATGAAGCTTTTGCTGGATATCAATGAGCGAGGAACGACAGTACTTGTTGTTACTCACAACAGGGAGCTTGTGAACAGATTCCAGAAACGAGTCATTACCATGCGCCGCGGTATTATTGCCCGGGATGTGGAGGAAGGAGGCTATCATGAAGCCTAGATCTTTCATCTACAATCTGAGGCAGGGATTTAAGAATATCTGGCGCAACAGAATGTTCTCACTTGCATCTATCGCCACGATGGCAGCATGCATTCTTATATTCGGCGTATTTTTCTCAATTCTTATGAATGTGAACTATATGATTCGTACACTTGAGGAAGAAGTCGGTATTACGGTCCTTTTTGATGAAGGTCTTGACGATGCTTCCATCAAGGATATCGGTCAGAAGATCGAGAAAATGGATCACGTAATTAACGTGAAATTCACATCCGCCGAGGAAGCCTGGGCGGCTTTCCAGGAAGAATATTTTGAGGGAAATCCGGAATACGCCGAGAGTTTTGCGCAGGATAACCCGCTGGCCAACTCTGCAAGTTACACTGTTCAGGTCGACGAGATAGAGAATCAGAACGGTGTAGTTACGGAGATCGAGAAGCTGAAGGGAGTAAGACAGGTCAACCAGAGTGCTGCAGCGACCAAAACGCTGATCAGCTTTAACCGGCTTTTCATGTACGTGTCGATCGGCCTCATCGCGATCCTGCTGGTGGTATCTGTTTTCCTGATTTCCAATACCGTTAATGTAGGTATTTCCGTCAGACGCAACGAGATCGCTATCATGAAGCTGATCGGTGCGACCGATAGTTTTGTAAGAGCTCCTTTCATTGTGGAAGGTCTTCTGCTCGGATTGATCGGTGCCGCTATACCGCTGGTCTTCCTCTATTTTACCTATGACAAGATGATCGGAGCGATTTTGAATCGATTTGATATACTCTCGACGATCGCTTCATCGTTACCGACGGCCAATCAGGTGTTTATGAATCTGGTGCCGTTCGGTCTGGGTCTAGGTCTCGGTATCGGTCTGATCGGATCTATCATAACGGTCAGAAGACATCTCGATATCTGATTGTCTTGCAGCGTAAACAAACAACGCAGACTTTCCTTAAATTATGCGGGAAGGCCCAATAACACGGTTCGAAAGATAACGGACTGTCGCACTAAGCGAGAATACAACTATATACGATGATGCGCACTGCTTTGTCGGACACGATAGTTGTTTTGACGGTTAGTGCGACAGTTTTTTCTTTAAAATGTAATGTGACTATTATGTGGAGGTGACAGAAATAATATGAATAGTATTTTGTTCTGGGGAATTGTTCCGCCGATTCTTCTTCTTTTTTATACCTGGCGTCTTGACCGGATAGAGAGGGAACCTGCCGGCCTGGTAATTAAGGTATTCTTGCTCGGGGCGATAATGACGATCCTTGCGGTCCTTCTGGAATCTCTTGCGGCTCTCGGCCTTTCCTATCTGGATCTCGATGAGAGTTCTAATCTGTATTTGCTCATCGATAATTTTCTGGCTGTCGCACTGATTGAGGAGTTTTGCAAGCGAATGCCGGTTAAGAGAAGCATCTGGAAAAGTCCTGAGTTCAATTACAGGTTCGACGCTATCGTATATTGTCTCGCATCGGCCCTGGGTTTTGCCGCCACAGAGAATATTGTCTATATGATTTCCTATGGAACCGGGATCGCACTGACGAGACTGATACCGGTCCATTCGATCTGTGCGATATATATGGGACACTATCTCGGTATAGCCAAAATGGCTGAGAAAGCCGGAGACCAGAAAACTTACAAAAGATTTCGGAGACTGTCTCTTGTCATACCGACTCTTATCCACGGCTTCTGGGATTTCTCCCTTACTTCAGAGGATACGATCTTCTATCTGGCTGCACTCGGTATGATTATCGTACTTACAATTATTTCGTTCAATAGTCTTCACAAACATTCAAAGGAGGATGTACCGGTCTGATTATGGAATTCAAACTTCACTCTGATTATGCACCTACCGGGGATCAGCCGGAAGCCATCGATGATCTGGTCAACGGATTTCGCGAGGGAAATCAGGCACAGACGCTTCTGGGCGTCACCGGTTCGGGAAAAACATTCACCATGGCCAATGTAATCGAAAGGCTCGGAAAGCCGACGCTGGTCATCGCACACAATAAAACGCTGGCAGCCCAGCTTTACAGTGAATTCAAGGAGTTCTTCCCCGAAAATGCCGTCGAGTATTTTGTCTCCTACTATGATTATTATCAGCCGGAAGCCTATGTCCCTTCATCGGATACGTACATTGCCAAGGATTCGGCTGTCAACGATGAGATAGACAAATTGAGGCTCTCAGCACTTTCCTCCCTTTCCGAGAGAAGGGACGTGATCATTGTAGCATCGGTATCTTGTATTTACGGTATCGGTGCACCGGAAGATTTTGCGAACATGATGACATCCGTGCGTCCTGGCATGCAGAAAGATCGCGACGAACTGATCCGTGAACTGATCGATATGCAGTATGAGCGGAATGAGATGGATTTTCACCGCGGAACATTCCGCGTGAAAGGAGATACGCTGGAAGTTATACCCGCGGACAATAATGAATATGCAGTCAGAATCGAATTCTTCGGCGATGAGATCGAGCGGGTCATGCAGGTCGATACGTTGACAGGGGACGTGAAGGCAGAGCTTTCCTATCAGGCAATCTATCCGGCTTCATTTTATGTCGTCCCGCCCGAGAGAATGCGTGAAGCCTGCGATTCGATAGAGCAGGAGATGCGGGACAGAGTCACATTTTTCAAAGCGAACGACAAGCTTCTCGAAGCACAGCGTATCAGCGAAAGAACCGAATTCGACGTCGAGATGATGAAAGAGACCGGGTTCTGTTCCGGAATCGAGAATTATTCAAGACACTTAACGGGCAGGGAGGAAGGCCAGCCGCCTTATACTCTGATTGATTATTTTAGGAATGATTTCCTTATTATCGTGGACGAGTCGCATATGACAATTCCTCAGATCGGTGCCATGTATAACGGTGACAGAAGCAGAAAGATGACATTGGTCGACTACGGATTCCGCCTTCCGAGTGCCCTCGATAACCGTCCGCTCAACTTCACGGAATTTGAGGAGAGAATTGATCAGATCATGTTCGTCTCTGCGACGCCCGGCAAGTATGAGCAGGAACATGAATTGCTCCGCACGGAACAGATCATACGCCCGACCGGTCTGCTGGATCCGGATGTGGACGTGCGTCCGGTCGAGGGACAGATTGATGATCTGATCGGTGAAGTCAATAAGGAAGTTGAAAATCATAATAAGGTACTGATCACGACGCTCACGAAAAGGATGGCGGAGGATCTCACCGATTACATGAAAGACCTCGGAATCAGGGTGCGCTATCTGCATTCCGACATCGATACGTTGGAACGTACCCAGATCATCCGCGACATGAGACTGGATGTGTTCGACGTACTTGTCGGTATCAATCTGCTTCGTGAAGGTCTGGACATACCGGAAATCACACTGGTCGCGATTCTTGACGCCGACAAGGAAGGCTTTCTGAGATCGGAGACGTCTCTGATCCAGACGATCGGCCGCGCATCAAGAAACTCGGACGGACATGTAATCATGTATGCGGATGTGATGACGGATTCCATGCGCAAGGCGATCGGTGAAACGAAGCGCAGAAGGGCGATTCAGCAGGAATACAATAAGGCAAACGGCATCACGCCCACTACGATCCGAAAGGCGGTTCGCGATCTGATCTCCATCTCCAAAGAGGTGGCTCAGACGGAAGCAAAACTGGATAAGGATCCGGAGGACATGAGCCGGGCAGAACTGGAAGAACTGATCGCCAAGGTGGAGAAGCAGATGCGTGCCGCAGCGGCTGAGCTTAATTTTGAGATGGCAGCCGAACTGCGCGACAAGATGGTCGAACTCAAAAAGAATCTGGATGACGTCGAGGATACGGAATCCTCCGTCAGAAAGATTCGGGCGAGAGCACGGCAGGATATGGCCGTGGAAAAGAATGCGCAGCCAAAACGTACTTATAAGAAGTACAATAAGGCGCGGGGCAGGAACCGCGGAGGAAAGGCCTGAAAAGAACGTACGGGCATAATGTATTTATAAGAAGTACAATAAGGCGCGTGGCAGGAACCGCGGAGGAAAGGCCTGACAGGATATTATGGTAATGTAGCAACAGGAGGACTGCAAAAGATATGAGCATGTGTGACAGCTGCGTGAACTTCGAGTATGACGAGAATGACGAGGAGTATTATTGCTCGGCCAGTATGGATGAGGATGATTATGTCCGTTTCATCACATCCCCGGAGAAGATCTGTCCGTTCTACAGACTTGAGGATGAGTATGCTGTGGTAAGGCATCAAATGTAATGCGGAACATCAACAATCTCGACAAGAGAGTGCGCAGATGATATACTAATAAACAACGGACAGACTGCGCGTTAAGTGTACATTAAGTCTGTTCAGAGAACCCTTAAAGAGTGTAGTGGGAGGTAAAGATATGGGATTTACGATTTTTATTATTGTCCTGATAGTTCTTATTTTATGGCTTCTGCTCTCATGCATACGCGTCGTGCCGCAGGCTAACGCATATGTTATAGAATTCCTCGGAAGCTATCGTGCTACATGGGAGCACGGTCTGCATCTGAAAGTTCCGTTCGTAGAGAGAATTGCCGGGAAGATTTCGCTGAAGGAGCAGGTCTGTGACTTCGCGCCGTCCAATGTTATCACAAAAGATAATGTCACAATGAAGATTGATACGGTCGTTTATTTCAAGATATTTGACCCGAGACTTTACACTTACGGTGTTGACAGACCGGTCAGCGCACTTGAGAATCTCAATGCAACGACGCTCCGTAATATCATCGGTGGTATGGAACTTGACCAGACCCTGACGAGCCGTGATATTATCAACAGCCAGATGCAGCAGATCCTCGACGAGGCGACGGATGCATGGGGCATCAAGGTCACCCGTGTTGAGCTGAAGAACATTATTCCGCCGGCAGAGATCCAGAGCGCGATGGAGAAGCAGATGAAGGCTGAGCGTGAGAAACGTCAGACGATCCTCGAAGCTACCGCTCATAAGGAATCCGTTGTAGCACGCGCCGAAGGTGATAAGCAGGCGAAGATCCTTGCAGCGGAGGCAGAGCGCGACGCACAGATCGCTCTTGCGGAAGGCCGTGCGCGTTCTATCGCTCTTGTTTATCAGGCAGAGGCGGATGGTCTCAAAGCATTGAAGGATGCAAATGTCGATGAGTCCGTCCTGAAACTGAAAGGCCTGGAGGCTCTCAAGAATGTATCGGACGGCCGTGCAACGAAGATATACATGCCGACCGATCTGACAGGCGTTATTTCTTCTCTCGGACTGGTTTCCGAAGCGACCGGTCTCGGAGATGCTACTCCGATCGATAAGAGTGCCAAGCCGAAACCGGTACTTAAATAATGCATCGTCGGGACGCTGCACAGCATAAGTTCGATCACGGAAATCGAAGATTTCCTATCTCACTTATCCCGCTCGGTCTCGCTGGCAGCGGCACTAATAAATTTTCGGCGCTAACGCTTGAAAATTTAAAGTGCCGGCCGCCAGGCGACGCCGCTCCGATTGCATTATTTATGGTTTCGACAGCAACTTAGAAACGAAGTGGGAAGTTTTAGTAAATAACTGACAGTTCTGAAAACGGAAATATAAAAGGTGCTGCTGCACCGAGAAGAAGCATGATTTGTTTCGGAGGGATTTTATAAAACCTGCCGAAACGACCTGTAATAGTTCTCGGTGCGGCAGCATCTTTCGTTATGGAATACTCGAAAGACAGTATTTTTTTATGAAAATAATTGTTGACATCCTCAAAACCGCGGAGTATATTATGTCTTAGATGTTAGCACTCCAATACATCGAGTGCTAACAAAATCTAAAAGAAAGGAAGTCAGCTTATGGAACTGACCGATAGAAAACGGAAAATTCTGAATGCCATTATCCGGAACTATCTCGAAACAGGTGAGCCTGTGGGTTCCAGAACGATTTCCAGGTATACTGACCTTAACCTCAGTTCAGCCACGATACGAAACGAGATGTCGGATCTGGAGGAAATGGGATATATCGTTCAGCCACATACATCTGCCGGACGTATTCCTTCAGATAAAGGTTACCGCCTGTATGTCAATGCGTTGGTCGAGGAGAAGACCTCACAGGTCTCCGCGATGAACACTCTGATGATTTACAAGACGAACCGGATGGAGGAAATCCTCAAGCAGGTTGTAAGACTGCTGGCAACAAGGACGAACTACACGACAATGATTTCAGCCCCGTCCTATAAGGGGAATAAAGTCAAGTTCATCCAGCTCAGCAGATTGAATGAGAGACAGCTCCTGACCGTTGTTGTCATCGAAGGCAATATTATAAAGAACCATATCATTGATCTGGATGAGTCCATCAACGAGGAACAGGTGTTAAAACTGAACCTGCTTCTCAACACAAGATTGAACGGTCTCACTCTGGCGGATATCAATCTGGGGCTTATCTCCAACATAAAGGAGGAGGCCGGTATACATGTCCAGGTCGTCAATGACGTACTGGACACGATCGCGGAAGTTATCCGGGCCGAGACAGACGAAAATATGGAGATTTACACGAGCGGAGCGAATAACATTTTCAGATATCCGGAACTTGCCGATAAATCAAGAGCAAGCCAGCTCATAACCGCACTGGAGGAGAAAAGCCTTCTCGCAGACTTTATCAAAGATACCGAGGCGGACGAGACGGATCCGGGAACCGGAATCAAGGTCTACATCGGAGAGGAAGGCCCGGTCGAGTCGATGAAGGATTGCAGTGTTGTGACTGCTACCTACGATCTGGGAGACGGTCTTCAGGGAACAATCGGAATCATCGGTCCGAAACGTATGGACTATGAGAAGGTCATGCATAATCTGAACACCGTTAAGGAGTCGCTGAATGAACTGTTCAGGACAAAAAAGGTAACAGATGAGGTGACGGATGATGAGGTCATGCCTTCGGGTCCGGGCAGTCAGACGTAGGGGCTTTTCCAAAAGCAATCCTGGATGACCTATACAGCCGGCATAAAGAGGCAGGAAGTTGAGCACAAACATGCCGGTTCATAAAAAGCAGGCAGTAAATAAGGAGGAACCTTAATTGAATACAGAAGAGAAGAAGGTTTCGGATGAAATGGAAGAAGCCGTAAAAAAAGCCGTTGCCGATGCCCATGAGCAGGCCGCAGAGGAAGCGGAGAGCACAGTGGAAACTGATGCGGAACCGGAGACGGACGGACAGGAGACAGCAGATGAGGAGCCGGCAGCGGATGGACAGGAAACAGCCGAAGAAGCTGAAGACGGAAAGGAACCGGAGGGTATGGATATCTTCGGTAGGAGAAGCAAGAAGGAGCTTGAAAAGAGAGAAGAAAAGATCCGGGCTCTTAACGATCAGTACATTCGTCTGATGGCTGAGTTCGATAATTTCAGAAAGCGTACTGAGAAAGAGAAATCCGGAATGTACGCGATGGGCGCAAAGGACGTCCTGGAGAAGATCCTTCCGGTCCTCGACAATTTTGAAAGAGGATTCGCGCTTGTCTCCGAAGAAGATCAGGAAGATCCCTTTACACAGGGAATGGAGAAGATCTACAAGCAGTTCGTAACAGTCCTTACAGACCTGGGCGTTACGCCGATCGATGCGACAGGAAAGGAATTCGATCCGAATCTTCACAATGCCGTCATGCATGTGGAGGATGAGAACTTTGGTGAGAATGTGGTCGCTGAGGAACTTCTGAAAGGGTATATGTACAAGGACACCGTCCTCAGACATTCTATGGTCAAAGTGGCAAATTGATTCAAACCCGATATCGGGATGAATATAAATAAGAAAAATACTTTTTTCGATTAGGAAATACATATAGGCTCTCGGAATCTTGAGCCTGCTGGTCAGATTCATCGACCGGATGAACCTTGAAAAGTAAATATTATCCAGAACGAACCAGACGAGCAATAAG
>CACYPS010000004.1 GCA_902776305.1 uncultured Lachnospiraceae bacterium | reverse complement strand
GACAGGGTTCAAAAGAAAAGTACGAAATCCGGGGCCTGAAGATCATATCAGGCTCCATTTCTTTGAGCCCGGACTTCGAACTTTTCTAACCTATTCTCATAATTCGTGCGGATGGTTACATCATCAGAAAACGCTATGTCATACATTTTTTTTCCTCTGAGTCCGGGCAACACCCTTATATAAGATATCTGTTCGGGGTTTACCAAATATTCTATTTTGCCAAGATCATATATTTTTATTAATCTCATATCCCACCTTATTCATAGCAAAGCCCTGTGTTACAAACAGGGCTTCCTTCCTTTTCATTTTCGCCAAGTATACTATATCACAAACCCCGAATGGGCGTCTTGGTACATTATGGGTTATTTTTAGAAATTTCAAATTTTGGTCGGCTTCTCAGGCAGCACGATGTGTTCCAATGCCCTGTCATGCCACCGGCGTACCGTGTGACGCTCTACGGAAAACACGTCGGCTATCTGGCTCCATTTGTAATCCTTAAGGTAACGGCAGGTCAGCACGAAACGCTCGTTTGTATCAGGAAGCGAGTTAATGACGCCCGTGATCTCTGCTTCCAGCTGGAGGAAAAGAATCAATTCTCTCCTCAGCTCCCGCTCACGTTCCCACAGCTCTTCCAATCTTTTCTGGAAAGCTGCATCTGTCGGATTATTCGGATTAAAGCTCTCCTCAAAACAAGGACTGCTGATCGAACAGGCAAGTTCTCTGGTTCGCTCGATTTCCTCTCTATGATGTCGTATCTTCTTCCCCAGACTACGTGCCTGGCCAAAATACTCCTCAACTGTCATGAAACCACCTCCTCTCTCAGCTTTCGTATCATGTATTCGCTGTCGATATCACTAAGCTCTGCATACCACCCAGACCGTAAAAACCGCTCAACTTCCATCGCGATCCTCATGGCTTTCATGTTTTCCCGGTTCTTTTTGATGTCCTTCAAAGCTGTGCTGTAATCCTTCGCAGCCTGGACAACGATGGCAGCTGCAAGGTTCTCATAAGGATTTCCGCCTGAGAATTTCGATTCTTTCTCCACGGTATCAACCTCCTTTAATCCTCGCCTTCACGGCTTCGATCAGCTTCTGCTGCGTGACGTCCTTGTGCTCCAGGGCATCCAGGACATCCTCATCGACTGTATCCCGGCAGACGATGTGGTGCGCGGTCACGACTTCCATCTGTCCCTGGCGCCAGAGGCGGGCATTCGTCTGCTGATACATCTCAAGTGACCAGATCATCGAAAACCAGATAAGGATGTGTCCGCCACGCTGAATGTTCAAGCCATGACCGGCACTTGCCGGGGAAATCAGGCCGACCTGTATCTTTCCAGCATTCCAGTCTGTGATATCGGCGTCCGTCTTGATGTCCCGCGGCTGATAGCCCTGTTCTCTTAGATGCAACAGAATGCGGTCATGATCGTGCTGGAACCAGTAAGCCACAAGGACATTCTGGCCGTTTGCCTGCTCGATCAGGTCCTCTAACATGTAGAGCTTCTGCCGGTGCACCTCGATGACGCCTCTGTCATTGGTGTAAATGGCACCGTTCGCCATCTGCAGGAGCTTGCCCGTAAGGACAGCCGCATTAGCAGCATCGATCTCCTCGCCGTCCACCGTGACAAGCAGTTCCTTCTTCAGCTCGTCGTACAGCTCCCGCTCTGACCTGTCCATATGCACCGCATGGGTGACCGGTACAAAGTCCGGCATGTCAAGGTAGTCCCGCGCCTTCATCGAAACAGCGATGTCGGAGATCTTCTCGTAGATTCTTTCCTCTGCTCCCGGAAGCGGCACGTAGTTGTAAACCACTCCGGTATAAGGATTCATGCCCGCTGCCCTAAAGTACGCCTCACGGTATTTACCAATGAAGCGTCCCAGGCGCTTTCCGCCATCGATCAGGAAAACCTCTGCCCACAGGTCCATCAGGCCGTTCGAAGCCGGTGTCCCCGTAAGCCCGACGATCCTTTTGATCTTCGGCCGGATCTTCTTCAGTGCTTTCCACCTCTGGCTCCTGTGGTTCTTGAAGCTGCTCAGCTCGTCGATCACAACCATGTCGAAGGGCCACTCTTTCAGATATTCCACAAGCCACTTTACATTCTCGCGGTTTATGACATACACATCAGCCGGATGCTCGATTGCCGCCTGCCTCTGCTTCGCGCTGCCTGTTACAACACTCATCCGTAAAAAGTCCAGCCCTTCCCACTTCAGGCGCTCTTCCGGCCAAACAGAAGTGCAGACCCGCAGAGGTGCTATGATCAGCACTTTCGATACTTCGAATCTGTCAAACAGCAGATCAAAAATGCTGTAAAGGGAGGTCACCGTTTTCCCAAGGCCCATGGACAGGATCAGGAGTGCTTCCGGGTGTTTCATCACGAACTCCATACAGTATCTCTGGTATCCATGTAACTGTTCTCTCTTCATAAGTTCCTCCCTGTCAGATTTCCGATCTGTCCTGCCACGTGGCTGATCTTCATCCTGCTTAGCCGCTCGGAACAGATCAGGTCCGCCAGCTCTTTTGACAAGTCATGCAGCTCTCGGAGGATATCCTTGTAATGTTCCTCCACGCGTTCTATCTCTTTCGCGCACTCATCCTCCATACGCCCTATTTCCTGCTCCGGCAGGTAATTCTCTTTGAGGTAGGTCTCAAACCAGTCCCTTGCCTCATCTCCCATGAGCTCTCTGACAAGATCAAGGAAATCTGAAAGACTGTCCACTATTTCTTTCCTGCCATCTGATACGTTGATTACTTCCGCCATGTCCTCACCTCCTCTATGATCCCTGGGATCTGCTCCGCATCGTCCAACACGAAGACCGGGAAGCCCAGTTTCCGCAGCTGCTTGTGCCTCCGCGTCTGCAGGAGGCGAGGCTTCTTTCCAGGCGCCTTCACCTCAACAAATGCGACGTGGCATCCGGGCAGCAGCACCAGGCGGTCCGGCATTCCGTTCATGCCTGGGCAGATCAGCTTGGGGCAAATGCCGCCTGCTGCCTTCACAGCCCTAACCATCTGCTGTTCAATCGTCTTTTCATTTATGTCAGCTCTGTCTGAACTGATTTTTGAGTGCTTAGACACTGAAAACCTCCTATTTATCAGCGTTTCCGATTTTTGTCTTTTTGTCTGAGCCCTATAGACATAAAAGGATTTCTGTACTGAAATTTATATAAATATAAATAATCTTTTTTTGCCTATATTTAGGAATCAATGACTATATGACAAAAATCGAAAACCCTTATATTTCCTGCATTTTTATGTCATACGCCATCGTATGACACACTTGACAGTTATGACAAAACAGACGGATTGGTCACATACTTAGGCAAAGACGGTCTGCCTTTTCCGTAGGTCTGCTTTATATCCATAGTCGCGATATACCCCATGTCCTCAAGGAAATCCAGTACGGGCTGGATCTCATCGACCCGCTTGAAGGACTGGCAAAAACGCATGGCGTCCCTGCGCGTGAATTTCTCCAGTCGCCTATCCCGTATCGTTTGGAGGATTTTTTCCGCCTGCCTGTACATGACCGACTGAGGGATTGCGTCATGCACCGCCATCGAATGGCTCAGGTAATACCTCCCGAGACGTATGGCATCCGCCATCGTCCCTCCGCTAACCGTCAGAGGTTCGTTCCCGTTCAGGAATTCCGATGCACGATATACTCCTGCCCTGCACAGGAGTCCGGCGATACGGAGTGTATTACCTACCAGTTTTCCTGCCCAGTCAGCAATCTCCGCATAATCGGTCTTCAGCTTCGGCTCGATCTCCTCCGCAAAAGCCGCCAGCAGTTCCGATGCTTCCGGGGAGAGTGTAATGACCTCAGGCCTCGGCGGATACTCGTCCTCCAGCATGTTAATGATCTTCTGCTCATACCTTTGATACGCCGTATCCGGAATCGGCTCGCTCCGGAACCGGCGCTCACCGACAGAAGATCCCGGCAGGCAGTAAAGAAACCTCGCGGTCAGCCCGCGCCCGCGAAACGTCGTATTGCCAAGCACATCGGATGCGACCTTCGGCTGTGTCATGAGTAGGATGGTCAGCGCAGGGTTCATGATGCTCTCACTCTCACGGCCGATACGATCCACGCGGATAGTATCCCCTGAATAGGCCTTCAGCATGACATCGATGTTGACATTCTTGCTGTAAATACCCGCCAGGGTGTCAAAGATGCCTCCCTCACTGGAGATAAGGGCCGCGCGTCCATGATTGCTTGCCATGACCGATACCAGCTTTTCTGTCGTGATATCATCCACATACAGGTGGAGCGGCTTCTCCTCCTCGAAGTCAGCGATCTCCTGCGCGATCTGTTCCATTTCGCCCGGCTCAGCGTTTCCCTTTGACGCCTTTCCCACGATGGCTTTCTGTCTGCTTTCCAGGATCTGTTTCTGCATTTTGGAGCTTTCCACACGAGCAGCATTCCGCAGATTATATTGGATCTCAAAGTTGTCAGCCGGACGCACGATGTGATGTTCGACCGCTGATTTGCGTTCAGAGGGCTGCGCGATGACATTGGTATAGAGATTGAGCGGCTCGATCCAGTCTGCCTTGCCCTGAATCACATACTTGCCCTGACAGCACATGGCAAGTATGGCAAGCACGGCTGTTCCCGGCATATCGACTGGTGTCTGCGTGCTTTCCGCTACCGCCTCGACATACAATCCGATGTCTTCCGGCAGGGCGTCTATAGGAAACGGCTCCAGTTCATATTCTCCGAAGGGAAGTGGTTCTTCCCACCCCGACTGGATCTCCTCAAAGTCCTTCTTTGCCTGCTCTGCCCTCTCCTTTTCCAAAGCCTCTTTGACCAGCGGGTCCTTCTCTGCGAAGGCACACATCTTAAGGAACGATTCCTTCTCGTCCATATCTTTGAAACGGTGCAGCCGGACGAGGTCGAACGCGTTCAGTCTGCGTCCGCCAGCTGGATCGGTGGCGTGGTGGCTGTATGCGAAAAGCCCCTCGTAAATCACGACGCCGGCACTCCCCTCCCCGGGGATATAGTCGTAGCGTCCTTCGACTGCGCTGTGCGCATAGACATCCGGAAGGAACTTCTCAATGGCGTCCTCAATGCCGTAGGTCCGGCAGAAGGTGCCTACAATCCCACTCTTTTCAAGCGGGTTCTCCTGCATCTTTCCCTCATTCCTCCGGGCTGTATTCTCGCGGCTTCCTACCGGCAGCTTAGAGATATCCTCCCAGCCGGGATGCCCTGCAAGGTACTCCGCGGCATTCAGGAACGGTCCCTTGACCTCCTCTCCGATGAACTCTCCGCCCTTCGGCGTAGTCGGCCAGTACATCATCTGATTGACCTTATAGGAACACGGGTCAAAGAGCTCAATGCCCCAGTCCGCCGCAAAGTACCTGGCAAGGGCGATGTACATGTCCGGAGAAACATCTTCATCCAGAGGAATGACAATGCGCACCCTCGGGCTTTCCTTTGTGTGACTGTGCGTCGTATAGAGGAAGGCTGCATACCGGCAGCCCTTACGGAACCTCAGGATGAAGCCAACGTCAACAAAGTCTCCGTCAAGGACAAGCAAGCTCCGGCATTTCACGTTCTCCTTCCTTCTTTTCCCACCTATCAGGTATCCGCCTACAAACCCGCCATGGTCCTTGATCCGCTGTCTGGCATCACGGCTCATGGCTGCATACTCCTCCGGCGTTTCGGATGTATAGGTGGTAGTGCCAAGCTTCCGGCAAAGCTCCTCCCAGGTGATCGTGCTGTTCTTCCAGTTCGCTGCATGAGAGCTAAAACCAAGTGCAACTTTCAGTTCTTTCATATATATCCTTTCCGGCAGGCCCTTGCGGGCCCGCCTCTGTTTCATTCCTCTTCGGTTGCCTCCACAAGTGCCTGCAGGGCAAATGCCAGCGACTCCACCAGCGCCATGATCTCCTCGTCGCCACAGACAGCAATCATAACATCCGTATTCTTGTCTCCTGCTTTCGCGTAGAAATCGGCAACCTTAGCGCTGATCCGTACAAAGGCTCTCCCGCCTTCCGCGCGCCCGCCTCCACAGAAACCGGTCGTACCGGCCTCTACCTCAAGGGCTGTTCCGCCATACTCCACGTTCCTCTCAAACGTCGTGACGTTTACACCGTTAATCTTCTTTTCGTTCTTTTTTATTTCGAACATATTCGTTCCTCCTTCTTTCGTTTATGTCACCGTGCTCCAACCGGGCCGATGGTGGATCTCTTCTTCTCATAGGAATCCCTCCTTTCACTTGGTATGTAAGTGAGGCTTGCAAAACTCCGGTTTTTTCACTTTCCTACGCCCAAAAGTTTCAAGTTTTTACAAAATTCCATGCTTGCAATGTCGGCGTTTTTATAGCAGTTCGCCGCATTTAATAGGAAAGCTTCCGTTTTTCGCAAAAAACCGGAGTTTCGGAGTGCCCGGCTACATACGGGGTGAAAGGAAAAAACTTTTCTGAAAAACCGGAGTTTCGGGTTGCTCGGCTACATACAGAGTGAAAGGAAAAAAATTTTTCCAAAAAACCGGAGTTTTAAAGAACTCGGTTACATACAGGGTGAAAGGAAAAAAACTTTTTCCAAAAACCGGAGTTTTAAAGAACTCGGTTACATACCAGGTGAAAGGAGGAAATGCCATGACGGCAAGACCGCCACCGACAAGCAGAAAGGAGACAAAGCATGAAAATACTCATAAGAACAGAAGATAGGCATAAGGGATACCCCTTCGGAGAATTAAAAGTTCCGATCCAGATCACGGGTGACTACCCGGCATTCCTGACAGCCGTGGTTCTGCCACACAAAAACCCGGAGGGCTTTGCACCCTCGCTGCCCTATCCGATCACAATCGACAAGCACGAGCTGAGGCTCGGCATCATGGTAATAAAGGAGGTCAGAACATGACAAAGAAAGAAGAACTCGCCCAGGTGGCCACAAAGCTTACCGCCTGCGCAGAAGCAATGATGGAACTTGCAAAAGCACTCAGTGCCGAACCGGATGCAGAGGCAGAAGAGCCTTCCGTGCAGGTACCGGAGACAACGTACAGCTTCATTGAGGTCCGCCAGGCCGCAGCAGACGCATCGCGCCGCGGCTACCGGGCTGATGTAAAAGCCCTGCTCACCAAGTACGGCCTTGAGAGGCTGAGCGAATTGAAGGAAGCAGACTATGCAGCCTTCATGAAGGACCTGGAGGAGATCGGTAATGGCTAAGCACGCATTCTTATCCGCATCATCCTCACACAGATGGCTCGCTTGTCCACCCTCTGCCATGCTCTGTGCACAGGAAGCGGACCAGAGCAGCCCCTACGCCAAACAGGGTTCAGATGCTCACGCACTCTGTGAGCATCTCCTGCTGGAGGCTCTCGGAAGACCGACGAAGGACCCTACCGAAGATCTTGAATTCTACGATGAGGAGATGCAGTCCTCGGCAGAAGGCTACCGGGATTTCGTTATGGAGCAGGTAGAAGAAGCACGAGCCCTGTGTGCAGATCCTCTGATCTGCGTCGAGCAGAGGCTGGACTACTCCCGCTGGGTGGAGAACGGATTCGGCACCGGCGATTGTGTAATCGTTGGAGACGGAATTTTACACATCATCGATTACAAATATGGCGTCGGTGTCCTGGTAGCTGCCACAAAGAACACGCAGCTCATGTGCTACGCATTGGGAGCCCTTGACACGTTCGGCAGTCTCTACAATACAGGCCGCATAAAGCTCTCTATCTACCAGCCGCGGCGTGACAACGTGGACACCTATGAGATGACGGCCGAAACGCTCCTCGAGTGGGCCGATCAGGTACTCGCACCGATCGCGAAGCTGGCTGCAGCAGGGGAAGGCACCTTCTGTGCCGGTGACCACTGCGTCTTTTGCAAGGTGAAGGCCACATGTCGGGCTCGTGCGGACTACAGCCTTGAGCTGACAAAGCATGAGTTCACAAAGCCCGCCATGCTGGACGATGCAGAAATAGCAGATATCCTGCCGAAAATCGATAACCTGGTCGCATGGGCCACCGACGTAAAAGAGTACGCACTTACACAGGCACTCGCCGGTGTCCACTACGACGGCTACAAAGTCGTCGAGGGAAGGTCGAACCGGAAGTACTCAGACGAAGCAAAAGTCGCGCAGACTGTCATACAGGCAGGATTCGACCCCTATGAGAAGAAGCTGCTTGGCGTCACAGCGATGCAGAAGCAGCTTGGAAAGAAACAGTTCAATGAACTCCTTGGCAGCCTCGTATACAAGCCGCAAGGAAAACCGGTATTAGTTCCGGCGTCTGACAAACGTCCGGATTTCAATACAGCAGCAAATGATTTCACAGACATATAAGGAGGAAAAACATATGTCAAAAAACAAGATTCCGACAAAAGTTATCACAGGACCGAAGACTCGCTTCTCCTATCTCACAGTCAATGAGCCCAAGACCCCTCTGGGCGGTGGCACTCCGAAATACAGTGTTTCGCTGATCATCCCGAAGTCTGACACAGTAACTGTCAATAAGATCAAAGCAGCTATCAAGGCTGCCTATGAGGAAGGCCAGGGTAAGCTCAAGGGCAACAGCAAGTCTGTACCTGCCCTCTCTGCCATCAAAACGCCTCTTCGTGACGGCGATAAGGAGCGTCCCGGCGATGAAGCCTATGCTAACAGCTATTTTGTCAACGCCAACAGCAATAGCAAGCCGGGCGTCGTGGACGCTAATCTCCAGCCGATTCTTGATACATCTGAGCTCTATTCCGGAATTTATGGCAGAGCCAGCCTGACTTTTTATGCATTCAATGTAAACGGAAACAAGGGCGTTGCATCTTGTTTAAACAACCTTCAGAAACTCGCAGACGGGGAGCCGCTTGGCAGCCACAGCCGCGCGGAGGATGACTTCGCTATCGAGGATGACGAGGACGATTTCCTGGATTAACGGAAAGGACGTATGAGTATGGACAAGCTCATGATTGACTTGGAAACATTCTCAGATGTGGATATAAAGAAAGCGGGGGCCTACAGATATGTAGGCTCTCCTGCGTTTGAGATACTGCTCTTTGGCGCATCGGTAGATGACGAACCGGTGGAACAGTACGACCTTGCATCCGGTGAAAGCATCCCGGATGCGATTCTGGATGCCCTCACCGATCCATGCGTTAAAAAGCACAGCTATAATGCCGCGTTCGAGCGGATCTGCCTTTCCGAATACCTGAAACGGATCGGATATCTGAACAGTGGGTACCTTGATCCCGGTTCCTGGTACTGCGATATGATCCTTGCCGCCTACAACGGCCTGCCAATCTCCCTCGAAGGATGCGGAGCTGCGCTTGGCCTGCCTGAACAGAAGCTGAAAGAGGGGAAAGATCTTATCCGCTACTTTTGCGTTCCCTGCAAAGCTACGAAAGCAAATGGGGGGAGGACAAGAAATCTGCCAGAGCACGCGCCTCAGAAATGGGAACTGTTCAAGAAATACAACATACGTGACGTGGAAGTGGAAATGCAGATACACAGGCGCCTTGCAAACTACCCGGTTCCTACCCCCGTATGGGACGAATACCATCAGGATCAGGAAATCAATGACCGCGGCATCATGATTGACAGGCAGCTTGTCGAACAGGCTATCCGCATGGATACAGTGTCCAAGGAGGACATTTCTCAGAGGATGAAAGAACTGACAGGACTTGAGAATCCGAACTCTGTTCCCCAGCTACAGGGTTGGCTCAAAGAGAATGGCTTCCCGATGGAGACACTTGGAAAAAAGGAAGTGGCTGCCGCCATGAAGGATGCCCCGCGGGAGATCGCGGAAGTGTTATCCCTCCGGCTTATGCTGGCAAAGAGCAGTGTAAAGAAATACCAAGCTATGGAGAACTCCGTCTGCAATGACGGTCGCTGCCATGGCATGTTCCAGTTCTACGGAGCGAACCGGACTGGTCGGTGGGCCGGCAGGCTGATCCAGCTACAGAATCTCCCTCAGAACCACATGCCGGATCTCGCGGAAGCAAGGTCCCTTGTGAAGATGGGGGATTACGAAATGCTAAAGCTCCTGTACGGAAATGTGCCGCAGGTGCTCTCAGAACTTGTCAGGACCGCATTTATTCCACGTCCAGGATACAAGTTCATCGTGGCAGACTTCTCTGCCATAGAAGCCAGGGTCCTCTCCTATCTTGCAGGCGAGGCATGGCGCTCGGAGGTCTTCCGCACGGGCGGCGACATTTACTGCATGTCAGCATCGCAGATGTTCGGGGTTCCCGTAGAGAAGCACGGCGTAAACGGGCATCTCAGGCAGAAAGGGAAGATAGCGGAACTGGCATGCATAGCAGAAGGCAGTCCCGTCCTGACGGACAGGGGGCTTGTGCCTATCGAGAAGGTAACTACAGAAATGAAAGTCTGGGACGGTGAATCATGGGTGTGGCATGACGGCGTCGTTTACAAGGGAGAACGTGAGGTGATTACTTATGAAGGACTTACTGCAACATCCGACCACCTCGTCTGGGTTGAAGGGAAACCGGAGCCGATATGTTTTGGAGTCGCCGCCGCCAGAGGCGCACATCTCGTACAAACCGGAAATGGTGGGCAAGCAATACGGTTGGGTGAAAATCATATCTCCGGAGAAGAGATGGAACAAGAACTGGAACCATTGTTATGTACTGACGGAGTGCCAGGGCTGTGGAAGTGTGCAGTGGCAGCTTTTGGACAATTTGCGATCCGGCAAATCAAACGGATGTCAGAGCTGCTCTCGGCCAAGGCAGATACCATTATGGCTGGACAGGAGGTTGACTGCTGCAAAACAGAGATGCGAGAACCCGAACGATCCGGGTTACCACAACTATGGAGAAAGAGGGATCAGGTTTCGTTTTTCAAGCGTTACAGAAGCTGGGCTATATCTGATAGAGCAATTTGGGCTTCCGGACAGAAACATGGAGATCGACCGCATCGATACGAACGGGGACTATGCCCCGGGGAATCTGCGCTTTGTGGAACACAGAGTGAACTGCATCAATCAGCGGAGGTCTGTACTGGGCGGGTTCATGCAGAAGTACTGGCCTTATTCAGAAAATGTTGTCATACGGAAGCTGTCATCAGGGCTAACCCGGGATCAGATTATTCAGAACGCGGAGACTTCGGTATCCGAGAAAAGGAAGAATTGGAGGATCATAAGCGCACGGCTCGACTTTATGACATACGAAATGCCGGAAGACATCACCGTTTTACCGTATCGGGACATCTCGTCCACAATTGCGGATACGGCGGGTCTGTCGGTGCCTTAAGGGCGATGGGTGCACTCGAGATGGGCTTGTCTGAGGAGGAACTGCAGCCCCTTGTCGATGCATGGCGCAACGCAAATTCAAACATTGTCCAGTATTGGTGGAAAGTAGACAAAGCCGTAAAACTTGCCGTCCGACAGCATATCGCATCGAGCGTTGGTGACGTGACGTTCTATTATAAAGCAGGGATGCTATTCATCACACTACCGTCCGGCAGGAGGCTCTCCTACGCGAAGCCGCAGATGGGCATGAACCGTTTCGGCGGAGAATCCATTACCTACATGGGCACGGACAACACGAAAAAATGGAGCCGGATTGAAAGCTACGGGCCGAAATTCGTGGAAAACATCGTACAGGCCATCAGCCGCGATATCCTCTGCTATGCGATGCACTCTCTCCGCGACTACCGCATCGTAGGGCATGTCCATGACGAGGTCATCATCGAATGCCCGATAGACGCATCGCTGGAAGTCATCTGCGAAGTGATGGGCCAGACACCTCCCTGGATGCCCGGCCTGCTTTTGAACGCGGATGGATACGAGTGTTCCTTTTATATGAAATCATAAATTGAGACGGCTCCTTACATGGAGCCGCCTTTTATATATCACCAAAGCATGTCCACTACAATGTCGAGAAGCCTGTGAGCTTCCCTGCGATAGAAGTCGTCATGCTTTTTACGGTTCTCTTTCTCAACCACCACGTCTTTATGATGGAGTACTGGCCGGATGTATTTCATTGCCTTTTCCCTAATCTCTGAGGCCGAAGACCGCTGTAAGCGCATCTTTGCATAAAAGAGCTCTCCCTTGCAGCTCGGGTCTGCCATAATGACAAGCATGGCATATCCAGTCTGAGGAGCTTTACCGATTATGCTTTTCATGCATTTTTTAAAATTGATTGCATTCTCATCACGAGTTTCTGCCTCAATACATATGTCTTCGGGTGACTTCTGTGGTGCGGCCTTGTCCCCCGCATTTCCTTCCTGCTCCCAGTCAACATAATCCGTACCCTTTTCCCGGTAATGTCCGAGTTCCTCATTCTGTGTGTAATTCATCTGGGATTTTGCCAGTTTCTCAGCATTTTTAGGAATAGCCATAGACATCGTCCGGGTGCTCCTGCCAGTTATTGTCAGCTCCCCGATACTGTCAGGGTTCGTAAAGTTCTCTTTTACGTAGAGCTCGTCATACGGGATCTGTACGAGTACTTCATCCTCGTTCAGAATTCTGCCATTATAGTCGCGTGTGTTGTCCTTCTTTGCCATTTGTTTTTCCTCCTTGCGTTGTTTGGCGCAAGAAGGCAGGATCTTGGTTCAGAAGGACCGGCCTTACTCCCGGGCAAAAAAGAGCGCACGAAAGTAAGGGTCTCAGCATCTACTCCCTCTGCTGGTCCTCTCGGACCGGCAAAAAGAACAATATGCTGACATCCTGCCTTCATGCGCACTCAGGCTTTATGTAGTTTTTTAATTGGTAATCATCGACTGGTGTTTTGCTCTGTCGGATGAATTCTTAAGAAGTATCGTTGTACATAGCATCCTCCTTTTCCTTAATCAAAGAGCCTGTCAGTAGGCCGTTCTCATACACAAAACGACTCTGACATAGCTAATATGCTGCATTTCCCCCGAGGTCAGCGCATGTGGATGGAAAAGCTGCATTTTTGAGGTTTTTTTGGGTTTTCAGAGTAGAGAAATTTTCAATGCTTTTTTGTGCACATTTACCAAAAGCAATTTCGGCACCTGTATTGCACAACAAAGCAGGTGTTATCGTTTCTAACAAGTGAAATCCTCACCTTCTTCACTTTCCTACGCCCAAAAAGCAGCCATTTTTACAAAAAAATTTCATCAAGAGCGTTATTTCTCCTCATATTTCCATGCCTGCGAAGCAACAAGTTTTATAATCAAAAAACTGAAAATTGCGATCTCCTCTCTTCTTGGACACAAGGTCGTGCAGCAACTTGCAGTTCTTCAATGAGGCAGAAAACAAAAAAAGCCGGAGTTCTTAATCCACTACTCCCGTAATGGATCAAAAACTCCGGCATATAGTATCTCGTTACAAATGAATTGTACGGATCAGGGTCGGTAGACTCGTATTCGGTTATTTAAATTGCACCTCGATCTGCTCTATCATATCATCGAGGGCTATGGTTTCCACGTTCCTATTTTTTGGATTCTTGAATTGTAAGAAGATCTGCCCGTTTTCTAATTTTATAGCATCACAAAGACGTGTTTTTGTGTGTTTCAGGCTTTTGACATTCCTAATAACTGCCCGTTTCACGGTTCGCCCGCGTGCTGTTTTCTCCGATTCTTTCATGCATCCCATCTCTCCATTCTGTTTTATAAAATTAGCTGTGATTTCAGCTTAATAGCTGATTATGAAAGTAAAAACAAATGGCGCAATTATGCCTTTATAGAAGACCGCTTAGAACGTCTCTTCTTCTTTTGTGCAAGGGCCTGTTCCCTGGCTGCTGCAAATTCCTGCGGGCTCATCCCCGGGCCCATCGTTATGCCAAGCTGCTGCATGCGGAGCCTGGTGGCCTCAACAGATACAAGGAAAATATCCGCCAGGCATCTGGCTGCCGTTTCGTCCCTGGCTTCCGCGCAGGACCTGGCGTGCCGTATCCACACCATTTTCTGCACTTCTTCTGAGGCAGCCGCTTTTCGGAACATGCTCTCCGGCATAAGGATAGCACCGCTGAAGTAATTGGCATGATGCTCCAACCATTCACGATCTTTTACGAGATAATTCTCATTCCGGTCTTCCATGTCATCTTTCTTATCGACCACCATCGATGCCGCAATAGCATCCCCCTCTGATCGCCGGTGATACTCTTGATGGAACAGCCAGTGCCCGCACTCATGTGCCATGGTTGCACGCTTCCGTCTCGTATTGCTGGGCTCTAACAAGCGTGAATCGATCAGGATATCTCCACGCCTCGCCCAATGTTCTTCTGCCTGCTGCCGTTCCGGATTAAAGATCGACCTGACAAAACCATCCTTGAAGACCGTCGCACCAAGTATATAACCGTCATGCGAAAGATACAGGTAATCAAAGACCAGCCCGAAATACGATTCCATAATCAGATCAATCGGGACCGGCTGCGGAACGCTTAAGAGATCCGGGTCATAATCTGCCAAAACGTGCTCCGCGATCCTGTCGATCTCCCGGTTGCTGAGTATCGGCAAGCCGGACGGTCTGATGCGAAAAGTATCTCTTATCATGTCTTTCTCCCTTTGCGTCTTTTCAGGTCATCAATAAACTTCTGCCATTCAGCCTCACTTGCTTCTGAATCCCGTGCCACACGGAGCGCCTCCGCGACAAAATGATTCTCACGGATATAGGGTGCAAAATCCTGCGGCACAGCTACATCTTTTCGCTTTCTCCCCTCAGCTGCAAGATCATATAACCTGGTCCGTTCTTTTTCATCGAGACACAGGAACTGGACTACACTTAGCAGCTTATCCGCTGCCAGTACTCCTCTTCGGTCTCTTTCAACATCAGAATAATACTGCGGTGTCACGCCGATCCCCCGCGCTGTGTCACTCATGCTCCGGGCGTGCGCTAATCTTACTTCACGCAGATACCTGCCAAATGAGCTGCTTGTGTCCATTTCACGCTCCTTTCTAAATGATCCCCTTCTGATCATCTATTCTATGATTTATACTCCCATCCTAAGTTCTTCAGGTGAATTAGATTTCTAAAAGAAATGCACAGCCTTTTGTGTAAGTGTGCATTTGCAAATCGAACGTTCGTTCCGACCTTATGTTTGGATTATATACCAGAACGAACGTTCTGTCAATCGAACATAGTAAAAAACTCCGTTGCTTTTTTGCAACGGAGTAATGGCAGCATTTACAGTATTCTTTTTAATAGTTTTGCAGAACTTTCATCAGTAGGGTCGTTGGTTCCCAGCTCGCCTCGAAAAGCACGAGCAAGGATGGATTTCTTCATAGTATCTATCTGAGCAATGACTTGTTCAGCGGCTTCCTTTGCTTGTTGTTCTTTATTGAAAGATTTATCTAATATAGAAACTATTTCTTCTTGTTCTTCATTAGTGGGCAGGTTAATCTTCATATCAAGTATTACCCTTCTGGATATCCCGGGAATTAATCCCTGACCATTATTCCGCAAGTACTCATATTCAGATTGAAGGAAATATAGCAGATAAGAATTAACTAATTGCTCACCAGCACGTAATGCCATTATTTGGCGTGCAATATGCGCGTTGTCAAAGTCTGCAATTATTGTTTTTCCATAACCTGACCCTTTACAGACCAACAACACATCATTTCTTTCAGCAATTACAGAAGGTTCTGTTGTCCAACGATTGATAATGACATGTTTGTCATCAAAATTACTTGCTCCTGTTATATATGGCAGCCCTTTTCCCTCAGAATTGTATTGCTCAGGTTTGAAGTCTTGACCGGAAAGAAGTGTTATGCATTTTCCGACAACTGTGCTTTTCCATGTATTATTTGAAATTGCACTTCGCGCCCTCCATCTCCCCGTCAGCTCTCCAGTAAAAGCCTTATGCAGAATTGCCGCTTTGCGATCCTCGAAGCCATCCACAACAGCCTGAGCCTTTTCCTTAGCCTCATCCAGCTTGGCAAACAACCTTTCGATACGATCAACGATACGCTGCTGTTCAGGAATGGGCGGTAACGGGATAACATGATTCTTTATTATTTCTTGGGAAATATTAGGCTGTGCACCTCCTTTAGATTTACTTATAAATGCATCCTTCTGTGAAAATGAGTAAAAGAACAAGTATTTGAAGTATAATATTGGTGAGCAAATCCCACACGCACACGCCTGATTCGTCGCAGCCTCTATTCCCATAATACCTACTTTACCAATTGTTGCACCATACATGGCAATTACTATAGTATTTATAGGAAATAGTTTTGCACTCGAATTTGCAATAGCCTCTTCTGTTATATGCTCCTCTGTCTCAAAGATAAAGGTGTCATTCAATTCCCCAGTTTTAATCCATGGAATCGTACCTTCATAATACTCTATTTTCTTTCGAGATGGCGTTCCGCCAGACCCCCACTGTGCAACATTACCCATTCGTATCCAGCACCAATTTCCCGGTATCTCATATGGCTGCTCATCTAAGGGCACTAACGCCTGCTGCAACTTCTCCTCCGGTGTGAGCTCCTTTTCTTTCTTTTTTCCTCTTGCCATCTCACACCTCCGTACTCTGGAGGGACTTCAGCTCCTTCACAACACTCTGAAGCA
Source organism: uncultured Lachnospiraceae bacterium (assembly GCA_902776305.1). Taxonomy (GTDB): domain Bacteria; phylum Bacillota; class Clostridia; order Lachnospirales; family Lachnospiraceae; genus Chordicoccus. Next base: position 224,212 of record CACYPS010000004.1, on the reverse strand, counting down.
GATCGATCGCTTCCTCAAGCTGTGCGATAGCCTCCTCTCCGCTTTCAATCGGATCTGGCAAATCCTCATAATCAACTATAGAATCGTCACGAATCAGTCCAAGGTCCAGACTGTTTCCTTTCTCAGCGATCTCATCCCGAGTGAACACATGCCACCGCTCATCCTGGACAGCATAGCGGTCTTCCGCCTCATAAGCAGCCTCGAATCCCGTGAAATCCTCTTTCTTCAGAGGATTGGTTTTTCCGAAGGACGGCATATTGGTGCGGAGGTCATAGTACCAGACTTCCTTCGTATTACCCTTGTCAGTCTTTTCTCTTGTAAAGAAAAGTACATTTGTCTTCACGCCCTGTGCATAGAAGATACCAGTAGGAAGACGGAGCACAGTGTGCAGATTGCACTTGTCCATAAGGTCGACACGGATACGCTCGCCATCACCATCCGCGAACAAGACATTATCCGGCAGCACGACTGCAGCTCTTGCTTTGCCATCCGCTTTTAAACTCCGGTAGATATGCTGCAGGAAGTTCAGCTGCTTGTTGCTCGTCGGGTAGGTAAAGTCATCACGGGTCGCACGCTCACCGCCCTTCTTTGTTCCGAACGGCGGATTCGTTAAAACGAGATCATAGCCCTTCATTCTCTTTCCAAGGTTGGAGAGGGTGTCCCCCAGCAAGATCTTCCCTTCTATATCATGGAGCATGGCATTCATGAGCGCCAGACGGTGCGTATCATGCACAAGCTCGCAGCCTGTAAAAGCCTTTTCCCTTTCAAACTGTGCTGTATCTGCATCCAGGTCATAGAACTCATCCGTGTTATCCTTCACGTATTGATGGGCGGCGATCATAAAACCGAACGTACCACAAGCAGGATCGTTGCAGAGTTCCCCAGGCTGCGGCTTCATGAGACGCGTCATGACATCGATCAGGACGCGAGGCGTGAAGTACTGCCCTGCGCCCGACTTCTTTTCATTCGCGTTCTTCTCCAGAAGACCTTCGTAGAGGTTTCCCAGTCCCTCCTCCCTGGCCGAATACCAGTCCAGACCATCAATCGTCGTGATGATCTTCTCCAGGTTCTTTGGCTCGTCGATATTTGTAGCAGATCCCTGATAGATCTCCCGGATACGGCCAGTGCAGTTATCACCCAAGTGGGTAAGTAGCTCCTTATAATATTTCTTCAACTCGATTCCGCTTTTTGACATGAGGACATCCCATCGATAGGCTTCCGGGATCTGGCTCTCGACTCCTGTCTCCTTTGCCATCTTCAGGAATAAAATATACGTCAGCTCCGTAACGTACTGGTGATAGGTGATGCCGTCATCCCTGAGTACATTACAAAGATTCCAGAGTTTTGCTACGATTTCCTGTGTCGTCATGCTGTATGTCCTCCATCATCGTACAGGTACTCATTGAGTTCCAGTACAATGCTTTCTAATTGGTTCTTGAATACTTTATTAATTCTTGCAAAACCGCCCTGTGCCTTAAAGCGGCTGTCCTCATCAAAGACAGACACATTAAGGACGGATTCTTCTATCAGATACTTCTCCATGCGGCCTATCCAGTTCATCTCCTGCTTTGAGAATGAATGGGCTTTCTTTACCCGCTCAACGGCTTTGTGAATCCTGGCCTCGTGGCTGATGAGGGCTGACCCAATTGCATAGCGGCGGATCAGGCTGATGATGTCCGCTGCCATTTCCTCATTGGTCATCTGGGAGATAGCGGTATTGAGCTGTTTTGTGGTAAAACCTTCCCTGTCCAGAGCAAGCCGGAGATTTTTCAGGCTCTCCCTGGTCAGGTCCTTTGGCCTCGTGCACACTATGTTTAGGGCTGCCACCTCATTCATGTTGTTCTTAACATAGGCTGCGAAGGAATCCAGATAGTCCTCCGGTCTGCTTGCCCGTCCATAGCCGCGTTCATGGGCTATCAGCTCGTCCTCCTCTGTTGAAATCACGACTGCACGATCACCGTTCGCCTTGATCTCCTGCATCATCCGGATAGCGTCTGCGTACTTAAAAAGACGCTTCTTTGCCTCCTGCGGATCAAGATGCTGGATCTCCTCGATCACCTGCGTCGGGTCTTTTCCGTCCGCCATGCTTAGGAAGTGCTCCATGGTCTCATCCGTCATGTTGCGCTTCTTTCTCTGCATCTTGGCAACAATCTGGTCAATCTGAAACTGGACCTGCTGATCATCTTCCACAGCTTCGAGCCCCTCGATGAGCTGCTTAAAGGTGGTCGCCGGATTGGCGACAGCGGGTTTCATGGTATTTACCTCTTGCAGAGAATCATAAACACCGACCGGATCGTAGATCTCAAAATGCGTTTTGTGTATCTCCGGGCACAGACGGGTGGCACGGCCCATCATCTGTTCAAACAAGATGCGGCTCTTAATGCGGCGCATAAATACCAGCGTGGTAATCCTCGGTACGTCTATACCGGTCGTTAAGAGATCCACTGTAACAACTATGCTTGGATAGATCTCATTTTTAAAGCGCTTTATGGCTTCCTGTATCTTCTTCTTATTTCCTCCGCCGACACTTCCGGTGATCTTCATGATGGCGTCATTGTCCACGCCGGACTCCGAATAAATATCCTTCAGGATGCTTACAATCATATCTGCATGCTGATCATCCACAGCATAGATCAGTGTCTTTCCTTGCTCCGGGCACTCCGGATCAATGTCTCGGGCAATTTCCTCCAAGACCTTCCTGTTGGTATCCTCTGAGATAATGCTACGGTTAAAGTCGTCAATATCAAAATTCAGTTCATCATCGAGCAGTTCGCTATTGATGATTTCCCCTGTCACCGGGTCATAAATTATAACGGTATCGCCACGCTTATAATGAATCCCTTCTTTTCCCAGCTTCGTTGTCAGCTTGTGCGGAGCATCATGGTCCACAAGGTATCCCTCGATAACTGCTTCACGGTAAGTATATTTGAAAACTGGTTGACCAAAAATCTGTGTCGTCTGTAGGGCCGGTGTCGCAGTCAAGGCAATGCGGACAGCATCAAAGTATTCCATGACGCTGCGGTACTTGCTCTGATAATCGAGCTGGTCACGGTAGAGGATCTCATTCTCCCCCATCTCCTTATCCAGGATATAGCCGCGGTGCGCTTCATCAATGATCACGAGGTCATAATCGTTAACAGCCGGCATGGTGTCCTCATCGTTATAGAGGATGCGTTTGACCATGCTCTGGACCGTAGCGACCTGAACGCGTGTTTCCTTATCAATTGTCTTCTCGTCAAGGCCCTTGATGTTATAAATGTCATCAAGCGTCATCAGTTCTTCCAGCTTGACTTCCTTGAAGACATCCTGCGCCTGTTCACCCAGGGCAGTCCGGTCGACCAGGAACAAGATCCTGCGGAATCTTCCTGTCTTCAAAAAACGGTAAATCATGCCAAGGATGGTGCGGGTCTTGCCTGTGCCGGTCGCCATTGCAAGAAGCACGTTCTGCTGACCGTTTATGATGGCATTTTCAGCAGCTTTGATGGCCTTGATCTGATACTCACGGAGATTCAGACCATCCTTGTCAAGGAGCAGATCATAGGGCATCTTCTGAAGTTCCTGGTTGCCGGCATCAATATCCCTCGCCAGCATATCCACAATACCGGTCGGACTGATCCAGCCACGAAGGGGATACGGCGCATTATAAGACTGCCTTAAATCAAGGAACCAGATGCCGCTTTTCGTCTTATACTGTTCCAGGTAGGGGCGTCCATTCGTAGCAAACGTGAACGGCACCTTGTACTCACCCCATGTTCCGATCTGGTAGGGTGCATCCTGTTCACGGATGCAGCGGGAATAGTCCTTGCATTGGTAATCGATAACAGATGAAATATCTTTATGGATTGCCTTGGCTTCCACCGTTGCTACCATTTGCAATCCCACAAAGAAAGCGTAGTCTGCATACCCCCGGTCACCTACTGTTGAATCCGTCGGCCATTCAGCGATCGCCATGTTCCGGCCTTTTTCCGGTCTCGTTCCTTTGGAGTAGCGAAGTCTCTCCGTATCTGCCTCCCAGCCAACCTTCCGGAGCTGTTCGTCAATAATGAACCGCGTTTCTGCTTCAGACTTCGAACGCTGGCTGGCAGCCTTCTGTGACTGCTTCTTGCGGGCATTCGAATCAATCTGCTCAGAGTCCGCCGCCGCTTTCTCGGCTTCCTGGACAAGCTCTTCTTCTTTCTGCTTTTCTGCTTCTTTATCTACTGTCGCTTTTGCCTGTGCCGGCTGCGGCAAGACAAAGGGCTTATTCTGATAATCCCAGTCACCATAGGTCTGCATAAACCATTCGCACAGTCCATACGCCATCTCCAGAAGGACCTTCCCGTCTTCCACAGAGGCATAATTTTCATGTACAGCTTTATTTCTTGTCTTCCTTAAGGCATGGAGAATGTCCGAGAGATCCCGGGTAATCAGACCCTCACGAAGCAGAGTATCAATCCGCTTGACAGCCGTGTTGTCTTCCGGAAGCGGAATACGGTCATAGGTAAAGATCAGGTTGACTATCGTCTCCCCGATCATGCCGAGCTTCATAAGACATGAATTGGAATCTGAGTAGCAGTACTGCTCAGCCAGTTCACCGAAATTTGCAAGAACAGGGAATCTATCATTCAGAAAAGAAAAGTTTGACATGGTTTCCGGCCCCCATCCGGTCATCAAATAAAATCTTTCGCTTCTTATTCTACCACAAAAACACACTTCTATGCCGACGACTTATGCCCCTTTAACGCAAAAAAGGATTCCCGCTGCCTTTCTCTGGCGACAGAAATCCCTATTTCAACTCTTCGACAAACAGCGGTTTGTAGAAAAGTTTTCCCAACTGTATCCGTTTTGCGTTCCGCACAACTTATTTGACCTGCATGCTTCTTATGAACCTACAAAAAGGAGCTGCCGTAACAGCAGCTCCCGTTCAATCTATCAACCTCCAGCCTTGCTCACATAGAAGGAAATTCCTTCATACCTCCAGCCTTCATACTTCACAATATGATCGCTCTCGCCTTTACTCGTCGTGTAGTGATGATTACCGGTCCTCTGGATCGGATGATAATGCCTGTAGATCGGCACTATCTTGTCCGTGTCCGAATACCAGGCAATGCAGTCATAATGCCATCCCAGCCCTACCAGCCAATCCTTCTCACTCTTCGACTTCGTGTAGTGATGCTCGTTTCCGTTGTTCGGATTGGATAATCTATAGATCGGCTCGCTCGATGTCTTGGGAGCATACCACGCAATTCCCTCGGAATTCCAGTTTCCTGCATTCAGGTATTTCTGGCGTTCAGATGTACTCGCTGTGTAGAAATGCTCACCGGTTCTTGTGTTAAAGAGACGATAAACCGGGATGATTTCCTTCTGCTCAGAAACGATCCTGAAATTACAGGACTTCGTACCGGAGTAGTTTCCGATACCTTTAGCTGTGACTGTCGCAAGACCGATGTTCGTATTTTTCTTATACGTCAGTGTATAGTCCTGATCTTTAATGAGCGTTTTCGAGCCTACCTTCAGCGTCGGTGTGGGTTTCTTTGCCTTCCCGTTATACACGTAGCTCTCTGACTTTGTTGCCATCGTCCCTTTGCTGATATCAGCCTGAACGATTTTAAACGTACAGGTTACTTTCCCCTGATAGTTTCCACGGCCGTAAGCAGTAAGGGTAGCTGTGCCAAGGTTTTTATTGCCTGTATATCCCACTACATAGTCTGTACCGTTCGTAAGCAATTTTCCATTCAAGCGGATGGATGGCTTAGGCTGCCTTGCTGAGCCGGTGTACTCATATTCTGCATGTGCTGTTGTGAGTGTGCCTTTCCCGATATCTGCAGGCTTTTTATCATGAGTCTCTCCACAACCATTGCACCGATATGCTGTGACCGTCTCTGTCCACGCCGGTTTATCCTCGACCCATTTCTTTTCTTCTACAGGATATGTATAACCGAGGAAAATCCTATCGGATTCGTACCAATGACCAAGCTGTGATGCATGATAAGCAATATTCCAATCCCGTTTTTCGTTACTGATATAATTCCCATTTTCATCAGCATCTAACCATTCACCACAAGAACATACTACATGTGTTTCGAAGACTTTTCCGGCATTCGCTTCTTCAGACGTCATTTTCCCAGAAAGAATTAAGTTTCTGATGACATCATGATCCATAGTCCTTGCCGTTGTCCGAACCGTCTCATAATGTCCGGTCGCAGCATGCTTAACTTTTTTCTCGTAAGTAGAATATTCGTGCACATGGTTGTTGGCAACGCCGACGACTTGTTCTTCAACCGACTCTTCCTCGATGATATCAGGCGTTTCTATCTCTGCTTCTGCCACAGACTCATCGATTAAAATTCCTGTCTGTCCATCTACATCTTCCGTATTTTCTTCCATGGCTGCGCCTATATCTTCCTGGATAGCGTCTTCTGTCAATGCATCAATATCTTCCATGGTAGAATCTTCTGTCAATGCGTCTCTGTCGACAGATTCCTCATAAGCATACTCATTCTCCGCGAGAGACATATCAGTCTGGCTGAAATCGTCTGAAGCCAGAACACCCACCGCTCCTCCAAAGAATGATAAGGCAACAGCAGCTGACGTCATCATAGCAGCAATTCTGATTTTGAGTCGTTCCATAGCAACCTCCGTTTTTGTTCAAGCTCGATCAAATGGTTCTTACGTTTACTTTTAGGATGCTATTATTTTAGCATAGATATCGTCTACTTTACACGTTATTTAACCTTTTACTATATTTAACATACCTTCCATATGCGCCACTTTCCTTATACTATCACATTTTTTATCGTGTGATTGTATGAACACCCCTTCCTCTCCCGCCAACCGCCCCAGAACAGAATCAGCAGTATTCTCCTCGTATTTCGCATCAAAAAAGGGCCATTCTGCTGGAAAAGCCCTGTTTATACCGCTATTTGCCCTGTTTCAAAGCCGTTTTCTTGTATCAATATCGAGCACGTAGCATCGATGAAGAATACATCATACTTTGACAGAAGATCCCTGTCATACTGAGCAAACAGGGAGAACATTGCCTGGTCCACACTGTTGGCGACCCTGCTTCGTCCCGCCTGAACCTTTACCGAGACAATTGATGCGGATATAACAGATACGATAAGCACCAGCATCAGACTGAGATAAATCGTGATACTCGCTTTCTTCACGGTAACCCCTCCTGCAGTGCGGACGCAGACCGGCTTCCGACAGCCAGCCGGTTCTGCGGTTTTCAGTTACATATATCAGGATCCGAGATCATTTCTTTCTCAAGAGGAAAATGCAGGATATGCCCGATCCCGCATTCTCCATGACCCTGATATCAGATGATTAAAATGGGGATTAAATAGTAAGTTTCAGATTTTACCGGCATTCGTGGTCACTTTGCCCAGAATGCTGTTCACAAGACTGGTGAGCTGTGTCTTGAAAAGTGCCACAAGGGCAATAAGGACCAGTAATACAAGAATGATTTCAACAACTGTCACGCCCTCTTCCTCTTCCAGAAAAAGATACAGTTCATCCATAAAGTCACCTCCTTTTTGAAATTAAAAGACAGATCTACAGTGACAATTGCTCAGTATGTCGTTTTGGGAATTCTAAGAAGCGGAACCGCTTCTTTTTTTCGGCCCTGACCGGGCCGGTCGGATTAGGTAGAAAAAGAATAACAATAAAGCCATCGCATCCGCAAGACGCAAAAATGCACGAAGTTTCCGGAAAAACTTCGTGCATTAATTATTTACCGAATTATTAATCCTCTTGCCGTCAGCATCATACGATCCGTCAGACTCTTACGAGATGCAGCCTGTAAGCGTGGTACTCGCCGAGAACCGCAGGAATCGGCCAGCCGATCTGCATGAGAACATCCGCCGGATATTCTCTGCCGCTCGCCTCGTCCCGGTACATCCGGCCCGTTTCAAGCCCCTTCATGCGCACATATCGGATCGGCATATTGCCGTGGATTTCTGTCGTGACAGCCGTGACAAGAGCCTCGCTTCCGTCTCTTGCGACCATCTCCCAGGCTGTGAAAGCATCCTTTAACGGGACGGAAAGACGATAGTAGAGACCGTTCATCATAAGAGGTGCGAGTCTCTTATACGTCTCAATGTCCGCGTTGATAGTATCTCTGTCGGACTGCGGGATCTTCGTAAAGCTGAATTCGTAGCCGAAGCTGCCCGCCATGGCCACTGCAGATCTGACACTGATATCGGTCACACGGCCGTTCTGCTCGTTCGGCACCACGGAAACATGAGACCCGACTGCAGATATAGGATACGCAAAGGATGTACCGTACTGAATGCTCAGTCTGTCGATCGCATCCGTATTGTCACTGCACCAGATCTGCGGAGTGTAATAGAGCATACCGGCGTCAAACCTTCCGCCGCCACCGCTGCAGCCCTCGATCATGACATTCGGGAAATCCCGATTCATTCTCTCGAGGAAGTCATACAGACCGAGTACATAATCATACATCACCGACCCCTGCTCCCTGGCAGTTGCGGAGTATACATCGAATATGGAGCGGTTGAAGTCCCATTTTACATATTCAATGTTCGCTGAGCGGAGAACATTACTGATTCGCTCATAGATGCAGTCCACAACTTCCTTTCTGGAGAAGTCGAGAATCAGCTGATATCTCGAGCGATTCGGTTTTCTTCCCGGAATGACCAGAGCCCAATCCGGATGCTCTTTATAAAGCTCACTGCTCTCATTGACGCCTTCCGGCTCAATCCAGATACCGAACTTCAAACCGATATCATTCACGCGATCAACCAGGTGCTTCAGAGTGCCGTCGAGCTTATGCTCATTGACGAACCAGTCGCCGAGCGCATGTCGGTCATCGTCGCGGTCAGAGAACCATCCATCGTCCATGACAAGCATTTCCACGCCGCTCTCTTTAGCCTGCATTGCCAGTTCAAAAAGAAGCTCCCCGGTGAAGTTGAAATAGGATGCCTCCCAGCTGTTGATCAGGACCGGGCGGACTGCATCTCTGAACTTGCCGCGGCATACGTGTCTGCGGATACAGTCGTGCATGTTGTGCGAAAGACGCGCGAAGCCCTCCGCCGAATAAGTCATGATTACTTCCGGACAGATGAATTCCTGTCCGCTCTGAAGCGGGTATCTGAACTTTTCATCCATGAGACCCATCTGGAGCCTTGTCTGGTCATACTGGTCTTTCTCGCATTCCGCCTTGAAGCCTCCGCTGTACACAAATGCCATAGACCAGCAGTCACCTGCATCCTCGTTGGCAGACCGATCTGCAAGAATGACAAACGGGTTGTACTGGTGGGACGACATTCCCCGCCGGCTGCATACAGACTGATTCGTGTGTCCGACAGGCGTCCTGTCAGGGACTCTCTCCATAGTATGCCTTCCATGGAAAGTGATCAGATCATAATCACCTGTTACGAAGTCCAGCACAGCACCCTGAACTTTTTCCAGGTAGATCTTACCTTCTCCGCCGTTGCGAATAATCAGGGCGCGGGTGATGATATCGATCTCCGGAAGGACACCGTAAAGGAGTTCCGCCTTTACATGCGTGAAGGGATCTTCCATATATATGCGAAGCGTCTGCGCATTTTCCGAACCTTCGGTGTATACGGCCGGAAGTCCGGATAAACTATATTTTCCGTCTTCTATCGAATATCCCGTATACCTGAAGTCAACTGCCTCGGTACCGTCCGCGTTCTCAATGATCACGGCCGGGCTCCGGTAATCACCGGTACCGTTCGTCGGTAATTCCTGCGGAAATGAATCCAGTGAATATGTCTTATCGACCCCGGCTTCATACGGATTTCCGGAGAAACCCCGATCCACAGGTACAATCAGAAAATCCGCAGATTCCTGCATGGATCTCCCGTAATACAGATGAAGGAGATGACCGTATCGGCCGACTTTGAACTGATAAGTACTGTTTTGTGTGTTTATTGAAAAGGTCCTGCTTTCTTCGTGAAATACTACCGACATAAAAAACTCCTGTGTCTCTTAACCAAGTGATGAATCAAACTGCAATGCTATCTGCCTGTTTGTCAGTATTCTAAACGAGAATACCATAATATGATTACAGCGCCAAAAGTATCATTCTGACACCGAGCTTGCTCGAGTGGAAAGAATGATACTTGGGGCACACCCTACATGAGCAAGAAGTGGGGAGGGGGCCCCACGAATTGCGAATGTAGGACAGGATTGTGGGAGTGCGTAAGCACGGAACAATCCGTAATCGACTTTATCATACTTTTTGTCGCATAGCTATTATTTTTGTCGGATATTTCTTGCATTCTGTAATGTATATATCGTCAATCACAACTGCTGTCCGAAATGACCCAGATCCCGTTTTTTCTGTAAAGATCCGTTTCAAAAAAGGATTTTGCAAATGCAGTCATGTACCACACATCGCGTACCCCCATCGTCTCATACGGAGAATGCATTGCAAGCTGAGCAAGCCCGATGTCCACCGTGTCGCAGGAGACATGTGAACCGGATATATTTCCGAGAGTAGAACCTCCCGGTATATCCGAGCGGTTCGTATAATACTGCACCGGAATGTCTGCCCGTCCGGCGATCTCAGCGCACACAGCCTTCGATACCGCATCGGTGGTATACTTCTGGTTCGCCGCCTCCTTGATCACAATCCCGCCGTTCATCCTCGGGCGATTCACTGGATCCGATTTCTCCATGTAGCTCGGATGCAGGGCATGACCGTTATCTGCGGAGACCATGAAGCTCTGAGCAATTGCCCTTGCGAGTTCCTCCCTTCCGCCGGCGATCCTTTCGAGTGTTTCATAGAGAAAAGTAGAATTTGCTCCCTGTTTGGTGCCCGAACCGACCTCTTCATTGTCAAATGCCGCATGGACCGGAATCCGGCTGCATCCGTCAGCGGCGAGGAATCCTTTCAGCGTCGCGTAGCAGCATGAGAGGTCATCCAGCCTTGAAGCCGAAAGGTATTCTTCGGAAGCGCCCCAGATGCTTGCGCGGTCACGGTTATACAGAAACAGATCATAGCTCAGAAGATCCGGCTCCGAAACACCGGCATTTGCAGCGACGATCTCCCTGAACTTTCCCGAAGCACTCTCGTCACCGAAGATTGGGCACAGTTCGGTCTGTACACTATAGGAGTGACCGGCATTTGCCTCTCTGTCCATATGGATTGCCAGTGAGGGAATCATGAGCAGATCCCTGTCGATATTCACAAGCCTTTCCTCCAGACGGCACCCATCCTCATCCTCATTACGGACAACTGCTCTTCCGGCAGCTGAAAGCGGTCTGTCGAACCACGGTGCCATCAGCATACCGCCGTATCTCTCCACATTGAGCTTGATGAAGTATTCTCCGGTTTTCATTTCCGGGTTTTCCTTGATCTTCAGAGACGGTGAATCCGCATGAGAAGCGGTAATCAAAAAGCCTGTATTCTTCTGAGCTCTTTCGGGAATTTTGAATGATATAACGGACGAATGATTCCTCATGACAAAATATCTGCCGCCGGGTGTGAGTTCCCACCGGTCAGTCTCATAAAGCTCCGTAAATCCTTCATCCAGTAGCATCTCCCGTATACTGTAAGCTGCATGAAAGCAGCTCGGGCATTTCCCGAGAAATGTAATGAGCCCTTCCGCAGTTTCTCTGTAACGATCTGTCATATTCAAGTCTCCCTCTCATGCGCTTTTTAGATTAAAAATATGATTTGATATATTTGTGTAGATGCAGCACCCGATTGAGCAGGAGCGATGATTATCCCCGTCCTCTCACACCACTGTGCGTATCATAGATAAGAGGCTGCCGCACGCTGTGCAGCAGCCTCACTTTTCTCATCTGCAGACCACGTTATGCTCTCTCGATTTTGCTTGCCTTGATTACATTCTGATCCTGTGCGGCAGAATTCATATCTGCCGTGATTTTAACATTTTCACCTTCTGCAAGGTTTAGATCAGAGAGTGAATCATAGCTGAAAGTCATGGATACATCGTCGTTGGTCTTGATCGTGACCGTATTTGCAGTAGTTGAAACGACACTGCCGCGGAATACGGAACTGGATGCAGACGTTCCGGCATCGCTGTCAGAGACATTTGTCGCCTGTACGGAATCCATATCATCAAGGTCGCCTGTGTAGCTGACTGTAACTTCATTGCCTTCGTTGATACCGTCGGCATAGTCCTGAGAAGCATCTGTGATATCAAATGTGATATAGGTGCTCTCTTCACCCTCAGCCTCGTCATACGTAATAGACGGATATTCATCTTCGGTGCCTTCCGGCTGTTCGACCTTCGGCTCCTCCTCGACAGTGTCATCGCCCTGAGATTCAGATCCGTCGTTTTCGACCTGGATGGTTACTGTATCAATGTCATAACCCACTACTGTTCCTGTGATCTGTTCGGTATCCTTATCATCTTTCGGTTCATCCGTTGCAGAACTGTCATCAGGCACAGGAGCTACGGAGCTCTCTTCCGGAATAGGAGGTACAGAACTTTCATCGATCACTGAACTGTCATCAGCCGGCTCTTCGGTAGGTTCGGCAGTAGGCTCTGTAGTCGGTTCCACGGTCGGCTCTGCAGTCGGCTCAACGGTCGGCTCTGTTGTCGGTTCCACGGTCGGCTCTGCAGTCGGCTCTGCAGTCGGTTCCACGGTCGGTTCCACGGTCGGTTCTGCGGTCGGTGCCTTCGTCGGGGCTTTGGTCGGTGCCTTCGTCGGAGCTTTGGTCGGTGCCTTCGTCGGAGCTTTGGTCGGTGCCTTCGTCGGAGCTTTAGTCGGCGCCTTCGTCGGCGCCGGCGGATTCGGGTTGGTGCTCGTCAGCAGGTCGACATGGATATATCCAACCTTTCCGTTATAGTTCACACGCGTCCAGTTATTGTCAGTAACGCCCGTTACTTCAATGCCTTCACCTTGTTTCAGAAGACCTATGGCTTTCGACTCAGCAGAGAAGGACTCGCGGACATTTGCGTCCGTGACAGCCCATGCATAGCCCTTCGTCACATATATTTTAACGACTTTAACTTCCACAGGGTTCGTCTTGGAGATCAGATCGCTGTTAACATATGCATCCTTATTATTGTAGATGATGCGGGACCAGCCGTTGCTGCAGATACCGGTGCGCACAACATTTTCTCCGAAGCGAAGAGCACCTACAGCCTTGGAGTCAACGGAGAAAGATTCGCGTACATTTGCGTCTGTAACCGCATAGACAGTCTCATTCACGGCTGTGATCGTTACTCCCTGAACTTCCGAGTTCGGGTTTTTGGTTGTCAGCAGATCACTGTAGACATATGCGTCTCTTCCGTTGTAGTCAATGCGGGACCAGCCGTTGTCACAGATACCGGTGCGAGTAACGGAAGATCCTGCTTTCAGAGCACCGATGGATTTAGATGCTGTGGAATAACCCTCGCGTACGTTGGCGTCCGCCTTCGCGTAGACCGTCTCGGAAAGTGACTTGATATTGACTTTCTGGGACAGGGACGAGTAGGATCCCTTCATGCCGACTTCATTCGGGTTAGTTGTGAGAAGACGTCCGTAAACATACGCCTCCTTCCCGTCATAGATGATACGGTCCCAGCCATTGTTGCAGTGTCCTGTCCGCTGTACCTGCTGTCCCGCTTCAAGGGATCCGACGACCTCGGAAGCCATCATGTAGGAAGATCTCACATAAGTATACTCAAGAGCATAGACAGTATCGTTCACCTCTTCGATCGTCGTCTGAGCCTTGACCTGTTTTACATGCTCTGTGTCCTCGTCGTGGATTTTTGTAACAGCCAGATTGGTCGTATCCGTTCCGTTTAGCTGACCGTCATAAATGACCGTCACCCAGTTTCCTTCATTCACGCCGTAGCTGAAAGAATGCTCGGCATTGTTGGCATTAAATGTGATCACACGGCCGTCATTCGTGCGGATCGTAATGGAATTCATTGTGATCTCTTCAAGCGTTCCGACAATCTCGTTGCTGTCATCCATCTCGACATTGGTGTTCTCCACGGAAATGACCGTGAACTTGCTCGTATCATCACTCAGTTCCCCGTCATAATAGATAATCAGCTTATCACCGGAGTGCATGACATTCGTGTTTATGATCGCTTTTGAAATGTCGAGAGTATACTCTTTCCCCTCGTAATCCACTGTAAGCATCTTTCCTGCAAAGCTCACAAGTGTAACTTCCGCCTTGTGATCCGCCTCGACTGCAGTCGTCGCAGAAGATGTCGTCTGGTCATTTACAGCAGCCGTCGTTCCTGATGAACCGCATCCTCCCAGAATCCCTGTTACAAGGAATGCTGCCGAAAATATACTGACTGCTCTTTTTAAAGTTCTGTGCATAGCCGCCTCCTCTTCCTATTTTTTGTTTTTATGTCTTCTGAGTATCTGTTTGGTATCCATTCATCATGTATACTCAAAGAAAATACTATTATTGTATTTAACTGTTAACTTTCTAACTACGTATTGACTAATGAGGTAATGACATGTATGAAGAGGCATTTAGGAACAAACTGGCATCTCTCAGGAAAAAGAAGGGAGTTTCCGCAAGAGAGATGAGTCTGACGTTGGGACAAAGCGAAAGTTATATCAACCGCATTGAAAAAGGAAAAATGCTTCCTTCCATGGCACTTTTCTTCAAGATCTGTGAATATTTTGAAATCACTCCGGAAGAATACTTCGCCAAATAATTAATATTTAGTCCATAAAAGGAGGATGCCTGCCGTGAAAAACAGACCCAACGGCTCGTCATCCTCCTTTAAATTGTCCTAAATTCCTGTGATCCCGTTCGTAACAAATACCCCGGCGATCGCAGGCGTGCGCTGTTTAAGGCACTTACGTGCCGCGCACGTCGCGACAAGAACGCCGAGATGTTCTTGAATTATTCCTCATCCTTGCCTGCCACTGCATCGATTGCAGCTTCGATGGCGTCTTCCTGCTCTGTTTCCGCTGTGTCATCGCTGAGAGCGTCCTTTTCGATAGCCTCTACGATTTCAGCCGCTTCCTCGGCAGCCTCCGGATCCGATTCACCGACGATGTCGGCTACTGCCTTTTCAGCATCTTCGATAGCGTCTTCCTGCTCTGCTTCCGCAGTCCCGTCAGCCGTAGCATCTTTCCTGATAGCTTCGATAACTTCTTCAGCGTCCTCTTTGATCTGCTCGGCTAACTCGCTTGCTTTCTTATCCGCCGCATCAAGTTTTGCACGAAGGAAATCTCTTTCATCCTGTGTCATCTTGTCTATATTGACGATCGCATCTCGAATCTGTGCTCTGACGTTATCTCTCGTAATATTCAGCTTTCCTGCACGTTCAGCTACTTTCTTGCTGCCTTCATTGACTTTTTCGCTGAAACTCTTTGCAAGGTCTTCATTCAGGATCTTTCCTTCTTCATATGTGAGCTCACCCTTCTTGACGAGATCATCAATAATCTTCTTGGATTTCTCTCCTGTTACTGCGACTGCACCGATACCTGCAAGAAACACTGTTCTGAGTCCGTCTGATAACTTCATGTTACTACCTCCGTTTTACCCATTTTTTAATAATTTTTAACACTGCTTGCAATGTTCGGATATGTATGAGTCAACTTCATATCCCTGAAAATCCCTGCCCTCATTATCGCGTAAAACCCGGTAAAAATAAAGTGTTTTTATATAAAATTCTCAAACAAGACCCGAATTTATGAAAAGTTTCACCAAAACTTCACAATTCATCACCAAGAGAGAATCTCACATCCCGTCTCCGTGACAAGCACCTCCACTTCCCACTGAGCGGACGGAAGGTGATCCGCCGTGTAGATAGTCCAACCGTTCTCCTCGTCGCAATAAATACGGTCCGTTCCCATATTGACCATGGGCTCGATTGTAAATACCATCCCGGGGACCATCAGCATTTCCGTCCCGGGCTTCGAAACGTAGCTGACAAAAGGATCTTCATGGAAAGCATTTCCGCACCCGTGACCGCCGATTTCTCTAACGACCGAATATCCGTTGTCAAGTGCGTGCTGATGTACTGCATGACCCATATCCCCCAGAAGAGTCCACGGAACAACTTTGGAAATGCCGACCTCAACACACTCTTTCGTCACCTGGACAAGTCTCCTCTTCTCCGGACTCACATCTCCTATCATGAACATGCGGGAAGAATCCGAAAAATACCCGTCAAGGATCGTGGAACAGTCAACATTGACAATATCCCCGTCCTTCAAAATAATATCCTTTGACGGGATCCCGTGGCAGACTTCATCGTTGATTGAGGTGCACACACTCTTCGGAAAGCCTTCATACCCGAGATCGGCCGGAATTCCTCCCATCTTTTTCGTGGTATTCATGACAATATCATCGATTTCCTGCGTTGACATGCCTGCCTTAATTTTTTCACCGATTTCATCAAGGACCGCTACATTTATCACTGCGCTCCTCTTAATGCCTTCAATATCTTTCTCAGTTTTGATGAGTTTGCGGTCGGGCACGATGTGTCCGGCATGCTGAAACCGGGCAATTTTCTCGTCAAATGCCATATGGCATGCTTTATATTTCTTACCGCTGCCGCACCAGCACGGCAAATTACGTCCAATTTTCACAGGTCATCCTTCTTTCTGTTTTTATTCTTCATCACGCAGGATCTTACCGTCCTTTATGACGCCTGCAAGCGACAGATCCTCACGGAGAAGGACCAGATCCGCTTTCTTTCCGTCCTCAATCGAACCATATATGTCGTCAATACCGAGAGCCCGGGCCGGATTGATCGTAGCACAGGCCACGACCGTCTCGAGCGGAAGCTTCATTTCCTTAACGGCATTTACCATACACTCCCGCAGATTTGATACTGAACCCGCAAGAGAACCGCCCTCCACAAGTCTGCAGTACTTGCCCTGCTTCGTGATAGGCTGGCCGCCAAGTACATACTGTCCGTCCGGCATTCCTGTTGAGCGGAGGCTGTCGCTGATCAGAATCATTCGCTCGGCACCGTTCATTTTGAATGTCGTGCGGACACATGACGGATGAACATGCACTCCGTCTGTGATGATCTCCGCGTTGACATGAGGCGTGTCTGCAACAGCCCCGACTACTCCGGGATTTCTGTGCGTAAATTCCGGCATAGCATTGTAGAGATGTACAGCATGCTTTGCGCCTGCGGCGAAAGCACGCATGGCTATATCATAATCCGAATTGGTATGAGCCAGAGAAACGATGACCTTATCCTTCACGGCTTCAATATACGCTTCAAAATCCGGATTATCTTCCGGTGCAAGCCCGATGATCTTGAGAAGACCGTCTGACGCTTTTACAAAGCCTTCCGCAATTTCAGCATTGCACGGAATTATGTATGCCGGATTCTGAGCGCCCTTCTTTGCCTCACTGATAAAGGGGCCTTCCATATTAATACCGATCAGGTCGGCACAGTCAGAGAATCTGCCTTCTTTCTGGAGTGCTCTGAAGGCTGCCATGTTGGCAAGTATGGAGTTGAGCTCTTCGACCGGAAGAGTCAGGGTCGCCGGACAAATGGCGGTTATTCCCTCATATGCTTCATACCGTGCAATCGTCTCGACCGCCTCGGAAGTTCCGTCACAGACATCCTCACCGAGAGCCCCGTGAAAATGCAGGTCGATCAGTCCGGGAATAGCATAACAGCCCTTTCCGTCAAAAATATCGCCTGCAGGAGATTCTTCCGTCACAGTATTTGCAAATCTGTCTTCAGAAATGCCGATGCCGCCCTCGCGGAACTTCATATCAGATCCGTAAACCTTAATGTTTTTGATATACATACTACTCCTTTCATCGCAGCAAATCCGAGCCGTCATAAGACCGTCCGTCAATTGCGGGCAGCTTGGCTGTTCCACTCGCTGATCCAGTCTTTCAGCTGTTTGACACTCTCAGTGGTTATCCTGGCCTCTGTCTTGGGCTGGCGGTTTCCGGAAAAAGCCGCGTACGGATCAATCCTGAGTTTGCTTTCAGGAAGAAAACCGTAATCCGGATCCCGGAACATTGTCGGATACATCTGTCTGGCAGCGGGCCCGATTTCCAGAGGATTATCAGAAACCTTTTCACTGCGGATCCAGCTGCCTTCCAAAGCCTCCTCAGTTTCCTCCTCCTCCATATCGCTGTCCGATTCCTCTGATGTGACCTGGCTGTCAACTTCTGATGCCGTTTTAACAGCAGTACTCATATCCTGTGCCTGCTCTGCCTCTGAGCTATCCTTCTTGCCGGCCTGTTCCGTGGCAGTGCTCATATCCTGTGTCTGCTCTGCCTCTGAGCTATCCTTCTTGCCGGCCTGTTCCGTGGCAGTGCTTATATCCTGTGCCTGCTCTGCCTCTGAGCTATCCTTCTTGCCGGCCGGTTCCGCAGTCTGACTTTCAGAATCATCGGATGCTTCGGAAGCGAGACTATCATCAACATTTTTGGCGCTGATCACATTCGCGACGCCCGCCAGGTTTTCTTCCGACTGTATGCTATCATCTGCGATAAGCTCTTCTTCCGATCCGACAGCTTCCTCAGATTCAACAGAAACCAGATTCGCACTGACTGTCTTCCAGGGATCTTTCATGATATCTTTGATCAGTTCCGAACCGGCTACGCCTTTTCCGCGCAGATGCTCTTTCAGATCAGCCGTATCATCCGGGAACGGAGAATTATACGTAATATCTGTTTTCTCTCCCACTTCAGATGTCGCTGCGTCCGCAGGATTTTTCTCACCGGTAGTCGAATCGTCCGCACTCTGTGCACTGCTTTCGTCCGTCACGGATTCGTCCTTACCGGGCGCACTGCTGTCATCCGCCACGGATTCGTCCACACTCGAATCGTCACCATATCTGGCTTTATACCTGATAACTGCATTCTTATAAGCCTGCGTGTTCGGATCAAATTCGGATGCCTGCTCCATGAACAGAGATCTGCGGCTCAGTTCCGCATCCATTTCTTTTCCGTAAGTCTCATAGAGAGTATCCTGTGAAGAAAACAGATTTGTTCCGAGGCCGAGACGGTCACCCTCGATCTTTACGCCCATCGCAGCCAGCGTTGTCGGGAAATTATCCATCGTAGTGAAGCTGCGCTCACGAGCAGCATCTTCCGGCTCGACATCCGCATTGATATAACAGGTGAATGTTTTTCTCGGATACTCTTTATCTACTCCGTTACAGAAATCGGAATCCATGGTCGTATGATCGCCGCTCAGAATAATCGTAGTATTTTCATACCAATCCTGATCCTGGCACCAGGAAATGAACTCCGAAAGCTGCCTGCTGGAGCAAGAATAAACATCTGCATAGCTGTTACCGGGATATTCAAATTCACAATATTTGCATCGGATACCATTTTCGAAGTGTGTATCAAGCGTCAGCATTGTGAGGTTGAACGGCTGGTCTTCGGCAGAAAGCTCTTTCAGCCTTTCCTTGGCCTGCAGAAACAAGCGCCAGTCACCATATCCCCACGAATTCTCTTTCCCCTCGAGCCAGTTCCTGTTAACAGCATACCAGAAATCATCTATTTCATAGTTTCCGTGCTCGGTATAATAAAGCTTCCTTCCGCCGAATACAGCTTCACTTCCTATAAAAAGAACATTGTGATATCCTTCCGCTTCGAGAATATCACCCAATGTTGTGATTCCGGGGAAGAAATGCTCCTGCGTATACATCTCATTCATGGCGCCGTGGTTGTCAAGCACCTGCGCTTTGAGTCCCACCTGCAGAGGCAGTCCGCTGCTCTGTCCGAACATTCCACCCATAGTAAATGTTGTTCCGGGCAGTACATGACCTCCGTTCAGCTTCTTCGACGTGCCCGAAAAATCCTCATACTTCTGAGCAAGCTCTGTCATTTCAGGTATGCAGTTAAAGTCGAAGCCGCCCCCGTTCGCTTTATCCGTAAATGTTGTCTCAAAAGACTCCAGAAAGATATAAATGAGATTTCTCTTCGTCTTTGGAAAAGTCAGTGTTACAGCATTCGGATCCACATAATTCTCTTCTATAAATGAAGACGTGATGCTCTGATTTTTGAGATATTCATCAATCTTAAGGTTATTCCATGCATAACCGGTTGACATTCCGACAACGATCAGCGACAGGACAAATACCACTGCAAGAGCTCTTCCATACCACCTCTCACGTTTTCTCCTGATCACCACTATGGTCACGCATACCAACGCCAAAACGGCGAGTGCGGGCAACAGGGCTAACGTGTAGAACTTCATCATAATATCCTCACCGGTTCCTTCGAGCGGTGTGGTGAGGTGATAAACAATCTCATCCATTGTGAGATCTGCCCAGAATGAGAGTGCCCATCTCAGGGTAAAAGCCAATAATGCCGCAAATCCAACGACAAAAAGTATCGGCACTGTAAGTATAAGACTCAGTACTGATCCTTTTTTCTTTTTTACGGTCGAGTCTGTATATCCCTTTATTTCCTTTACATCCTCCGATGCAGCCATATTCGGACTGTTCGGTTCCGAAACAGCCTTCTCCGGTTCTTTATTTTCAGTTGAATTCATAAAAAGGTCCACTTTCCTTTAGCTTAAATATCAGACTGGATGCTCAAGAATACCCTGTACGCTCTCGGCGTTCGCTGCCGTGACCAGTACATAGTCTACATAGGTCTCCCTCGAATTTTTCAGCCCGTCTATGTTGTTCATTATATTTGTTATGACAGCCGCAGCCTGTGTGCTTCCGTCAATAAAGACCGAACCGGTCATCGTTCCCTGGCGAATATTCTGAATAGCCTCCAGATCACAATCCACACCGACCAGATAGATGTCGCTGCTGACGATCCGGTCAGCCATCTGAATAGCAAGCATAGCGCCGAGCGCCATCGCGTCGTTCTGGCATACGACCACTTCAATGTCCCTTCCGATTGTATTCAGGTCTTCCTGAACGACTTCAAATGCAGTCTGCCTGTTCCAATCAGCATGGCGATCATCCAGACACTGGATCGGGATTCCGGCTTCATTCATCTCAGCCAGGAAGGTTTCCCGGCGAAGGCTCGAGAGCGGATTATCTTCAGGTCCTTCTATCAGGATATAATCAACGTATCCGTTCTTGTTCATATCCAGCTGATCCATGCCCAGACTGGCGACCAGTGTAGCCTGAAGTTTTCCGACCTGTGTTCTGTCACCTCCGACACATGAGACATTCCAGTTATTATCAACCCATCTCTGACGCTCCGCTTCATCCGGAACGTAATTAAAGTAAATGAGCGGAATACCTGAAGCCACAACTTTATCGGTAATGGCAGACACATCGGCAGAGTCATTGGGGCAGATCAGCAGCTGGTCGACATCGCTGTCAATGAGAAGATCGATCATTTTCAATTCCAGTGCCAGATCTCCGTTGTTCTCGTAAACCGAAACATTCTGTTCCTTAAAGCCGAGCTTCTTCATCCGGTTCAGAAGAGATGTCCTGAAGACTTTCATATAGTTACCGCGAAGAGAACTCACCGAAATACCGATTGTCTTCTCGGCAAGATCTTTGCGGAACTTATATTCAGAGCTCTCATCACTTTCATCTGAATCCGTGACCGATTCGTCTGTCTGACCCGACGATACGATACCACTACATCCTGTCAGACCGGATACCATAAGTCCGGCTGCCAAAAGCAGCGCGATTAACCTTTTCATGTATTTCCTCCATATGTCGTATCTACTGCCGGACACGACTTCCGTTTTGCGTATTCATCGCAGACTCACGTCACGAGAATTTCGCGTCAGAGACTGCATCAGAGATTTAAAAAAGGGCTGTCGCATCCGGTCTGCACCGGCGCAACGGCCCTCTACAAACATGCTCTTGAATCGTCTCGACCTTCCACGCTTCAAAATAGCATGGAAGCCATATTTCGTCAAGATATGACTGAATATTTCATCTCAGTAAAAAGGAATAGCTGCTCTTTAGCGCATGTCGCGGCAAGAACGCCGATGCGTTCTTGATTCAGAGTGCAGACTCATCTACAAGCACGATTTCTCCGGCAACAAGCGACTGTTTTACATCAATCAATCTCTGGTTTGATGAACCGCGAAAGAGCAGCGTAATATCCTTTCTGTCAAGCTCAAATTCTCCGTCAACAATGACATCTATAAGGCTCAGCATTTCATCCGTATACTCGCATCTTGCCCTGCTCTCTTTCAGGAGATCTCTGTCAAAAAGATATCCGGTGTAGCACCAGATGCTTTTTTGCGGATATTCTCTGCGAACCCTTTCGAGAAGTTTTACAAGACTCCTCTGGTTTTTAGGTTCCATGGGCTCCCCGCCGAGGAGAGTGAGCCCTCTTATATATTTAGGCCGCAACGCATCCATGATTTCATCCTCTACTTCCTCCGTGTAGGGATGCCCGAATTTAAAATCCCAGGTCTGCTCATTAAAACATCCCCGGCAGGCGTGCGTACAGCCGCTCACGAAGAGGGAGACCCGGACGCCGGGTCCGTTTGCTATATCCGTTTTCTTGATCTCGCCATAGTACATGCTGTATCCTCCGCATTAGATATCCGCCATATAATCCCGGAATTCCTCAGGGTATGGTATTTCACTGCCGGACTATACGTATGAGAATCTTCTAAGAACAAGACTCAGAGAACTATTGCTGTACTTTACAGATGCAGCACTCTCTCTTTGATTTCCTGTGTTCTTCCCTGGTTCCAGAACTGTGTTCCGATATACCCGCACGTTCTGCGCGCAACATTCATAGTGGACTGATCTCGGTTCCCGCACACCGGGCATTCCCATACGAGCTTGCCATCATGATCCGATACGATCTGAATCTCGCCGTCGTATCCGCACTTCTGGCAGTAATCGCTCTTTGTGTTGAGTTCTGCGTACATGATATTGTCGTAAATATACTCCATCACTCCCAGAACCGCATCGATGTTATGCATCATGTTCGGAACTTCCACGTAGCTGATGGCTCCTCCCGGAGAAAGTGCCTGGAATTCCGACTCGAACTTCAGCTTCGTAAAGGCATCGATCTCCTCCGTCACATGGACATGGTAACTGTTCGTAATATAGTTCCTGTCCGTGACGCCCGGAATAGAACCAAAACGCTTCTGCAGGCATTTCGCGAACTTATATGTCGTGGACTCGAGCGGTGTTCCGTAAAGACTGAATGAGATATTGGTCTCCGCTCTCCACTTTGCGCACTTGTCATTCATATACTGCATGACTCTGAGTGCAAAGTCCTTGCCCGCTTCATCTGTATGGGAAACGCCTTTCATATACTTCGTGCACTCGCAGAGACCCGCGTAACCGAGTGAGATCGTGGAGTAATTATTATATAGAAGCTTATCGATCTTCTCACCTTTCTTCAGACGTGCAAGCGCACCATACTGCCAGAGGATCGGCGCCACATCGGACGGTGTTCCGAGCAGACGCTCGTGGCGGCACATGAGAGCTCTTCTGCAGAGTTCCGTGCGCTCATCCATCAGTTTCCAGAATAAATCTTCATCCTTGCCGGATGAACAGGCGACATCCACCAGATTCAGTGTAACAACACCCTGATTAAAACGACCGTAATACTTATGGCTTCCGTCTTCGGCGAGCCCCGTCGTGTCCGGTGTCAGGAAAGAACGGCACCCCATGCAGGGATAAACGTCACCGTTCTTGAACTCCTTCATCTTCTTTGCGGAGATATAATCTGGAACCATTCTCTTCGCCGTGCATTTTGCGGCGAGTTTTGTCAGATAATAATACTTAGAGCCTTCGCTGACATTGTCCTCATCAAGTACATATATAAGCTTCGGGAACGCCGGGGTGATCCAGACTCCCTTCTCGTTCTTTACGCCCTGAATGCGCTGCTTCAGCATTTCCTCAATGACCAAAGCAAGATCATCGCGCAGTCTGCCTTCCGGAACCTCATCGAGATACATGAAAACGGTGATAAACGGTGCCTGCCCGTTGGTCGTCATCAGAGTAATGACCTGATACTGAATGACCTGCACACCGCGGTTGATCTCCTTGCGAACGCGCAGCTCGGCAATCGTATTAATCTGTTCTTCCGTAGCCTCCATACCTGCATCTGCAAATTCCTGAGCGACCTCCTTGCGGAATTTCTGACGGCTCACCTCAACGAAAGGAACCAGATGTGACAGCGTAATGCTCTGTCCGCCATACTGGGAACTTGCTATCTGAGCGATTGCCTGTGTTGCAATGTTGCAGGCCGTGGCAAAGCTATGGGGTTTCTCGATCATGGTCTCGGAAATGACCGTGCCGTTCTGGAGCATATCCTCCAGATTGACGAGGCAGCAGTTATGCATGCGCTGTGCGAAATAATCCGAATCGTGGAAATGAATGAGTCCTTCCTCATGCGCTCTCACGATATCTTCCGGTAAAAGAAAACGGCGAGTCAGGTCCTTGCTTACCTCCCCTGCCATATAATCGCGCTGTACACTGTTGACAGTAGGATTCTTGTTCGAATTCTCCTGTTTTACTTCCTCATTATTGCAGTCGATCAGACTCATGATCTGCTCGTCGGTCGTGTTGGCCTGACGAACAAGGGCATGCTTATACCTGTAAGTGATATACTTTCTGGCGACCTCGTACCTCCCGACGCCCATGATGCCGTTCTCGACCATATCCTGGATCTCCTCGACATTGGCTGCGCGTGTCAGGCTCCTGCAGTTATCTTCAACTTCACGTTCGATGTAGCTGATCTGATCTCCGTTAAGGCGGAGTCTCTCAGCAACTTCCGTGTTCGCCCTCTCGATTGCTGCGACGATCTTACGCCCGTCAAATACCATCTCCTTGCCGCTTCGCTTAATAATCTTCATAGTATTCCCCGCCCTCTTAACGTAGTACTCTTATCAATATCACAATTTAAGCAGCGCCCCGGCTATCCCGCCGGGCTGTGCAAGTCGTCATCCGGTGTCTTTCCAAATCCTTCGTAGACCGGCAGACAACAGACAACTTGCTCACGCCGCCTGAATTGTATTTCAACTTCATACAATCTGTAAAGTCTTTCACACATCTATATTATGTGGAGATACAATAAATCCCCACAAGATATAGTTAAACCGAAAGAATGATAAACCAAGGATTCGGGGAATGCAATAGGTAATACTATACAAAGTTTATTTTTGTGACAAACCACCATATATGTCTGAATGGCGGCAGGAGAATATTTCTTTTTATCCGAATGAGACCATCGCCGGCACCATCAGGATCGCGAACACGACCATGAGCATGAGCATCATCGGAAACATAAGCTTTGTATCTGCCTGTTCACCGAGTATACGAGCTCTCTTCTTGCGCTCCTCGAATGCTTCGGTCGATTCTCTCTCAAGCTGCCGGATCAGCTCCCCGCTGCCCTTACGCATGTTCTGGACGAGCAGCGTGCTGAAAGTCTTATACTTAGGTTCTTCCGTTCGGGTTCCCATATGCCGGTAGGCCTCTATCTCGGAGACGCCTTTATCCATCTCGCCGCAGACTCTCAGGACTTCCTCAAATCCCTCCCTGACAGCTCCGCCGTTTTTAAGCGAGAGCTGATAGTCGCTGGCGATTTTTTCAAATGCAGCTCTCATGCTCAGCCCCGCGTTGAGCAGAAGAACAA
Organism: uncultured Lachnospiraceae bacterium; assembly: GCA_902776305.1. GTDB lineage: Bacteria > Bacillota > Clostridia > Lachnospirales > Lachnospiraceae > Chordicoccus. The sequence goes on along the minus strand of CACYPS010000004.1, from coordinate 198,774 downwards.
GCTTGTTCACCAGATGCGGATAATCGCAGAGCAGCGCCTCTCTCCTCTTCATCGCTTCGATCTCCCGGTTCTGGATCCGCGAATACAGATAGAGAGCTGCGAAAACAAGACCTGTAAAGAGCAGGATGAGACCCTCTCCGCTGGTCACGGGCCGCCAGTTGACATTTTCCCCATCGATCACATCCGGCAGGACCAGTTTCTCGTCTTCCGTGCTGTTGGCTGTTTCCACCGCATCGCTGACCTTCCTCCGAAAAGCTTCCGTTTCGGAAAGTTCCTCGGGATACACCGTCAGAGGTATTTTCACTTCCCGCACCAGCTCACCCCACTCTATGCTCGCTTCCAGCGTGACGTCCGTCCCGCTTTCCGGAACGCCGTCGCATATTTTCCCTTCCCAGTCGAGAATATCCGGCCGGTCCGTGATCCAGGATATCACGATCGGCGTGTCCTCATAGGAACTGACGAGTACAACGTCGTGCGTCACATGGGAGGCAGGCTGGTCACCGAGGATACGTTTCTGAAGCCTGGCCGCGGCGTGATCCAGAATCTCTTCCTTCTCCGTTTCGGTGTAAGCCTTCGGTTCCACGACGATCTCCACAGGTCTCTGCTCCCCCGATATGGAGACTTCCAGATTCTCTGTGTATGCATAACCGTTATGGTCCTGACGCAGGAGATATCCTTCTTCAGCCGTATTGTTCATCAGGCTATACAGGGTGACGAGAGCGGCAGCGGCATTTGCACAAAATACGACAACAAGAGCTGTTCTTACGCTCGCGTCGTCAACGGCGAGCCGGGATAGCAGCGTTCGGTTTATGTATTTCGAGGCTTTCAGAAACCCGCCGCGCACATGTACAAACAGAATTACAAAGGCGATCGGTATGATTGTGTAAATCAACATAATTCTCATAGTTACCTCCTCTTCCGAGCCGCACTGCTTTGCCCGTTCTCAGACTTTGATGTCGACAATTTTTGCTCCCCACCAGAGGGCGCCGCCGTATACCGCAAGGCATATTGTCATTACGATGATGCCGAATGCCGATGTATACATAACGGACAGAAAACCGGGCGATGTCAGCTGCATATATAAAATGATGAAGGCAGGCATTACGCTCATGATTTTCTGTTCATATTTTTTGGCGGCGATGGCGGTCTCTATCTCCCTCTCGACATCGATCTTCGAAGTGATCGTGACAGCGGTCTCCCTGACGATGTCTGCCGTGCTTCCGCCCATTCTTTTTGCCGCTGCAAATACCGCCGCAAAGTTCTCAATATCCTCCGCCCCTGACCGGCGGCCGAAATCCATCAGAAGGCGCTCTACAGGGACCGAGAGCCTGATCTGCGCGTTCATCCACATAAGCTCCTTGGTCATATCCGAATCCCTGCCGACTACCTGAATGAGGTTCTTTTCGGCGTCCAGAAAGGCATTTTCCACGGAATAGCCTGCCCGCAGCGCGACTGTCAGACCGGAGAGCATCTCCCTGAAATCGTGCAGGAGTTTGTCCCGGCGCGCTGTGCCGCGCTTCTGCACGGAGCTTTTCACATAAAAAATGCCGAGGGGGATGAGCGGGATGATGGCGATGACATTCCGATAAAACAGATAGGCGACGGCAGCACAGAGCAGAGCGGCCTCAAGTATGAGCGAGACCCATTCTTTTTTCGTTGGATGATACGTTCTGTAATCAGTCTTCATAAACAAAACCCTCTCAGGACATCCGGGGAAGTTCAAGCCCGCTTCTTTCGAGCTTGTGCATTCGTCTCAGATCTCCGACTTTCTCAAAAGTTCCCATCGCGTCATTCCATCTGAAAATGCTGTGCATCTCGATCTCATCGCCGCTCATTCCGTCAATCTCTGCGATCTCCAGAACCCTTCTGGACCTGTCCGACAGTCTTCCGAGATGAATGAGGATATCTACACCCGAAGCTATCTGGCGGCGAATCGCGGCGAGAGGCAGGGGGAAGGCCATCAGGACCATTGTCTCCAATCGCGAGAGCATGTCATAGCAGGAATTGGCATGAACGGTGCATAATGAACCGTCATGCCCTGTGTTATAAGCTTGTAACATATCCACCGCCTCCCCGCCGCGCACCTCACCGACTACGATCCGATCCGGCCTCATTCGTAGGCTCGACTTGATAAGGTCACGTATGGTGACCTCGGTCGCTCCCTCCATGTTGGCGGACTTGGCCTCCATGCGGACGAGATTTCCGATTCCCTGGATCTGCAGCTCGGCATTGTCTTCTATAGTAATAATTCGTTCTGTTTTGGGAATGTAGTTCGAAAGGGCATTGAGAAAAGTAGTTTTTCCGGCGGAGGTGCCGCCGCCGATGACAATGGAGTAACCTGCAGCAACGAGCGTTTCGAGAAACTCCGCCGCCTCCTGCGTGATGCTGCCAAAGCGGATCAGCTTTTCCATCGTGATGGGCTCCTCGGGAAAGCGGCGGATCGTGAGGACGGGACCGTCCAAAGCGACCGGAGCAATGACGACATTGACGCGGCTGCCGTCTGGCAGCCTGGCATCCACGATCGGACTGGACTCGTTTACAACACGGTTCACCTTGCCCACGATCTGCTGGATCACATCGTCGAGCTTTTCGCGGGAGGAGAAGCGATGGTCCCATTTGAAAAGATGACCGTCCTTCTCCACATAGATATTGTCGGGTCCGTTGACCATGATCTCCGTCACAGCTTTGTCTTCTATCAGATCCTGCAGGATATCGAGCCTGCGGACCGAGTAGAACAGTTCTTTGGACAGGGCGGTCCTTCTCTCGATATTCATATAGGAGCTGCGGCTCTCCTCCATGATAAGCTCCGTAATCATCTGCCTTATCTCCTCGTCGCTCACTTCGCCTGCCATATCAAGGCGGCCCATGAGGGATGACCGAAGGCGGCGGAAGCACTCTTCATCGGCAGTAATATCTTTTTCACTATGTGAGGCAGCGGATATAGCAGGCCTCATGGAGACAGATCTCCCGGAGACTGCATTTGCATTAACGGAAGTGTCGGGTGCGGAAAGTGAGGGAACTGAAAATACGGACATAGAATCTCCTTTCGGGACATAAGTAAACTGTTAACAAAGAACATGATTGGGTGATGAAAATGATCAGATGAAAATGATTTGGAGAAAATAATCAGATGAATTATTATTCTAAAGGGGTTCGCTGACTCTGACAGTGAGCCTATAGAAAGGAAAAAAACGAAGATAACCCAAATATTGTAAAAAGTGCTTGACGTTTGCAATGCTGAACACTGAATCCACTATAACAATCAAGCCATTTCTTTTTCAAGTTGGAAAAATAAACGAATTTGTGGTGGATTTTTCGTGCATATTCGAAGGTAGTGGGTGACGGGCTCAGCAGATTTATGTTAATCTTAGGCATACCTTTTGTGCTCCCATTTTGATAATACTGCTTCATTGTTCACAGAATATCTCCTGCTTCTGAGCATCCGCTTGAAAAACATCCAAAATTCAAGGATGTATTTCATTCCTGCGTTCATCAAGGCAGAGACCTTCCTTCTTGAACAGAGTCCCTTATCCGAAACGATGATACAGTTCCTGCACTCGGCTCCGTTCACATTATAAAAGAACCCTCGGCATGACTTGTCGGAACAAGAAATGCCGAGGGACGTGAGTCATTTATTTGTGTAGAATATCAAGAACGCCTCGGCGTTCTTGCCGCGCCGCGCATGGTGCGAAGCACCTTCCTTAAGGCGCGGCTGCGATCCGTCGGAGGCTGTCGCATCAAAAGTGTGAAGCCACATTCTATTGCAGACAGTATTTCAAAAGTCTGCAACAGATTGCGGCGGCACTGCTCTTTTGATGCGGCAGCCCTTCTTTTATGCCCGTGTCGTCACACATATTCCGTAAGGCGGCAGATCAAGTTTCCCGTCCTCAAGTACGACCTCATCCCCGGAAACCGTGAGCACCGCACCAAGTTCGGTATACGGTGAACCGGATATGTCGATCGAAGCCGGATGTTCCGTGGAATTTACGAATATCTCCACCGGTTCGTACCTGCCCGCTGTATCCTCCCGAATCATAGCGCATATCGCGTCATTGCATCGGTCATAATCCACTGCCGTCTTTCCACGTGCAATCACCGGAAAAGCATTTCGTATATGAATCGCATTCCTGTAATACGTGTGTATAGACATCTCCTCCCCGATCTGCGCGTACACAGTCCCGAATTTCATGGGGAAGTTTTCCATATCTTTCGGACCGTCGCACATAATCGCATCAAGATCCCGGCCGTAAGTCTTTCTTAGCATGTCTACAGTCATTTTATCGTCAGCCGCAGGACCGAATTCCCACAGCCCTTCCCCTTCGGATCCGGAATTCTGACTTACGGCACTGCTCTCCGCGGCCTCTTCCTCCGAGATCCAGTACATGGGAGCCCGCTTATTTTCATCCCGTCCTGACCCTTTCATACCGATCTCCTCGCCGTAGTACACGAATGCATTTCCGGTCATAAGAAGATTGAGCGCTCCGGCAAGCTTTGTGCGGCTGCCGTCATCATTTGCATAATATCCTGCGCTGCGGGCCATATCATGGTTGGTATAGAACGGGGCGTTGATAAAATTCTCATTGAAAGAAGCATAGAGCTCCTCCTCGTCAACGAGCGATTTCGCGTAAGATTTCGCGGACCGGCTTCCCTTGACGACCGACGCGATAATGCCATCCGCGCCGGAATAAGCGAAATCAAAGAATGAATTCACGCCAGTACTGTAATACCTCGAGTATGCGGCCTGATTCTCCCAGGCCTCTCCTACTATGTATGCATCCTCCTTAATCCCGTGCGCCGTGTCCGCGAGCCAGGTCATAAACTCCATATTACCCTCGGTGTTGTCCGTCACGTAGGATGTGACAGCATCCAGCCGGAAGCCGTCAACGCCGCGTTCCAGCCAGAATTTCATGACCTTTGTGAGCTCTTCCCTGACCTCAGGCGTGCTGAGATTAAGATCCGGCATACCTTCCCAGAACCTGGCTTCGTAGAACCAGGTATCATCCAGCGGCACAAAGCCGTTGTACTTCTCCCGGGAGAACACATAATACCACACATACGGGCACTCCTCTTTGACCGGATCCTTTCCTTCAGGCAGGCTCTGCAGGTATTCTTTTGCCGCTTTGAACCACGGGTGCTCCGTCGACGTGTGATTGAATGCAAGATCGAGTATTACCTCAACGCCGCGCTCATGGCACGCCGCGAGCAGAGCATCGAAATCCTCCAGTGTTCCGTACTCAGGGTCTATATCCGTGTAGTTCACAGCATCATACTTATGATATGTCGGAGAGGGAAAAATCGGCATGAGCCAGATTGCATTGGCGCCAAGATCCAGATCCGATGACGGATCTCCGTCATTAATGTAGCCCAAATTTTCGCGCAGACCGTTCAAATCGCCTGTCCCGTCCCCGTCGCTGTCGGCAAATGAATATACGAACACCTCATATGTGGTCCCGTAATGATCATCCGGGACGTCCTCAGTCAGAGCGCTGTTTACAAGACTCATCTGAGAAACGGCCGAGGTATCAGGTGCAGATGCCTCGGCTGATTCATTTTTATATCCGCTTCTGCTGCATAACACAATTCCCGCGCATAACGCACAGAGTAAAATGATTGCAGCGAAAATCACAGTTTTCTTTTTCATCACTTTCCTTTCACCGAATGATATGTCAGGCAAACGAAAATGCCTCCGGCGGATCGCAGACGTGCGCAGTGAAAGGCGCCCTGGCGCCGCGCACGTCGCGGCAAGAACGCCGAGGCGTTCCTGAAATTCTCGCTCAGCCTTTTACCGCACCGCCTGTGACACCCTCGACGTAGTACTTCTGCAGAAGCATAAAGAGCAGAGTGACCGGTACTGCAACGAGGATACCGCCCGCGCAGAAGCGTGTGAAATAGCCCTGATAGTCATTTGTAACGACCCACCGCTGAAGGGCGACCGCTACGTTGTAGCTCGCATCGTGACCGAACGCTACGTAAGAAGCAAATACATAATCGCACCATGGCGCCATGAACGCCGTCAGCGCGGTATAAATGATGATCGGTTTGGAGAGCGGGATGACCATCGTCAGGAAAATTCTTGCACGGGACGCTCCGTCAATGAGAGCTGCCTCATCCAGAGACCTCGGGAGCGTGTCGAAATACCCTTTGCAGACATAATAGCCCATACCTGAATTAGCGACCGAAATCAGAATAAGACCCGGGACAGCGCCGGCCTGCGTAAGGCCGAATGTTTTGAGCAGGAAGTACAGGCAGATCATGGTAAGGAAGCCCGGGAACATACCGAGTATGAGCCAGAATCTCATGAGAAATTTTCTTCCCTTAAAACGCATCCTGGAGAGTGCATAGCTCACGCAGAGAACAATCAGAGTGGAGAACACCGATACACACGGCAATCGTCAGCGTATTCCCGTACCAGCGAAGAAAATTTGTCTCGCCGGAAAAAAGGAATTTGTAATTGTCCAGTGAAAACTTATGCATAATCACAAAATTCATTTGCCAATAACTTATATCAGATTAGACAGAATCCCTGCAAACCCCGTGCATCTATATATGCGTAATAATGTTTCAGCTAAACACAGTATCAAAGGCATCCACATATGCGTAACAATGCATCAGCTGAATACAGTATCAAAGAATTCTTAAAATTATGCTATGAGCGTAGCGACTCCTCCGAAAAGTATAACTAAAACAATCAATATGATTACTTCCGGTACGATTCTGTTCGCCAGAAGCCCAACACACTCCCGAATGAACGCGTTCGGCCAGAACCACCATTTTGTATCGCTGCCGAGACCTTCGGCGCGCAGGTTCGCAAGCCCTGCCCAGACGCCGCTGCGAAATACATGATAGTTCGTCGTCACGAATATGACATTCTTGTCTTCGGCACTCCCCTCGCGCTCCTCGATCAGTTTCTTGGAAAATTCCATATTCTGATATGTGTTGCGGGATTTCTCCTCCTGTAGGATGGCCCTCTCCGGGATTCCGCATTCCCGCAGATACCTTCCCATCGCTTCGGCTTCCGGCATGGGCTCGCCGTTGCCCTGTCCGCCGGAGGGAAGCAGTATCGCTTCTTTTCCGCCCTGCTCCTGCTGCTTTTTCCAGAACTCGATTGCCTTGTCGACCCGTCCTCTGAGAAGCGGCGGCAGTGTTCCGTCTTTTCTGAAACCGCATCCGAGAATCAGAATATAGTCCTGCACAGGTGCCGGGACGTGTCTGGCTGCTCGAAGACCGCAGACTACAGATCCGATAAGAATACACTCAAAATATGTGAATATCGTATAATACATGCTGCTGAGTGTGTAGAAGATGCGTACCTGCATCTCCGATCCGCTGAAATCCATACTGAGAATCTTATAACCGACTATTTCACAGGCAATAATGGCAACTCCTATCCCCAATCCGAGAATATTCTGCACACGAGCCCTTTCATGCCGCAGAAGTTCAATATTACTCACGATCATCAGAATTGAAAATGCAAACATCGCCGGCATGAGAATCAGAGAAAATATCCAGCCGGAAAGACTGAATGTCTCATAGATGAATCTCATCCAGGCCAGTTCAGCCTGCACAATGCGCCTGATAAAAGTGTTCAGAAAATACAGCCCTGTCACAGCGCAGAATATGCCGACGCCGCAAAGCCAGATCGCATCATAGGAACACAGCTGCGGTCCGCCGAGCTTTACAAAGCGCATGATACTGATCACCGCGAGACCGAGAAAAAGCAATGTGATCCCGGCGATAACTGCATTGTCTCCGGTAAAGTTTCTGGTCTGCATGGAATACGTCGTCAGCATCCCGCTTACATGCAATTCGTCATAAAACAGTTCTCTCCCGTCATTATTCTTCACATGCATGATATAGTCGCCGGGCTTATCCGGACTGAGGACGATCAGCGTTTCATTTTCGTTTCGAACCGAAACCTCCTCGACAGGTATCTCTCTGCCGTCTTCCCAGTTGATCTGAATATCCTCTGACTGCATCACAGCCTGATCAAATCCGTATGGAATACTCATCTCGAACCGGTTTCCGTTCAGGATCCGTCCTCCGATTATTACAATCAAACAAGCCGCGATCACAGCTGTGACCTGCGTAAAGTACAGCTTCCGTTTTCTCATAAATCTGTTCATTTTTAGTAAACTCCGTACTATAACCGACTGTTTCTTAACCGTTCCGGCCGCCGTAATAATCTATTTCCGTCTCATTTGTTTCGATCAGCACTGTATTCTGATTGAGTGCCTCAATCACTTCATCGGCAGCCTTATATACTGTATCCCTGTCAGCATCGTCAAAGTAGCATACCAGAGTATACTCATGCGTAGCATTGTTTTTTTCATCTACCCAGGAACCGATTGCTTCCTGAAGAGTATATCCCTCAAAATATTTCAGACAGATTTCATCCACGATATCTCTAGCCTCTTCATTGGTGTGTTCCGGCTGATACGTATCCTTGTCGTTTGTTCCGACATACATAACATACTGCTTAACTGTTCCGGTTTCTGTCTTTTGCGGGTTCCCACTTCCGCGAAGCATCATACCAAGCGAGAGTACTGAGCAGCAAAGGCTCGCTATCGCGATAATCAACGCTATCATACCTGTTTTCTTAGACATAATTTTCTCCTTTTTACACTATAATATCATAGTCTGACCCTTTTGTTTTACCAAAGTCTTTTTTGATTTCGAATCTCTTTGATGCACGCTTAATAGTATATTTAAAACCAAAATATAAATTATTAATATTTATATAGATTTTGTGTGCATATTCTTATATACTATGAGAGTAGTTTAAATTGTTCACTCAAGAAGGAGTTCTTATGAACGAGGAAGCATTAGGTAAAAAAATTAAAGCGTTGCGTATCAGCAACGGACTGACCCAGATTCAGGTCGCTCAGGCTCTCGGTGTTACGCCGGGTTATATCAGCAACGTAGAAAATAACCGCGTTGCAATGTCTCTCCGAGTACTGATTTATTACGCGAAGTTGACTGGTGTGACACTGGACTATCTTGTGGGGATGGTTGATTCCGACTATCAGGAGACAGCGCTGGATAACGCTCTTAAAGACCGGATATTTATGCTTACAGATGAGAAGAAAGAGAAGTTGATGAAGACGTTGGATATTTGGGTGGATTGAGGTTTATTGTACAATCACTTCGAAACAGCAGAGCTGTTTCTCAGTCACGGCAGTCGATCATTCACTCAGGCATTGAGCCCTTGACAGCCCTCACGGGCTGTCAACCGCGGGCTATCGCCCTATAATTAAGTAAAAAATATCCCAGACGATAGTCTTCATCAGTCTCAGATTTCATGTCTTCTCCATTCATCTCAAGCCACTTAAACAATTGACTTTCTGACGATGCTAGTACCAACACGCAGTCCGCTTCTATCCCCTTTGATTTATGTATAGTCATAAACCTTATAGCCATGTTATCTCCTTATATAAGTTATTTTAAGGCACTTCTTTTTTACCAGTTACGATTTCATAAATCATAGATTTCTTATAATCAATCAATTTGTTTAGCCAAATATTTCAATTTTAATGTCTGCCAACTAATTGGTATCTCCCCAATCCATTCTACCCCACTATCCTTCATCTCTCTCACTTTCCAAACACCTCCTCCAGACTTCCGGACAGCTCCTTCTCCAGCTCCAGAATCTCCGCCATGATCTCACTGGACGGCCTCGGTGCCTCGTACTTGTAGAAATAACGGGTGAACGGAATCTCATACCCTACCTTCGATTTTTTCTTATCGATCCACGCAACCGGTGCAAATGGCAGCACCTCCCGCGCAAAGTGCTCCTCTATATCCTCAGTCAGCGGCACATTCTCCGTATCCCTGAGTGTAGAGTCCGCCTGCTTCTTGCCTTTCTTGAGAATCAGCTCACCATTTGAATCTCGAAGCGGTCTCTCGACCACGATCTTGGTGTAGCCGAAGTCTTCATTTGCAAAAATCTTGCATATCTCAGACTCAGCAAAATCGCCATACAGCTTCGTGATCTCCTGAATGGCTGACTCCGGTATTTCGTTCCGCTTATTGCCGAGAGATTTCCTGCACCTCTCATAGAGATTACCAACTCGTTCATATGTAGTTTTTTGATTTGCAGTCACCGTCATTCCTCTATTGATCATTGTTTGCTCCATTAATCACTACTAAATATTGCTTATCAACATAAAGTGCTTTCTTTAATCGTGCAAATCTGTCACATCCTCACTGTCAAGCAGCTTCCTTAAAGTTTCAACGTCAGGCAGCGCATTTTTAAGTTCTTCCGACATATCCTTCGATGTCTTGTAAGTCGCTACTCCCATCGGTTTCGAATAATCCTGTATCACATAATCGACAAAAGATCGGTTCATATCTTTACATAAAATCAGACCTATGGAAGGGTTTTCATGGGGTTTCCGCTCAAACCCGTCCAGCACGCTCAGGTATCCTTGAAGCTGACCTAGATAAGATGTCTTAAACTTCCCTTTTTTCAATTCCACCGCTACGAGGCAGTTAAGCTGCCTGTTGAAAAAAAGAAGATCTATATATTGATCCTCTCCAAATGCATCCAGATGATACTGGTTGCGAATGAAAGCGAAATCCTTACCAAAAGTTAAAATAAAATTCTTAATATTGTGAACGATAGAGTTCTCTATTACCTTTTCGTCAATATCTGCCCGATCCCGAACATCCAACTCCTCCACATTGATATAATCAAGCAGGTATTCATCCTTGAATGTATTGATTGCTCGAAAGGCTTGTTCAGCCACCGGCAATGTCTTCACGAAATTATTTGGCAAAGAACCCAGATGATGATAATCATCGCGCTCAATGGACCTTGTCAGTTCTTCTCTACTATATTTTTCTTCCGAACACCTTATTACATAGAAAATTCGTTCCTTAACATCCTTTACCTTTGCAAGGATAGTCCGATGATGAGAAAAACCTATGGAAAAAAAGGCCTTAAAAGGAAAGTCCGTCTGTTTTGGCACCAACGGGTTCCAAATTGCCGTTTCAGTTTTGGAACCCGCTGATTCCAATTTGACTATCTCTTTCTTCTCCACGGTATCCGCTATTTCAAAGTTCTCCTCAAGAAAAGACCATTCCTCGTAGAAGGTCCTCATATAGCGGAGATTTCTGGCAGAATAGCCTTTTAGTCCCGGCAATTCCCTATCGAGGCGTTCACTGATGGCATCAATTGCTCCCTTACCCCAATATCCATAACGTGAATTAAGGGATATATATTTTCCAATTCCATAATAAAGCATAAGTTGTTTTTCATTCACAGCCCTCACTGCATCAAACTGACTGTTCAATATGGCTGTTTTTATCGCTTTAACTGCTTCATCATAATTCTGTATTTCTTTCATGAAATTTCCTTTCACATTCGGCATCAGCGTCTCGCCCTGTTTTATGCAACCCTTCAGACAGCGTCTGAATTTCTGTTCTTGTAAATGCCAAATTTTAGTAATCGACGATTCACATTAAGCAGCCGCCATTATTCACCTATTGAAACCATTCCACCCCACTATCCTTCATCTCTCTCACAGCCCAAACACCTCCTCCAGGCTTCCGGACAGTTCCTTCTCCAGCTCCAGAATCTCCGCCATGATCTCGCTGGACGGTCTCGGTGCCTCGTACTTATAGAAATAACGGGTGAACGGAATCTCATACCCCACCTTTGATTTCTTCTTATCGATCCACGCATCCGATGCAAATGGCAGCACCTCCCGCGCAAAGTACTCTTCTATATCCTCAGTCAGCGGCACATTCTCCGTATCCCTGAGTGCAGAGTCCGCCTGCTTCCTGCCTTTCTTGAGAATCAGCTCGCCATTTGCATCTCGAAGCGGTCTCTCGACCACGATCTTGGTGTAGCCGAAGTCTTCATTTGTAAAAATCTTGCAAATATCAGACTCAGCAAAATCGCCATAAAGCTTCGTGATCTCCTGAATGGCTGACTCCGGTATATCGTTACGCTTATTGCCGAGGGATTTCCTGCGCTTCTCATAGAGATTATTTGCATTGATGAGCTGCACCTTGCCCTCGCGCCTGGTGCCTGCCTTCTTGTTTGAGAGGACCCAAATATAGGTCGCAATCCCTGTGTTGTAGAAGATATCATTCGGCAGAGCGACGATTGCCTCCAGCAGATCATTCTCCAGAATATATCTCCTAATCTCGGACGGACCGCTGCCCGCATCACCGGTGAACAGCGGAGAGCCATTGTGAATGATGGCAATACGGCTGCCGCCCTTGCTCCTGTCTTTCATCTTTGAAATTGCTGTCAGAAGGAAGAGCATCTGACCGTCGCTGGCTGCCGGCAGGCCAGGGCCGAAGCGTCCTGCAAATCCCCTCTTCGCCTCCGCCTCGACCTTCGGCTTCTCATTTTTCCACTCTCAGCCGAAAGGCGGATTACTTAAAATATAATCAAATGTCTGCCCCTCGAACTGATCATCGGAGAGCGTATTTCCATCCTTGATGAAGTCGGCGTTATTGCCTTTGATCGGCATGTCCGCCTTGCAAATGGCAAATGTCTGGTCATTGATTTCCTGACCGAACCCTATGATTTCCGTGGAGGCATTGAGCCTGTGCAAATATTCCTCCGCAACCGAAAGCATACCTCCGGTTCCGCAGGCAGGATCATAGATTGTCTTCACGACATTATTTCCGGACAGGACATCGTTATCGTCATAAAAGAGAATGTTGACCATGAGCTGTATGACTTCCCTGGGGGTATAGTGCTGCCCGGCATCCTCGTTATGTGCTTCAGAGAAACGACGGATAATCTCCTCGAAGATATAACCCATCTCGAGGTTGGAGATGACATCCGGGTGAAGATTTGCCTTCGGTGAAGTGAACTCCTTGATGACAATGTAGAGGATGTTCTTATTTGCCATCGTTGTGATGTGGCCATCGAACTTGAATTTTTCGATGATCTCGCGGACATTTTCAGAGAAACCGTTCAGGTAGTCGCGGAAGTTCTCTTCGATATGATCCGGATCATCGAGGAGACGTTCAAATGTATATTTGCTGACATTATAGAAAGCAAAGCCGGAAGTATTCCGAAGCAGAATGTCTTTCATCGGCAGGTTCTTCACCTGCTCATACTTTGCAAGGACCGCATCTTTCTTTTCGGCAAGGATACAGTCGAAGCGGCGGATGACCGTGAGGAGCAGGATGACCTCCCCATATTCATGCGGCTTGTATACGCCTGTCAGTTTATCGGCGATGGCCCAGATTAGGCCGGCTTTTTCGTTTACATTTGCGCTGAGACTCATTGCTCTTCCCCCTCATTCTTTTCCGGTATATATTCGATGATGTCACCAAAGTCAGCCTTCAAGACTCGACAGAACTTTCCTAGTACTTCAAGTGACACAGGCTCGTTTTTAACGAGCCTGGTCATTGTATTAGGCGCGACCTGCGCTCTTTTTCGTAGTTCTGCCTTACTTATGTTTCTTTCAATCAGCAGGTTCCAAAGCCTTTTGTAAGATACTGACATGATTAATCCTCAATTTTTCAAATTATTATTAAAATTAGCAAAATATATCTTAACACGCTGTGCTTTCTTATACAAGAAAATCGCATAAAGTTGCGAGTCTTAGCATTTGCACTATGTTAAATCCCGGTTATCTCTTTGCAGAATACATATAATCACGATACACCTCTCGCTTGTATTCCCTTGGAAAAATATGCATTACTATACTTAAAAATCCCCATCACATCACTGTGACGGGGATCCCTTTAATTTTTGTTTTTACTGATAAGATCTACAAGCGTAAAAGCAACGTTGTATACTTGAACAAAGCCTTTTTTGATACAATGCAGGAATACGAGCACATCCGTCAGGAGTTCAATGACTGCTACATGAGCCTGGAATCTTATGAGGGCTGGGAGAAAGACGCAATAAAAAAGGCGAAGTCTATCTCATTAATAAAAAAGAGAAAATTAATCTGAACGCTGCTGAACGAGCCAAAATACGTAAACAAATACTTATTTCACAGCTCCGCTATCGGGATGTCAGACAGATGATCGCGATTGCACAGAAAGCCAGTGATCAAATAGAGGAGGAATACCCAGATATCGACACAAGAGAAAAGAACAGACTCATTGACGAGAGATTTACAAAGCTGGCTCAAGAGTATGAAGATATGATGCTTCCTGACCTCATAGAGGAAACAGAAGAAGAAAGAAAAATTCGTAACGAACGCTTTGCGTTCAAGAAAAGGCACTACGATGATGAGGATCCTGACACATATTAATGTTCTTTAAATGATATGTCGAAGAACTATTGAATGTAAATTGCATGCTGAAATCCCAGAACAATCTGATATCAATTATTGGGGCACAGCTATCTTTGATTAATCGGTATTTTGAGATTATTTCTCTTATAAGGGGATGGTTTTCGGCTATCCCCTTTATAGTATGAATAGTCGGCCTCTTCCACACTCCCATCTCATGTTGCGCTAACTTTTATTGCTTTACATTATATGCAATCAAATCACGGAACGGGTAATGGTATGTAAAGTAATTTCTGTAGTTTTAATATCACTATTTACATTGCCGTTTAATTCGAGTAAATCGTGTCGAAGTGGCCTAAATAGATGAATTGCTTCAGCTTTATCATAATTGAATCTTTCTTGTATCGCGTCACGAACGCTATCATCTCGTTCACTCTTTTCTATTGCATTATATCCATAATGTTTCTTGCAGTATTCAACACAATCAAAGCCTATCCTTTTATCGTTTCTGCCATAAATAATCATCTCATTTACTCTATGCGCCTCACATAAAAGGTCATATACAAAGTCATCCAAATCTTTTTCATCATCATTTCTCCAGTTCTGTAGCTTATGCATCATTTCGCTGAATTTTAAGATCTGCAGATGCAGAGATTCTAGCCAAGCATTTCGAATCTCCAATTTAGCTATATATATTTGTCGAACACCGGTTAATAGAAAAATACAGTTCCAGTAACGAAACCGGCAAATAAGTTTGAGCAAATAGAAGCCCAATATTGGTTTTCCAAATGCGCGGAAAGGACAAGACTAAAAATTGACAAAAGAATTGTTATTGTGAAAAGCCAAATTTGAGGAAATCTAGCATACATACATATAGACGGCCATACTTCCTTTTTCAATCTCATCATCATTTTTTCCATGTAAGAATCCTACCTCATCACTTATAAATAAATTCCCGGACGTAGCGTCATCTTATTACTTAGCTACTAAAACTTCCGGTAATAGTTTCAGATAACAAAAATGAGAAAAATAGCATCAAAACAGCATCAATCAACACAAAAACCCCCGTCACCTGTAAGTGACGGGGATTCCTTTTATCTTGATTTTGCCCATATACTCAGGCATTGAGCCATTGACAGCCCTTTCGGGCTGTCAACCGCGGGCTATCGCCCTATAATTAAATAAAAGATCCCAGTTGAGTGCAAGCACTCACTGGGATATTTTTTTCTTTGAGCAATCACTTCGAAACAGCAGAGCTGTTTCTCAGTCACGGCAGTCGCCGTGACTTAAAACATAAAAAAACCCCCGACGGAGTGCAAGCACTCCTCGGGGGGTATTTTTATGTTTTAGTTATTGCTCGTTGCTAACGTGCACATTATTCCTCAACAGATGTTACACGGCCTGAACCAACAGTACGTCCACCTTCGCGGATAGCGAATGTAAGACCCTGCTCCATAGCGATCGGGTGGATCAGCTCGATGTTCATGTCAACGTGGTCACCCGGCATGCACATCTCTGTTCCTTCCGGAAGGGAGATAACGCCAGTAACGTCAGTTGTTCTGAAGTAGAACTGCGGACGATAGTTGTTGAAGAACGGTGTATGACGTCCACCTTCCTCTTTTGTCAGAACGTAAACCTGACCTGTGAACTTTGTATGGCATGTAACTGTGCCCGGCTTAGCAACAACCTGGCCACGCTCGATACCTGTACGCTCAATACCACGAAGAAGGACACCAATGTTGTCGCCTGCTTCTGCGTAGTCAAGCAGCTTGTGGAACATCTCGATACCTGTAGCAACAGATGTCTTCTTGCCTTCACGAACGCCGAGGATTTCAACCGGGTCGTTAAGCTTAAGAGTACCTCTCTCAACACGGCCTGTAGCAACAGTACCACGTCCGGAGATTGTGAAAACGTCTTCAACCGGCATAAGGAACGGCTTGTCTGTCTCACGCTGCGGTTCCGGAATGAACTCATCAACTGCATCGAGCAGTTCCATAACTGCATCGCCGGCTTCCTCATCGCCTTCAAGAGCCTTCAGAGCTGAACCACGGATGATCGGGGATCCCTCGAAACCGTACTCTTCAAGCTGCTCTGTGATCTCCATCTCTACGAGATCAAGAAGCTCTTCGTCGTCGACCATATCGCACTTGTTCATGAAAACAACGATAGCCGGAACACCTACCTGACGAGCAAGAAGGATGTGCTCCTTTGTCTGAGCCATAACACCGTCAGTAGCAGCAACTACGAGGATAGCGCCGTCCATCTGTGCAGCACCTGTGATCATGTTCTTTACATAGTCAGCATGGCCTGGGCAGTCAACGTGAGCATAGTGTCTCTTCTCTGTCTCATACTCTACGTGAGCTGTATTGATTGTGATACCACGCTCTCTCTCTTCCGGAGCCTTGTCGATGTTCGCGAAATCTACGAACTGGTTGCCCGGGCACGGAACTCTCTTAGCAAGAACTTCTGTGATAGCTGCTGTAAGAGTTGTCTTACCATGATCTACGTGGCCGATTGTACCAATGTTAACATGCGGTTTAGTTCTCTCAAACTTCTGCTTTGCCATTTTTTGTATTTCCTCCTTAATGACTTGCTCTTCTCATTATATTTTATTCAGAGCACACAGTTTGTTCAGCGCCAAAATGCTAAAGATGATTATATTTCAAATCATGACGCTTTGCAAGTAGTTTCTAAGTTTACTTTATCCATTTACCCGCCGTGCCGCTAATGGCACAGCAGGGAAATCTTACTGATTGATCACTCTCCGTGGGAAAGGATCTTGGCAGCGACATTCTTCGGTACCGGCTCATAACGTTCAAAGAACATGGAGTAGTTACCGCGTCCCTGTGTTCTGGAACGGAGATCTGTCGCATATCCGAACATGGCTGACAGCGGAACGTAGCCGATTACCTGCTTACCGTTACCGACATCTTCCATGCCTTCAATACGTCCGCGGCGGGAATTGATGTCGCCGATGACGTCGCCCATGTATTCTTCAGGCATTGTGACCTCAACCTTCATGATCGGCTCAAGAAGAACAGGCTCTGCTTTCTTCATAGCTTCCTTGAAGCACATAGAACCTGCAACATGGAAAGCCATCTCCGAGGAGTCAACTTCATGGTAAGAACCGTCATAGCAGTTGGCCTTGATGCCTACTACCGGGAATCCGCCAAGGGTACCGCACTTCATAGCATCCTGAATACCTTCATCGACAGCCGGGATATATTCCTTCGGAATAGCGCCGCCCGTGACAGTATTTTCGAATACATACAGATTGTCTGCGTTCGGATCTGTAGGTGTAAAGATGACCTTGCAGTGACCATACTGACCGGAACCGCCGGACTGTTTTCTGTGTTTGTACTCCTGATCGACTTCCTTTCCGAAAGTCTCCTTGTAGGAAACCTGCGGTGCACCGACATTTGCCTCAACATGGAACTCACGCAGAAGTCTGTCTACGATAATTTCCAGATGAAGCTCGCCCATGCCGGCGATGATTGTCTGACCCGTTTCCGGATCTGTATGCTGCTGGAATGTCGGGTCTTCCTCAGCAAGCTTAGCGAGTGCTGCGCCCAACTTGTCCTGGCCGGCTTTGGTCTTCGGCTCGATTGCGAGCTCAATAACCGGATCCGGGAATTCCATGGACTCAAGTATGATCGGGTGCTTCTCATCGCACAGTGTATCGCCTGTTGTTGTGTTCTTCAGACCGATTGCAGCTGCGATATCACCGGAATACACCTTGTCGAGCTCCATTCTCTTATTTGCATGCATCTGAAGGATACGTGCGATACGCTCTTTCTTTCCCTTGGTAGAGTTCAGAGCATAAGAACCGGAGTTCAGTGTACCGGAATAAACGCGGAAATAAGCAAGTTTTCCGACGAACGGATCTGTCATGATCTTGAATGCGAGTGCTGAGAACGGAGCCTCATCGGAGGACTCGCGTACATCGTCGTTTCCATCCAGGTCAGTGCCTGTGATGGCCGGTACATCGACCGGGCTCGGCATATATTCAATAACAGCATCCAGCATCTTCTGTACGCCCTTGTTCCTGTATGCAGAACCGCAGCACACCGGAATAGCTGTACCTTCGCAGCATCCCTTTCTGAGGGCTGCCTTCATCTCCTCGACGGAAGGCTCCTCGCCTTCAAGGTACATCATCATAAGGTCCTCGTCCAGATCGCAGATCTGCTCTACAAGCTTGCTGCGATACTCTTCGGCCAGATCCTGCATTCCTTCCGGGATCGGCTTAACAACGACCTGAGCGCCGTCCTTGCCTTCATAATAGTAAGCCTGCATCTCGAACAGGTCAATCAGACCCTCGAATTCGCTCTCAGCGCCGATCGGGATCTGCAGACAAACCGGGTTCTTGCCGAGACGTGTTCTGATCTGGTCGACAGATCCGAAGAAGTTCGCACCGATGACATCCATCTTATTGATGTATGCCATACGAGGTACGTTATACTTGTCTGCCTGACGCCATACGTTCTCGGACTGGGGCTCTACGCCGCCCTTGGCATCAAATACGCCTACCGCGCCGTCAAGTACACGCAGTGAGCGTTCTACTTCTACAGTGAAATCGACGTGGCCAGGAGTATCAATGATATTGATACGATGCTCGAGAGCACCCGGCATCGGCTTGCCTTCCTTCTCCAGCGTCCAATGGCATGTTGTAGCAGCAGATGTGATTGTAATACCACGCTCCTGTTCCTGCTCCATCCAGTCCATCGTGGCTGTGCCTTCATGTGTATCGCCGATTTTGTAGTTAACACCGGTATAGTAAAGGATACGCTCTGTCAGAGTCGTTTTACCTGCATCTATATGGGCCATAATACCGATGTTTCTGGTTCTCTCCAGGGGATATTCTCTTCCTGTTCCAGCCATTAAGATTTCCTCTCTTTAGAATCTGTAGTGACTAAATGCCTTATTAGCATCAGCCATTCTGTGCATTTCTTCTTTACGCTTCACAGATGCGCCAGTGTTATTGAGTGCATCCAGAATCTCATTTGCAAGACGATCTTCCATAGTCTTTTCTGAACGCTTGCGGGAGAATGTTGTCAGCCAGCGAAGAGCCAGCGCCTGTCTTCTCTCCGGACGAACCTCGATCGGTACCTGATATGTAGCACCACCGATACGTCTTGCCTTTACTTCGAGGACCGGCATGATGTTATTCATAGCTTCCTCAAATGCGTCAACTGCCGGTTTCCCGGACTTCTTCTCGACCTTGGCAAATGCATTGTACACGATCTTCTGTGCAACGCCCTTCTTGCCGTCAAGCATGATCTGATTTACAAGCTTTGTGACAAGTACGCTGTTGTACATCGGATCTGCTAAGGTCTCACGTTTTGTAGTATGTCCTTTACGTGGCACGTTACTTCCCTCCTAAATCATAATGATTTCATCATAGGTACTCACATTTTATTCTATGTGTTCGCACGGACGTAATCTCTATCTGACCCACAGCCGAACGGGACATTAGGGATACCGTACTAATAGTTTATTTATGTGAATCTGATGACAGTTGCTAAATGTCTTACTTCTTCGGTCTCTTGGCACCGTACTTGGAACGGGCCTGGCGGCGGTTTGCTACGCCGGCAGTATCAAGAGTACCGCGGATGATGTGGTATCTTGTACCAGGAAGGTCCTTAACACGGCCGCCACGGATCATAACAACGCTATGCTCCTGAAGGTTGTGGCCTTCACCCGGAATATAGGATGTTACTTCGACGCCGTTGGAAAGACGAACTCTGGCGATCTTACGAAGAGCAGAATTCGGCTTCTTCGGTGTAGCAGTCTTTACAGCTGTGCATACACCGCGCTTCTGCGGAGAAAATGACTTAACACTCTTCTTCTTCAGTGAGTTAAATGATCTCTGAAGAGCCGGTGCCTTCGGTTTCTTTGCAGAAGTCTCTCTTCCTTTTCTGACTAACTGATTAAATGTAGGCATTCCTTTCTGTTTCCCTCCTTTACATAGTCCGTGCATGGCACGGCGGGTTCGGCTGTTAAATGCTTTAATCCTGCGCATTTGCACACAAAAAATGTACGCGTTTCAATGCGCGCTCAAATATTATATTACAGTCGGTTTTTTCAGTCAAGCAGTTTATTGTGTAAATAAATCGCTGTTTTAAGGTTCGAATCTGTGCAAATAGACAACAGACTGCCCTGCGCACAAGTTCTTCATCTCGAGATTGTACTCACGATGAAGACGAGTGTCTCTTTGCTCGCGTATCATAGACTCTCGTCACGAGTATTGCGCGATGAAGAATAAAAGTGCTGCCGGGCATACGCCCGCCAGCACCAAAAATCAATATTTTGTGAGTAGTTCGAAGATCACTCTTCGCTTATATCGATTGTCTCTTCCTCGATCAAAAGCTCCTCTTCGCTCTCAGGCGCCTCAACCGGTTCGACAGCATTCGCTACGGGAGCCGTCTGTTCCTCTGCCGCCTTGGCCGCAGCCTCCTCTGCCTTCTTCTCTTCGATTCTGGCATCGGTATCCAGCTTGACGCCGCGATATCTGCGAAGACCTGTACCGGCCGGAATGAGCTGACCGATGATGACATTTTCCTTTAAGCCGATCAGCGGATCCACACGTCCCTTGATAGCGGCATCCGTGAGGACCTTGGTCGTCTCCTGGAAGGAAGCAGCCGACATGAAAGAGTTCGTTGCAAGAGCCGCCTTGGTGATACCGAGGACAACTCTCGTACCTTCTGCCAGTTCCTTGCCCTCTGCCTCAAGACGCTCGTTCAGATCCTCGAAATCAAGGATATCCACAAGAGATCCCGGAAGGAACTCTGTATCGCCCTGTTTCTCGACACGGATCTTCTTCAGCATCTGGCGCACAATGACCTCGATATGCTTGTCGTTAATCTCAACGCCCTGCAGACGATATACACGCTGAACCTCACGGAGCAGATAATCCTGTACGGCACGAATGCCGCGGATCTTCATGATATCATGCGGGTTAACGGAACCTTCCGTGATTTCCTCACCGGCTTCAATGATCTGGTCATCCTCGACCTTGATTCTGGAACCGTACGGAATCAGGTAAGTCTTCTGGTAATCCTTGGATCCCTCTTCTGCTTCCTCGTTTACGACAATAACTTCGCGCTTGTTGTTCTTCTCCTCGAGTCTGACACGGCCCGGAATCTCGGAAATGATTGCAAGACCCTTCGGTTTACGTGCCTCAAAAAGTTCCTCGACACGGGGAAGACCCTGTGTGATGTCACCGCCGGCAACGCCACCGGTGTGGAACGTACGCATTGTAAGCTGTGTACCCGGTTCACCAATCGACTGTGCGGCGATGATACCAACGGCTTCACCTACCTGAACAGCTTCACCGGTCGCCATATTGGCACCGTAGCACTTGACACAGATACCGAGCTTCGAACGGCAGGTAAGGATCGTACGGATCTTTACTTTTGAAATCGGTTCTCCCTTTTCGTCAACGCCGTACTTGATGACGCGCTCCGCTCTGCGCGGATTGATCATATGGTTGACCTTTACGAGAACATTGCCGTCTTTGTCATAGATAGTCTGAGCAGCAAATCTGCCCGTAATTCTTTCCTGAAGGGACTCGATTTCTTCTTTACCGTCCGCAAATTTGGAGACCCACATGCCCGGAATTTCATCCCTGTCCGCAGAGCAGTCCATTTCTCGGATGATCAGTTCCTGAGAAACGTCGACAAGACGTCTTGTGAGGTAACCCGAGTCAGCCGTACGGAGAGCCGTGTCGGACAGACCCTTGCGGGCACCGTGTGCTGACATGAAGTACTCAAGTACGTCAAGACCTTCACGGAAGTTTGATTTGATCGGCAGCTCGATTGTATGACCGGTCGTATCAGCCATAAGTCCGCGCATACCGGCAAGCTGTTTGATCTGCTTATCGGAACCACGGGCTCCCGAGTCAGCCATCATAAAGATGTTGTTATACTTGTCGAGACCTGCCAGAAGTTTCTTTGTCAGTATATCGTCAGTCTCTTTCCATGTCGATACGACTTCCTTATAGCGCTCCTCATCCGTGATGAAACCACGCTTGTAGTTCCGTGTGATCTTATCCACAGTTTCCTGTGCTTCTTCGATCAGCTTCGGCTTTTCGGGCGGTACTGTCATATCGGAGATGGAAACGGTCATGGCTGAAAGCGTCGAATACTTATATCCCATCGCTTTGACATTGTCGAGAACTTCAGCTGTCACAGTCGCGCCGTGAACATTGATGACCTTCGTGAGAATAGCCTTGAGCTGTTTCTTACCGGTCAGGAAGTCAACCTCCAGTTTGAGTGCATTGGCCGGATCCTCGCGATCTACAAATCCAAGGTCCTGCGGAATGATCTCGTTGAAAAGGAACCTTCCGAGCGTACTCTCAACATTGCCTGTGATTGTCTCGCCGCTCTCAAGTGTCATACTGCGACGTACGGTGATACGGCTCTGGAGAGTGATATATTTGTTCTCGTATGCCAGTATAGCCTCATTAAGGCTTGCAAAGTGCATTCCCTCGCCCTTGGATCCCGGGCGTTCCTGTGTAAGGTAGTAAATACCGAGGACCATATCCTGGGACGGTACAGCCACCGGACCGCCGTCAGACGGTTTCAGCAGGTTGTTCGGGGAAAGCATCAGGAAACGGCATTCTGCCTGTGCTTCCACTGTCAGCGGAAGATGCACAGCCATCTGGTCACCGTCGAAGTCAGCGTTGAAAGCCGTACAAACGAGCGGATGAAGCTTAATTGCCTTACCTTCAACAAGGATCGGCTCAAATGCCTGAATACCCAGACGGTGAAGTGTAGGCGCTCTGTTCAGCATGACAGGATGTTCTGTGATAACATCCTCGAGAACATCCCATACCTCGCCTTCAAGTCTCTCGACCATCTTCTTGGCACTCTTGATGTTGTGAGCCGTCCCGCGGCTGACGAGTTCTTTCATTACGAACGGCTTGAAGAGCTCGATTGCCATTTCCTTCGGAAGACCGCACTGGTAAATCTTCAGCTCCGGTCCTACAACGATAACGGAACGTCCCGAATAGTCAACACGCTTGCCGAGCAGGTTCTGACGGAAACGTCCGGACTTACCCTTGAGCATGTCGGAAAGAGATTTCAGAGCACGGTTGCCCGGGCCTGTGACCGGACGGCCGCGGCGGCCATTGTCGATCAGGGCATCGACAGCTTCCTGAAGCATACGCTTCTCGTTCCTGACGATGATCTCCGGTGCACCGAGTTCGAGAAGTCTCTTGAGACGGTTATTTCTGTTGATAATTCTTCTGTAGAGGTCGTTCAGGTCGGATGTGGCAAAACGTCCGCCGTCAAGCTGTACCATCGGACGAAGATCGGGCGGAATGACCGGAATAACATTCATGATCATCCACTCCGGCTTATTTCCGGACTCGCGGAATGCTTCGATGGCGTCCAGTCTCTTGATAATGCGGGCACGTTTCTGACCCGTGGACTCCCTCAGTTCTTTCTTAAGGTCAGCGGATTCCTGTTCGAGATCGATATCCTTAAGGAATTCCTGAATAGCCTCAGCGCCCATGCCTACGCGGAAATTCCAGCCGTAAGCTTCACGCGCATCCTGATACTCCTTCTCCGAGAGGATCTGCTTCTTCACGATGTTCGGAGCGGCGTCCGCAGGATCGAGGACGATGTAGTTTGCAAAATAGAGAACCTTCTCCAGTGTCTTAGGAGAGAGATCGAGAACAAGACCCATTCTCGACGGGATTCCCTTGAAATACCAGATATGTGAAACAGGTGCAGCCAGTTCGATATGTCCCATACGCTCACGGCGGACGGAAGATTTTGTGACTTCAACGCCGCAGCGGTCGCAGACAACGCCCTTATAACGGATTTTCTTATACTTGCCGCAGTGGCATTCCCAGTCCTTGGACGGTCCGAAAATACGCTCGCAGAACAGGCCGTCTTTTTCCGGCTTCAGCGTACGGTAGTTTATAGTCTCCGGTTTCTTGACTTCTCCGTGGGACCATTCGCGGATCTTATCCGGAGATGCCAGGCCGATGCGTATCGCATCGAATGTGACCGGCTTGTACTCTTCCTGCTTGTTGTATGTATCTGCCATATATGCCTCCCATATATAACCGGTTGACGGGATACGTAGCTATTATTTGCAATCCATGCACTGTAAAGTGCGGTTTGCTGGTAAATCACATGTTCCGGAGCATGCCCCTGCGGTCTCCCGCGGCATCCTCCGGTTCTCTGTGTGACAAGTTTTAATCGGATCTCATAAGATTCGTGCAAATATGAGGTAAGCGCAGGACGGTCCTGACCGTCTTCGCTTTGAATAGCTGCCTGCCGGCAGGATTATTCGTCCTCATCAAAACCATCGTCAACGCCAAGGAATGCATCGTCATCCCCGTAATCGTCATCGAGGTCATCATACGGATTGCCAATCAGCTCATCATCCGTCTCATCCTCATCAACAAGCTGCTCAGTATCTTCATCGAAGTGCTGCTGCGTATATCCGTGGCGTGCGAGCTCTTCGCGATCCTCACGGCGGCTTCCTCTGGAATCGCCTTCGATGACCTTTCTCAGGTCTGTCTCACCGTAATCGATCGTCTCTCTGAGCTGTACTTCGTTTCTGTTCTCATCGAGTACACGAACATCAAGTCCGAGGGACTGAAGTTCCTTCAGAAGTACCTTGAATGATTCCGGAATACCCGGACTCGGAATATTATCGCCCTTGATGATCGCCTCATAGGTCTTGACACGACCGACAACGTCATCGGACTTCATAGTCAGAATCTCCTGAAGTGTGTAGGATGCACCGTACGCTTCAAGAGCCCAGACTTCCATTTCACCGAAACGCTGGCCGCCGAACTGCGCTTTACCGCCGAGCGGCTGCTGTGTTACGAGTGAGTACGGACCTGTCGAACGGGCATGGATCTTATCGTCAACCAGGTGATGAAGCTTCAGGTAATGCATGTGACCGATCGTAACTCTGGAGTCAAAATACTCGCCTGTACGGCCGTCACGAAGCTGTACCTTTCCGTCTCTGGAGATCGGAACACCTTTCCACAGTTCTCTGTGCTCAAGATGATCGCCGAGATACTTCATAAGCTCAGGATCTGTATTCTCCTCATACTTGGCCTTGAAGTCTTCCCAGGAGCTGTTGACGTAGTCGTTGGCCATCTCCAGCGTATCCTGGATATCGCTTTCGTTCGCACCGTCGAAGACCGGAGTGGAGATGTTGAAACCAAGCGCCTTGGCTGCAAGGCTCAGATGAATCTCAAGGACCTGACCGATATTCATACGGGACGGAACGCCCAGCGGATTGAGCACAATGTCAAGAGGACGTCCGTTCGGCAGGAACGGCATGTCTTCAACCGGAAGTACGCGGGATACAACACCCTTGTTTCCGTGACGGCCGGCCATCTTATCACCGACGGAGATCTTTCTCTTCTGTGCAATGTAAATGCGGACAGACTGGTTCACACCCGGCGGAAGCTCGTCGCCCTCGGCACGTGTAAATACCTTTGCGTCCACAACGATACCATATTCACCGTGCGGTACCTTCAGAGATGTGTCTCTTACTTCACGCTCTTTCTCACCGAAGATCGCGCGGAGCAGTCTCTCCTCAGCTGTCAGCTCGGTCTCGCCTTTCGGTGTTACCTTACCGACCAGAATATCGCCGGCACGGACCTCGGCACCGATACGGATAATACCGCGTTCATCCAGGTCTTTCAGCGCTTCATCGCCTACACCCGGGACGTCACGAGTTATCTCTTCCGGTCCGAGTTTTGTATCACGGGATTCCGCCTCATACTCCTCAATGTGGATGGAAGTATAGACGTCATCCTGAACAAGCCGTTCTGAAAGCAGGACCGCGTCCTCGTAGTTGTAACCTTCCCAGGTCATGAATCCGATCAGCGGATTCTTGCCAAGCGCAAGTTCGCCCTGACTCGTGGACGGACCGTCCGCGATGACCTGACCGGCCTTTACATACTCGCCCTTGCTGACGATCGGCTTCTGATTGTAGCAGTTGCTCTGGTTGGAACGTGAGAACTTAATCAGATGATAATTCTCTTTTGTTCCGTCGTCGTAAGTCATCCAGATATCTGTGGAACTTACAAATGTAACTGTACCGGATCTCTTTGCGAGAACACAGAGACCGGAGTCGACAGCTGCCTTCTCTTCCATACCAGTACCTACGACCGGCGCTTCTGTTGTGAGAAGCGGAACGGCCTGACGCTGCATGTTGGAACCCATCAGGGCACGGTTCGCGTCGTCATTCTGCAGGAAAGGTACCAGAGAAGTAGCGACTGAAAATACCATCTTCGGGGATACATCCATATAGTCGAACATAGTGCGGTCATAAGCCTGTGTCGCTTCGCGATAACGACCGGAAACATTCCTGCGGACAAAATGACCTTCCTCGTCCAGCGGCTCATTGGCCTGTGCTACATGGTAGTTATCCTCTTCATCCGCCGTCATGTAATCCACATCGTTCGTTACGCGCGGGTTCATCGGATCGCTCTTGTCGATACGACGATACGGTGCCTCTACAAAACCATACTCGTTAATACGGGCATAGCATGCCAGAGAGTTGATCAGACCGATGTTCGGACCTTCAGGAGTCTCGATCGGGCACATACGGCCGTAATGCGAATAGTGAACGTCGCGGACCTCAAAACCTGCACGGTCACGGGACAGACCACCCGGACCGAGAGCGGACAGACGTCTCTTGTGTGTCAGCTCGGAGAGCGGGTTATTCTGATCCATGAACTGGGACAGCTGAGATGATCCGAAGAACTCTTTCACAGCTGCGGTTACCGGTTTAATATTGATGAGGGATGCAGGACTTACAGAGTCCGTATCCTGGGTCGTCATACGTTCGCGAACGACTCTCTCCAGTCTGGAAAGACCGATGCGATACTGATTCTGAAGAAGCTCACCGACGGCACGGATGCGGCGGTTGCCCAGATGATCGATATCATCGTCGTTGCCGATGCCATATTCCAGATGCATGTTATAGTTGATGGATGCAAAAATATCCTCTCTGGTGACATGCTTCGGAATAAGCTCCGTGATACGTCTTCTGATCGCAATTTCTTGTTCTTTTCTATCTGCGGCATTGTCAAGAATTTCACGGAGAACAGGATAATATACCAGTTCCGTAATTCCGAGACGCTTCTTGTCTTCCGGTGTCAGGCCTTCCACCCATCTGTCGATGTTGACCATCATGGAAGAAAGGACCTTGATCTTGCGGTCTACGCCTTCCACAGCAATGTATACGTGGCTCACTGCCGCATCCTGAATGCTGTCTGCGAGTTCACGCGTTACAGTTGTACCTGCTTCAGCGAGAATTTCACCGGTCTGCTCATCAACAACGTCGTCTGCCAGAACGTGACCGGCGATTCTGTTGCGAAGAAGAAGCTTCTTATTAAATTTATAGCGGCCGACTTTGGCAAGATCATATCTTCTGGAATCAAAGAACATGCCATGAATCAGGCTTTCGGCGGAATCGATTGCCAGCGGCTCGCCCGGACGGATCTTTTTGTACAGTTCAAGAAGACCTTCCTGATAATTAGTGGAGCTGTCCTTGGCAAAAGATGCCTCGAGCTTCGGCTCATTGCCGAAAGTTTCGATGATTTCCTGATTTGTGCCCAGGCCAAGAGCACGGATCAGCTGTGTGATCGGTACTTTTCTTGTACGATCGACACGTACATAGAAGACATCGTTGGAGTCCGTCTCATATTCAAGCCATGCGCCGCGGTTCGGGATGACTGTACAGGAATAGAGTCTCTTGCCGATCTTGTCGTGAGTAATGCCGTAGTAGATACCCGGAGAACGTACAAGCTGACTGACGATAACACGTTCGGCACCGTTTATAATGAAGGTACCGGTTTCCGTCATAAGCGGCAGGTCACCCATGAATATTTCATGTTCCTTAATTTCGCCGTTTTCCTTGTTCAGCAGACGAACAGTGACGTTCAGCGGAGCTGCGTAATTCGCGTCACGCTCTTTGCACTCCTCGATCGGATACTTGATCTTGTCTCTGCAAAGCTCATAATCCACGAATTCCAGGCTCAACTTATCGCTGAAGTCTTCAATCGGCGAGATGTCATCGAAGATTTCTTTGAGGCCCACATTTACGAACCAATCGTAGGAAGATTTCTGCACCTCGATCAGATTGGGCATTTCCAGAACTTCTCTTCGCCGCTGGTAGCTCATTCGAACCGATTTTCCGGACTCAATTGGACGAATTCTGTTTTTCTCCATTCGACGTTTCACCCCGTAATTTCTATATATTTATTGTGCAAGGCGTCCCTACGTGCGTTATTTTGCGGTCTTCCCAAAAAAGGGCACAATAATAACGGCACTCCGCCACAATAGTGCATTGTTCAGATTAACATAAATCTGACTAACTGTCAAAGAGTTTCTTAATATTTTTGTAAACTTTTATATCATTGCCTCGCTTCGGGATTATGTCGGCCTCAAGTACGCTCCGAGTCCCGCAAACGAAGCTTGAATTGTACAACTGTGCTCTTTTGGGGAAGACGGCAAAAAAGAGCTGTCGCCCCTGTGAGCCTCGATCGTGATGATCTGCCCGCCCGGTGCGACAGCCCCTGTACATACAAGGAACTTAGATTATTTAAGAGTAACCTTAGCGCCTGCTTCCTCGAGATCCTTCTTAAGAGCCTCAGCCTCTTCCTTGCTGATAGCTTCCTTGATGACCTTCGGAGCTGCATCAACGAGGTCCTTAGCTTCCTTCAGGCCGAGACCTGTAGCGGAACGGACAACCTTGATAACCTTAACCTTGGATGCGCCGATCTCTGTAAGCTCGACGTCGAACTCTGTCTTCTCTTCTTCTTCCGGAGCGTCAGCTGCCGGGCCTGCTGCAACAACAACACCTGCTGCTGCGGAAACGCCGAACTCTTCTTCACAAGCCTTAACAAGCTCGTTCAGCTCAAGAACTGTGAGCTCTTTGATAGCTGCAATAAATTCCTCAGTGGTTAATTTAGCCATTGTAATTTCCTCCATTTTAAAATTTTAATTATGCCGCTGCCGCTATGCGGCATCTCTCTGGCGGCTCTCCCTGCCTCGGCTTATTATTCTGCTGCCGGAGCTTCTTCTGCCGGTGCATCCGGCTCTGCGATCTGCTTGATGACGCGAGCGAAGTTCGCGATCGGGGACTGCATGCTGCCAAACAGTCTGCCAAGAAGTACTTCTCTTGACGGAACGTTTGCGAGCTCTGCAAGCTGCTTGTCATCGTAGTAAGTACCTTCAACGACACCTGCTACCATGTTGAAAACTTTGTACTGCTTTGCATACTTAGCAAGGATTCTTGCCGGTGCGACCGGATCTTCCTTGGAAATTGCAATTGCGTTCGGTCCCTCGAGATGCTTATCAAGAGCGTCGAACTCTGTGCCGTCAAATGCGCGCTTCATAAGAGTATTCTTGTATACCTTATAGATAACGCCGGCCTCACGAAGCTCTTTACGAAGAGCTGTATCCTGCTCTACGGTAAGTCCGAGATACTGAACAAGCAGTGCTGCTTTAGCGCCGTCGAGATTTCCGGAAATCTCTTTTACGACCGGCTGCTTCAGTTCTACTTTAGCCATGTTCCTAAGTTCCTCCTTCTTCGAATATTTGCGTGCATCAGCACTAAAGGAAAAGTCCCTGTATCCAAAGACACAGGGACTCATAAAGATCTCAATTAAGAAATCAAATCCTCGGCAGGCGGCTTAGCTTACGTCCCTCAGGACACCTGCTGTCTTCGGCTTGATGCTCTGCAATATTAGCATGTATGTTTACCGGCTGTCAAGCTTTTATTTGCCATTTCGGTGAATCATTCCGCAACGCATCTGCCGTTGCTGATTCCTTTTCATTGCAAATGCCGACCTCGTCAGCTCTCTTGAGCCGGTTATGCTCTTTTTTTACAGTCTTGCCGGATTAACCTTGACGCCCGGTCCCATTGTTGCGGAAACCGTGATGGACTTCAGATACTGGCCTTTAACTGTGCTCGGACGAACTTTGATCAGCTGGTCAACCAGAGTCTTGAGGTTCTCATACAGCTGCTCTTCTGTGAAGGAAGCTTTGCCGATCGGGCAGTGGATGATGTTGCTCTTGTCAAGACGATACTCGATCTTACCTGCTTTGATTTCCTTAACAGCCTTGGCAACATCCATAGTAACTGTGCCGGCCTTCGGGTTCGGCATGAGGCCTTTCGGGCCAAGGATACGGCCGAGACGGCCAACAACGCCCATCATATCCGGTGTAGCAACAACTACGTCGAAATCGAACCAGTTCTCTTTCTGGATCTTCTGAACGAGCTCCATCTCACCTACATAATCAGCACCGGCTTCTCTTGCTTCATCAGCCTTTGCGCTCTTGGCAAATACAAGAACTCTTACACTCTTGCCTGTGCCGTGCGGAAGAACGACAGCGCCGCGGACCTGCTGGTCTGCATGACGTCCATCGCAGCCTGTGCGGATGTGTGCTTCAATTGTCTCATCAAATTTAGCCAGAGCAGTCTTTTTTACGACTGAGCATGCCTCATTCATGTCATAGAGGTTCTGGCGATCAAAAGCTTTTAATGCTTCAGCATATTTCTTGCCGTGTTTCATCTTATATTCCTCCTTGTGGTACTATCGGGTTTTTCCCTTCCACTATGTATCAGTCTTCTGCTACCGTAACACCCATGCTTCTTGCTGTACCTGCGATAATGCTCATAGCAGCCTCAAGGCTTGCAGCATTCAGGTCAGGCATCTTCTTCTCAGCGATCTCTTTGAGCTGAGCCTGCGTAAGTGTTCCGACTTTCTTCTTGTTCGGCTCACCGGAACCGGACTGAAGGTTCAGAGCCTTCTTGATGAGGACTGCTGCCGGCGGAGTCTTTGTAATAAATGTAAAGCTTCTGTCTGCGTAAACTGTGATGACGACCGGAATAATGTAGTCGCCCATTGCAGCTGTACGGGCGTTGAACTGCTTTGTGAAGTCCATGATGTTAACGCCGTGCTGACCGAGAGCAGGACCTACCGGCGGAGCCGGAGTTGCCTTGCCAGCCTGAATCTGAAGCTTGATATAGCCTGTAATTTTCTTTGCCATGATGGTTCCTCCTTATGTGGTAAACGTCGGGTCTTTCACCCTTCCACTTTCATGAGTCCCGG
The DNA here is from genome assembly GCA_902776305.1 of uncultured Lachnospiraceae bacterium. GTDB lineage: Bacteria > Bacillota > Clostridia > Lachnospirales > Lachnospiraceae > Chordicoccus. The sequence continues at coordinate 167,463 of CACYPS010000004.1, read as the reverse complement.
CATTTCCGGAAAGCTCATTACACTCGAATACATTTAACTGTAAGTTACTTTTTCTTTACGTCGGCGAATCCAATTTCCACCGGTGTCTCACGCCCGAAGAGTTCTACATTGATGGTAACTGTCTGTCTCTGAGTATTTACACTCTGGACAACACCCGTTGTATCCTCCCAGGCACCTGCAATGACGACCACTGTGTCTCCCTTTTCAATATCGACGATGATTCTCGGCTTCGGAGCTTCCTCCGTCTTGCCTCCGCCGATTCCGAGCGATTTCAGTTCCGCCGGTTCAAGCATGACCGGCTTGCTTCCCGGTCCGACGAATCCGGTGACACCCCGTGTATTTCTTACTACATACCACGTGTCGTCATTCATGACCATATGAACGAGAACATAACCCGGGAAAAGCTTTTTCTGCGCCTGTTTTGTGACGCCGTTCTTTGTCTCCTGGACATTCTGCATCGGAACTTTCACTTCAAGAATCTCATTCTCAAGATGTCTGTTCTCGATGGTCTTCTCGATGTTGGCCTTGACCTTGTTTTCGTATCCCGAATACGTATGTACTACATACCAGTTCGCTTCTGACATCTGCTACCTCTTATATGTAAAAGTGAGTTTACGCGTTTCAGATCGACATCAGCCAGTTGACCAGCTGAAGGGCTGCACTGTCGAACAGTGTGATGATTGAGCCCATCGCTACGGAGATGACGATAACAAGTGCCGTCTGCTTGGTCAGATCATCTCTGGTTGGCCAGACGATCTTATTCCATTCCTGCTTGACACCCTGAAAGAAGCTTTTTTTCTTTTCCTGCTTAGCATTCTTTGCAGAGCTATTCTTCTTATCCGCCATTCTTCACCCGCTCCTTAAATTACTTCGTCTCTTTGTGGATCGTGTGCTTGCGGCAGAACTTGCAGTACTTCTTAGTCTCGAGTCTTTCCGGATGTTCTTTCTTATCCTTCTTCGTGTTGTAATTGCGCTGCTTGCATTCTGTGCACGCTAAAGTTATCCTTGTACGCACGGTTTTACACCTCCAATGATAATCTTGCGGCCTTCATTGATTCTCTCAAAAAATGAGAGCAAAAAAAAAGGACCTGTTACTTGTCGCTTATTAAATGTAGCACAGGCACAGGTCAGCGTCAAGAGAAACTTTTTTCCATTTGAAAGTTCCCCGGACGAATATCAGTTGTCATTATTGAGCAGCCGCGTATTTGAAAAAATCCTGAAATTGACAGCCGCCTCATAGAGAAGAACAGCTCCGATAATTCTGCTGAGCAGCTTGATCGTTCCGAACGGATTCAGAATAATAAGAGCGCCCAGCACGATCCCGGCAATCGACAGAATCGTAATAAAACCGTTCGTCGTATCGGTGAACCTGCGCATCTGCTGCATATGAAGAAGGCTCATGGCGCTGCTCACAACAACAATGACGCCAAAAATCAGATTCGTCCAGTCCAAAACGATGTACGGATTTCTTACTACGATAATTCCGAGAACAGCAAGAAATATACCTATATAAAAGTAAGGATTCTGCAACCAGAACCCCGGAGTGCCCTTCACAGCTCCCGCAATTTCGAGTGTTCCCCCGATCATGGCCGCCCATCCGACCATCCTGCACACCGTCACCATTGAGGTCAACGGCGAGATCAGAAACATCAGTCCCAGGGCAGCAAGGATGACGCCGGAGATCATTTTATTGCGCCGCATTGATTCGAACAATGCGAAAAAGACCTCTTCACCCATATCAATACCTCCCAACTTAATCGATGTTACCAGTTCGGCATGAAAATGTAAATGTCAGGGTCCTCAAATTTCCGTTACATTTCATTACAATTTTGTTTCTTTAACGAAAACTTCCACCTGTCTCTTCATGACAAGTGGGAATCGAACTTACGCCGTGCTGCGTCCCAGCAAATCAATATTTCAATGAGGCGTATTTATGCGCTGTGGTGCGGGAAGTTTTAGTTCTTTATGTCTATATACTTTTTCTTTTTATGATACAATACCTTTAGTATGTAAAGAGGTAGGAAAATGGGCGATTTAATTTCTTATTTAAAATGGCGGGGAGACGGAACATTTGCCGAACACCCCTACAATGAGGTGGACGGTCTTGCACTTGCTATGCTCTCCTATACCCGTTTCACGAATATCATTTCACCGCCGTACATAGATGCGGAGGCAATCAAAAAAGCCAAGGGAACTGATGCTCCGGAAAAAATTCCGGAGGAAACCAAAAAACTTTCCGAGATAGAATGGTACGAGGAGCCAATCCCTGATGACTCCGATTTTCTTGTGCCCGATACGGATGATGTCAACACAGCAGAGCTGATCGACAATGCCTTCAGAGAGATTTGCGAACAGACGGTTGACAACATACTGACTGTCGCAACCCTGAAAGCAGAGGACCTGCCCGGGTACTCCTCTGTAAAAGAGTGCGATTCCGGGCAGGCAAACTCAAATACCTCTTCGGACGCGGATATTACTTCTCTTCAAGCAGCTGTTGCTCCGAGTACCGACAGTACATCTGTTGCGCACAGTGCAGTTGCTCCGGATGCTGACACTCCTTCTTCGGCGCTCATTGCAGAAGCTCCGGGCGCTGATATTCCTTCTTCTGAAGCCTTTGCAGGCAACTCTTCTCAGGAAGACGCCGATGCTGCCGATGTTGAGTGTTCACCGACTGAGGTCGCTGCTGACGCTCAGGACGCTGACATTCCTTCTGCTGAACCCATTGCTGAAACTCAGGACGCTGACACTCCTTCTGCTGAATCCGTCGCTGACGCTCCGGACGCTGACACTCCTTCTGCTGAACTCACCGCAGATCCTGCGGAAGCTGACGGCTCTTCTCCCGAAAACCCTGATGACGCTCCGGAAACTGCCGCTCAGGAACCGGCAAGACCCCAGACACTGCGGGAGGCAGCCGAAAAATGCCTAAAGGAAGATACCGGCTTTGCGACCCCCTATCCCGAACCATGCCGCGCTCTCCTCAAGGAGATGGGGAAATCCGAGCGCTTCGGAAATCTCATACTCTCGGACTATGTGAGCGTCGAGGACGAGGAGGAGAACCTGCTCTTCTCCGCTCTGTGCATCGATCTGCCGGACGGCACACGTTATATTTCTTACAGGGGAACCGGTGATGAGATCGAGGACTGGAGACAGGACTTCATGATCAGCTTCCGGGAGACGCCCGCTCAGAAGATGGCGCTCAACTATCTTCTCAACGAAATACTTACCACTGATAAGAAATTGCGAATCGGCGGTCACTCAAAAGGCGCCAACCTCGCGCTCTATGCCGCAATGATGCTGCCGGACGCTTACCGCGACAGAGTTATAGAGATTTACAACGCGGACGGTCCCGGAATCTGCCCTGAATTCCGTCAGGAAAAAGGCTACAGCGAAGCCCTCGCTGTGATGAAAAGATTCATACCCGAGTTTTCTGTCGTGGGAATGCTCTTTGAACCGCCGGTTCCGGCTACGATTGTTGCGAGCAGCGGTTCCGGCATTCTGCAGCACAATGCTTTTACCTGGCAGATCGAGGGAAACACATTTATCAGAAAAAAAGAACTCTCACCGGAATGCATAGAATATAAGAAGATTTTTGATGAGTGGATCGAATCCGCAGATATGGAGGACCGCGAAACATTCACGGAAGATTTCTTCGACGCGCTCCGGGCAGGTAAGGCCGAGACGCTCGACGACATCGCGAAGAGCGGTCTCGGAGGATTCGGAACGATTCTCTACTCCCTTGTCAATGTGGAGAGTCAGACCAAAATCGTACTGGGCAAGCTGTTAAAGCAAGTCGCAACACACGTCCGTCAGCTTCGGCCAAACGACATATTAACGACAAGAACAGGAATTGCGGGCATTTCCATGCTGTGTCTGGGTTTCGTCTTCCTTATTTTGCCGGACGCCTCCTACCACATCATCGGATATACTGCTGCTGTCGGTGCGATTTCATGGCTTACCTGGAGTATATTCAGTATTTGCGGAAAAGAAATGCCCGCCTCGGAACGGCAGGCAAAGGTTCTGTTCCTCCTGGCGCCGCTTCTGGTCGTGATGTTCATCGCATGCCACCCGTCTTTTATTCCGTTCGTGGAAAATATTATTGTAGGAATTCTCTTCCTGTGGCTTGCTGAAAAATTCTTCCGGAGATCCCTCTCAATCACGGAGACCACAGCGGGTAAAATCATAATCATCCTGATTTCAGTCCTCTTCGCGCTGCTCGGCGTTTTTTCCATCGCAGCTCCGTCGAAGATCTATTCAGGAAAATCGCTGACAATCGGAAGTTTTCTGATGCTGATGGGTATGGCGCTGGTATTCAGCGAGATGCACCGCATCGTGCGCAGCAAAAACAAAGACGCATCATAAGAGCTGTCGCACTGCGCACGTATGCGATCCGCCGTGCCTAAGCATGCTCCAGTGGAGCATTGTGGAGCTGAGGCTTTTACTCTTCATCGCGAGAATGTACTCACGATGAAGCAAGATTTCACTCTGCGCGTGTACCATAGACTCACGTCACGAGTATTGCGCGATGAAGAACAAAACATATCGCCACATATACAGCAGGCATATGAAAATGCCATCTGCTATATATGTGGCGATTTTTCTCTGATTCAAGAATGGCTATGCATTCTGACAGCTTTACCTCAAACAAAATCCTGTCAGCATATTCTCGGCAGAAGCTCCCCGCCCGGCGGCGGAAGCAGCGTCTCCGAACCGATTGCCGTACGGACTCTGACGCGTCCGGGCATGTCTTCCGTAACCTCTCCGATCACAGCCGCATCCGCAGAATACTTACCTTTCCGAAGAACACTCACGAGTTCATCCGCCTTATCCGCCGGAGCAAATATTACCAGCCTTCCCTCGCATGCGAGATAAAGCGGCTCAAGCCCCAGCATTCCGCATACACCGGAGACTGCCGGCTGGACCGGAATTGCAGATCTCTCAAGACGGATTCCTACCCGGCTCTCTTCCGCGATTTCATATAGCACTGTTCCGACGCCTCCGCGCGTGGCGTCGCGGATAACGTGGAGATCCTTCGTGACCCCGATCATCGATTCTACCGTTCCCCAGAGCGGCGCACAGTCACTGGTAACATTCGCCTCTATTCCGTACTCATCGCGCGCAAGAAGGATGGTCGTACCGTGACGACCAACGTCTCCGGTTACAATGATCTTATCACCCGGTCTTGCAAATGCCCCCGAGGTCTCAACTCCTTCCACGATCTGCCCCACACCGGTCGTCGTTATGAAGAGACCATCGACCTGTCCTTTGCCCGCCACCTTGGTGTCGCCTGCAACGATACAGATCCCCGCTTCCCGGGCGGTCTTCGCCATAGCTGCGACGATTTCCTCGAGCTTATTTACCGGAAAACCTTCCTCAATGACAAATGCACACGTAAGATAAAGCGGCTTAGCGCCCATACATGCCAGATCGTTGACGGTTCCGCAGATACTGAGCTTACCTACATTTCCGCCCGGGAATTCATAAGGTGAGACAATGAAGCCGTCGGTGGACATCGCGATCTTTCCGGTCGGAGCCGGAAGGACGGCGGCATCGTCTGCGGTGAGATAATCATTTTCAAAGTATTTTTTGAACATGCTGCCGATGAGTTCCGAGGTTTTTCTGCCGCCGGAACCATGGGCAAGTGTTATAAATTCATCCATTTTTACTCCTTTCGAGGATGTTTTTCAGCAAATTACAAATTATATACGAATATCCAAGAACGCCTCGGCGTTTTTGCCGCGACATGCGTTGCGCGTAAGCGCCTTCCACTGCGCACGTCTGCGATCCGCCGAGCCTAAGCATGCGTAACAATCACATTGACATAGCGTATTCGGAATTTTCCGGAACCTCAAATATTGTATTTATAGTATGCCGAACAGGTTCCCTCGGACGATACCATACACGCACCGACCGGATGCTCCGTCGTACATACCTTTCCGAACAGCGGACATTCATACGGTTTTATGCGTCCCATCAGGACATCCCCGCAGCGGCACGCCGGATTCGGTCTGCCCTGGATCTCCGGCATGTCATAGACCAGACGGGCGTCGCAGGCCGCATACTTCTCCCTGAGCTTCAGTCCGGATCCCTCGATCACACCGATTCCGCGCCATGCCGCCTCACACGGCTCCATGATCTCCTCGATCAGCTTTCTGCCGATCGGCATGCCTTCTTCCGTCACGACGCGCGTATATGCATTTTCAGCGAACGGTTCTCCACTGCCGATTTTCTTCACAATCATTGCGAGGGCTGTCAGAATTTCTCCCGCGGTGAAACCGCACACGACACCGGAAATCCCCTCATTCTTCAGCTCCTCATAAATTTTCATACCTGTTACGGCGCTGACGTGACCGGGATACAGGAATGCGTCCGCACTCCCTTTCAGCACACGGTAAGCCCTGTCCATCGTCTTGTTCGCTGTCAGAAGCGAGAAGTTGCGAATCCCCAGTTCCATCGCACGTTTTACTGCAAGACATGCCGCGGGAACAGTCGTCTCGAAGCCGACCGAGAGAAAGACGACATTTGTCTCCGGGTGCTCTGAAGCGTAATTCACTGCGTCCAGCGGCGAGTAAACGATCCTGATTTTTGCACCCTTCGCTCTGGCCCCCGCAAGGGACATTTCCGTTCCCGGGATGCGCACCAGATCGCCGAAAGTCGTGATCGTCACGTTCTTCTCAAGCGCAAGCCACACCGCCTCGTCGATGAATCCGGTCTCCGTAACACACACGGGACATCCCGGACCGGAAATGAGCTGTATATTATCCGGCAGCATATTCCGGATTCCGTGTTCAAATATTGCATGTGTGTGCGTGCCGCACACCTCCATCACGCGTATCGGCCGACCATCGTAAGCCTGTACGATCTCCGCGGCTGTTTTTTCCGCACTCATAAATCAATCCTCCTCGTTTCCTGCCCGCGATGTTCAGGACATCAGTCCCTGCATCAGCTCCTGTGTCTCCGTCTGGTCGTCAGCCGTGATCTTAGCGATCGCAATGCCGGCGTGCACCATGACATAATCACCGGGCTCGACGTCTTCAAGCAGCTCTGTCGAGATCTCACGACGGGCACCCGTAGCGTCCACAATTGCCGTTCCGTTTTTCATCTGTACTACTTTTGCCGGAAGTCCTACACACATTTTTGTTTCCTCCTCTTATCTATCCACATTCCCGCTTAAGTCTAAGGAATCTTTTCAAAGTTTTCCAATTCAAGAGCGTCTCACTTATGTAGTCACGCGGTCTCGCCAATCATTTTTGATCCGGATGTGCTACATTCAGGTACCACATTCCCGCATAGGCCTGGCCCAGTGCAATACCGCCGTCATTCGGCGGCACCAGAGAATGCGTAAGGCAGGTAAATCCCGCCGCCTCAAGTCTTTCTCTGCAGAGCTTTACAAGCAGCATATTTTGGAAGCATCCTCCCGAGAGCGCAGCAACGTTAACGCCGGTCATATCACGCATGCGCTCCGCGCCTCGCAGTATCCCATCCGCAAGATAGATATGAAAGTCAGCGGCCAGCCGACTGGCCTCCTCACCGCTGTGTACTCCGGACAGGATCTTTCCTATTATAACATCTGTCGGTAAAAGAAAACGGGAATCTTCACCTTCAGATAAGCCGTTTTCATTCATATTCGAGTGCGCGGCTTTGCCGTCAGAATAATCGGTGCTCTGAAGCGCTTCCTTCTCTCCGTATCCCGGATGTTCTCTGAGATAACTCTTCGCCGCCATCTCGAGAGCGATTGACGCCTCCCCCTCAAAGGTTGATATCCTGCGAATTCCCAGGATTGCGCTGACCGCATCAAAAAGTCTCCCCGCCGATGTCGAAGTGACTGTGTTCACATTTCGTCTCAGCATGAAGAAAACCGCCTTCTTCTCCTGTTCACTGCACAGGTTCAGGAAGTCAGCCTCCGCCCCCGCTTCCGCCTCGCTTCCGCATACGTCAAGAAGCAGCGAGAGTGCGACGCGCCAACCTTCTGTCGAAGCAAGGTCACCGCCCGCCTGCCTGAAAGATGCGATCGAACCCATCCGCTCGAATTTCTCCGGGTCGGAGAGCAGAAATTCGCCGCCCCAGATCGTCCCGTCCGTACCGTAACCGGTCCCGTCGAACGAAATACCGATGACCTGCCCCGTCTCTCCGTTTTCCGCCATGCAGGACAGAACGTGCGCATAGTGATGCTGAATTTTCATGCAGGGAAGACCTGTCTCCTCTGCATAAGCAGTCGAATTATAGCGCGGATGCATATCACATACGACAAGTTCCGGCTGCATCTCGAGCAGTTCCTCCATCCTTGCTATTCCCTGTCCCATTGCTCGGACGCTGCGGAGATCTGCAAGGTCGCCGACATACGGCGACGGATAATAGAGCTCGTCTTTCGCAAGGCAGAACGTGTTTTTAAGCTCGCCGCCGATCGCCAGAACCGTTCCCCTGAAGTGGCGGGGTCCGGTGAAAGGAAGCGGCGAATAGCCGCGCGATCTCCTCACCATATACGGTTTCCCGAACGCCCACTGCATGACGGAATCATCGGCGCGAAGGAGGATGTCGCGGTCATTTGAAAGAATCGCATCGCACATCGGCGCGAGAAATTCGAGTGCCTGTGCATCATTGCGGCAGATAGGCGCACCCGACGGATTCCCGCTCGTCATGACAAATGTATCCGTCATCTCTCCGTCGTCCGGCAAATTAAAGAGCAGGATCTGAACCGGCGCGTACGGCAGCATGACCCCGACCGTGTCGTTATCCGGTGCGATGAGGCTGCTGATTCTCGGCATGCTGTCTTCTGCCGGGAGCGTGCCCGTGTTACCGTCCGTGCTGTTTGCCGTGAGTTTACCCCTTGTCCGTCGATCCAGAATCAGGATCGGCTTCTGAACGCCGTCCAGTATTTTTTCCGCTCCTTCCGGGACGACGCATTCGCGCTTTACGGTCTCCATATCCCGCATCATGACGGCAAAAGGCTTCATCGGTCTGTGTTTCAGGCTGCGGAGACGGCTGACGGCAGCGTCATTTGCCGCATCACAGCACAGGTGAAACCCTCCGATACCTTTGACTGCAATGACTCCGCCTTCCCTGATGATTCGACGGGCAATGCGTATTGCATCGAGTCCGCTCGCAGTTTTACGGGCAGTCACCCGATGGGAACCGAATTCATCCTCTTCGGTCAGTGTGATGAGGGTTGAATCTCCTCCGTCAACATTTTTTCGTGCGGTCACCCGATGGGAACCGAATTCATCCTCTCCGGTCAGTGTAATGTGAGTCGAATCGCTTCCTCCTTCGTCCTCATCTGTATGCTCTCTCAGATCGTACAGATAAACCGACGGGCCGCAGTCATTACAGCACACCGGCTGAGCATGAAAGCGTCTGGTTTCCGGGTGAGTATACTCCCACTCGCACTCCGGACACATCGGAAACTTTTTCATCGAAGTCCTGATGCGGTCGTAGGGCATCCCATCCAGGATTGTGAGTCTCGGTCCGCAGTCCGTACAGTTGATGAACGGATGCAGATACCGCCTGTCGCGCGGATCGAGAAGTTCTCTCCTGCAGGACGGGCATATCGCAAGATCCGGGGAGACAAATATCTCGCCGGCCTCATGCATACTCTTTATGATACGAAATCTTTGCCGTTCGACCTGTTCTGTGTCTCCCACGAATTCACCGACAGAATCATCCGGGATCTCCCGGATCTCCTCGGCGTCGAGCCGGATTATGGCGGAAACTGCAGGGGCGTCCGAGACAAGGCGACGCTTGAATTCATCCAGGACGGATTCCTCTGCCTGCGCGTGGATCTCAACGTACGAGCCCTTATTACAGACGTCACCTCGAAGCTGCAGCTCATCGGCAAGCCTGCTCACGAAGGGCCGGAATCCGATTCCCTGAACGATACCGTATACACGAATTTGTAAACATTTTTCCATGTTTTATCACCTGCCTATGATTTAACCACACCTACAGACTATGCAGAGGGCTTATCACATCGGAACGCCGGATACCGCAAAATGCGGCAGCGGCACAAAACGCTTTCCTCGCACTGCACGCTCAAGCAGCGGATCGCCGACGATCACATCATAGTCTCGGTCCCTGACCAGCTGAATGAAGTCGTCCTCCTCCTTAAGAGCTATTGATTCTCCGAACGGCATGAAAAATGTCGCCGTGTCGCAGATCACATCAGGGTACGCTTCGCTTATCTGAGCCCGGAGCGTCTCGGCAAGCACCGCCTGATGGACTACCAGGACCTTTTCCGCTTTCATTACGTCAAGCAGAAATCCGGCATAGTTGTCCGGCAGCGGATACCGCACCTCATAAGGCACGCCGTATCGTTCTTTCAGGTATCTGGCCGGAGCCAGACCTGACGGGGATATGACCAGATTCTCACGGAAGCCCGGAGCATCCGTAAAGTCTTTCACATCCTGTCCGAACACGCGGACATCGCTGCCGCCGCAGCCCAGGACTCTCTCCCGGAGGATATCCTCCGTATCCGATTCAAGCAGATCCATGGGGGTCGCTCCGAAGATTCCCATGGCACATATCCTGTCTGCCTCATCGGAAATCTCATTTTCGCCGGAGACCTGTCCTAAGCTGTCACTCGCATGATTCTCATCCCGGATATACTCTCTGAGGAGCTCCATATAGGCCCGCTCCTGCCCCTTATCGTAGAGTTCCATACCCGTCGTCGGAATCGTGAGCGTCCTGATTCCGAACCTTCTCTGTCCCATACGTTTTAGAGCCTGATAGTCCGTGGCAATGACGGACGGAACCGGCGTTCCGACGAGCGCCAGGAACTCCGCGTCTCCCATCAGGCGAAGCACATCCCCGATCTTGCCCATCATAGCCTCGTCCCGCCCGAGGATCGCGTCAAGATCGCGCAGACCCGCGGAAAAGATCGCACTTCTCTCCGTCTTCCACCTCGGCTCGTCAAAACCGCACACATTGCCGGTACATCCGCCCGCATCAATAATGACGATCAGGCCGTTCATCCTGAAAAGTACCTCCGTTGCCCCGGAAATATCCGGCGCGAACGGTGACAGATATTTCATCAATCCTTTCACAGCACTTCCTCCATCTCCCGAAGCAATCTCATAAGTCCCGTGTAACCGAAGGGCTGAACATCTGAGAAGAACGGTACATTTGCCGCATCCGGATAATAGTATGCGGCGTCTTTGCCGAGCGTAATGTCCACACTGCCCTCGCATTTGTAAAGCATCATCGTCGGAGAGATGCTTGTGTAAATCCTTGTCTCCGGGCTCATATTTGCAATACGCGTAATGAATGGCAGGTCATCGGGGGAGGCATTTGCAAATATCCTCTCCACCCGGTATCCGAACTTCAGAAGAGCGGCCGAGAGTTCGAACGGGTTCGCGTTCAAAGTCTGTCCGACTGCAAATGTAAGCTCCGGGTGTCTTTCGCGGAACGCCGAAAGAGCCGCTTCCGCTTCCGCATGCCACTTCGTATCATCAAATTTCACTCCGAGCGCTCCGCCGAGCAGCGCGTACTGTTTCGCAATACGGTCCGGATCGTAGAATCTTGTCATCTCGATGTACGGCATACCGAGCCGCTCCATCAGGTCATCCGCCGCGTACCTCGTCTCGGGATTCAGGACCAGATTGAAATTGGCCTCTCCCATTTCCAGATATTCATCCAGCGTCTTCATGCGGCCGATTTCACGTATCTTCGTGAGCCCGACCTTTCGGAACATGGGATATATCTCACAGTCATCATCGTAGGGCGCGAACTGTCCGAGCAGATTGACCGCATGTGGATTCTTAGGTCTTTTCTCAAGAAGTGAATATACGCTCTGACGGATGGCTGTCATAGGCGGTTTCGTACCCTCACGCATAAGTGCATACATGTAGCTCGGCACGACATGTACCCCGCTCTCCTGCTCAGCCTTCTTGCAGATGCGAACAAGGTCTGTGCCGAGGAGCGCATCCACGCAGGTGATGCAGATGACCACGACCTTAGGCTTTTTCTCCGGCACTTCCACGATTTCGCGGACCGCCTGCGGGATTTTCTTCAGATGCCGTCCGGTCACAAGATCCGTCTCATCCATCAGCAGGTAGAACATTCTGTCGCTGTAACCGCTGACGCTGCTTAATATGGTGCTGTTCCTCCCGCAACAGCCCGGTGATACCAGGAGCATGACGGACTCGGGTATAGCCAGGCCTGCGCGCTTGACGCCGTAGCCGTTGGCACCCGGTGAATTATAGGACAATGTAGCCGGCGAGCTGTAAATCAATGCGTGGGACGGCGATTCTTCCTTCGGAAAATCGGACCTGCCCCGCCGGGCAAATTCGGCGGCTGTGAGATAAAATGGTTCCATATATCTGTTCCTTTCGGATTTAGCCAAGTTCGGCTTCTCCCTGCAATTAATGATAGAAGCGATACGTCTCCTTCTCTTCCTTCGGCGGATCCTTGAGCAGCATCTCCGCGAGCTCGATGAAACTTCTGCTGACCGGAAGATCCGGGTTCCCTTCGACCACAGTCTTTCCCTGATCCTCAAAGTTACTGATATCATCGCTCCTCGGAATATCCGCTACAATCGGAACTCCGATGCTGTCCGCGAAGGCTTTCACTTTGTTCTCCTCATCCGGAATATTTCTTCGGTTGAAGATGACGCCGCGGACTGTCGCATAGCCTCTGTCCTCAAAATTCTTTACCGCTGTGGAAATATTGTTGGCTGCGTAGAGAGCCATCTTCTCACCCGAAGTGACGATGAGAACATCCTCGGCATAGCCCTCGCGGATCGGTGCAGCGAATCCGCCGCAGACCACATCACCCAGGACATCATAGAGAACGACATCCGGTTTGATGCGTCCGAATACATCCAGTTCCTCAAGCAGGTTGAATGTCGCGATAATTCCGCGGCCGGCACAGCCGAGACCCGGGGTCGGACCGCCGGTCTCGATGCAGAAAACACCGCCGAATCCGGTCTTGCCGATGTGTTCGAAATCCGGTTCCATGTCATGGTCCCTGTAATAATCCATGACCGGCATGAGCGGCTCACCGTTAAGCAGATTGATCGTGGAATCCGCTTTCGGGTCGCACCCGATCTGAACGACTTTCTTACCGAGCGTCGCAAAGGCAGCTGCCAGATTCCCGGTCATCGTTGACTTGCCGATGCCGCCTTTTCCGTAAATTGCAATTTTCTTCATATCTATATATCTCCATTCGGATGTTTTCTTCTGTTGTATCTATCCTTTTCACGAAAAAGCATTCTGATTTGAAAGCACTATATTTTGAAAGCACTATATTTTGAGAACACTATATTTTGAGAACACTATATTTTGAAAACACTATATCCTTCACAGATTGCCGGCCATAGCACTCTCTATCCATCTGTCAAGGCGTTCCCCAATAAGGATCGGCACCTCGTTCTCGTAGTATCTTCCGGAATAGGCCACGTGTGGAAGGAAAATGAACTTATCCCGCTCATTCGGCAACAGTCTCGCATAGAGCGGGTCTGCAATCACATGTTTCGCAGAGGCACACGCCTCTCTGAGCTCGTCCTCCAGCTCCACCTTCTCACAGCCGAGACTGATGATTTCCTTCGGCAGTCCATGCATGGGGCTGATGATTCGGGTATGTTCCGTTCCGAATGACACGCTCAGCGTTTCCCGAATCGCAAGCGATTGAACCGGCTCCCCGATAATAAGGATGTCGGCGTTCTGACATTGTTCAGGACTCTGCGATTCTGCGGCATATTCAATGTGCTCCCTGTCACATACCGCCTTCCTTCGGAGTTCATCTGCAATTCGTTCCGTCACCTTTTTCCCTGCCGGAAGCCCGACAACATAAGGTATACCAAACTTCTTTTCCATGGCAGCTGCCGCTCTGAGTCCGACCGCCGAGACTACGAGATTCACGGAGGCGTCAGCGGATTTAAGAAGATGATCGAGGTCATCTCCCATCGCCCATGTACTTCCCACCTTGAAGCCTTTTCTCTCCAGCAGTTTTCTCAGTTCTTCCACGCTCCCGTTCATGGAAAAATCAAGCGGCGTCACTCCCAGAATATTCACCTTCGCGGAACCTGTATTTGTATCGTCCTTTCTCTCCGGCATCATGCTGACAAGAGCCTCCAGCGCCTGGCCGGCTCCGCTTATATAGGAGTCCATGCCGTTTGTCTGAAATCCGAATGTCGGAATTCCGCACTGCCTCTCGACCGCTTTCGCGACCGCCCGGAAATCCGTCCCGATGATATGGGGAAGGGGACCGCCGCAGACCGCAATAAAGCGAGGGTGGAACTCGTGCGCCGCCGTGACAAGATCCGAAATCAGCTTGTCATCGTTCCCGAAAATCGCGTTCTTTTCTGTCAGACCGGATATGAAGACCAGGCTGTCCATGTTGTACCAGCGCGGTTCGTCGTGCGTGTTGTAGGTGGAGTTACAGCCGGATGCGTCGTGCATGACCACCAGACCGCCGAGCTCGTAGAGAGCGGAGCACACGCCGAAGTTATCGGCCGAATACGTGGACAGCACGCGTTTTACAATTCTCATGTTCTTATCTCTCCATTAAGGTGTCATAACAGCCGAAAGCCGCGCACAGTTCTCCGTACACCCGAGCGCCTTGATCTGTATAAGCTTGCCCGGATCTTTCTCATGCTTTGCGGCATCCTCGATCAGCTCCGCGAGGCGCCGGATTCCTCTGAATCCGTAAAGTCCGCCGTTTTCCACGAGATTCACAAAATGTCTCGTGCCTGTAAAATATGTGGCTTTCTGACCGATCGCTACGAATCCGGGACCTTCCGGCTTCCTGTCTGCTCTTCGCATTCGCGAATCCGTCATCGGGTAAATGCGAATCTCAGGGGCATGTATCGCAAGCCATCTGAAGTCTTCCGTTTCTTCCGGAAGAAATGCATCAGCGTACACACGGGTCACCCTGAATCCCTGCTTGAAAAGCATCTTCGCCAGGCTGAGAGGACGTGTGACCGCCGCTCCGTCAATTGCGATCTCGCGAATCCCGACTGCCATCTTCGCTTTCAGAAGTGCATCCTCCGCTCCATACCGAAGAGTATCGAACCACGCCCTCGCATCGTCAGGAATCGGTCTTCCGAGTTCCTTTGTCAGCAACCGTTCACATCGCTCAATTTCCCGGAAATCGTACAGTGCCGGAAGGTATATGCCTTTCTGACCGAGACGCTTTTCCATATCATCTGCGGCGAACTTAATAACCGGGTTAAAATAGATGTTGGCGAGAGCCTCTCCCATACATTTGTATTCTTCGTACCGTTCGAGCGTCGGAAGCTGCCTCACTGTGAATCCGGCCTTCCCTGAAGAGTCGCCTGAGAGAGCATCGGAGTCCACAGCCTGCCCGGCATCCCGACCGGTTCCGGCATCTCCCCCTTCTTCCCGAACCCCGAGCAGATCATATAATTCGCAATCCGCATCGATCGCATAGTAGGAACCGATAAAGTTGACTGCCTTCTCGTTGACCGGAAGAGGCTGCACCGCTCTGTACAGCTGGCGCCACTGCATCTTCTCAGGTGTGAAATGCTTTCGCATTGTCGGCAGCATGTAGCAGTCAATAAAATCAATATCCGGAAAGCGGGCTGCCGACTCCCGGTAGACCAGACTCAGATCTATATTCAGGAAATGCTGTACACAGCTCGTATAAAGCAGAACGCAGGTCGGTTTTTTCTCCATCTCAAGAAGGATCTCGGTGACGCCCTCTATGATCATCGACTCAAGATCGCCCTTCAAGATGTGCTCATCCGTGAATTCCAGCATCGAGAAGCGCTCCATCGCTCCCATTTCTTCCGCCGAGAGCACAACGCCTCTGAGGCAGCAGCTCGGACACACGAAAATCTGATGGCTGCCGGGTATCAACATCGATGTGTGGGCGATCGTCCAGGTTCCGCGGGCAGGCGAGGAATAAACCAGACCTTCCGGAAACAGCTGCTTTATGTTCGCATCGGCAATTCTAATTCCCGGATCAGTCCCCTGTGCTTCGTTTTTCAGTTTTGATCCCGGAAAATGCAGGTCTCTTAACATCCGCTTGCACCTTTCTTTCACATAGTTTACTTAAACTTCACATGATCTTTAACTCAAACTTTCCAATCCATACTTGGCTACAGTCGAATCATTAAAAATGCAATCGAAGGGCGTCGTCGAGCGGCCGGTACTTTAAATTTTCAAGCGGAAGCGCAGAAAATTTATTAGTACCGCTGCCAGCGAGACCGAGCGGAATAAGTGAGATAGGAAATCTTCGATTTCCGTGATCGAACTTATGCTGTGCAGCGTCCCGACGATGCATTTTTTTATGATGAGACTGATAAGATACTACTCATGGAAAGTTTTAGTTAATTAACCTTTAAACTTCACGTGATCTCCCCTCGAAGTGACCACGTGATACCCGATGTTCTCCATCCTCATCTCCATGCACTTCCTGCACTCGGCAGCCTCGTCTCCGGTGCAGATCTTACCGTCATACAGCAGGTAGTCCTTGCGAACGTCGGTCGGGGAGAGGTTGGGCATAATGACATTTGCACCCGCCTTGACTCCCATCTCCCTGCCAAGCGGATGAATCGTGCCGAGCGCCGTTGTCGCCGGAAGCAGAACCTCAGGAAATGAGATCCTCAGGAGTGCAAGGAAGAACAAAGTATCTTCCAACGTTCCGCTCGGCATATCACGGAACGGAGTGTCGTGATGCGGGATGAACGGTCCGATTCCGATCATCTCCGGCTGCAGCTTATGCAGAAAAGCAAAGTCGTCCGCGTAGCACTCCTCTGTCTGGAAGGGTGAGCCCACCATAAAGCCCGCCCCTACCTGATAGCCGATATCCTTCAGCATATAAAGGCATTCCATTCTGGCTTTCATGCTGAGTTCCGCGGGATGAAGATGACGATAGTGTTCCTCGTTCGCAGTCTCATGCCTCAGCAAATAGCGGTCTGCGCCCGCCCTGAAATATCTCTCATAACTCTCACGGCTCTTCTCGCCGATGGAAAGCGTCACCGCGCAGTCCGGGTGCCGCTCCTTGATCCCGGAAACGATCTCACATATGTCATCGTCGGTGTATCGCAGATCCTCCCCACCCTGAAGGACAATGGTCCGGAAGTTTAAATCATAACCGCGGTCGGCGCATTCCAGAATCTGCTCTTTCGACAGACGGTAGCGATTGACGTTGCGGTTGTCACGGCGGAGGCCGCAGTAGTTGCAATTGTTGCGGCAGATGTTTGTGAACTCGATCAGTCCCCGCAGATAAATATTTTTGCC
Source organism: uncultured Lachnospiraceae bacterium (assembly GCA_902776305.1). Lineage (GTDB taxonomy): Bacteria > Bacillota > Clostridia > Lachnospirales > Lachnospiraceae > Chordicoccus. The sequence goes on along the minus strand of CACYPS010000004.1, from coordinate 150,271 downwards.
GTAGACCCGGTCGGCTTTCGCCCGGGCGAGGCTGTACAGATAGCTGCGGTCTTCTGAAGAAAGGTTCCTCCGCATTGCGATCAGGGAGAGAAACTCAGAACGCGGAAGGTCATTGTCTCTGTTCAGTTTATCTGCCAGTTCTCTGAATTCCTGCATGAATATTCCTCCTCGTGTATACTGCTTTACTTAACACTGAACCCTGCTTCTTAAACATTGCACACCCCGTCTTGGCTTAGCACCCATATCGCAGGTAATCCCGGCTTCTTATGCCCTGCGAACATTTGAACATGCCGCCTTCGCGCTCACCCCGGAAAGTCTTCCGAGCTTTCCGGTCAGCGTATTGATCGTGTCGATCGGCGCATCGATTGCCACCGCAATCAGGTTCACTCCGGCCTCGCGATAAGGTATTCCCATGCGGCCGATAATATAATCTGCGTAGCCGTGCAGAAGATAATTGATTTTCTCAACTGATTCCGCATCCTCCACGATGATGCTGATAAGAGCAATTCGGTTTTCCATAGGACACTCCTTTACTGTCGGAATCGATTTTTCGATCTGTTAAAGCACAGAAAAAGGCGCTCCCTTTGCGGAGCGCCAGAGCACACAAACAGGAACGGAAATACTGCATTTCCGCCTCATCGTTATGTCTCATCGCTTCCGCACAAGGTACAGGCTTGCTGCGTCAGGTTGATATTTTCCAGGTCGACTTAGTCCCCTGCATAACATCGGGAGAACCGTCGAAATATTCGATTCTTACGGAAAAGATCCTCTCTTCCGCAAGACAGTTTTCATTATAGCACTCATCCTGTAGATTAGGCTATGCAAACAATCCGATTCCGAAAAGCCGTGTGCTATGCAACATCACTCATTTCCTATGATTTAGCAATGCAGTTGGTACGGAACCGGAAAAACAGGTGTCAGTGCAGCATCACATTATTGCGGGCGCATGACTGCCTGAAATCATCGGGGACATTCCCATCCATCACAACATCCGTCACCTCATTAAGCTGTCCGATCGTGAAGGATCCGCGCCGCCCCAGTTTTGAAGCGTCCATCAGAATAATGTTCTGTACGGCCTTTGAGATGGCCATCCTCTTAATAGCGTTGTCCTCTGCGGATTCACAGGTAAAGCCAAGCTGGTCGTCATAACTCGTTGCTCCGAGAAAAGCCATATCATAATTCACAGGATCCATCTCCTTGAGCGCTGAATAACCGACAACGCTGAGAGAATTTCGATTCAAAAGTCCTCCGACCATGTAAACGCGCGCCTTTGTGAGTTTGCTGAGTTCGATACCGCAGCTCAGACTGTTCGTAAAAATCACGCACTGTACATCCGGGAACAGATTGGCCATCAGGGTCGTGGTACTCCCGGAATCGATGAACACCGTCGTATTCGGACGAATGAGTTTTATCGCCTTCTCCGCGATGAGCTGTTTGGCTTCCACGTTCCTGACAGCTCTCTTTCCGAGAAGATCGTCGTTACCGATGACTTGTTCCACCGACTTGGCGCCGCCATGAACCCGGACAATTCTCTTCGCCTCGTCAAGGGCTTTGAGATCCGTCCTGATCGTCATATCGGATACCTGAGGGAACCTTTTTTTCAGTTCTGCAAATGTAATGTTGCTTTTTTCATTGACAAGAGCAACTATCGCATCGCGACGCTCATCCATTGTTTCCATAATTACCCTCACTTTTCTAAAATCACCAGGGATCCCAGTTTATTCCGAACACGTCAAGAGCATCCGGAACTTTAGGAACAAATATCGCAAGTCCGATCAATGCTGCAAATATCGCTGCGATCAGAACCGCTCCCGCCGCAGCGTCTTTGGCTTTCTTGGCCAGCGGCTTTTTCTCCTCCGTTACAAGATCAACGACAGCTTCCACCGCCGTGTTGACGAGCTCGAGACTTGTCACCAGGCCGAAGAGTATAAGACATATGAACCATTCTATTCTGGTTATCCGGCATATAATACCCGCGACTATAACAGCTACGGCCATCAGACAGTGGATCTTCATATTTCTCTCTGCACCGAACGTATTGAAAATACCTTCAAATGCATAGCCAAAACTCTTATAAAGAGGATTCTTCTTGCGAACAGGTCTCTTCCTCATATAAAGCACCCCTTTCCTGTCTGTCCCTCAGTAATCTGTCGATTTAAGGAACGCCTCGGTGTTCTTGCCGCGACGTGCGCGGGGCGTAAGCGCCTTCCGCTGCGCACGTCTGCGATCCGCCGGAGGCGTTTCACAATGCCGGTTTTTCTTCGTGAACAGCTTCATCGAGCACACTGTGCCTGACACGTTGTTCTGTGTTTGCGGCATCTTCCTCCGGTGTCTCCTGCACTTCCTCGTGCCCGCTGTGCTTGACGCCGCTTTCCTGACCTTCATACTGAAGACGTCTGTTACGGATCCAGGGAAGAATGACCTCATCATATAAAAATGCAAAGATAGCAGTGCACGGGATGGCCAGAAGAATGCCGATAGCCCCGAACAGATTTCCGCCCACGATGATCATGATCAGGATCGCAACGCCCGATACTCCCATGGATCCTCCGAAAAGCCTGGGCTTTATGATATACCCGTCTATCGTCTGCAGAACAATCGTGAAAATGATGAACCACATCGCATGAATAGGATTGTTCAGAAGTATGATCAGACCGCCGATCACTGCACCGACGATGGGACCGAAAGTAGGCAGAAGATTCAGAACGCCGACGATTGTGGAGATCAGCGGAATGTAACTCATCCCGGTGATCATCATGAATACGGCATTTGCAATCGCCACGATCAATGCATCCAGGATGTCATAAATGACGAAGTTCAACATGATCTCATTGCATCGCCTGAAAAACTTGGTGCGCGATTCATAAGTCTCATCATTGTACATCGCATGTCGAAGTCTCTGTATTTCATTCATGATCTTCTCCTTGCCGTTCAGGAAATAGATTGCAAGGATGAAGCTGATAATCAGATTGATGATACTGGATCCCATGCTATGAGATGTGGTCATAATGGTATTGATACTATTCGGAAGGATATCGAGGACGCTGTCCAACATTTCCTGACCATAAGTCGTAATACCCGAAATATCAACATTGTTTTCCGAAGCGATTTGATTCAGATAATTGATAAATCTTTCGGCTGTGCGGACATATACATTGATATTGCCGACGAACGTCATGACACTGTCGATCAGAGCCGGCACCAGGGCAATCAGCAGTAAAATGAACAGCGCCACGATGAGAAGTGCTGCGACTGCCACGGCGACAGCGTGCCTCTGGTTATCACTTTGAAACCAGTCACGCATCGGTTTCTCAATCAGACTGACCAGAGGATCCATCAGATACGCAATAACAACGCCTCCGAGGACAGGACCTGTGAGCTTGTATATTTTGACAAAAACTCCTCCAATATTTCCGATATGGCCGAGCAACAGATAGAGAATAACAGCACTGCATGCTGCAAATGTATACGCCGCCCACCTTTCATTCAGGAGTTCCCGAAATCTTTTCATCAAGTGTCACCTCTTAAGTCAAATGAAAATACTGATTGTATCCGGAAGAATTTACCGTGTACTACTGTTAATTATACACAAATAAAGGACATTATAAAAGACACTATCTCATTTCATACGCATCCATACGGGAAAGTGCATACTACCTGTCGACGCCTGCCATGCAGACTTGAAATACTTTTTTTTCTATGGTATTCTAATATTGCGGCTTAGAACCGACAAACACATTGCCTGATTCACAGATCCGGCAGTCAGGAGGTAACAATGAATTATAATGAGTCTTCCGAGGATTATCTCGAGGCGATTCTCATGCTACGTGAGCAGCTCGGCAAAGTAAGATCCATTGATATCGTATATAAACTCGGCTATTCAAAACCCAGCATCAGCATTGCAATGAAAAAGCTCCGTGAAAAAGGCCTGGTCAATATGGATGCGGATGGTTATATTACTCTAACGGACGAAGGTCTCAAAATCGCTCGTCACACATATACCAGACATAAAGTCCTTACAAGCTTTTTTGAAAATATCGGTGTGAACCCAAGAACAGCTGAGGATGACGCCTGCAAGATTGAGCACGACATAAGTGAAGAGACATTCAAGCGGCTTCGCGAGTTCATGTCGACCAATGAGATGAAATAAAAAAGTATACAGATTAAAAAATACAGCCCTGCCTGAGGCATTCTCCATCATCCTCTCAGGTAAGGCTGTATTTTTCATTTCAATATAGCACTGAAATCGTACTCTTTCCCATCAAGTTTTGCCGTCAGAAGACCTCCCCGGCCATCGTAGACCAGTTTCAGTGAAAAGAACGGACGATTTTCATCAATCAATTTGAAAAAGATCCTGTCACCGGGCCAGATATTCAGGCTTTGGATCTCACTCTTATCTACCCACAACAGTTCTCCCTCATCGCAGGCATGCATCTCTCCGCTGAAATCATCGGACGTGAACAGGTGCATGTATTCGACCACTCCGTCTCCGGACACGAACGTCACGATTCCCCGGAAATTCCAGGAATTCAGCGTAAATCCTGTTTCCTCCCGCACTTCGCGCATCACACATTCTTCCGGGGTCTCCTCCGCTTCGAAGTGCCCTCCTACTCCGATCCATTTTTCTTTATTGATATCATTCTTCTTTTTGACTCGGTGGAGCATCAGATATTTGCCGTCTTGTTCAAGGTAGCACAGGGTGCTGAGTTCTGTTTTGGACATAGTGAACCTTTCTATCGCATTCCGCGTCTGAAATTAAAAGAAGAGTACATATGCAAGCACGCCGAGAATCATGAGCACGCCGACGCAGGTCATGGCGAGCGCAAAAGAGAAACTCGCAAAAATCGTAGAGACCGCCTCGTTCGTATCGCGAAGGAAGACCTCCGTACGGGTCGGGTTCATATCCCGGCGGGCACGCACGGGCATCTCCCGGACGATCGTCTTTCGCAGCAGGAGAATAAGCGCGTCGGTACTGTCACACAGGGACCGGCCGATCAGCGAACCGAAAAAGACGATGCAGCGGCAGACCGGCGTGAGAATAAGATTCTCTCCGAATACCCTCGCCACCGCGCCGCCGATGTCCGGCAGCCACTTTGTAAGCAGCGGGCGGTACAGCATATCTTCGAGATCGAACCCGGCAGGCCAGAGATTTACATAGGAGCCGTCACGCATAAGCACGCGCCTCACAACAACAATGTACAGAAGCGCTCCGATTCCGAGCGAGATGAATCCGCCCTTCAGGTTCTCAAGAGTAAATGCCGCAAACTCCAAAATCTCCTCTCTACCGTTCATCAGGGCAGCGATACGCGTCATTATAAGCGGCTGACCGAGGATTACCATGAACAGGGAAGATCCGAAGACCGCGACGGTCGACGCGAGATTCATGCAGACCGGATTTTCATCGTAAACTGCCTGCACCGACTCATCCCGATTTTTCTCAAGGAACACGCAGATGAACAGTTTCAGCATATATGCGAAGGTAAATCCGCCCGAGATCAGGAACACCCACTCGCCGATCCGGAAGAATGCATGCACGCCTCCCATTCCGGCCATTGACTCCGTGACCTCTATGCCATGCACGATTCCCTCATGCAGCATAGTCTTTGAAATGTACCCGTTAAAAAGAGGAACGCCGCTGATACCGAGCCCTCCGAGCGCAAAAGCGATCTTCAGGAAAATCTTATTGCGTCCCCAGCCTCTTATTTCATCCAGATTCAGCTTATGCAGATTCATGACCACAACGCCTGCAGCCATGAAGAGTACCAGTTTCAGCAAAGAATGATTCACCATATGCAGCATAGCACCGGAAAGTGCCAGCGTGACGCCCTCCTCCCCGTGTGCCTCGCCGAGCGCGTTCGTGAATGTCGCCATGCCGATACCCGTCAGAATGAACCCGATCTGGGACATGGATGAGCATGCCAGCGTTCTCTTCAGATTTACGGAAAACAGAGCAAGCAGAGCTCCGAGGAACATCGTAACGAGTCCGAGTGTGAAAATCAGCAGTCCGAACGCCCGGCTCCCGAACAGAGCCTGCGTTGCCGTCATGATGATGCCATACACACCGACCTTGGTCAGTATACCGGACAAAAGAGCCGATCCGGGCGAAGGTGCAACAGGATGTGCCTTCGGCAGCCACACATGAACAGGGAACATTCCGGCTTTGCAGCCGAACCCGAACAGAATGCAGACCGCACCGGCGAAGATCCTGCGTCCGGACGCGGGATCCTGTGAGGCGGATGAGACTGCCGCGGCAAGGTCGCTGAACGCGAGTGTCCCGCAAGTCTCTCTCACAAGGAGCAAGCCCATGAACAGGACAAGTCCGCCGATGACCGCGATAAAGAGGTATGTGTACGCGGCACGGATCGCACCTTGTGTCTCCTCGTGGATGACCCACGTGAAGGAGGTAAGAGAAAGAATCTCAAAGAATACAAAACTTGTCATGAGATCCGCTGAGAGCATAACGCCCTGAGTCGCGCCCAGAGTCAGGATAACGAACATCCAGTATCGATCGAGCCCTTCCCTCTCATGGGCAAAGTACTCTTTGGAGAACAGCGTTGTACCCGCCCACATGATGGCTGTGACAAGGCTGTACACCGCCCGAAATCCATCGGCTGTAAAACTGAGGCCGTAGACGAATACTCCGGGAATGTCCAACCCGGGTAATCCTGAAGCAGAAGCGGCGTCCTCCGCATCAGAAAGAATCGAAGCAACGGAGACCGCCTGAAAGACGGCTAAGGCCAGCATGCAAAACGTGAAAACGATCACCGCGTCATCGCGAAGCTTTCCATTCCTTCTCCCGAGGATGTAAACGACGGGAGATACAAATATCGGCAGGAACACAAGTAAGGAGATCACCATATCACATCACCCCCATTGCAATATTTTCAAGGAATGCAAGGACAGGTCCCGAAAACAGTCCGAACACGACGTTCAGGATCGCAAAGGATCCGATCGGAACGAGCATGCGCCAGCCTGCCTCTCTCCGCCCCCGAAAATGTGCATAGTTATCCGTCCCCTGCATGGGGAAGAAAGCACGAATACTGATATTCAGTGTATACATCGCGCACAGGAAAGCCGACAGAATAAGACATACAGTACCTGCGATCGATACCGGAGTCATGGCGCTTATACCTGCCCAGATAAGTCGCCATTTGGAGATAAATCCGCAGAACAGGGGGATACCGGTCAGAGACAGTGCCCCCATAGTATAGAAGGCAAATGTCCAGGGCATCCGTCTTCCGGCACCGTTCACTTCGTAAATATATTCATTTCCTGTCATATGCATAAATGCACCTGCGCAGAGGAACAGGGACATCTTGATCACACTGTGGAACAGCATGTGAGCAAGTCCGCCGACCAGCCCCTGCGGAGTCATCAGCATGATGCCATAGAGCATATAGGACAGGTTGCTGACTGTCGAGTAGGCCAGCCTCCGCTTGAAGTGTCTCTCCTTGAGCGCCATAACGGCTGCAAATACGAGTGTGAACTCCGATGCAATCACACATATATTCTGCGTCGCAGTTCCGAGCAGCACTTCCGGTCCGTATACATACCATGCGAGCCGCATCACCGCAAATACGCCGGAGTTGACGACCGCGACCGCATGCAGAAGCGCAGTGACAGGCGTAGGAGCGACCGAAGCCTGCGGGAGCCAGTTGTAAAGCGGAAAAATCGCTGCTTTTGTTCCGAATCCGAAGAAGCCGAACATGAAAATGATACGCATCAGATCATCCGAAAAAATACCGGAAAGACTTCCGCCGTAATCGAAATCTCCGCCGCCTCCCATGGTGCCCATGACAACGGCGACAAATGCCAGTGAAGCGCCTCCGATACAGTACGCGACGTATCTCCTGCCCGCGAACAGGCTCGCGTGATTCTGATAGTGAGCTACGAGCGGCAAAGTGACCAGAGTCAGCATCTCGAAAAAGACATACATCGTAACAAGGTCCGCAGAAAAGGCGATCCCGAGTGTAATGCCGTAGGTCATCACGTAAAATGCGAAAAATGCATTCTTTCTGACCGAATGCTCCATATAGTCAAATGCATACAAAAGCACAAGCGGCCACATGACCGAGACCATACCCGCAAAAAGCATCGCCGGTCCGTCCACTTTGAAATTTATAGCAAATTCTTCAATGAAACTGTATATCGTGACCGGAGTTCTTGATCCATAGACAAGAACTGCCCACACTGTCACGGAAGTGACACAGGCCACGATCTCACAGTATACATTTCTTACATGGTCGTCCCGAATCGGTCTCAAAAGAAGCAGGCTGCCTCCTAAGAAGGGAATCAGGATCGGCGCAAAAATCAGGTACTGATTCACGTTAATGCTCCTAATCTATACAGGATTTTCTGATTCTTTCAGAAGAATTTTATCATTATGTCAGCGATCTGTGAGCCGAAAATGCCGACGCACAAAGCCGCAGCGGAGAGAATGAGCATCGGGACATACATGAGAGCGGACTCGGTGACTGTAGTGGCTTTCGCATCTTTTCCGTGCTTATCGGCTGATTTTGATTTTCCCGTGTGTGAGTCCTCTTCCTCATGCCCCGGGAAGAATGCATCGATCGCGACCGGCAGCAGATAGCCTGCTGTCAGCAAAGCTGAGATCAGCAAAATGACCGGCGGAAGAATCGAGTAGATTCCCATGCCGTCTCCGACAGCGGCGAGAGCAATGTACCATTTGCTCACAAATCCACCCATAGGCGGAATTCCCACCAGAGAGAGAGATGCGATCAGGAAACACCACATGGTGATCGGAAGCTGTTTGCCGATTCCCCGAAGTTCAGAGACATTTCTCTTTCCGAGCTTATAGATGAACACACCTGCGGCGAGGAAGAGACAGCCTTTCGATGTAGCATGGGCAGCCACGTGCAGCAAACCGCCGACCGCCCCCTCCGGAGTGAGAAGCGCAAGACCGAGGTTTATGTAGGAAATCTGGCTGATTGTGGAATAGGCGAGACGCTTTTTCGTGACCTTTTCCTTATACGCCATCATAGAGCCCATAAAGATCGTCAGCATGCATAGCGTCATCCATGTATACTGCACCCATGTGCCGCGGATAAAATCCGCTCCGACCGAAAAATAAACAAGACGAATAATCGCGATGATACCCGCTTTGGCAATGATTCCGGACAGAAGTGCGGATGCCGGTGCAGGTGCGATCGGATGGGCGGCCGGCAGCCACCCATGCATGGGGTACAGACCGGCTTTGGTGCCGAATCCGACGATCCCGACGAATACCATGGCAAGAAGGAGCTTCTCGTGTCCCGCTATTTTTGCCATATCGAGTGCACCTCCCTGAGCGAATGCACCCGGGTCCGCAGAGAAATATGTCACGAAGAACACGGCAAGAAGACCCAGCAGGGCTCCTCCGATCGAATAAAACAGATACTTGAGTGCCGCGGATACCGCGGCCTTGGTCATCTCGTGCAGAACCAGCGGCATGGAGGTGAGCGTCGCCATCTCAAAACACAGGTACAATGTGACCAGATTTCCTGCAAGACACACCGCCAGCATGGCCCCGAAGCAGACAAAATAAAATGCGAAAAACACATTCTCCCGCTCCTCCATCTTCATATACTCAAAAGAGTAGAAGCACGCGACTGTGTAGAGCAGCATGACGAAAATCATAAAGTACCTGCCTATTCCGTCCGTTGTAAAGTACGCGCTGACCTTGTCCGTGAACGCGAACAGACGGGCACTGCCTCCGTTCAGAATCGTGATCGCTCCCAGAATATCCGTAATGAACAGAGCTGCGACATAGAAAATATGTCTCTTTCTGTTTTCCATCTCCGGGATGGAGATGATGATTCCCGAAATGATCGGAAATAAAATTGTCAGTAAAAGAATCATAGGTTACTCCTTGTTTTCTTTACGGGAACATCTCCAGTCCCTTCTGAATCAAATCGACCGTATACCATGAGAACAGGCCGAGGAACAGGTTCATGCCGATGAGGATAGCCGCCGGAATTCGGAACTCCAACTTGGAAAGCATTGTTTCCTCCTCTTCTTCGTCATCCTCCATGTCATATGCAACGCCCCGTATACCCTTTTCCTCCTCATAGAGCTTATGGGCGGAAATATCCGCTCCCCCTCGTCCTTCCGTGTAAATGCGGATGACCGTGCGCAGGAAGTACAGCGCATTCAGGACAGAACTGATTGCCAGGGCCGACATTGTAAAAAAGAGAATCTTCATGTTATCGGACTGTGCGGCGGACAGAGCGAACATCAGCTTTGAGGAAAATCCCGCAAAAATCGGAATTCCTACCATCGAAAGCGAGCACAGAACGAAAACTATACCCGCGTCCTTGGCGCGATGAGCGCTGCCCTGCAGATTCTTGAACAAAAGGCTGTCGCCGGACACTTCCGCAAGGCGCGGCGTTGTAAGAAACAGAAGAGATTTCGTGACCGCATGTACAATAATATGGAACATGGCGGCCGTGTAACCCATCATTCCTCCGATACCGATACCCATATAAATATATCCGATCTGGGCTGCGGAAGAATAGGCGACCATGCGGTTGACACTGCTCTTTCGTATCGCGGAGATCGAGCCGAAAATCATACCGAGGATTCCGAGAATGAACAAAATCTTGCGGATAGGAAGATTTTCAAATATCTCGATTCCGATACACCGATAGTATATCTTGAACAGTAGAAATATATATGCCTTCGACACGATCGATGACAGGATTGAAGCCGATGTCGGCGTTGACCATCCGTATGTATCCGGCATCCAGAAATGGAACGGAAACAGGCCGCTCTTGATTGAGAGACCTATGGTCAGAATACCGAGAGACATTGTGACCGGCTCCATAGCGGCGGAAGTGCTCGCCATTTTCGCTATGTTCTCCTGCATAGGAACCATAAGCAGATGACCCGTAATATCATACAGAAGGACCACGCCGAGCAGGAACAATCCGGAACCCAGCAGATTCAGAATCATATAGCGAACCGCCGCAAGCGTTGTCCTGCCGATCTCTCGAACGATCATAAGTCCGCAGGATGTAAGTGTCATGATCTCAAGGAATACATATCCGGTGAAGATATCATTTGTCCAGATCATGGCCATCAAAGCAGCCGTCAACAGATTGATGAGTGTGAAATACAGATTGACCTTCGTCTCATCGACATCCACCACCAGAAATTTCCATCCGCCCATAACGCTGCAGAATATAATAATCAGGAAACCGAGTGCAAGGGTGGCTTCCAAAACGCCCGCGCGGATCTCGTTGCCCCACGGCGCCGGGAATTCACCCATCGTGTATGTGAAGGAATCTCCCGTCCGGTAAGTGTACCAGAGCACGAAGGATACAAGTACTATAAGAAGACACTCATAAATCAAAGTGTAATATTTTGCTGTTTTCCCCTTAAGCATCGTACAGAAAACGCCCGAAAAAAGGCTCAGTACAATGGTAAAGAGCGGAAAGTTTCTTATTATATCCACGTCATCTGTCCTCCGTCTGATGTTTCGACAGAATATAGACATCATCAAGATTCAGGGTGTGATAACGCCTGTATAAGCGGATCGTCAGGGAAAGCATGACAGCTGTAACCGAGACGGATACCACGATACCGGTCAGAACCAGACCTGCAGGCACCGGGTTGATATATGCTTCGACATTCGTAACGCCGCCTGTGATAATCGGCGCTTTCCGGTCGGAGATATAACCCATGGACGCGAGGAATAGAAATGTACCCGTGTCCATAATATTCATTCCGATGAGTTTCTTAATGAGGTTGCGATGGAAAAGCAGCATCGTAAGGCCTATGCCAAACAAAATGATCGCCGCCGCTTCCTCATAATTGACCAGTAGAGTTTCCAGCATCTTTTTTTCCTTCTATCTTTTACATGATACTTGGGCCAAAGTCTGCGTTACTTATCCCCCTCCGATACTGCCGCGTCGGAAAAGGCTGTAAAAGCCGTACATGGTACATGCCACGACAAGACCGACCGCTATGTCCAGCGGCAGAATCAGGCCACCGGATAAAATCGCCCCCGGAATTCCCTTCGGGATGTGATTGTCCAGACCGTTCGCGCCTGTGATAAAAACATACCCCTTCGCGAAACTGTAAAATGAAAGTGCCACGAAAGTCACGTAACTTGACAGCTTCAGGGTAAAAAAACGGTCCACTTTCCTGAATCCGAACGCAGCCGTAAAAATGATCATAGCCGCTCCCAGGATCGCCCCGCCGGAGAAACCGCCGCCGGGAGAGTTCTGGCCATTGAGCAGTACGTAGGTTCCGAAAACAAAGATACATGGAACCATGACGATACCGATTGTCTGAAGAATCACATCCTTCTCTGTCTGGAAATATCGATCCGACCGAATACTGCTGTAATCCTCGAACTTCGAATTCATATTCTTCCAGTCCTTGCGCAGAAGGACCATGACACAGACAAGAGCAGTAAAAAGAACATGCGATTCTCCGAGCGTGTCAAAAGCACGGTAGTCCAGAATCATACCGGACACAATATTGACCGCACCGGTCTCCTCGAGACCCTTCTCAATGTATCGCTGAGTGACGACGGTCGCCTTTACATTTTCCTGTCCGAATCTCGGAAGGTTTGCAACACAATACAAAAGGACCGTAATCAGCATCACGCAGCTGATGATTGCCGCGATATTGTAAAATATTCGAAATCCCTTCTCTTCCGCGAGAATGATGCTCTGAGAATCCTCTCTCTGCCGGATAATTTCGGATACTGCTTTCTTTCGTTTCTTTATCTCATCACGGTCCATATCATGTTCATGGGCAGTGCGTGTGATGTTCTCCATGAGGTCGATATCCCCATCGAGCCATCTGCGAAAAGTCTTTTTCATACGTCATCCTCCGTCTCACCGGGCTCGGCGCTGTCTTCCCTCCTGATCTTCTTCAACGTCACCAGAAAAAGGATACCGGAGACGCCTGCTCCGACCGCCGCCTCGGTAATCGCCAGATCAGGTGATTCCATCAGGATCCAGAGAATGCACATAACGGAACTGTAGGACATAAAGATTACTACAGCCTGAAGCAGAGACGGCGTCAGGTTGACGGCAATCGCACAACCGATCAGAATGATCAGGAGCGTTATTTTTAATATTTCCACCATTTGCAAGATCACACTCTCCTTTCGTACCGCGGATCTTAGCCGATACATCATATGATAAGGTCATCAAAAGTCGATTACGGATTGTTCCGTGCCTTAGCACTCCGAGGGTCCAATCCTACATCATATTTCCTCCGACTCAGGGTGACTCCGCACTTTGAACCGATCAACATGATCCCAGAGCTCATTGTCTGTGTAATACGCGATCTGACTCAGAAAGTGTGATGAGACCGGAGAAGTATTCCACATAAATACGACAAGCAGGGCAAGCTTCAGTATATCGAGTGCCGCGTTACAGCTGACAATCAGGGCGAGAACGATGAAGAAAAGGCCCTGTGTATCTCCGATACCTCCGGCATGCACACGGTTCAGGATATAGCCGAAACGATAATTCCCGATGACCGCCGCGGCAAATGATATAAGTCCGATTACGAGAAGGACTGCCGTGATCCAAAAACGAATCCACTCTATCATCTGTGCTCCCTCCTCTTCTTTCTGCGTTCTTTCTGCTTTTTCCTGCCTTTGCCCGCATCTGCCTGCGTCGTCCTGTCTGTCTCCGGACGACGGAACCGGGAAGGTATATATACACTCGCAAGTACCAGTACGGAAACAAAGCTGATCATCGTATAAATCAGTCCTACATCGAGCAGGTAATTCTCTTTGAGATACATGGACAGGATCGCTATGCTTGCAATGACCAGCGTTCCGATCATATTTATGGCAAGTACACGGTCCGTAACGGCAGGTCCCATGATGGAGCGAATCAGCATCGCCCCGATCAGGACAGCCAGAACGATCAAAGCACTTTCATACAAAAGACTGTAAGCAGCATCTATCGTCATAAAAACCTCCATACTATCATTTCAGTTTTCTCAGCAGTCTGACAAAGGAGCATTCCTCGATCCCCACCGCATATTCGCGGCAGAGTGCATGAATCACAAAATGATTGCCGGACTGAGCCACAGTGATCGTCCCAGGTGTCAGAGTGATCGAGTTGGCAAGCAGGACGTTTCGAAAATCGTCCTCGAATTCGGAATCGAACTCTACCACGACGGGATCAGTCACTGCGTGTCTGGACAGTGCTATCTTCATGACCGAAATCGAAGCCTTTACGATTTCGACGATCAGGTTCATACAATAAAGAAGAAAAACGGGGAGATTGCGAAAAATCCGCAAATCGGATGCGGGGCTGTAATCCATGACCTTGACAGCAAATGCGTAGATTAGTGCCGAGATAACTGCCCCGAAAATAGCGATCTCAAGTGTCAGTCTCCCGTTAAAGATTATCCAGAGTACAAAAAATAAAATAGGCATACGGAACCTGCTTTCTATCTGTACAAATGGTGAGCGGCAAAGAAGGCTGCCGTTCAGCATAATAGGTGCAATTTTGCACACTTGCAAAATTGCACCTATTTTAGCACATATTCAGTAAAATGTAACCCCTCTGGACTTTATATGCACACTCAGAGGAATTCGTTTCATTCGGTTAGTTGTTCGGGACAGTGACCACAATGTTTCAGGCAGATCAGGCAACGAACACTCTTCGTTCCTGTACATCAGGCGCCGCCCGGACTCCCATATATTGCAAGAAGAGCCGTAACACTTGCAATCGCAAGGAACAGGCTTCCCAGCAAAATCGATGCGCAGGTGCGGACAGTCACCTTCGGTTTGGGAACCAGAAGCGCATATGTAAGTAGAAGCATACCGGCAGTCATGCCGATCACAGCCGCTGTAATCCCGATCAAAAAGATATACTTCATCAGGTACCTCCGTTCTGTACTTGAGATATAAAGCAGTTACCATCTTACCACACTTTCACGGAAAAGTAACTCAAAACATTAAGAAAGATGAACTTGCCCCCCATAACATTTGCCGTTATGATATAATGTAGCGTATTTTGTGAGTACAGGATTGTGAGAGTGCGTAAGCACGGAACAATCCGTAATCGACTTTTGGCGACTTTATCATTTTGACGTACACGCGTATCATAGACTCACGTCACGAGTTTTGCGCGATGAAGAAAAAATATTAAGGATAATACAGGCAGGATTCCATATGTTAAAAAACAGGTTGATCTTCCTGACAGATCAGGCTAAAAAATATATTTTTCTGGGCGTTCTCTTCCGGGAACTCGGTCTGATCGCCCAGATCGTTTCAGTCTTCCAGATCGGCGATATTCTCTATGCTGCAATTCGGCAGACCATGACTAACCAGTTGCTCTATCGTGTAGCCGCAGTCTGCGCCGTCTGCTTCATTCTTCAGACAGTTTCAGCCAGAATGTGTACAAAAATGCAGGCTGCATCCGTCACAGACATAAAACGGAACATCCGTGAACAGATTTACGACAAGATCATAAGCTTAGGCGTATCATACCGGGAAAAAATATCCCAGGCGGAAGTCATCAGGCTGTGTACCGACGGAGTCGATGAGGTCGAATCTTTCTATGAAAAGTTCCTTCCGCAGCTGATCCTCAGCATCTCTGCCCCGGTAACACTCTGCGTATTCATAGCAATTGCTATAAATGTGCGTTCCGCACTTTTTCTATTGCTCGTCACGCTGGTCCTTCCGCCGCTTGCATATGTCCTGATGCGCACTTTCAAAGCTGCGCGGGCAAGATATTATGACAGCTCCGCAGACCTCACACAGCACTTCATGGAAAATCTTCGAGGACTGCCAACGCTGAAGCTTTATCGCGCAGATGATATCAAAGCGGAAGAAATCGATCGAGAAGCCGAAAATTTCCGAATAAATGCAACGCGAATGCTCGGATTAGATATCGCAATCGATGGTCTGATCGACGTACTGGCGCTTTTGGGAAGTCTGGCCGGCATCATGACCGGTATCAGCGAATACATCTACGGAACATTTTCAATGACCGGATGTATAATGCTCATCATTCTGGCAGGTGAATACTTCCTGCCGACTGTCGCGCTGAGCCGTATGCTTCGAAATGCAGATGCGGCACTGACCGTCACGGATCAGATCGAAAAGTTCCTGGCGCTCAGAGAGCCGCTCTACGGTACAAGAGAAATGAATGTGCCGCGCCTCTACAGCGAGACCGAAGAAGTTGTTCTCGCGAACATGGATCTCTACGAGAGACCGCGCTTCCTGAAAAAAAGCGCCATCTCCTACACCCTGTCGGATGTTCATTTTTCCTACGACCAGGGGCGGGAGGTTCTGCACGGCGTGGACATGATTCTTCCTCCGGAAAGTTTTATTTCACTGGTCGGTCCTTCCGGGTGCGGAAAGAGCACGCTCGCAGAGATCATCTGCGGCAAGCTCAAGAATTACAAAGGCGAGATAAAAGTCGGCTGCGAAGGCCGCTCGATGAACCTTTACGATATCAGAGAAGCGGAGCTTCTCTCCCACGTTGTTCTCGTAAAGACAGCCAGCCACCTTTTCAAAGGCACGATAGAGGAGAACCTCAGGATCGCCAAAAAGGATGCCGGAGAGCAGGAGCTTCTGGATGCGCTCGATGCGGTCCACCTTCTTACATTCATTCGTGAGCGGGACGGGCTTCAGACACAGATCGAAGCCGGAGGTGCAAATCTGTCAGCAGGTGAAGCACAGAGGCTTGCGATCGCCAGGGCTCTTCTGAAAGACGCGGAAGTCCTGGTCTTCGACGAGGCGACCAGCAACATCGACGCTTCCAGCGAAGAATACATTATGAATGTCATCCGGGAACTGGCTAAGAGGAAGACTGTTCTTCTCATTTCCCATCGTCTGTGCAATGTGACAGAGTCCGACTGCATCTATGTGATGGACAACGGCCTAATCCGGGAATCCGGAACACACGAAGAACTGCTGCTTAAAAAAGGAATTTATAATCAGCTCTACCGGACACAGAAAGCTCTCGAAGACTACTCGACAGGGGCTGCAACCCTCAAAAAAGGCAGGCAGGTCCTTCAGCTCAGCGGCGCACTCCACGCCAGTACAGCTGCAGACAGAAACTATCAGAAGATTCACCAGTCTCTGATGAATTTTGCGGAAGAGGCATCCGGTGAGGGAGATAGCAAAGAAGCCGGTGAAAAAGAACGCAGCCGAAATGCTCTGGTCCTTTTGGCAGAGCTCACAGGTCTCGTCACGCCATCCTTCTATATAGTATTTCTCGCAGTGCTGCTTGGGGTATCTGCAAATATGTGTCTGATCTTTGTTCCGGTCATTGCAGGAAATGCTGTTCTGCAGGAGCTGGCGGATCTCAGGAACACAGAGCTTCTGTCCTCTCCTATTGCAAGGCATTTTCAGGTCATGGCACTGCTCGCATTCCTTTCGGTACTCTTCTCCGGTGGAGAAAAATACCTGAATCGAGATGCGGCATACAGAATACTGACACAAGTCCGGCATGAGGTTTATGCCACACTGAGAAGGCTGGCGCCTTCGAGATTTGAAAAAAGCGACAAAGGGAACCTGATTCAGGTCCTTACTGCTGATATAGACAGGCTCGAAATATTTTACGGTCATACTATCGGTCCGGTTCTTACGGTTCTCATCACCTGCGGAATTCTGACTTTTTATGTATGGCAGCGTCATCTATACGCAGGTATCCTTACACTGGCAGGCTTCCTGCTTACGGGACTCATCCTTCCGCTCCTTGAAGCCAGATTCTCCGTGAAGAGCGCCGAAACATATCGAAGCGGTCTGGGGCAGCTCAGCAGCTTTCTCCTTGACCAGCTTGACGGAATCGAAGAAACACAGCAGTACAACAACGCTGATGCTGTAAAACAGGAACTCACCTCTCACTCTGTCATATTGGCAGAGGCGCAGCAGAAATATACCGATAACACAGGACTCTGGAACATGCTGCGAAGCGCAACCGTGTATCTCTGCTCATTCGGAATGTTCTTCCTCACGCTCTACCTGCACTCGAAGAGATTCATGAGTATACAGGATATCGTGACATGTACACTTGTGCAAATGTTCTCATTCCAGGCAGTACGATCCGTTTCGGACATCTCAGCTGACATCGGAAAAACTCTTGCGGGCGGAGAACGTATTCTTCGAATTCTGGAGGACAGGCCGGATGTTCAGGATGTATCGGAAGCTGAAGGCAAGCTTGGCTGGGACGGATATAAGCGATTCCACGGTGCAGAAATGTCACGAGTCACTTTTGCATACGATAAAGACGTCATCCTCAGAGATTTCACAATTCTTCTGTGGCCTAAGCAGCTGATAGGCATACACGGTGCCAGCGGAAGCGGAAAGTCTACGGTACTGAAACTGCTCCTGAGGTTCTGGGATGTCAGTGAAGGCTCTATCTCGATATGCGGTGAGGACATCCGAAACATAGCGACGCGGCGTCTGCGCGATGCGGAGTCGTACATGGCGCAGGATACAGTCATATTCCATGACAGTATCGCCAATAACATCGCAATAGGAAAACCCGGTGCTTCTCGAGTAGAGATCATCCGCGCGGCCAAGAAAGCGGCGCTGCACGACTTCATCCTCTCCCTTCCGAAAGGATACGATACACAGGTCGACGAGCTTGGATACAGGCTGTCGGACGGCGAGAGAAAACGCATCGGTATCGCCCGCGCTTTCCTGCACAACGCACCGCTGATCCTGCTGGACGAACCTTCCGAACACCTGGATTCGCTGAATGAAGGTATGATTTTGAAGGCTCTGGCAGATGAATGCCAGGACAAAACGATCGTGATAGCATCGACGAGAGATTCGGCGATGAGAGCGTGTGATACAGTATTTGAAATGAATGCGTGAAAGGCTTAATCTGCCGGGTCTGTGCCGTAAAAGAGAAAAAAGGCTGTCGCATCAGGCAGCGTCACCATCTGTTTAGCGGAGAATGCTTATAGCATCTTCTAAGCCAAACGGTGCCGCGCCTGTGCGACAGCCTTTTATTCTTCATCGAAGAATAAAAGCCTCCGGCGGATCGCAGACATGCGCAGTGGAAGGCGCTTGCGCGCCGCGCATGTCGCGGCAAGAACGCCGAGGCGTTCTTGAATCTTCGTCAGAGATTAAAGTGCCGCTCTGTAAATAGCGACAATATCATCTTTCTCAAGCGGAACGAAGGATCCTTTGGATCCCTCAGCTGCCTTGGCAGCCATCTCCTCAAAATACTTCTCATCCTCAATCCCGACCTCTCGAAGAGTCGCCGGAATATGAAGCTCATTCACAAAGAATTCCCTTGTTCTCTCGATAGCCGCTTTAGCGACTTCCATATCGTCCTCTCCTGCGATACCCCAGACATTGCGTCCGTACTCCGCGAACTTGGCAGCCGTGCCCTCGTTCAGGGCAAACTCCATCCAGTGCGGCGTCAGGATAGCAAGTCCTTCGCCGTGTGTGATGTCATAATATGCCGACAGCTCATGTTCCATCGGATGCACGCACCATGCGACCTCAGCGCCGTCGCTCAGAAGACCGTTTATCGCATTGCTTGATGCCCACATGAGGTTCGCACGCGCATCGTAATTATCCGGCTCAGCTATGGCAATCGGTCCGTACTTGATGCAAGTCTTCAGAACGCCCTCACAGAAACGGGCCTGAAGGTATCCGCCTTCCACATTTGTAAAATAGTTCTCGAACGTATGGCTCATGATATCTGCCGTACCAGCAGCGGTCTGCTTCGGGGACACGGAAAATGTATATTCCGGATCACAGATCGACATGACGGGCTTGAAGAGCGGTGACCCCGTTCCCCATTTCTCATGCTTGCTGAGATCGGAAATGACTGCGAACGAATCCATCTCGGATCCTGTAGCCGCAAGCGTAAGAACCGTATAGATCGGCAGTGCCTTCAGAATATATCTCGGATGAATGACAAGGCTCCATGGATCGCCACCGTAAAGAGCTCCGCCCGCGATGACCTTAGCTGCATCGATGACGGAACCACCGCCGACCGCAAGTACCATGTTCACCTTATTATCTTTACATATTTTCACGCCCTCACGAACAGATTCGATTCTCGGATTCGGTTCCACACCCGGTAATTCATAAATCCGAAGGCCTGCTGTTCTGAGGATGCTGTATACCTTGTTGTAAAGACCGTTCTTCTTAATGCTTCCTCCGCCATATACAAGAAGTACTTTCGAACCGCTTTCCTTGAGCTCTGCGAGGTGCTTTATCTGACCTTTTCCAAAGTAGACCTTCGTAGGAATGGAATGCGTAAAATTATTCATCTTTTTCTCCTTTCGGTATATCTTAATTCATCTGTATGACTCTGATTACGATGTATATCCTGTCGTATCCGGTTCTGACGCGAGATCCTTCGCCGCCTGTTCGTCCGGTTTCGAGACAGGTTTCACGAGCTTCTCAAGCAGCTCTTTCTTCAGAAGCAGACTCTTACTGTTCGGATTGATGATCATTGAGCTGATCTGCGGGCTTGCCACAACTGTCTGCGCGCACTTGCCGGACGGAACCTGGACCCATATGAACTGCTTAGTCATCTCCTTCGGGATCTCATCGCGGTTCGTAAAGCTTGAATACACAAGCTCGCCGTCCTTTGTCCTGATGAGCGCCGGTACCAGACGCACCGGATCTTTCGGAGCATACTTTTGCCTGGTCTTCTGAGCTTCCTGCAAAGCAGCTGCGTCATTCTTACTCATCTGCATACGCATCGGGACCCATAGCCAACAATTGGTGAGAGAGTCCAGTGCTGATTTAAAACTGTCGACGGTCTTGATCTCATGATGCCGCTGAATAAGGTAAGAGAGGACCATGCCTTCGCTGTCACGCTTTTTGGTGAGTTCTTCCTGCTGTGCCTTTCTCTCGGCAAGCTGTTCAGGCGTGAACTTCACGGGCGCATTCGGCGCTGCTTCTTCCGGAGTAGGCGTATCCTGCAGCCCTTCCTGCATATTCTCCGCTTCAGCAGGTGATGCCTCTGCATTTACTTCCGGTCCATCCGTCTCCGATACGATTTCCGATGTATTCGATTCAGGTGCATCCGTCGTTGATGTATCTGCGGAAACCGTTCCCTCAGAGTTCTCTGAAATCATTTCCTCCGCTTCTGTCTCCGAAGATGCCGGTTCCGCAGCTTTCGCTTTTCCGATTGCTTCGTCTGCTGTCACCTCATTATCTTTATTGCCTTTTTTAAAGAAATCAAAAAAACCCATATTCTCTTCCTTCCTGATCCGGTCATACTGCCGGCGTCACTCAAAGTTCCTACCTATATAGTTTACAGTATTCCCCAAAATAATACCACTCATAGAATAATTCAAAAGCAAAATTTGTCTGCTGTTTTTTGGATTTCGGCGCGAAATAAGCCATAGTCTGACGTATAGTATAGTCAGTTCCGAAGTGACGGACACAAACTTCGAGAACTCATAGCCTTCCCTTTTTTTTGCAACATATAAGAAAACCCCGCGGAGGAATAGCCAGCCACCGCGGGGTTTTTCTGTATCATCTTTTCATTACGGACATACGCAGCCCGTCACGGTCATATGCAGTCTTACGGAAGGATCGCCGTAACCGGCGAACGGTATCTTCAGGCAGATTCTTTGCGCATATGCTTCTTTTTCTTTAACATCTCGGCTTTATTCTTCTCCGCCGATCTGATGATCTCCCTTACTGCACAGATCTTATCTGCAAGTGTGACAATGTAAGCTTCTCTGTGATGTGGCGGGACCGGTGTCACAGGCCACATATGGTGAGCAATCACGTCCTTTTCGATATCCGTCAGACCGCCGAGAAGCTCTTTCGCTGCATCAACAGAGTCTTTGGGGTGTCTGTAACAGCAGACAAAATTGTTTGCGAACTTGTCATATCTGCCGAGAATTCCGAGATCATGACACAGGGCACCGCGAATCATCTGCTCTTCATTTATTGAAATCTTTAAACCTTCCAGCTTTCTGCTTATTGCGAGAGCTGTGCAGGCAACTTCCAGACTGTGTGCACCGACCGTTGTCTTGTCATGATGTACCTGCGTAAGGGCTTGCTCGAATGACTCTGTTCCGAGTATCTTCTTTCCTATCCGGTTGACATCTTTGACGATCGATTCTTTCATATGTTTGCGGAAAACCTCCTTATGTTCCGAATTTACATAATTTTATTCCGATTCTTACGGTTTGTCACGCTCGGAGTATAAGTTTAGAAATATTTAACGAAAGGGGCTGTCGCATTAAGGCGCGGCACCACTACATATGGCAGACGTTATTTGCAAATGTCTGCCATATGTAGTGGTGGCACTGCCTAATGCGACAACCCCTTATCATTCAGGAGCTCCTCGGCGTTCTTGATGCGACATGCGCGGCGCGTAAGCGCCTTCCAATGCGCATGTCTGGGATCCGCCGTGCCTAAGCATGCGTGACAATGCTCCGGCGGAGCGTTGTGTATCGGAGTTCTTTATTTTTCAGAAGCAACGCTCGCGGGTTCTTCCGCCTGCTTTGCTTTGTTTCCGTAGAATAAATAGTGCAGCATGATCATTACAAGGAACGTCAGAACAACGCCGATAATGAGAGAAACCGCGGCATTCTGAATAAATCCTGCAATCATGTATGTCACAAAGGAAATTGCCGCTGCTGTCAAAGCATAGGGCATCTGAGTCGATACATGCGCAATGTGATCGCACTGAGCGCCGGCTGAAGACATGATTGTTGTATCGGAAATCGGTGAGCAGTGATCTCCGCATACAGCACCTGCCATGCAGGCCGATACGCAGATGACCGCCAGCGGATTACCGCTCTCAAGCGGGAACGCGTTGAGGCAGATCGGAATCAGGATACCGAAAGTACCCCAGGATGTGCCCGTTGCGAACGAAAGGCCTACCGCAATCAGGAAAACGATAGCCGGAAGGAAATTCTGGAGAGACTGAGCGCTGCCGCTGACAACGCCTGCAACGTATGTATCTGCACCGAGACCGAGTGTAACTCCCTTCAGTGTCCAGGCGAGAACAAGAATCATGATAGCCGGAACCATGGCCTTGAAACCTTCCGTAAGGCAGTCCATGCATTCTTTGAATTTCAGAACGCCCCTAAGAATATAGCCCACGATCGTGATTGCCATAGCGACGAAAGATCCGAGAACGAGACCTACAGATGCATCGCTGTTGGCAAATGCATTAATGAAACTTTCCCCCTCAAAGAAACCTCCGGAATAAATCATTCCGACAACACAGCAAACAATAAGTGACGCGATCGGAAGAACCAGGTCCAATACTTTACCCTTGCCTTTTACTGCCTCGGTTGAAGCGACCGGAGCCGGAACCGTAAAGATATCGCCGTTTGCGGCGTTTCTCTCATGTGTGGCCATCGGGCCATAGTCGATCTTCATGATCGTGATCGAGACCATCATGATAATCGTAAGCAGGGCATAATAATTATACGGAATTGCACGGATAAACAGAACAAGACCGTTCGTTCCTTCGGGCGAGAATGCGGAGACAGCCGCTGCCCAGGATGAAATCGGTGCTATGATACAGACAGGCGCGGCGGTCGCATCGATGAGATATGCAAGTTTTGCGCGCGATACCTGATGTCTGTCTGTGACAGGTCTCATGACAGACCCGACCGTAAGGCAGTTAAAGTAATCGTCGATGAATATAAGGCAGCCCAGGAGAATTGTAGCCAGCTGTGCACCGACGCGTGTTTTGATATGAGTGGAAGCCCATTCACCGAAGGCAGCGGAACCGCCGGCCTTGTTCATCAGGGCGACCATAATGCCGAGGAATACCAGAAATACCAGAATACCTACATTGTAGGAATCCGAGATCTGCGCAATCATTCCGTCCGTGAATATAGCGTTCAGAGTTCCGACAAAGCTGAAGCCGGAGACGAACAGTCCACCGACAAGAATACCGACGAACAGAGAACTGTAGACCTCTTTTGTAATCAGTGCGAGCGCAATAGCGACGATTGGCGGGACGAGAGCCCAAAAAGTACCGTTCATAGAGTTTTCCCCCTTAGTATAAGAAATCAGGCTTTAGTATAGCACAACTTTAAAGAGATGGTGCAACTTTCTTTGAAAGAATTGCACCATCTCCTGATTTTAGTCATTTTAACGAATTATATAGGTGAAATAACCATCATGAAAACCGGCTGTGATTCATTCAGGCAGATCCGGAAGGTCAGGGATGAACTCAACATAAATCTGATCAAAATCATCCTTGAGATCCTGAATTACAAATTCACGCAGCTTTGTCCAGTGCCGGACATCAATCAATGAGGTATCAAGTGTCTCTCTGAGGTAGACCTCTATCCAGGTCTTGCGCCCGGTCTGAATGACATCAATGAACGTCGCCTCGTACGGAAGGCCTTCCAGATCGCGCTTTACGACTTCATGCACCTTGTCCATAACGTCCTGCGGCGGAGAGAAGAGCATCATTTGCTTAAATCCCCTGATAAGTTCCTGTACAGGTTCAATGATCAGTAAAATCGACATGACTATCGCAACTACCGAGTCGATGTAGGGTGCGAGCGGAGCGAGAATGGAATCTCCGAGAAGATTTTGAGCGAGGAAAGCGACCGCTATGCCGCAGCTTCCCACGATATCGGTCTTCCACAGATAGAGTTCTGCATGGATCGTCGGGGATTCATATTTACGGCTCATATGCTGCAGAAAGAGGTACATAAGTATACTCCCTATACAGAGAGCGATCTCGAACGAAGCGATACCTCCCAGATTGACCAGGTGCCCTCCGCTGAGAATGACATTCACATTGGTATTGACCATAATAAGAATCAATGCCAGAAGCACCATATATTTGATTATCAGAAACAGCGATTCGACCTGTGCGTATCCGTACGGATGACGCTCATTGACCGGTCTGTATAAAAGCGGTACGAGGACAAGAAACGGACCCATCATAAAGAGTTCCGCTGAATCGAATATTGCGTCCATCAGGATGGAATACGAGTGCAGAATGATAGCCATCAGAACTTCTGCCCCCGAGAGGACGCAGCTTCCCAGGAAAGAAAATCGCAGAATGCGCTTTTCCAGTTCTTCTCGATTGTTCATGAGACTGCCTCCTTCATCCTATTCTTGCGCGGTTGAGTGAATTCTAAAGCATCCGGATTGAGATGTCAATGTCTCCCGCGAACTTGACAAACGGGCGGTACAAGGATACTATATTCCTATCTATTCAGTAGGTAAATGTGTTTAGGAGGAACGATCATGACTCTTCAGCAAATGCGCTACGCTGTTGAAATTGCCGACTGCGGCAGCATCAATGAAGCAGCCAAAAAGCTCTTCATATCGCAGCCGTCCCTCTCCGGAACCATAAAAGATCTCGAAAATGAGCTGGATATCACGCTCTTCCTGCGTTCCAACAGAGGCATTACCATCACCCCGGAAGGAGCAGAGTTCCTCGGATACGCCAGGCAGATCCTCGAACAGTATCGTCTGATGGAAGACAAGTTCATCTCCCCCGAACAGCGTCGAAAAAAATTCAGTGTCTCCATGCAGCACTATACGTTCGCAGTTCAGGCTTTCATTCGCCTCGTTAAAAGACATCAGGACCACCAGTATGCCTTTGCGGTCCATGAAACGCGGACCTACGAAGTGATCCGCAACGTCGCCACGTTGAACAGCGAGATCGGCGTCCTCTACGTCAATGACTTCAACCGCAAAGTGCTCATGAAGCTCTTCCGCGACAGTGATCTGGAATTCATCCCTTTATTCGATTGCCCTATTTCCGTATATTTCTGGAAAAATCACCCTCTTGCGGAAATGAAGTCCATAGCAATTGAACAGCTGAAGCCCTACCCGTGTCTGTCTTTTGAACAGGGTGAGAACAACTCTTTCCATTTTGCGGAGGAAGTGCTCTCCACCTATGATTACGATCAGATCATCAAGGCGGATGACCGCGCTACTATGCTGAATCTGATGGTCGGTCTCAATGCCTACACCTTGTGTTCGGGCATTATCTGTGAGGATCTGAACGGTGAATATTACCGTGCGGTCCCGCTGGAGACGGACGATACGATGACAATCGGGTATATTAAGAAGAAGCGTCTGCCGCTCTCGCAGCTGGCTGAGGAGTATGTCCGGGAGCTGCTGACTTACGGGGAGTAGGTAACTAAAACTTAATAAATTTTCGGCGCTTACGCTTGAAAATTTAAAGTACCGGCCGCTCGACGACGCCCTCCGATTGCATTTTTAATGATTCGACTATGTTTTAGAAACATAGTGGGAAGTTTGAGTAACTGTCTTTTGATAATTGCGGCAGCATTCAGGCTCAAAACAGGATGCCTGCGTTAAGAATATATCTATAGGATTTGGCGGAAATCTATGCTATGATTAGGATTGGTTTTGCGCTGTCGAATAAACGCACAGTACGCAAAGCATATAAATGAAGTAATAAGCAGTGAGGTAAAATATGTCCAAAAACAAATATAACGGGAAAATGCGTCCCTCCGCCGGACAAAATCCGAGAGGTAAAGTCTCCCAGAAATCTCTTGCCATCATCTCTGTCTGTGCAATCATACTCGGAATCTTCATCACTGCGCAGGAGTATCTGGACAGACACACACTGGCAGCCTCCGCAGCCGAGGCCACTGTCACGGAAACCCTCGCAGAAGTCGTCAAAGCAATTCCCGCTTATGCACAGACGATGGCAGCAGGCAGCTCCGAGGCTGATGCACTTACCGACGCAGCCGACACGTTCGCGAACGGTAGCTTTCGGGAAAAGATAGACGCCTACAGAGAAGTTGCCGACATCCTTGAAAAGCATTCATCCGATAAAACGGCTCCCGCAAAAGCTATGCGTGAGGCTATGTCAACCGCTGAGGACGCTGCCGTTGCTTATAACAAGGAGGCTCAGGCTCTGAATGAGAAGATCGTCAAGTTTCCTTACAATATCGTTGCAAAACTGGGCGGTTACGCAGAATTCCCCATTTTCACGCTGAACTGACCGGAGCGTGCTGATTACCTTTTTCGCCTTCCGTAGCATCTAAAGGCAGCACAGCAGCATGTACTGTTTCTGCAGATACCATATATATTATCTGAATAAATAAGAGGCTGTCGCATTAACTCAGCAACACTATATATAGCAACATTTGTTTACAAATATCTGCCATATAAAGAATCGTGCTGATCTGATGCGACAGCCGTTTTTTCATTTTCATCATAAGCCTCAGCTGCACAATGCTCCACCGGAGCATTGTTACGCATGCTTAGGCACGACGGAAGCTCTCAATCCCCGTGCTCAGCTTCATACTCGGCAATCATATTCAGATTCGCCTGCGCAGCTTCACTCATAATATCATCCGGAAAATCTTCGGGATCATAAATCGGATCGTACCAGTCGAACTGGCCAAAGTAGTCCGCAATCTCTTCACTCCGGAATGCGTATCCATATCTGGCATAAATCTCATTGGCAATCAGTCTGATCTCATCCGATGACAATCCGTCAAGTTCTGACGGATCCATCACCCGTGTATCACTGTCCGGGACGAGAAAACCTGATTCCGGAGGCTCACTGCTTATCGCTTCCGGTACCGTACCTTCGAGTTCGTCTTCCTCATTCCAGGCTTCCACATCTTCATCCGTCTCACTGACCTGAGTATTCACCGGCTCAGCAGTCGGTGTGACAGACTGCGGAATAATGGCGTCCACTGTCGGGGTCGGAGCCGTCGTCGGGGTCGGAGAAACTGTCGGAGTCGGCGTAGACGTTGCCGCAGAGATCGGAGTGATCGTCAACTCTCCCGTATCCACACTCTCTTCCAGCAGAATATCTTCTGGATGTACCTGTTTGGCCATCGGAACAATGTAAAGAATAATTCCCGCAAGACCGGCAACAGCAATTATTGCAACAAAGAACACCAGTATTCGGGTTCCCAGAGGGGTCTTTTTCTGCTTTACGCCGATCACGCCCTGCTCAACCTTCTCTTTGCGGGGCGGTTCGGCAGCAACCGGTTCCGGTGTCTCTGTCTTCGCCTCCTGATTCTGATACTGCATGCTCTCCAGTTCCAGACTGCCTATGTTAAAAGCCCCGTATCTGGACTGCGCATAGTCGAACTGTGCATAATCATTTACATTATAATCGTCCGGATATGTCTCGTTCTCTGTCTCGAAGTTGGCTTTTACCTGTTCGAAAAGCCTCATTTCCTCGACGGAAACACCCGCTTCCTCCGCCTGACTCTTCAGCCTCTCATAATCGGCGTCTTCCTGCTGCGATGAGGCGCTTTCATAGCTCTTAGTAGTTTGGGAAACGGCTTTGTCCGGAGATACGTTTGCGCCGTAGGTCTGTGTCGCCTGACGCCCTGCCCCGTATATCTGAGTCGTCTGACGCCCTGCCCCGTATGTCTGAGTCGTCTGACGTGCATCGCCGTAAGCCTGTGTTGCCGAAACTCTTAACTTTTCTTTTTCTTCATTAAAAGCCCTTGTCTCTTCAATGCGGCGTTGTTCCAGCTCTTCTTCGCGTCGGGCGTATTGTTGCTGCTTTCTCGCTGCCTTCTCCAGAAAATTAAGAGGCTCTTCTTCCTTGCCGGCTCCCCTTTCGTCGTCGGAAGCAGCTTGTAAATCCTCATTCTCCGGTTTTGGTATTTCCGTTTTCTCTTTTTTCTTAAGGTCCGGAACAATATCATCTATAGAAGATCGCTTCGTACCGTTTCCTGCGAGTACCCGTCTCACAGGAGTTCCGCATACCAGACAAAATGTCTCATTTCCTGACAGCTCAGATCCGCAGAATTTACAATACTCCTTATTCGGATCGTGCCCGATCAAATCTTGATTAACAGCGCCGCAGACAGGACAATACCCCGCGTCGGGATCAATCATCTCGCCGCAATACTTGCAAGCCACCTTATTATCCATAAATACCTCTATTAAAAATAGTAAACGACAAAGTAATTTTTACTTTGACGTTTACTGCGTCGGATTTACGCCGCATCCTGCGGCATGCTCCCACTGCAAATCCGTGCGCATCCTCGCAGAGCATTATAGGCAACGTCAAATTGCTTTTACGTTGACTACATACTCGGGCGTATATACGGCAATTATTTTAACAGAAATGTCATATATTCTCAATAGTTTACCCTGTATGTATTTTTTTTAGTATTTTAGCAAATTAACTTGCGACAACAGATATTATAAAATATAATGATGCATAAATGATTGGCACACCTGTCTTTCATTCTCATTGATAATTATTAAGAACGCCTCGGCATTCTTGATGCGACATGCTCAGCGCGTATCTCATGATTAAAATCACGAATATTGCGCGTTGAAGAATAAAACGGACTGTCAATATACGCAAATATTGCTCAACTATAGACATGTCTCAGGAAACTGTATGAAAAAAAAATATTTCTTCTTTGATATAGACGGCACACTTACTGATCTCACAACGCGTAAAATCATTCCGTCGGCTCAGGAAGCTGTCAATAAACTTCAGGAAGCAGGTCATTTCGTATCCATCTGCACAGGCCGTGCACTGTACAAGTCCGAACCCTTCCGAAAAGCGCACAATTTCGCAAATATGGTCTGTAACGGCGGGCACGGCATCGTACTGAACGGTGAAGTGATCACAAATGAACCGATAGATTACCATAAGAGCCTCGCCATATACCGTCAGGCTATCTCACTCGGTTACGGTGTTCTCGTCGCAGACGAGGATTCTCAGAAAGTATGTGCGAAAGATTTCACGTTCTATGACCAGGTCGGACCTCGTCAGGAGCCGACAACTTATGTGATTGACGAGAATTACGATCCTGAAGACAAAGGCGTCATATATAAAATGTATATTTCATGTCCGAAAGAGGAGGAAAATCGTCTCACACTGCTTGACACAGTCGGTCATATGCGATTCGTCCCGGAATACGTCATGTTTCAGCATGATGACAAAAAACTCGGTATTATGAAAATGCTTGAGCTTGTGAACGGCAATCCCGATGATGTGATTGTTTTCGGTGATGATACAAATGATCTGGCAATGTTCGATGAACGCTTTTACTGCGTAGCCATGGGCAACGGCAAGGAAGCGCTCAAAGAGAAAGCAGATTATATTGCAGAAAAAAATGTTGACGACGGAATCTACAAAGCATGTAAAATCCATGGATGGTTCTGAACAAGGAGTTCTAAAAACAGTCTCTGAATTTACGTATCCAAGAGTACCCTCAGATAAAAACACCCTTGATTAAAAGGAGGATACCTTATGCACACAGAAGAAGAACACCTGACAAGCAGTGACTCATACCGATCGCACTATCCATCCGTCGCAGTCAGCACGCTCGTATTCACAACAAAAAAAGATGTACTCCAGGTTGCTCTGATCAAGTGTCCTGAATACTCTCACATCGACAAGTGGTGTCTTCCCTGCTCTTACATTCGACTTGAAGAAACCGCAGACGAGGCTGCCCTGAGGTGTCTCAAAGACCGGACAGGGATAACGGATGTCAGTATCGAGCAGCTATACACCTTCTCGGACGTAGCGCGAAACCCTGCGCTCAGAATCATCATGGTCAGCTATATTGCCATGGTTCCCGAATGCAAGTTATCTCATTTTAAAGAATCTTCTGACCTAAAAGCCGTACTGTTTGACGTAGTCCGTACCGAGGATGGTTTTTATCTCTATTCAGATTCCGAAGCAGGAGAAATCCGACTGGAGAAAAGCGAACTGCTCTTCGACCACGCACAGATGATCCAGACAGCGCTCGATCGGATGGCAGGAAAAATTGACTATTCGGAAATCGCCTTCCGGTTCCTGAACAACACAGAGCGCTTTACATTGACAGAGCTCCGCTATATCTACGACGCTGTAAAAGGGGCTCGCAGTGATGTAGGTAATTTCAGGCGCTTTATTAAGAGCCGGTATATCATAACAGGCAAAGTCGTGAATAATGCCGATGACCGTATGGAAATGGAGCACGCGGGACGGCCCGCATCGACATTCCGTTACATTGAGAACCCGGCGAAAGAGACAGAATAGTTTTACGGGGGATATGCAGATACAATGATAAATCTGCATATCCCCCGTTTATTTATTCTTCATTGCGCAATTCTCGTGACGTGAGTCTATGATACGCGCGCAAAGTGAAATTTGGCTTCATCGTGAGTACAATCTCGTGATGAAGAATGCAGCAATGCCTAATGCGACAGCCTCTTACTCTGATCATATACGTCTGTGATTAATCATGCTCGCCAGATAACCGGCTCCAAAGCCATTGTCGATATTTACGACACTGACCCCGCTGGCGCATGAATTAAGCATCGACAGAAGTGCTGATAGACCTCCGAAAGACGCACCGTATCCGACACTTGTCGGAACCGCGATGACCGGACAATCCGCCATCCCGCCGATTACGGAAGCCAGCGCCCCTTCCATACCGGCAATAGCGACAATAACTTCCGCCGTCATGATCTCCTCCCGGTGAGCCATAAGGCGGTGAATTCCTGCAACACCGACATCAAATAGTCTGACCACGCGGTTACCCAGGATCTCTGCGGTTTTCGCAGCCTCCTCCGCGACAGGTATATCGCTGGTTCCGCCGGTTGCGACTACGACAGTACCGATCCCGTCCGGTTCAGGGATTTCACCCACGATTCCTACCCGGCTCAGCGGATCATAGCTGAAAGAAACGAACGGCTCTGTTGCATCCTTCCGGTCAGAAGCGGCCACCTCCTGATCTCCGATTCCCGACTCTTCGGTCTGACTCTTCAGACCATTTGTTTCGTAAATGTCTCGATACAAAACAGCTGCGGCCTCTGTACTCATTCTCGTGATGAGGATTCTCCTCTGACCGCGTTCCCGCATCACCCTTGCAATCCCAACAATCTGCTCCGGGGTCTTTCCGGCACCGTAAATGACCTCGGCTGCACCCTGACGGATTGCCCGATGGTGATCGATTTTAGCGTATCCGAGATCTTCAAAAGGTGCCATTTTCAATGCCTTCACAGCTTCCTCAACGTCGACATCACCGTTTTTTACGCCTTCCAGCATTTGCCTCAATTCTCTCTGCTCCATATACTACCTTCTTTAGTTCTGCGTCTCATCCGTGTCCAGAATTTCTCGCACTTCACGCACGCTCATATTCTGCTCTCTCGCGATGGCTTCCACGTCATCGTATTCCCACTTGTATCTTTCGACCCCATAACCGCTGCAGATTTTGCGCCTGACAGTTCCGAGAGATGTCTTTACACTCTCCTCTCTGCGTTCCAATATGTATCGCTCCGCAGGGACAACACGGATTCCGATCGTGCTGGTCAGTGCGAAAATGCGCCTCACCATCTCATCCTTTCTTACAGCATCCGTGAGAACGTGAAGCATCACTCCCGGTCTCGCTTTTTTCATCTGGACTGCCACTGTAAAGACTTCGCGGGCACCGAAAGTAAAGAGACGGTTCACGGCAAAGCCTATTTCTTCACCGGTCATATCATCTACATTGCATATAAGCTCAATGATCTCATCCCCTTTAACAGGTTCGGTATTCTTATCCTGTATCTTTTCGCTCTCCCACTCTTCTCCAAGCAGTACCCTCACGCAATTCATCTGTGAGAATTCCTTCTTGCCCATTCCGTAACCGATTGCCTCTGTCGTCATGACCGGCATATCTCCGAATGAATCAGCGAAGTATTTAATGAGAGCAGCTCCGGTCGGAGTGCAGAGCTCACCCTTTATACTGCCTCCGTAAATCGGCACATCTCTCAGGATATAAGCTGTCGCAGGTGCAGGAACCGGCATGATACCGTGTGCACAGTGCACATGACCGCTGCCCACGTGTACCGGCGAAGCGATTACACGCTCCGGAGAGAGCCTGTGCATAAGCAGACATACCGCCGTAACATCGGCGATGGCGTCCATCATTCCTACCTCATGGAAATGGATTTCCGTCACCGGCCTTCCATGCGCATGGCTTTCCGCTTCCGCGATGAGGTTATAAACGGCCATGACATCTTTCTTAACGTCTTCCTCGATTGCCAGCCCGTATACGAGCTCCTCAATGTCCCGCATGGAAGTGTGATGATGCCCATGATGATGGTCGTGGCCGTGATCATGATTGTGACCATGCTCGTGATCGTGGTCATGTCCGTGCCCATGGTGGCCATGCTCATGCTCTTCTTCATGACTATGGTCTTCACCCTCTTCAACGCCATGTATCATCACCCGCATCTGACTTCCCCGAATCCCGCTCTTCATCACGATTTCTCTGGAAATCTCAACGCCCGGTATTTCAAGGCTGTTCATCTCCTCGATAAAGCGCTCCTGCTCTTTATCAGGCAGCAACTCAAGAAGTGCCGCAGTCAGCATATCTCCTGCGGCACCCATTCCCAAATCCAGATATAATGTCTTCATAGTCACCTTCCAATCTTATCTTATTTCCCACTCCATATCTTAAGCGCAGTTGCAATCGGAGCGGTTTCGACTCGCATTTACTACCTTGTATTTTCAGTTCCAGCCCCTCTTGTCAGGCTCAAGCGTTCCCGTCGCACTATAGAGCAAGGCATTCAATATCGCCGTTGCGACAGTACTTCCGCCTTTACGTCCCATAGCCACGATTGCCGGTACATCATATTGCAGGCAGGTATTCCAAATTGTTTCTTTTCCCTCAACAACATTTACAAAACCCACCGGCACGCCAATCACAAGCGCCGGCCTGAGACCATCCCTGATCTGCTCGGCAATTTTAAAAAGCGCCGTGGGCGCATTTCCAACCGCAAGCACGGCTCCGGGATACCTTTCAGCAGCATATTCCATCGCGCAGACAGCTCGTGTTGTTCCATTTGCTTTCGCCCCGGCAGCTATTTCCGGATCCGCCATAAAGCAGTGAGCTTCACAACCCAATTTTTCCAGAGAAGGCTTGCTGACACCGGCCAGAGCCATATTGGTATCGGTAATGATAGGGGTATGGGACTGTAGGGCTTTCACCCCATATTCCACGGCATTGTCAGTAAAAACCAGGTTCTTTGCGAAATCAAAATCAGCTGTCGCATGTATAACACGCTTCACAACGGCATCATTTTCCTCGGTAATGATAATACCGGCAGCCGAAAGCTCCTGCGTAATGGTTTGTATGCTCATCTTTTCAATATCCGAGGGTTTTGTGTGCTGCAATTTTAATCTCCTTCTCGTCAGGACTAATAGCGCATCTAAAATTATCGCACAAAATATGATTCATATCAATCCAGATGAATCATATGATCCGGTTCTTCTGCCACCCACACATGCGTTTCCCATGCAATATTTAATAGTTTTGATATCATTTTTTTCTTTGTAAGAAAAGCTGTCACAAAATATAACTCTATGTTTTCCGGAACGCTGCATAATTCTTTAAGTTTTGCAACCCGCATAAAAGTCATTTCTCCCGTGCTATCATAAGCTTCGATAAACAATATTCTGTTCTTGGCATTATCAAAAAGTATTATATCAGGCAATAAAGCAGACTTATTGAAAACATGTATACCCAGTTCTTCCATCCTGTCAATGTTCTTTACAGTATCCCGGTCTGCTGCATCACCTATGTATAAAAGCTCTGCGCCGGAGGCAAACCTTGTCGCAAATTCGTCAAGAATCATCTTTTGCAGCTTATTATGAGATGATCGCTTTAATGTAAACTCTTTCCCACCATATTGAACAGAAAGACCTTTATCGATTTTTCTCAATTGGTTGTATTTATCTTTATAGGCTTCGTGATATCTCTTGTATCTGGACAGCTCATCTTCCCATCTATCGCTTCCGAATGATTTGAACAAACGCGCTGTTTCACTCCTAAGTCTATAGGAAGTATTGCCACTGTTTGTTGAAGCTTCATTGCTGTCCTCAATTATTTCCGCATCTCTGAACAGTGCAATTGACTCTTTTCTGAAAGATTCCCGGGAATTCTCACTATATCCTCCACGTTTCGAATCAGTCCCGTCTTTATCCGGATAATGCTCATTTATAAACGCAATTAAATCATGAATTCGCGAATAATCTTCTGACGTTTGTTTCCAATTCTTATCGTTTGTTAATTTTGCCATAGCAAGAAGCGTAAGTACCGATCTGAGATTAGTAAGCTTTTGCGGCATTTCTATATCAATTAAAATGCTTTGCATTTCTTTTACTTTTTCTGATGGCATTCCCAAACTCCTGTAGAAATCAAATCATCGCATACAATGTGGCTGTAATCTATTATATGTATCAAAAATTCTATTTCAGAGGTTAAACGGTACCGGCAAAAGATTCAGTTCAGATGCATTAACCTGAGTACTTCCATTAAGAATTCTATAGTATTCATCATATTTTCGTTGACTAAGAATTTGAAAAACTCTATTTACTTCATTTATCGTTAATGCCGTTCCATCCGAATGAGTTAGGTAATTGACATGGTTTTCTATTGAAATCATGTCAGAATCCACATTAATCATGTCAGGCGTATATATACACATCTGCAGACGGCGAGTTTCCTCTTTTGCAGATATTCGTCTGATAAGAATCGTTGGCGAGTTTCTGAGTACTACCTTTTTATTTCTCCGATCTACATATTGAGCCTTTCTCACATCAACAGGAAATCTGAATGTTCCCTCTGTTACGTGAGCGGAACGCAGCATCGGAACATAATCATCCTTAGGCTCAATACTAATTGTATCGGTGTTCCGAAATTCGACTACCGGACCTGTACAAAACCTATACCCCTGCTTCCCAAGTGTACTCTTATTCGCAGACATATCTTTTAACACATCTGCTTCATGTTCGGTTGCAGGTATCATAATATATGAATCTTCTGTCATTCCAATGCATGCATCGGATTCTACGCTAAGACTCGAGACAACCTCCATATCTCCCGTAGTACTTGAAGTTATCGTGATGTCCTCTCTCTGTCCCTTGCTCTTAGTGCCTGAAATAATCATGGTTTCTTGCAGAACACTTTCTGCCGAAAATGCATCGTTTCTGGATCCGAATATATGTATCTGATCAATGTCAAGTTCTGAAATAAGCACCTTTCTTATATTCTTATAGTATGCACCTGAAGTCCATGATCTCGGCACAATATATACAAACCTGCCGTTTTCCTTCAGCATCTCCATACCTTTAGCCATAAAAAGAGCGTAAAGATTAGGCTGCCCATATACATACTCAGCCATCTTCTTCGATTCATTGCTGTCCTTGCGTAGTTTTTTATATGGCGGATTACTGATAACAATATCATATTTTTTATCATCATCCGACAAAATAAAGTTCTCTGCCTTTAACACGAAATCTACTGTCACTCCCTTTTCAAGGCAAAATCTTTTCGCTAATTCTATTGATTGATTGAGCAGGTTGATGCACTCATTATCATTCTCGTAAAATGTTACAGTACATTGTGTGCATCCTTCTTCGATCGCTCTCTGCATCACTGATAGA
The DNA here is from genome assembly GCA_902776305.1 of uncultured Lachnospiraceae bacterium. GTDB lineage: Bacteria > Bacillota > Clostridia > Lachnospirales > Lachnospiraceae > Chordicoccus. Next base: position 113,969 of record CACYPS010000004.1, on the reverse strand, counting down.
CCCAGCACTCCATTTCCTGCGCCCGGGTCTAAAATATGCAATTCAGTATTTTGTTTTACTATTGCCATATCAGCCATGAATTCTGCTGTACGAAGACCGGTAAAATACTGGCCTTTCTTTTTTTTCGATTCAGCAGTTTGCATGCTGTTATATTCATTGGTTTTCTCAAATATATCCCGTAACATATTCACAGTAATCACAACCCATATAGAAGTAGTAGAAGCAGATCCATCATGCTCTCTTCTCAACAGCTCCGATGCAAAACATCTGTTCGACTATATTTTAGCATTTATACGCCATCCTGACAATAGAGTTTCTAAAATAGTTTCTCTGTTCTTGACCATAATGCACCGTTAACATTGAGCGCTATCACATCGCCTCATGCGCCCAGCAGCTGCTCATGATAATCAAAGAGCACGAAATTTATCTGGTCTATATCATACACTTCCTCGGTAATAAAATACTCTACAATCACGTCGAACATGCTGCCCGGGGACAGCGCGTAACCGGCCCGCGAAAGCAGGTCCTTGGTCTGATCGAGATTAAGCCGCAGAGCGATGGCCAAAGCGATTGCCGTCTTCTTGCTTGGCTGATACCCTTTTTTACTTCTGATTTTTGAGAACAGTTTGCGGTCGATATTAGCCCTCTTATATACCTCGACATCCGTCATTCCCCGCTCATCGATAAGACGAAACAGCATTTCAGGGAAGTTCTCCCCAAGAGAAGACACTACCTCATCCAGAGAGCGGCGCTTTGCCATGCTGCCAAAAGAACCCGGTGCATTCTTAAGCTCCGCCGATTGCATCGGCGCAGCGCAGGGGGCAGATTGTTCTGCTATAGTCAGTTCTTCATCATTTATCCTGCTGTCAGTGTCCGCACTTTCATTTAGAAAAAGCGGTTTCCCTGTATACGGATCAAAACGGGTATATTGATTCAGTACTCTGCTCTGTTCTGCGGCGTCATATACTCTTCTTCGCCCTGTAGCATCCGCCACATGAGAACCATAAGGTTTTCTGTAGCGAATTTCGTTTCTGTCTCTCTCAGATCTGCCGTCAGGATGATCAATCGCATACTCTTTTTGGCGCTGCCTGTCCACGTAATGCTCATCTATATAGGAAGTTACGCCCTCAAATATTTTGCCGGAGAGCTCGTACTCCTCCTTGCCGAAAACAACCAGATAGACTGTCATCTCCGATGTTTCGAGAAATCGGCGAATTGAGCAGACCGCAATATCAAGCGCTTCCTCCTTCGGAAAGCGGTAAACGCCTGCCGAAATCAGCGGAAATGCCACAGACCGGCAGCGTTTCCTTTTAGCTATCTCCAGAGAATTGCGGAAGCAATCGCGAAGAATCTCCCGCTCACCTTTGTCGCCGCCCTGCCACACCGGTCCGACCGTATGTATGATATACTTTGCCGGCAGACTATACCCCCTTGTAACAACGGCTTCGCCGGGATCTATCACACCGATCTTCCGACGAGCTTTAAGAAGACGATCATACCCCGCTGCCTCATAGATTGCAAAGTCAGTACCGCCGCCAACCTGAGGTTCCGGGTTGGCGGTGTTCACAATGGCATCCACATCCATATTTACAATATTGTTCCTGACGATCTGAAGTGGCATGCAGATACCTCCCTGTCATTGTTTTGCAAATTCCTCTGTATGCTGCCTGTTATCATTATAGATGCTCCGCACCTTCTCAGATTGTGCGGCTGCGAACCGCCGTGTTTACTTGTTCCGGCTGAAAAATCCTCTCTTTTTCCCTGACCTCTTATTGTAATCCTTCTCGATATCCGACTTCCAGGAAGCACCGAGCGGCCGCGCCTGCCTTACGCAGCTCATTGCCTCGCTCACGCTGTCATAATTAAGCTGTGTCCCCTGTGCATCCGGACAATAGTTGACAGCTCTCTCTGCCTCGATTCCGTACTTTGCTGCTTCCGCAACCGCATCTATATTGGCACCGAGGAAGAGGAATTCCCATCCGTACTTCTCCTGCTCCTTCTTGATCATCGCGCGAACTTCTTCTACTCCGTAACGCCTGCTGGAGTTTTCATATCCGTCCGTGATAATAATGAACATGGTCTTAGCAGGTCTGTCCTCCTCCCGAGCATATTTGTGGATGGTAGCGATGTGATGAATAGCTCCGCCGAGTGCATCGAGGAGTGCGGTACATCCGCCCGGGATATAATCCCGATCAGTCATTTCAGGAACTTTCCCGATATCGATGCGGTCATAGAGGACTGTCTCCCTTGTGTCGAAGAGTACTGTGGAGAGATACGCTTCCCCCTCCTCCTGTTTCTGCTTCTTCAGCATGGAGTTGAAGCCTCCTATTGTATCCTTCTCAAGCCCGCTCATGGAGCCGCTCTTATCAATAATAAATACGAGTTCTGTGAGATTTGCTTTCATGATAATTCTCCCTTCTTATCTGCTGCCGGCCCTGCAGGTCTTTTGTCCCTGCATGTCTTTCTGTCTTTTGATGAGTTTATTCTATCCTGAATAAGAAGGGATATGGTCGTCCGCGGGGCGACATTTTGTTTATCAAGAACGCCTCGGCGTTCTTGCCGCGCCGCGCATGGTGCGAAGCACCTTCCTTAATGCGCGGCCGCGCATGGTGCGAAGCACCTTCCTTAATGCGCGGCTGCGATCCGCCGGAGGCTTTTAATCTCTGACGCGGGTTTGTATCCCATGTCAGAGACAAGTATCACTTTGCGCATTCATCTCACGACTTAAGTCACGAGAATTCTGCGTCAGAGATTAAAACTCTATTCCCTCTCTCGCCCGCACCCCATGCTCATAGGGATGCCGCTCCGCCTTCATCTCGGTTATATAGTCCGCCGCATCAAGCATCCATTGCGCGGGTTCTCTTCCGGTAAGCACGACTTCCGGTATATTACGTAAATTATCCGGAATATCTTCACCTTCAGATGCTGTATTGAACTCGCTATCTCTCCGCCCCCTATTTCCGGTCACATAGTCTCGAAGAAGATCCTCATCGACCATCCCGAGCCGGCAGGCTGCACAGACTTCATCGAGAATCAGCACGTCGCACGGAAATGCGAGAGCTTTCTTCAGATTTTCATCATTCAAATGTCTCGTCTCATCCCGCTCCGCCTTGCTCATATTCTTGTAAAACTTCGTTTCGGGCTTACCGGATAATACAAATGCCCCGAGCAGTTTGAGCGGTGCCAATTCCCCGCTCTTTCCGTTTTTCAGGAACTGCACGACTGCGACCCGCTTTCCATGTCCGATGGCGCGGAGCGCAAGCCCCATGGCTGCTGTTGTTTTTCCTTTTCCATCACCGCAGTAGAGATGTATCATAAGTTTCCTTTCTTAAAGCTTGTCCCGGTTCTATCGATGTGTTTCCTACGATGTCATTTTTTCAGTATGTACACGAATGGAATTCTACATGTCCGTTCGGCGTACATTGCATTAATTCTCTGCATATCTGTTTAGTATGCATTACAGTGATGTTTTGCATGCCTATTCCGCGTGCATCATATTGATGTTCTACATGTCTTATACAGAGTGCATTACAATGACGCACTATATGCCTATCCGACACGCAATCCTATGATTCGATATATTTCACTCATGTCAAGACTCTCCCGCACCGTCTCCGCCAGCTTTCGGTACTGTCTCTCGCGGTACTCCGCCCTGCTCTCTACATGAAAATTCTCCGGATCTATCCCTTTTCGCTCCAAAAGATATTCTGCCACCGCATCTGTCAGCTCTCCCGTATCGAACAGACCATGCAGGTAAGTTCCGAATACGTTGCCGCAACAGCATCCGTCCATACGCCCGTCTTCAAGCCTTATAAAGGAAGAACCTTTCCCCGAAAGCTGCTTTGTCCTGCCCATATGGATTTCATACCCATCGAGATGAACGCCTTCTAAAGGACCGCCGATGACGAGACCCTGAACTCGAGTACGACACTTCTCAGCGGAAAATATTGTAGAGACCGGGAGCAGTCCCATGCCGGGAAGCTCTGACGGACCTGCCACTTCCTTTGATGCGGAATGACTGCTTTCGATGCCTTCGGCATCCTTTAGGCTCATCCCGTTCACATGACCACCGCCAACGACACCGAGAGATTGACCGCTCTCGACGCCTTCCGGGTCCTTAAGACTCACCCCGAGCATCTGATAACCTCCGCAGACACCGAGAACAGGCGTGCCGGCATCTGCCTTTTTCAGAATCAGGGCCTCAAGGCCGCTTTCACGCAGCCAGCGCAGATCGGCCATCGTGCTCTTCGTGCCGGGAAGAATGATCATGTCCGGATTCCCGAGTTCATCGCGCCGATTCACATAGCGGAGACCCAGTGCCGGATGCTCTTCAAGTGGAGCGAAATCCGTAAAATTTGAGATTCTCGGAAGTCGGATGACCGCAATGTCGATCACCTTCTCATGGCTCGATGTCAGAAGTCTGGAGGACAGGCTGTCCTCGTCATCGATATCAGCATCCGTATACGGAACCACTCCGAGGCAAGGTACTCTCGTCAGTTCTTCAAGCATTTTGAGGCCCGGCCTCAGAATTTCCACATCTCCCCGGAACTTGTTGATCACCGTCCCGGCAATTCTCGCACGTTCATCTTCCTCCAGAAGTGCGATCGTTCCGTACAGCTGTGCAAAAACGCCGCCCGGATTGATATCTCCTACAAGGAGGACCGGGGCGTCCACAAGCTTAGCAAGCCCCATATTTACTATATCATCCGCCTTGAGATTGATCTCGGCGGGGCTGCCGGCACCTTCGATGACAATAATATCATTTTCTTCAGCCAGACTTTTATAGGCATGTAAGATATCGGGGATCAGGGTGGTCTTCATTTTAAAATACTCCCCGGCTCTGTAAGTACCGAGCACTCTCCCGTTCACGATGACCTGGCTCCCCACGTCGCTCGTCGGCTTCAGGAGAATGGGGTTCATGCGCACGTCCGGCTCTTTACCCGCTGCCTCCGCCTGCGCGACCTGGGCCCGTCCCATTTCGAGACCATCCTTTGTAATATAACTGTTCAAAGCCATATTCTGGCTTTTGAAAGGCGCGACACGGTAACCGTCCTCGCGAAATATGCGGCACAGGGCTGTCACAAGCAGGCTTTTGCCGGCACCGGACATGGTGCCCTGAATCATGATGCATTTTGCCATGAAAGTTCTCCTTGATGTTCTCATCCTGCCGATACATCTCAGAAGTCAGCCATTTTTCTGTGATGAAAGAGACTGAGATCCGTGCAAATTATTTCCCGGCTGCCTCAAAGTATTCGCGCACCCTCTCTTCAACCAGATCCTCGCCGATTACGATCACAATTTCCTGCCCCTTCTCAATAGGCTTAATATTGATCTCGCGGTGTGTCGCGTTGATTTCGATCCAGCCATCTTCGACCGGCATGAAGCCTTTGATGCGGAACACATTCCCACAAGCTTCATCCTGCATCATAGCTGCGCTCTTCTCCCGGAGTTCCGCCTCGCTCATATGATAATTCATGAAATACAGCGACTCAAACGAATTCTCCTGTGACACCGGCAACTTCACATGACTTTCCAGTACATAGCCACAGCTTTCGATATCCTCAAAGTCCTTATCCGTAAACTCGTCCCAGGGCTTCGTAACTATCTCTTTGTCAAATCGTCTGCTGCACCCGAACTTTTCCATCACCTCATTCATATGCCGCACCGTATGCTCGATGTCCTTGTCCGTAGCATCCTGCGTACGGCTCAGGATGATTCGTCCTGCATTTGCAAGCTGCGAGGCGAGCAGGTAGTCGCTCTGCTCGGACAGATCATCCTCCAACTTGGCATCCACGACCACGATCACATTTCCTACCTCATACCAACGGTCAAGCGGTTCCTCGTACAGCACATCGAAAAATTCGTCCACATCAAAGACTCCCGAAGGCTCGATCACAACTCTGTCGACCCTTCTCATTCCAAATGCAATCAGCTTTGCTTTCAGCCTCCTGATGTGCGTCTCGTAACCATCTCCACCGGTAACCATCTCCATATCACAGAGCGGACCGAATAGTTCCTGCAACAGCATTAAATCGACATTGACGGCACCGTGGTCATTTTCTATAATGCCGGTATTCTTGCCGGAATTGACCAGATGCTGTACGTATTTCTTCATGAAAGTCGTTTTTCCGGACCCGAGAAATCCGGTAATCAAATCCACTTTAATCATAATATTCCCCTTTAACGAAGTCCCAGTTATTCTGAACAAAAAGACACATTTATGCGCTGAATTATGATTATCGGATCAGCAAAGCGGTTCCGATAATATGATCTATGCTTTTTGGAACTTTTCAGCTTTCATCATACTACATCTGCTATTTCCCCGCGAGTAAAAACTGCCGCATTATGTAGACAATCCCGTGCATTACAATACTGGAAGAAAGGTCCTTTTGACTGTATACTAAATATATCGGAAGTTTCGCAAAGAGCTGCCGGGGAAAGACCGCTTTAGTGTTACAGGTCACCATTATATGTGAGGTGGAACAAGTTTGAAAGTAAACTTTCAAACTTTGATTGGCGGGTCAGATGACCATGCAAGCATGGTCGCCTGACCCTGGAGGAACAAATTATGGCAAAATGCGATGTATGCTTCAGACACTGCGTGATTGCAGATGGAAAACTTGGCTTCTGCGGAGCAAGAACGTGTGAAAACGGAAAAGTGGTTCAGGCAAATTACGGGCGGATCACATCCCTCGCTCTCGACCCGATCGAGAAGAAGCCTCTGAATCGGTTCTACCCGGGAAGCCTTATCCTGTCCGCAGGAAGCTACGGGTGCAATCTGCGCTGTCCCTTCTGCCAGAACTATGAGATATCCTGGTCAGAAGAAGCCCGGAAATTCGCGAAGACAGCCGACGTATGTACCCCGGAAGATCTTGCGAGAGCGGCTGCCTATTATCAAAATCAGGGAAATATCGGTATCGCCTTCACTTACAATGAGCCGCTGATCGGTTATGAGTTCATATTAGATACAGCAAAGCTTATAAAGAAGCTTGGCATGAAAACGGTGCTCGTCACAAACGGCACCGCGGAACTTAATGTGCTGGAAAAGCTCGCTCCGTACATTGATGCTATGAATATTGACCTCAAAGGTTTTACGGACAGGTATTACAGGGAAGTGCTTAAGGGTGACCGGAAAATGGTTATGGACTTTATCGCAAGAGCCTCCCAAGTCTGTCACGTTGAGGTCACTACTCTGATTATTCCCGGGGAAAATGATTCGGAGGAGGAAATGGATGCCCTCAGCAGCTGGATTGCCGGCCTCACGGATGAGAGAGGCGAGAGGATCGGGCAGAGTATTCCGCTTCATATTTCCCGGTTCTTCCCGCGATTTCATATGCAGGACAGACGGGCTACCGAAGTCAGGCTGGTGTATCGTCTTGCCGAGGTCGCACGCAGGAATCTGACCTATGTGTACACGGGGAATTGCTGAAAAAAATGAAATCCGCAAAAAAATATATTTTCATTAGCCCCACCGCTATATCCTTCGTATATAAATATGTCAGGGCAAAAGACAAGCCCGATAAAACAGAAAATAAAAATTAAAATAAATCAAAAAGAATATGAAGGAGATTAATACCATGACAGGAATGACAATGATAAATGATGCAGCACTTGAGACAATCGTAGGCGGAGCAGTCCGCACAGTAAAGAACACATCAGTCGGATACGCATTTGTAAGAATTCAGCCGGGTCTTAAGAGCAGAGTCCTTGGCAAGATCAGCAACGGCCGCAAGGTCAACACAACCGGCAAGAGAGTCCACAAGGACGGTTACACATGGTACGAGATCGCCATCAAGAACGGCAGGGGCTGGGTCGCAGGAAGCCTGCTTGGTCTTTAATTAACCGGAAACAACCAGATATAGAAAAAAGCAGTCGCGAAAGCGGCTGCTTTTATTGAAAGAGGCTAACATTACTGACTAAAAGTGTATAATTCTCCGCCACCCCTTAAGGCTCACCGGCTCAAATCTCTTCCTGAGCTCCCTGACCATATGCCCGCCGCCGGCATCCGATATCACCACATCACACTCCGCCTTATCAATTCCGAAAAGTACTGTCTGCGGAGCCCCGGTGTACTGGCGAAGCTCCTCCAGCATTAGTCTTCTTGTCGCGCCGCAATAATATATTCGGAGCATCAGCTCGCCATCTCTGCAGTCGAACGAGTCATATACAGTCCTGACCATGTTCGCCCATGGCTGTCTGTGAAGCGTCTCACAAAGCTGTTCGACTCTTTCCCTGCGGTCAATGATAAGAAAATACAGCACGCCGTCCACAATGTCTTCCGTCGTACTGACGTAATTCCGATACGGCGAATCCTTCTTTTTCATATAAAGCGCATACATCGCTTCCTCAGGGCTTCCCTTATCGGGCTCCGGTCCGCCCGGTTTAAATCCTCTGCAGTAAATCACGAGCAGATTCTCTTCGACCTTACTCACAAAATACGGCTCATTCTCCTCCAGAAGGAATCTTGTGACATCGCACGCAAGTCCTCTGGTCATCGTCACCGTGCGAATATAAGTCTTCGAATTCATATCATACAGGACAGCCCCATCCATAGCTATGATCGGAAGCCGAAGACCGATTCCCTCGGTTAATTCCCGCACTGTGGCCGGCGTCTGCTTCGTTGATACGGAAAACTGCATGCCTTCCTGAATAAAACGATTCAACCGTATCCTTGTTATCGGTGAAAGGTTGCGATCCTCCCTGAACAGAACGTGGTCGACTCCCGAGACGAACAATGTCTCCGTGTCTCTGGTTCTCGAAAAATGTACCGAATTCGCCAATATGGCAACACCCACACCGATGATTGTATCCATTGTTCTGTTAAATACGAACATGTACGGATTTGCATCCCCTATGTGATTCAGCGTTATACTCATAAACACCACACAGGAAAAATACGATGAAGTCGTGACTTTAAGAACAACCGTCGAGTAGAGTACGATTCCTATAAATAATGCCAGTATAATATAGTAGATAAGTGTGGTATCGTAGTCAACTTGACCGCCGGTGATCCAGAGTGCTCCGAACAGAACAACTGCACCCCAAAACGCTCCGATCAGTGTTCCGATTATTCTGTTCTTGCCTACCTTGAGCATATTGGCGGTGTAAGGCTGGATACACTGAAGCGCAGCTATTATGGAATAAAACAGCGCGCCGCTCCTTCCGCGCAGGAAGTATATCGCCACGCACAATAGCGCCGCGAGCACCGATCGCAGGATTCTCTGCCCCGGTACCGGCAGCTTAATGCTTCTATCTGTGTTTTCGGCTGTATTCTTAATATTCATCTTTTCACATACTTTCTGACCTGTTCTGACTGACCTGTTTTATCTGAACGATTCTGTCTGCACTGTTTTCCGCAGCATTTTCTAACCGGCCGGTTATGACAGAAATCGGTCTTTCACGTCAGCCTCGAGAGGACTATTAAATATGAATAGCTGCGAAAATCAGTATTCTTTTTAAAAAATGTATGATACGCGCTCTTGCATGTCAAGCCGCAGTTGCACAAAACAGAGCGCTCCTTTTATCCGGAGAATGCATATTGTTTCCATTCGCGGAATGCTATAAAATGGATGTAAGTATTCATAATATAAACTATAAGAATTCACTAAAACCGGCACATTCCTTTGCTTAATCATCGGAATAAGCCGGTTTTTAATATTTTCAGTCTGTCTTTTCTGTGTTAATATGGTACAGTAATAAAACGGAGCATGTTCACAGGCTCACCGTTTATCAAACATTCCAAGGAGGGAATACCATGAAAAAGAAAGTACTCAGTCTGCTTCTGGCAGCCGGCCTCGCAGTAAGCATGGCAGCATGCGGAGGATCATCCTCCACAGCAACCGAACCCGCTGAAACTGCTGCAGATCAGTCCACGACCGCAGCGTCAGCTACAGAAGAGACGGCATCCGTAGCCATCGACAAGGAAGCATTCGATTCTCTGATTGCATCCGGTGCAGTTGCAGATGATGCGGAGATCGAGGCCAATGCATGGGCTAAGTCCATCAAGGATGCAGGAGTCTTCCGCGTAGGCAGCACCCCAACATCATTCCTCTTCAGCCAGCTGGATGAAACAGACAACGGAATCCGCGGCTTCGATGCAGGTCTGTGGCAGCTTCTGACACGCTACATTCTCGGCGACGAGAGCAAATGGGAACTCACACAGATCGACTCCACCACACGTGAGTCCGTGCTGCAGAGCGATCAGGTGGATGCTGTATTTGCAACCTATTCCATCACGGAAGAGCGTCAGAAACTTATCTCCTTCGGCGGACCGTACTATACATCCCAGCAGGCCGTAATGGTCAAGGCAGGCAACAAGGACATCACGGGCATTGATTCTCTTGCAGGCAAGACTGTAGCCACCCAGTCCGGTTCCACTGGTCCTGTCATCCTGGCTGAGTTCGCTCCGGAAGCTGTCGTTCAGGAATTCAAGAACGATACGGAAGCCAGAACAGCTCTTGAGCAGGGACGCGTCGATGCATATGTGACAGACTACACACTGCTCCTCAATGCAATCGTAAAGAATCCGGGTGCATTTGAGATCGCAGGCGACACATTCGGCGAGGAAGACAACTACGGTATCGGTCTTCCGCTGGATTCGGACGGCGTCGAATTTGTAAACAACTGGCTCAAAAAGATTGAGGCCGACGGAACCTGGGAGAAACTCTGGATGATCAGCCTCGGCGACCGTACAGGTATTGATACGGCACCGGCAGCTCCGGCAATCGGCTAATTCAGAGATTAAATTTGTATAATCAAAGCTGCCGCATAAAGCAACATCATAACCTGAGGATACGTGTTTATATCTTATCCGCAGGATATGCTGCTGCTCGTGCGGCAGCTTTTTCGAAGAAGCAATTGCGGTCGCATAGACGTTTTAGGCCCGCAATAGCTTTCCCTTCCGACACTCTTTGATTTCGAAACTCTTTGAAAGGCATGATTATGAGCATATCTGAACTTCTTTCTCAATTCGGAGACAAATACCTCCTTGCGCTCATCACGACCTATAAACTGACCATATGCTCCTTTGGTCTGGCTCTCATCATCGGGGTCATCATTACGGTCATGCGGATCTCGCCCATCACACCTCTTAAGGTCGTGGCGGATCTGTATGTCCAGATATTCAGAAATATTCCGGGTGCTTCGCTTCTCATTGTACTGGTCTACGCCCTTCCGTATCTGAATATCGTTCTCTCCTATTACACTTGTGTACTGACAGCGACAACTCTCATCCCGTCCGCTTTCTGTTCGGAATATCTGATGTCCGGAATGAATACGATTAGTCCCGGACAGATCGAAGCATCCCGGTCGCTTGGAATGACATTTATGCAGACGATTCGAAATGTCGTACTGCCGCAGGCCATCCGCTCCAGCGTTCTGCCGCTTACCAATCTGATGGTCTCGACCATGCTGACAACGGCCATCGCTTCCCAGGTGCCGCTTAACCCGATGGAACTGACGGGTATTGTTTCATATATTAATACGCATGCGGTGGGAGGTATCACGGCATTTGTCATCTCTGCTTTTCTCTATTGCGGAACGGCAGTCATCATAGGTCAGGTCGGCAACCTGATTGACCGGAAAGTGAGGATTCTGAGATGAATAATAAAAATATTACTATCCGTGATTATCTCTACGAAGCCCCCGGTCCCAAAACGAAGCGCTATATTACGATCGGGACTGTCCTGTCACTCATATGCGTCGCATGGCTCATCTACGTTATTATCCGCCTGTTCTATGAAAACGGACAGCTGGATGCAAAATACTGGTCCATTTTCACGCGGGCTACGACCTGGCGTTTCTTCGGAAAAGGTCTTCTCGGAACGCTGGAGGTCTCACTTGCGGCTATGCTGGTGACATTTTCCCTCGGTATGATCATGATGATCGGGAGAATCAACCGGAACAAAGTCATCAGCACAATCGCCACCGTGTTTATTGAACTGAGCCGCGGAATTCCGACGCTTCTGTTTATTTACTTCTTCTTCCTCGCCGTGCCGCAATTCGGGCTTAAGCTCCCCGCATTCTGGAAGATCACGCTTCCGGTAGCTATCTCCGCAGCAGGTGTGACGGCCGAAACTCTCCGTTCCGGCGTCAACGCGGTACCGAAAGGCCAGCGCGAGGCGGCGATTTCCCTCGGCATGCGGGACCACACGGTCTTTCTCAAGATCATTTTCCCGCAGGCCTTCCGGATCGTCATTCCGGGACTCATCTCGGAGCTGGTCATAGTGCTGAAGGATACGACATTTGCTTACGTCGTCAGCTACGCGGATCTCATGCAGAATGCAAGAGTAATGATCAGCAATTATGACGCACTGCTCTCCGTGTATCTGGTGGTCGCGGTCATTTACATTCTGATCAATTACGGGCTGAATAAGCTGTCGGTGTATCTGGCGAACCGCAGAAAGCGGATGCAGGCGGGTTGATGTTAACGGAACAGGCGTCAGTAAATCGACGAATAATTAACCGGAGAAATCGTTTGTAGATGAGACGAACGCTGCACTTCTTATATAGGCAGGTAAAATGCATACTGCAAATACAAAATATATGCATGAACACTTTCTGCCGGAAAAGGTTTTCAGAATTACCACGATAACTACACTTAGATAGGAGAAGAAAATATGGCACAGGCTACTCAGACGGGTACTCCCGTCATAGAGCTCAGACATGTAGACAAGCATTACGGACAGCTTCATGTCCTGAAAGATATAAATCTTTCCGTAAAAAAAGGCGAGGTCGTCGTTATCATCGGCCCGTCCGGATCGGGCAAATCGACACTCTGCCGCACAATCAACCGGCTCGAGACCATCGACTCCGGCGAAATCCTGATCGACGGTCAGCCGCTCCCGAAGGAGGGGCGGAAACTTGCAGAGCTCCGCGCGCAGGTCGGGATGGTCTTTCAGCAGTTCAACCTGTTCGCGCACAAAACGATTCTCGACAATGTGACGATAGGACCCCGCGAGGTCTTAAAAAAGTCGAAGGCTGAGGCAGAGCAGGAAGCCATGCAGCTCCTGAAGCGTGTCGGCGTTGACTCACAGGCTTCCAAGGTACCCGCCCAGCTGTCCGGCGGGCAGCAGCAGCGTGTGGCAATTGCCCGCTCTCTGGCAATGCATCCGAAGGCTATGCTCTTCGACGAACCGACGAGCGCGCTCGATCCCGAGATGATCGGCGAGGTGCTCGCGGTCATGACCGAGCTGGCTTCGGAGGGTATGACGATGGTTATTGTCACACATGAGATGAACTTTGCGAAGCGTGTTGCAGACAGGATCATTTTCATGGATGCGGGCGCGATTCTGGAGGAGAATACTCCTGAGGAGTTCTTTACAAATCCGGCGACACAGAGGGCGAGGGATTTCCTGGAGTCGATACAGGCTCATTGAGATAATGCATTGATAAAAGTTATAAAAGGTTATAAATTCTCACATTTTTTCCGAAATCAATAGCCCTCAATCCTTTCTGGCTCGTATACCTATATAGATTGATTGATTATAATTCGGATAGAGCGAGGTATATAAAATGTCAGAAGCAGCCATACTTTCATCAAACAACTTCTCATACACAATCAAAGAGCGTGCCAAAAAGGCAAATCTTTTCCCGAGATGGGTTTACGAGAGAGCCGGCTTCACATGCCGCCGCCACTTTCTCAAGGAAGACGAACTACTTTTCAACGGCGTAAAATACAGCCGCACCGCCGCCGACTCCATACTCGGAAGAATGGGCTGGACGATCGAGGAGGAGCGCATTCCGCGGACGAGCGGTCTGCTCATCCGAGTTACGCGGGTCTATCACAACGGTGTGCTGTGTTCCCGTTGAACGCAGTCACTTGCAGATAATATATCTCAAAAGAAAAGAGCCGCTTACGCGGCTCTTTCTTCTTTTAGCTCTCTTAGCTTCAACAATACTATTACGAAACTGATTGAAATACCGATAATTGTGAAAAGGTAGTCTCCGGGACCACCGGTAGCTGGAAGTTCATACATCTTTACATTGGAAATACGATAACAGCCTTTAAACACGCCCTCTTCCGGAAGTACAAACTCATCAGAATAGTTATCCTCGCCCGAGATAGTAATCTTTCCTTCAGGATCGACAACAATTGTCCATCCGCCGCCCGGTAAGAAGTATCCGTCCGCTGCCTTCGTTTCCTTGAGATAATAGGTCTTGAAGCGTTCAAGATCTTTCAGGAAGATTTTTCCCTTCTTAGCAGCTGCTGCCGCAATTGTCTCTTCGTCGGCACCCTCTTCATAACCCTTACCGTCATCAGATACAATATGCTCTTTTACCGGTGTGAGAACTTCCTTTGTCGTCTCAGTACCGTCTCCTCCTGTCACAGTCTCAATGGTCTTCTCAAAAAGTGTAAACTCAACACCGGGAAGTATGTCATAAGCCATTGTGCCGTCAGCCTGCGGTAACTCTACACTACTTGTCTTGATCATAGTGATATCCACAGTTGTACTGGGCTGTATTACCGGATGTTTATATTCTTCACGGTATTTGTCGCGGTTCACTTTGTAAGTAAGATCCGCTACGACATTGGAATGAAACCCGGGATGCTTCGAGCTTGTATCATTGGAAATCGTTTGATTCTCATTGTTTGTATAGCTGAAATCAGTTCCCTCGTCACCTTTGACTCCGGCATAACCATCGGCAGGTCTTTCCTCAGAAGGTAAATCTTTATTGCGGGATGCTATTTCGTTTGCAACCCAGTCCTGTTCCGCTTTCTGAGTCGCTCTCACATTGAATGACACGGTAAACACATAATCATCCGGCACCACATAATCTGGATTAAAGGTAAGTACAACTTGCCCTTCTTCCGACACCGACAAATTCTGAATAATCGGCGTTTCGTTGTCAGACTGTACATTATACGATGTAGGACCTGACTTATCCCACAATACTTTTGTCAGAGTCTTTGTCGGATCGGCAGGGTCCGGATATTTCATAGTACATTTGATGTCTTTTATATCCTCATCATTTTCCCCTTTGACAGTCACATAATCTGTCAGCTGATCTTTAATTACAGGACCCTGAATGCGAGGAATAGGTATTGCAGTGCTGACAGCAGTATTCAGAGCGTTTGCACTGCCTGCTGCGTACAATTTGCCGTCTTTAACGAGCTCTTCCAGACAAACATCATATCTGTTACTGAGTTTATCCCGTTTGTAATCATGTCTGATATCATCCCATAAGCTTAAATCTACGGCTTCAATTCTGTCGTTCATAGCCTGATTGGAAAAAGCTACTGTCGAAATCTTCACATCACCTACATCATTCTTAAATGCCCGAACTGCCTCGAGTGTATTCTGAATCACGCCATGAGCACCATCAAGATTCTGGACAGACATCTCTCCGACCGCAGCCCCGGCTCCGTCTCCTGCGGATTCCGCATTGCCGTTAAGATAAGCAGTCGGCACACCGTCACTGACAAAAATCAGATAGGTTTCTTCCGCACCCCTCGGCGCTGTACTGATAGCTGTTCTTGCCTTTTCAAGTGCTGCTTCATAATTGTCATAGCCTGACGGAGTGACACTCTGCAAAGCATTTTCGACAACTGTTGAATTCGTTGTCCATCCTGTAAGTACAGATGTTTTCTCGAGACTCGAAAGCCCGATTACATACATTTGATTCTTAGTGTTTCCGTCAGGAAGGATCATGTCTACCAGTGAATGCGGACCGGTCATAGCCTCCAGCATCGCATCGTATCTGGTCACATAATTTCCGTTTTCGTCCGTCATGAGATACCTTCTGTCAAAGTAGTTGTCACCTACCTTTATTGCATATTCATTATCCGAAGATACAATCGGATACATCGACTCGGAGCAATCCATTACCAGGATGACATTTGTCTTTTTATTTTTTACAGGTCCCATGTCCAGATACAGACGATAAAGGTTTTTCTTCTGCTCATCTGTCAGCTCATCTTCAAAATCTGTATCCGGATTGTCGTCGCCATCTCTCATGGCGTCAATTTTTTTGCTGATCGGAATAAAGAAATCTTCCTCGGGCAGATCAATTTCCCGCTTATTGGAAACGGCCACGGCCGTTGTCGTTTTGGTCATAAGCGGCATGATCCGTCTGTAGAATGTGAATTGTGTTGCGGTTGCCTTATTCTGAGTAACCTCCACAGCTCCGCTGTTATTGTAAACATAATCCTTTATGGTCTGTCCGCTTGCTCCGGTTCTGCTGCCTTCCATGTACATGTCAGAATTCAGAATATACGTAGAAGGCTCGATGTCCTTTAGTGCGAAAGACTTTCTGGAAACCAGAGACTGTCCATTATAATCATAGTATCCGGTCTCATATCCCAACCATTTATTTTTGCTTAAATTGTAAAGACTGTAACCTCCGCTCGTACCCGTTACATTCCAAAGATACGTGTTTATCAGATTTTCATCGATACATAGATAATCATTATGGAAGATCCCGTTTTCATCCTCAAGCGCATCATTCATCCTGTGAAGAATAGCTGGGTCACTTAAAGTTGCCACATTATCAGCATTCGAAACCGAATCATAGGCTGCATATAAAGCTCTGTCGGCATTTACATTTTCATCTATTACAAGGTAGGTTCCTCTCGGGAATTCTGAGGGATCCCCGATTCCTTCAACAGCCTCCCAGTACGTTTTTCCGTTATACTTTCCTGAGATATCCTCTGTTTCTTCAAGAGTATCAAACAGGGTATAATAGCCTTCTATCGAATCTTCCTTTACAGTATAATGAATAGCTCTTTCAATACCGCTTTCTGCATCAACTGTTTCAACCGGAAGATTTTCAAAAGTATGTTCCCATGGTACTGTCTCTATTTCGTCTTCGACACCGTCCAGCGTAACACTGGCGACCTCTACTCCGTCAGCGTTCAAACGCATCGTAACAGATGCATCTGTAATGCCGCTGCCGTCTTCAACTTTGCCGTCTTTATCATACCAGACCTTCTTAACACGAATATCTTTATTGGGTCTGACCTCATTTTTATAAATGAAGTCAGGTCTGGCCGACACTGGACTGGGCCCGCTTTGCGCAGTATTATTTACAACGTGAATCTCATCGTCACCCAGATATACTTTATATCTGGATGCGTCAACACCAACTTCCTCCACATAATATCTTCGTCCTGTCGGTATACCTGTGAGTATAACATCCTCACCGTCTTTCAGGTTAAACACATTCGGATTATCATTACGGAATACAACATTGCTGTTGTCAGAGGCGTACCTCAGTTTGAGCATGGATCCCGTCTGATTTACGGTGTTGCCCGAAAGCGGCTGAAACTGACCGTTTTCATCTTCGAGATAAACTATGAAACCAAAATCGGCAGCTTTGTCATCCTCATCTTTATTGCCGGTTACTCTCTTCCCTATACGAAGTCTTTCATACATTGCAAGGTTGAACTGCAGCAGGCAGTTAGAGTCGCAGCCGCCTCGTTCAATCATGAAAAACTGAATGGTATGAACCGTATCCGGTGTGCTGTTGTCCACAATATTCTTAAGAACACTCTGTGTTTCAGTACGGGGATTTTGCTTTTGACTGTCTTTTTGTCCGACCTGTACAGTTGTACAGTCTTTCTTTACGCCTCCGGCAGTACTGTTTATACCGTTTTCATATGTAATCTCACCGGTCCTGAAATTAATACTGGCTCCGATCGGCTGATGTATTCCTCCCAGATCCAGCACAAGCCTGCCGTCTACGAAGACCCATACATCATCATCTCCGCTGAATCGGAACATCTCATCCAGGCCGTTAATTTTTCCGCCTTCGGGAATCATGAATTCAGCAGACATCGTTAAACTGAAGTGATGGTTGTACTTAGTCGTGTGCTGCTGAGACGTACTTTTACCGTTCCATTCTTTATGATATTCTGTCAGGGGGTAAAAACCATGATATATCAAATCCTTGTTTGAATTGTCTTTCCCCAGGTTGTAAAGATTAAAATCTTTTTCTCCGCCTGCTGCATTTATATATGCATAGTTCTTGGAACTGTCAAACGTATAGTAGCCCTGCTCATCAATATAGAATAAATGGTTCAGTCCCGTATAGGAGGTTCTTCCCGGGACATTTGCATCAGGTATGTTCGGATCAAAAAGATAGGCAAGGCTCATATCGTTGTTAACCTGCCAGGACTGCACCGTGCTATCAGTATAGCCGGTCTTAAGGACCGGGTAATTATCCTCTGTATGTTCCGCAACAATTCCCTGTACGGCAGATGATTGCAGGCCGTCATGACCACCGGAATAATTATTTATTGTATATGGATTATCAATAGTATACCACCCATTATTCTTCGCAAAAGGCTGAGTTCCGGATGGAAAGAACCGGAACTGACGCCGCTTGCCATCTGCGTCTTTATTTATGGTAGTACCGCTGAAATTCTCCGAATGATCAATACCCCGGGAATTCCAGGAATAGTTATTAATACTGTAATCCCACTCACCGCCATCATACGCCTGATAGTCAAAAAGATTGATTGTCATTATAGAATTGGTATCAACCGTTTGCCGCAATCCCGTAACGCCGTCCGGCAGCGTCCCCGCGCCTAAAAGCATTTCAGCTTCGTCATCGGCAGACAGTACGTCCTCAATGAGAATATCTTCTCCTTCCAAAGAAGCTTTCGCATCCTCCGCAACAGATGCATCCTTCATCTGATCAGAATTGTCTGTTCCTGATCTCCATGCAAACTTTCCGTCTGCACTATCTCTGTTTTCGCTTGTATTCTGATCAGGCTCAACTACTATATCCTCGTTCGATTCTTCACTTGCAGGATCATCCCCACCCCAGACAAATTTCTCGGATTCCGATTCCGGCTCTGCTGACTGTTCCGGCTGTTCCGGATTCTCAGTCAGTTCTACTGCTTCTTCGGACACAGACGTAGAATCATCCTGAAAGCTTCCGGTTCCCCAGGTAAACCTCTCCGAAGCCGAGACAGGTGACAGCAGTGATAAGTCACCTGCACATTCTGATATGCTCGACAATAACAACCCTGCAAGAATAGTACCTGCCAAAATACGCTTGTATACTTTCACAATTACTCACCCCCGTTGTAAGTTGTTATTTCTTTCTGATCAGCAATACTATAATGGCTATAGCCGCCGCTCCGACGGCTACATACAACGCAATTGGTGATGTGTCACCGGTCTTAACAAGCTTTGTCCCTGACGTTGTTGTTTGTTTTGAAGGTGTATCCGGTGTTCTGGCCGGCTGCATCGGCACCGGAGTCAATGTAACCTTTGGCGTTATTTTCGGTGTAGCGGTAGGGGCCGGTGTGGAAGTCGGCTTCGGCGTCGGCGTCGGCGTTGCCGTTGGAATCTTCTGTATTTCCCCTTCTTTCGGATATACTTCCGGTGAATAGTTCCACACATATGCATCCTGCGTGTCATTCGGCATATACATCGGTGTCATCCAGAGAACAGGTTCCATTGTGATTTTTTTAGTTTTTGATATTTGTACAAGGTCCCGCTGTCTTCCCAGATACATTCCCGGATCAAGGTCTGTAAACAATGCATCACCCTGCTCGTTGGTTGTAACATTTGCAATAGGCTGAATGGATTTTTCGTTTATCAGAGCATTCAGTTTCTCTGCTGCGTCCAGCGACTCCGAAGCTGTCATTCCTTCAAAATCAATTCCGGATGATGTAAATGCATCCGTCAGATTATAGTGTGCTGCCCCATTCTCCGTAACAAGATCTGCAACTTTGAACAGATCGATTACAGCTCCCGTGACCGGAACGCTATCCTTAATTTCCTCATCCACATAAACAAGATGAACTTTTAACGAAGCAAGTTCACCGGACAAATCCTCTACCGGAAGGAGTGGATTGCTTTTACCGGTAGAGCGATCTGAGGAAGTGTCTCCATTCTCTGTGCCGGCCGGACTATCTGCGAGATCTTCGATAGCTGAATCACCTGATAGTCCGCTGATAGAATCATCGCCCTGCATATTTTCAGCTGCGAATACAGACATTGTCGCACCTGCAAGCAGACTAATTCCGATGCAGGTGATCCAAAGTAGGCGCAACATATACTTTACTGTATTCTTCATCTTTTACCTCCGTCTTTCCCCTCAAATACAAGATCGGATAATGTTTTCGCTTCTCCGCTCTCATTCCGGCAGACTTCATCAAATTCCATTGTTCCTTTTGTCTGCATCCGTTTCATTCAGCTTTCTTCGCCGCCTGCGAATAATCTCAGAAATTATCCAGAATATGATACACAGTCCGAAGAAAACCGCCAATCCGACCATGACGAGTTTTTCTTCCATACCGGCGTTCTTTACTTTTTCAACTACATTTCGCTCCTGCTCGTTCTTATTGGCCTTGCTGTATTCAATACGGTGCCCGCGAATAAGAAGCCTGTGCGAATTAACGCCGTAAGGCGTGCAGGTTACCAGCGTGACCAGATCTTCACCGGGCACTATGTCGAGTGCCTCGGTCTCATGCGGCAAAACTGTGAGAATTTGATCCACCTCATATGCCAGCGTCTCATTCAGCACATTTAGGTAAAACTGATCTCCGACCTGAATAAGGTCAAGATCTGTAAACAGTTTTCTACCCGGCAAACCGCGATGTCCGGAAAGAACCGCATGTGTTCCGGGACCGCCAATCGGTAAGCTTGTGCCTTCAATGTGACCGGCTCCTTTTTCCAATGCAGCTGTACCTACCCCATGATAGATCGGAAGAGACACATCAATCTTAGGAATCTCGATATAACCCATTACATAATCACCCAGAGGATTCAGCAATGTATCATAAGGGTGAGTGAGAATGTACTCTTCGGCACTCTCATCAAATGCATCCAGGATATAATTAGTTAAGTGCTGGTCATTATAAGCCTTCGCTGCCTGATAGACATCTCGATACTGCTCCTCGGAATAGTCTTGCACTTTCTGTGTATATTTGGAAATAAGCAGCGAATCCCTATACTTATTCCACTGACTGCTAATCGTTGGATAAAACAGGATTCCGGCACCTATCATAAGACCGATGATTCTAAGTAAATGCGGCACCCATGCCCATTTCTTACTATCGCTTTTTTTCACTTCATCTTCCTTCTCTTTCCTATCCATCCGGTTACCAGGAAGATAACGACTGCGATTACAATACCTATCAATACGCACAGCGCCTGCATCATCATATAATTCCTATCTGATCGCGGTACTGCATTCTTAACAGCCTCGACATAGTCTTCATCCGTAAACGGAATCCTATGTCCTCTGACCAGGAGTCTGTGTGTGTTAACCGCATAAGGCGTGCAGGTTACCAGTGTAGCGTAGTCTTTCCCGTTGACGACCGAGAGCGACTCGACCTGCGACGGTTCGACCGTCAGGATCTGATCTACTTCGTATGCGAACGTCTGATCCAACACATGAAAGAAGAATACATCGCCTATGCGTACCAGATTCAGATCGGTAAACAGTTTCTGGTTCGGCAGTCCCCTGTGTGCAGATATTACGCAGTGCGTGCTCTCACCCCCGACAGGTAGCGCACTTCCAAGCAGGTGACCGGCACCTTTTTCAAGAGATGCGGAAGTCGTATAGTGATATATCGGAATGTTTACTTTGATAGCCGGTATCTCAACCGTTCCGATCATACCTGTTCCGGACTCATTGAGAAGTGATTCATATACTTTATCCTGAATTCCCTCACGTATTGAGAAGGCATCAGGTACTGCCGGGACGTCAAGTGTTTTATTATATGCTTGGGCCGTTTCAATCATTTCCTTGTAATGATCGCTGCCGGCATTTGCCTCAATTGTTTTCTTATACTCCGTAACCAGAAGTGACTCACGGTATGCGTTCCATCTGCTACTGATCATCGGATAAAAAGTGATTCCCATACCAATGAGGAAAAATACAGCAAATGCAATATTTCGAATCAGCTTTTTATTCATATATTCTCCCTGCTGTTCTTCAAATGTAAATCTCACGCTTTATTAAAAGAATTCGGTAGTCCCATATATCGAGTTATTATACATATGTATTCTTTCCTCAACGCGCTTATCTCATGACTAAAGCCATGTGTACTGCGCGATGAAGAATAAAGAGTCAGATTTACAATTGATATTTCGCTTCAGACAGGACCGGAGGTATTTCCGGCCCTGTCTGTTTTTTACGTATCGCAGATGACACAGACCTCAACGGACTGTATTTAAATCATCCGCATTCATAATGAAAAATCCTCTGCGCAAGCAACTCCTTTATCAGGCTTTCTTTGCACGGCTTCTGAAGTAAGAACCTGCTACAATTGCCATAACTGCAACACCAATGATAGTGAAGAGGTAGGAACCCATGCCACCGGTTGACGGAAGATCAGTAAGCTTCGTATTTTTGATGAGAGTTGAATCCTGAAGTACTTCTGATAAAGTAACATCTTTATCTACTACTGTAGTTGTTGTTTCATACGTGTCATCAGAATCTTCCGGTGTATCATTGTCATTTTTGGTTAATTTGTAAGTTGCCGTATGCTGTGTTAAGCTAACTTTTGACTGATCAAGATCAGCAATCTTCTTTTCTCCGGCTTTAATCTGATTAATAATTGCTGTGTCCTCATCTTTAAGAGAAGAATTGTTCAGCACGGCTATCCTGTAGTCTTTAAGCATACCTTTCTTATACTGGTTAGTGCTATCTGCCGCAGCATCCTCTGAATAGTATTCAGCTTCAATTATAATAGTATATTTTGTCTTGTTCAGAGAGTAACCGGACGGAGCCTTAACTTCTTCAAGTTCATAAACGCCTGCGTCAAGACCTTTGAAGCCATTAATATCTTTATTATTGTACTTCTCTTCTGATGCAGCAAAATGCCCTGTTGTGTCAGACATCGCATAGTAAACTTCACCATTGGCCTTTGCGTCAACTCTGGTAAGTGAGAAGATCGCGCCCGCGAGCGGATGTGAGATTTTGACAGTTTCAGTACTACCCTGACCCTTGTCTGCTTCAGTCTTGTCAACGTCAGTATTACCGTTCTCATCCATCTTCAGGAGCTCATGAGTCTTATGTTCATAATCATCCGGCTCACCATCGCCATCGGTATCTTTCGTTTTCTCTTCCGAGCCTAATACGTCTCCATCGATTTCGAAAGTATAATGATACGTTGTATCTTCAAGTGTCTTTTCTTTGAACACGAAGCCACCCTGAGAGTCTTCTGTCGGCTCATGGCCGATTGTATAAGTCACATCTACGGTATTCTCATTCGGGTCATAGTTTACTGTTGCCGCATCGTCATTAAGCTTTGCTGAATAAGTAACTGTAACTGTCTTGTTATCATTATTCAGGATATAGTTCTGATTAAATGCTAATTTGTAGCCGATGACCTTATTCGATGAGTCCTTTACATAGGTATATGTAAGTACTTCTTTATTATCTGAAGTTTTGGCAATGAAACCCTGATCTCCCGGTAATCCCAGCGTATATTCTTCCGTGCCTTCCATTGGAGTTCCGTCATCGTTCATCGGGCCAACATATACCTTAATTGTGTAATTCTCTGCATCCGCTGCCGGAAGATAAGTGAGCCCCTTCTCCATAGTATCAGTAATCTCATACTTTATCGGAGTATTTGCAGTTGTATAAGAATTACCTGCTTGTGCAGCATTATTAACCGCATCTACATATTTAAGAAACTCATCACTGTAAGAAGGTATCTTCGATGTAATCTTGAAATCTACGGTATCACCAATTGCGTGATCATCACCGTGATTACCGGAATCCTGTGCCGGATTATTCCTACTGTTGTCTACAATTTCCTTCAAAACAGTAGGTCTCGAAGACTTGGTGTATGCATCCTTGACTTCAAGTTTTCCATCCCATGCGTCGTTCGCTGTAATCGGATCAACTGTAACGACTTCTGCACCATCATTGTTAACAACATAGTAAGCACTTACAAGCATCGGATTGTAAACTGTCTCACTGTCATCGGCAGGTACAGCAATAACCAGCCATTCGCCAACTGTCACGGTGCCCTTAAATGTCTCTCCCCCATCGGTTGAAGTAAGCTGAATCGTACCAGGATCAGTTCCTTCTTTTGACTGTCCTAAAATCGACGGATCCTCTGCAAGGAGCGATATCTCAGATGAAGTCGGATAAACAGCTATATATTCTGTAACAAGAGTCGGAGTTTTTCCGCTCGGAATTGTAACGGCTGCACCGGTTCCATCAATGTAGGTTCCATCTGCTTTCTTATATACTTCTACGGTAGTATTGTCATCAGCAGTATAGGTATATTTCTCATTGCCGCTAGCATCCTTAACCGATACATTTCCGAAAATCGGAATACGATCAGAAGACTTTGGATTCTGCTCAGTAGCTTCTCTCAGCAGATCCTTAACTGCAACATAACCGGAAAAGCCTATCTGACCATTCTTGTCATATTCAGCATCTACAATACGATATGCCCATACTTCTTTGACCTGTCCCTTCTCAAATCCGGATACTGTCACTTCTGCACTATCCGCACTAGTGGGATAATCGCTCTCTAATGCAGTTTCGGTGGTCCTGGCCATTACCGGTACGCACATCACAATCATCATAATTGCCGCGATGAGCAGTGCTCCTAAACGCTTCAGTGTGTTCTTCATATTGAAGTCCCCTTTCTAGTTTTTTGTTGTTTTTTCTTATCATCGGAACTGCTCCATAAGCCCGATGATTAAATTCGACCGACAAATCGGCTTTTATCGTCAGCTGCTTTGCAACATCCGATAAAATTCATTACAATCAGTTCTGTTATGTGATTTTCTTCTTCGACTTTGCCCTCCTTTCGCATTTTTTGTAAATAATAACAACAGGAGTGCGGTCATTCAGATAGCCACACCACTGATTGTAATCATCCATTATAGTGATTCTGTGTATCATGTTTCGTGCATTAACTTGTTAAAGCAAGGGGAATAAAAAAGAAACCATTTGATATTTCGTCACCTATTTTGTCAAACCAAATGGAAAAAAATAAAAACGCACAACACAGACACCCCTTCTTTATCTCAATGTTGTACACAGAATGTAAAAGTAAGAGAACTAATAACACCAAGTATTATCAGTATCCGATTTAGATAAACGCATGGCCTTTCGTTTTGGAAACAATAACAACTCCCCAAATGATTATTCTCTGACAAATCCACGCATAAATATTCATCAAAATTTTAGTCCATATGCATAATATACTCTAATGTGAAGCAAAAGTAAAGGGCTCTTATGTCGTTTTTTATCCGGCATAGAGAGATATTGTTTGTAAAAAACGCACAAAACAACAAAACAAGCCTATACATTTTGCCAAACAAAAAACCACAAAACGTTACAAGTGTAAAAATCTATTTCAAAAGGACGGTCTTTCCGAAGTGATGTAAACACCCCGGAAGGACCGTCCTTTACTGTCGCACTTCTCAGCACATATATACTTTCTTATTCATTGTCTCATAATTCACAATTTATAGTTTCAAAGTTTACGCTTTCATTTCAATAAGGAACCACTCAGCGTTCCGGCCGATTCCCGAAATCACTTCACCGCATACCATGCAATCTTCTCAGCCCTCCATCCAAGTTTTACAATTGTATCGTACTCCAACTTACTCTTCGTAAAATGGTGAGTCCCCATCTTAGCATTCGGGTTATATGCTCTGTAGACCGGCGTAGTCTTGGTTTCAGACGCATAGAATGCAATGCCCTCATACTTCCAGCCCAGCTTCACAAGCTTGTCCTTCTCCGCAGCACTCTTTGTGTAGAAGTGATCATTTCCGGCATTCTTATTGTAGAGACGATAGACCGGGATGCTCGATTTCTTTGCCGCGTACCAGCCGATCTTCTCATTCTTCCATCCCAGTTTGATCAGATTATCACGTTCGGTTGCGCTTCCTGTGAAGAAATGCTCACCGCTGTTTGGGTTGTATAACCTGTAAATCGGAACAGCCTCCTCCTTTACCGTGAAATTGCAGGTTGCGGTCTTTTTCCCGTCCTTTGTAGTAACAGTAATGGTCGCACTTCCGACCTTGAGAGCCTTGACAAGGCCTTTAGAGTCCACCGTCGCAACCGCTGTGTTGCTGCTCTTCCATGTGACCGCCTTGTTCTGCGCGTCATCGGGCTTTACGGTCGCCTTGAGCTGAAGTGACTTTCCGACATAAATCGAGGCAGATTTTCTGTCGAGGCTCACAGACGTCACCTTGACCGGCTCTACTTCTTCCGTTCCGAGGAACTTTCCGCAGTCACCGCAGGTGTATGTTATTCATCCGCACCGGGAAAATCGTCTCTGACATTTTTTGATATTAATTCTTTCTCAATCACTGACGCTGAACTCAAGTCAGCCGAAGCCGGCATAATTCCAACCGTAACCTGAACGTACTGAGATCTCGTGCGACCACACGTTCACAGTCACATGGTCATACAGTAATCAGCTTCCACCCATTATTCAGCTCTCAAACGGTCGCACGCGCAGTGTCACCCCGAGTGACTCACAGATCCTCCTCGACTCCTCCTGCTCCTTCGGCGTCGTGACTTTGTCGACCACCGTCATAACGACCTTCGGGACATATTTCGTGCATTCCTTCGCATAGTCGAGCATAGCCTGCCACGACCCGATACCGAACTTCGAGCGGGTCAGCTTCAGATAATCCTCCGCATTGTTGGCATTCAGGCTGATAGATACAGTGTCGATGAGCCCCTCAAGGTCAGCCTCCGTCGGGCGGTTCCAGATAAGATCGGCCAGACCGTTGGTATTGATACGAATCTTGATGTCCGACTTGGAGCGAATGTAAGCTGCCACCTCGAGAAGTTCAGGCAGACGCTCCGTCGGCTCTCCGTAACCGCAGAAGACGACCTCATCATACTTACTCAGATTCCACGAATCAATCGAGGCCTTCACCTCATCTACACTCGGCTCATGCTCAAGCCAGAGAGAGTCCGATCCGTAGACACCCGGCCCGTTCTGGCGCAGGCAGAAGGTGCATGCGCAGGGGCAGCGATTCGTCATGTTCACGTATATTCCGTTTTTTACTTTATATGTTATCGTCATACTCAATCTCCATTCTCATTTTATACAGAAAAATGTTCAGCTTGCATTCTCGCCGATATCCGGCCACACTCAAATATACAGACTGAATCATCAGCGAAGTTGAGACACATGCTCACCGTACATTCTCGCCGGCATCCGGCCAAAATGCACAATCCGAATCTTCATCTGAGTTCAAACAAATGCTCCTCGAACGCTATCCCGTCCGTCCCCGGCAGCCCCATCTCCATCGTCGTCTTCATGCACCTGCCGATAAACTCCGAGGCCATCCACACGGATTCCCGAAATTCCATTCCGCGGACCGCACACCCGGCGATGATCGATGAAAAAACATCCCCGGTACCGGACCGGTTGCTTCCTATTTTAGGTGTCATGACAAGCTGCGGCTCCGTGTCCCGCTCATAGACGAAATTCTCGAGGTACCGGTCTCTGTTCAGCCCGGAAATAACAATTTTAATATTCTTATCGTTATCGCACTGCCGTGCCAGCTCGTCACAGAGCACTCTCAGCTCTTCCGTCGTTATATCTTCCCGATACTCTGTCTTTGTCAGAATGCAGGCCTCTGTCAGATTCGGCGTCAGAATGTCCGCGTAGGGGATGAGCCGGTGCATTTTCATTGCCAGCTTCTCACTGTAACTCGGATAGAGCTTTCCGTAGTCACCCATGACCGGATCGATCAGTACGATCGTATCATCCGTTGCAAATTCCTGCAGGAAATCCGCCACGATCTCGATCTGTTCCTCCGAACCGAGAAATCCGGTGGCTATGCCGGAAAACTGAAGGCCGAGCTTGTCCCATTCGCTCATATACTGCCTCATATGCCCGGTAAAGTCAACACGGTAAAAGCTCTCAAATCCGGTATGATTTGAGAACATGGCAGTCGGGAGCGGGCAGCACTGTATCCCCATAGCGGAGATGATCGGCAGAGAAACCGCTATGGAACATCTTCCGAACCCTGAAAAATCGTTTATAACTGCTATTTTTTTCTGACGATTATGATCAACCATATTTATCCCCGGTAATATGCTCCTCCAGGGTCAGGCGGCCATGCTTGCATGTTCATCTGACCCGCCAATCAAAGTTTGAAAATATCCTTTCAAACTTAGGCCGGAACTCTTTCCTGATCCGACTGAAACCGTTCATAGCGCACGCCTATAAAATATGAATGATATTCTATAGCATATTTTTCAAATTGACCATACCTTTTTTGCGATAACCGGTCATAACTCCCACCTAATCCCATATATAATAAGTAGAGATGCTGCCACTTGACATCTCAGGAAGAAAACCGCAAAATGGAGAAGTCTGTTAAACCGGTTCTAAACACGGGTTTTGCGGACAGGAAACCATTCTCGGCAGTTTCTGCCAGCACACATATATTCAAATAGAAACTATGCTCTCATTCTTATATCTTATTATCGCAACCGCCATCGGCTGGCAAATCACCGACCTGTTCATAACGGACAGGGCAGGTTCACGCCACAATCTCATCTGGGTCCGCCTGGCTTCGTCTTTCGGGGTAGGCGTCCTCATAATCACATGGCCTCTCTACCTGACCGCTTACACACTCCGTGTTGCAGGAGGAATCGAGAGACCGCTCGGGTATGCAAATATCATCGTCCTCGGCTTCTCCCTCATCATTCTCGGTCTGGCATTTTTCGGCAGTCGGAAGAATTCGAAGGAATCTGATTCAGAAAACAAATCATCTCCTGTCGAAGACGGGGCAGAATTCTTCGGCAATCGGGTGAACCCGGAGGAATCATGTTCCATGGATGCTTCTGGAGCCGCCTCAGAGACTGTACCAAAACCCACTCGTAAGGGATTGATGCAGGTCCTGCATACATCCGGACTGATCCGGGATGATGCCCTCTTTAAGAAAGAGGCGATATTTTATCTGATCGTTCTGGCATTTGTCTGGTTCAGCTTCCACTATGTTCTCCATATGAACGGGAGCAATATCCAGATGGGCTTTACCGTATTCAGCGATTACGCACCGAATGTGGCGCTCATCCGTTCATTTTCCTGGTTCGCAAATTACCCGACCGAGTACCCGTTCTACGCCGGAGAGGACATCAAGTACCATTTTATGTTCATGTTCTTTACGGGGAATATGGAATTTCTGGGGCTGCCGCTTTCATTTGCATACAACCTGACAAGCACGCTGTCGCTTTTCAGTTTCTTCATCATGCTCTCGCAGCTCGCCCTGCGGATCACAGGCCGTTTCGCTTCGGCGGTCCTGACGGCCATTTTCTTCACGTTCCGAAGCGGTATGGCGGTCTTTCTGTTCATAAGCGAGCATATAAAAGCAGGCGACCTTGTGCAGGCATTTTTGACCAACGAGAACTTTATCGGTTACACGACCAATGAGAGCTGGGGACTCTGGAACTACAATGTTTATCTGAACCAGAGGCATCTCGGATTCGGCATGATTATCGCGACGGCTGTCATCTGGTATTTCTACGGATATCTGGAGGAGGCGTGCGGAAGCAAAAATGCAGGCACTTCTTTCAACATGATTGATGCCTTCACATCCTGGTTCAGGTCTTTCTTCCTCACAAAAGAAGCCTGGATTCCCAAAGCTCCGGATCTTGCTCTCGTGACCGGTATAGTCCTGGGACTCACATCCTTCTGGAACGGTGCCTGCGTAATCGGCAGTTTGTTGATTCTTGCGGGTTTTGCTATTTTCTCAAAGAACAAGCTCGACTACCTGATCCTTGCGATGGTCAGCGTACTGATTGCTGAACTGCAGACCAAAGCCTTTATCTATGGTTCTGCCGTTTCCCCGACGTTCTTCTGGGGATTCATCAGTGAGGACAAGTCGTTTCTGGGTGTGATCGGGTATATCGCCGAAGTGGCAGGAATCACGATCCTCGGAAGCGTATTTGCCCTGCTCATAGCGGACAGAAAGCAGAGGGCCCTCATAACGTCTTTCCTGCTACCGGTCGTCTTCTCCTTCACGGTTTCCCTGACACCGGATGTCACTGTGAACCACAAGTATATCATGATGGCCATGGCATATCTCTCGATTATATGGGCGGATATTGTGGTGTCTCTCTTCACAGACAGGAAGGGACATGCCCCTGAAAAAGGCGATGTATCCGCCGAGATAGAGCATGCGTCGGAAGACGGCGGTTTGCCCGCCGGGAAAGAGCATACGTCGGAAGACGGCGGTATGCCCGCCGGGAAAGAGCATACGTCGGAAGACAGCGGTATGCCCGCCGGGAAAGGGCATGCGTCGGAAGACGGCGGTATACCCGCCGGGAAAGGGCATGCGTCGGGATATGGCAATGTGCCCGGCAAAGTGCTCGCCGTAGTCGTTTCGCTGTTGCTCACGGCGACAGGTTTATATGATTATACGATTATTATCAGAGACAATGACGATAAGCACTGTATCACGGTCGATACGACAAGTGATCTGACCGCTTATGCAAAGGAGAATTTTACAAATGCCGACCTCATCCTCTCCGGTCCCGACTCCGTCTCGGAGCTCACCGTCAGCGGATGCCGCCTCTACTGCGGATGGCCGTATTATGCGTGGTCAGCCGGATATGACACGGATGCGCGGTTCGATCTGGCAAAGCTGATGTACACTTCCATGTCCGCCGATGATCTCCTTGAGACGCTCAGAGCGGAAGGCATCACATATATTCTGTACGAAAATAATATGTATTACGATGATGTTCCCGCAAATGAGGAGCCGATTCAGGAAATCTGCGATCTGGTATTTGCGTCAGAAAATGGATTGTATCGTTTATATAAGGTGCGCGAGTAAATTAAGATTTATATATCACAGTGCTTGAAGCGCTCATGATATTATTACTGAAACTGAGGGGTTGTCGTATTAAGACAAAACACTACAGCATAAACTTCTCGATGATTTCAGCTACCCCGCCGCCCTCGTTATCAGCTTCACTCACATAGTCGCAGATTCGGCGCACTTCATCCGTGCAGTTTGCAACTCCCGCTCCGAGACCGGCTGCGCGGATCATGGCCATATCATTGTTATTATCTCCGACTGCGATGATCTCCGAGATATCGATTCCGAGGATTTCCGCAAGTTTCCTGAGCCCTGCACCTTTGTTTATGCCGGCACGGTTGAATTCAAGATAGCGATTGGAGGAATAACTGACGTCGAACGGACCGGTTATATCCTCCAGTTCTTTTGCGATGCTGCGAAGGTAGTTAACATCTGTGTTCTGATATAATATTTTTACTAACGGCTCATTCTTAAGGAACTCGATGCTCGGTTCCTGAAGCTCTACTGTCTGCTGTCTTCCGGACAGAAATGCCCTCTCACCCGGATTGAAATTCCAGATGTATACGACATCTTTCGTATAGATATGCATGCAGACATCAAAATTCATTCCCTTCTGAAAGAACATATTCGTCTCATCGTATGTGATTCCCTGATAGTAAAGTTCACGGTTGCCTTTGTTCTCGGTGATCATACCGCCGTTGAAACCGACAATATACTGGTTCTCTTTCTGGTAGAGCCCAAGGTCTTTGAGCGTTCCCTGAATGGTGGCATAGCCGCGGCCGGAGCAGGGGACGAACCATTTTCCGGCTTCTATAAGTTTCTGCACCGCATCCAGATTGCGTTTACAGATCGTACCGTCGTTGTTCAGGAGGGTCTCGTCGAGGTCGACAGCTATCAGCTTATACATGTGTACTCCTTTCTTTATCTTTCTATTTAGCATGCATTATGAGAAACTCTACGCAAAGCAGTTGAATGTGCAATCCAGTATAGTTACTTAATAGTATATCTTTTGAAAAGTTGCGCTGCAACTTTTGAGAAAAAAACACATTTATGCTCCGGATTATGATTATCGGGTTCGCACAACGGTTCCGAATGAAAAACAGAGTCAACGCATAGCAGCTTTCCCTGTTATGCAGTGACTCTGTTTCATTTTATTCATTATAGATGTAAGCAACAGCCCCGCTGTTCGGAGCTAAATCAACAACAAGCTTACCGTCGCGGATTTCCATCGTCTGGCAGCCTTCCATACTTCCGGGTGTCTGGACTTGAGATTCGATGCCGCATTTGCCTGCAAAGTCCTCATAGACTTTGTTCATCTCATCGATTGCCGCACGAAGAGCACCGAGCGACTCGCTCATCTGCTCTTTGAGGGAGCCGTTCCCGGCCTTGATCTTTTTCACAGCCTTTTTCAGCTCTTTAATACCGTCACGAACCTGACCGGATGCATCCCAGAGGACCTCCGCCTCATCCTTCAGCTCTTCCTTTGCAGCAAGAAGAAGCTCCGCCGCTTTCGCTGCGGCTGCCTCTTTATCCTCTTCCGTCTCGTCCTGAAGAGTCAGGAGATTCAGGGCACGATTTGCGTAGACAGGCAGACTGATCTCCATGTGAGCCGGGTTGTCATCATTGTTCAGCGCTGTAATGACCGCCTTACCGTCGAGAATTCTGGCATACGCATACTGTCTTGTGGTCAGATTGAGTTCCTTGTAATCGCCCCATGTAACTTCCGGGAAGCGCGCTTTGATCTTACCGAGAGCTTTGTGGAGCTTCGGGATGTCGCCATTTTCATCATAGTCCGCCAGATTGAGATCCGGACGAAGATTCCAGTCGGAACCGTACTCCTTGCTTCCCTCAATTCCGAACTCGGAACCGTAGTAGACAGACGGGATGCCGGGGAGGGTGTACAGGAGCATGATGACATTTGCCAGATGCGCTTTGTTGTTCAGCTTGGAATAAATTCTCGCGACGTCATGGTTATCGACAAATGTGTACAGACGAATCTTGTCTCCCACTATTCCGAGCAGCCGCTTGACGGAATGAGCAATCTCAAAATAGTTGTGGTCGTTGTGACCGGAGAAAAGTCCCTTGTGGAGCTCGTAGTTGGTGACGGAGTTGAGCATACCGGCATTTGCCCAGCGGGAATAATCTCCGTGAATGACCTCGCCCATCAGCCAGAATTCCGGTTTCACGCTGTCGCACACACCGCGCAGGTCGCGCATAAAACCGAAGTCCAGGACGTCCGCCGCATCAAGGCGGATTCCGTCGATGTCGAACTCGCTGACCCAGAATCGGACTGTGTCAAAAAGGTAGTTCTTGACGTCCCAGTTCCACATGTTGAGCTTGACAAGAAGATTGTGGCCGCCCCAGTTATCGTAGGAGAAGCCGTCATTGTATTCGTTGTTTCCCCAGAAATTGACGTTGCAATACCAGTCCCGATAGCGAGAGCCTTCGCGATACTGCTTGAGATCCTGGAAAGCGAAGAAGCCGCGTCCCGTGTGATTGAAAACTCCGTCGACAATGACCTTCAGGTCAATGTCGTGGCAGTGCTGCACATAGGCTTTGAACTCATAGTTCGTGCCGAGGCGGCGATCCACCATGCGGTAATCTGTTGTATCGTAGCCATGACTTCCTGACTCAAAAAGAGGTCCGATATAAATGGCGTTGCAGCCCAGGCGCTTTGCGTGCTCGCTCCACTCCGTGATCTTGTCGAAGTGGTGTCCGGTCTCGCCGTTGTTCTCGTGCGGGCAGCCGCAAAGTCCGAGGGGATAAATATGGTAAAATACTGCGCTGTCATACCAGGCCATAGTAAAAGTCTCCTTTGTTGTGTGATTTGTCGTGTGAATGGAGCACACGAGACTTACATTATAGCATATTTTCAGACAGATTTCAGCATAAATGAATGGTGGGGGTGTGGGGGCCGTACTTCGGTATTTCCTTATGAGCTTGCCTGGCTCAGGCCTTTCTGTTTACCGAAGCAGACGGCATTCTTGCTTGTACTTCGGTATTTCCATATGAGCTTGTCCGGCTCAGGCCTTTCTGTTTACCGAAGCAGACGGCATTCTTGCTTGTACTTCGGTATTTCCTTATGAGCTTGTCCGGCTCAGACCTTTCGGTTTACCGAAGCAGACGGCATTCTTGCTCATACTTCGGTATTTCCTTATGAGCTTGTCCGGCTCAGGCCTTTCTGTTTACCGAAGCAGACGGCATTCTTGCTTGTACTTCGGTATTTCCTTATGAGCTTGCCTGGCTCAGGCCTTTCGGTTTACCGAAGCAGACGGCATTCTTGCTTGTACTTCGGTATTTCCTAATGAGTTTGTCCGGCTCAGGCCTTTCTGTTTACCGAAGTAGACGACATTCTTGCTTGTACTTCGGTATTTCCTTATGCGCTTGTCCGGCTCAGGCCTTTCTGTTTACCGAAGTAGACGACATTCTTGCTTGTACTTCGGTATTTCCTTATGCGCTTGCCTGGCTCAGGCCTTTCTGTTTACCGAAGCAGACGGCATTCTTGCTTGTACTTCGGTAATGTACAGCTTCAGCAGACGTACTTTGTGGCGACATTCACCTCAATAAGAAGGCTATCTCTCTGAGCAGCCGCTCATTCTCCTCCCTCAGTCTCACCGCCACCCGGTACCAGCCGGGACCAAGCCCGACATAGTTCGAACAGTCTCGTATCGCAATTCCTCTCTCTAAAAGAAGCTGAGCGAGATCTGTCCTTTCCGTATAAAACAAGATATAATTCGCTGCGCCGGAGACGACCTGGAACCCCAACCCCTGAAGACCGGATTGAAGTTGTTGACGTTCCGCTGAGATATACCCCCGAAGCCTATCAGCATAAGCTTCTTCTGACAGCGCAGCTATACCCGCAGCCTGCGCCGGTATCGAGACTGACCAAGGCGGACCGGCCTTCTTCATTCCCGCAATGAGATCTGCATTCGAGGTGGCGCACCAGCCGAGCCGTAGCCCCGCCATTCCATAGAATTTCGTGAAGGCACGAAGTACAACCAGATTCCTGCAGTCGACAACGAATTCAAGTAGGCTGTACGTACGGGCACTGTCTACAAAATCCATAAAGCATTCATCCACGACAAGCAGAATCTGATTCTGTTCACACTTTGCTGTGAGCTCTCTCAGAAAATCCGGGGAATACAAGCAGCCGGAGGGATTATTAGGATTGCTGAGCATTATCATATCTAAATTTTCGGACAGAATATCATCAGATAAATCACTCGCTGGAACCACACACGTCTGTATCTTATCACACCCAGTGGTCAGAACCTGCCTTCCATTGTAGAGCCATTTCTCTACAGTACAATCTCCTCGCATCCACTCCCAATACTCAATCTCACACCCGACCTGCTGCAACGCTCCTTCATACTCGCTGAAATCCGGTGCCGGTACTATAGCCTTTCGAGGTCTCACTGCATATGCTATTCTGTATATTAAATCAGCCGCACCGTTCCCGCATAAAAGATGTTCGCTACGCAAACCGTATTTGTCGGCTATTGCATTTCTGAGATCCCGGCACTCAGGGTCGGGATATCTATACGCATTTTTAAGGGAGGCACTTGCCGCCTCCCTAACATTTTCCGGTAGACCGAATGGTGATACATTTGCGGAAAAATCAAGAATCTCTTCACCGCAAATCTCCTCATAATCTGCCCAGTTTCCTCCATGTTCGAATTCCATGTACATCCTTGATGTCACGACTCCTTAAATATCTTGTAGAACTTCAGCATAAGCGGGATATACGTTACAATGAACACCAGTCCCGCAACCGCATAAACCTTCTTTTTGTGTTTTCCGCCAATACACATCCCGATCATCATTCCAAGCGAAATCAAGCAGAATTTCAATACAGCAATAATCTTCCAGTCACTGGTCTCGATATACCTGTTTGCTACCTTGAACAGATTTTTCATGGCACCTCCTCTTAATTTTTATACTTTTCTAATTCTTCTCTCATTCGAGCGATTTCTTCCCGAAGCTTTTCGTTCTCTCCCTGAAGCTGCTCGTTCTTACCCTGAAGCTGCTCGTTATTTTTACGTAGTGTATCAATCATATAATCCACTGTGTTGCGGTCCATTTCCGCAAGTGCCTCTGAAAAGATTCCCATGACATCCTCCATGTTCTTGCATATCTCATAAATATGCAGATATAACTCCTTAAAACTCGGAAATGCATCACACAGATGCATTATTTCGTCCGGCTCATCAGTACTGAGAAACATGAGCCATGCATCAAGTCTTGTGGATATATCTTTATTTTGGAGTTTCTTTCTGAAGATGTCAAGAGGGATGAAAATGTAGTTATGTAGCAGATTCATATGTAGTCCGGTGTCTGATTTCTGTGAGAAGCGATGTATGTAGGTATCTGGAAAATTTGTAAAGATGCTACTGCTTTTTTCGATGAGAACAATTGTATAGACAGGATGTATGGATCGATAGCTGAACTTATGACCGGGATCTGTCTCCGGTTTCTCAGTTGCTGCACGCTTTGCTCTGGCATACTGGCGAAGAGTAAGATCCGAAGCATAGCAGGCCGCCCGTTCCCCCGGAAAATCGAATCCAATCTTCTGGACCTCAAGATTTATAATAGAACCTTCTATCAACTCTACAATAATATCCAGAATTAGCAACGATCGTTCATCTCCAAGTGCAAAAGAACTGCTCTCTAACACATGAAATGAAGCAATTTCCTCTCCAAGGATACAGCTAAGCATATCTTGTAGTCGCTCGGGGTATACTTCCGGATTCATTACAGATTTAAAAAAGCTATCATAAAGTATCTTGACGCCCTTTTCTCCGCTACATATATCAAGAAACTCTTTCTTGCTATCTTCTGAAAGGGTTTCAAACCAGACGTTGAGCGCGGGATTGCATTTTATTTCAAGAAGAATCTGTTCACGGGTGCGAATTATTGGAAAATACTGTTGCAGTTTTGTCTTTGTCATGCTGCCTCCTATAGAAATGAAGAGTGAAATAGATTAAAAGAAATGAATGAAAGAAAAGAAATACTAAGATAGCCTAAGAAATGTAATTCATGATTTACTGAAATACTATAACAAAGAAGCCATCGAAACTGCAATTATTGAAAATTCAAAATTTCTTTATTTAATTTTGTATAAAACCTACGAAAAATCCATTCAAGAACACATCGGAGTTCTTGTCGAGACACATAAAAACGGCTACCCGATCGCTCGAATAGCCGCCAACATCTTTATTTATGCAACCTGCACTCCAGAACCGCCGTCTGCTTCTCTGTCTCCGATGTCACCTCAATCTCATCTCCGTAATACTTCACATCGTCACACAGCTTTGTGAACTTCGTAACAGGTCCGATCACAGGGTATCCAAAACCTTTTCCGCGGTAATGCATCGGAATCACAACGCGAGCCCCAATCCTGTCCGCCATTGCTTTCGCCGTCTTCGCATCGATTGTAAAAAATCCTCCAACCGGAATCAGAAGCACGTCAACGCCTGCGAGTTCCTTGTACTGTTCATCTGTCAACTCACAGCCGATGTCTCCCATGTGCGCAAGCGAAACCTGTCCCCGCAAAATCGTAATGTTGTTACGTCCGCGTTTGGAACCCTTGCTCTCGTCATGGTAGCTCTCAATAGTGGAGATGGCAAATGGACACTCCTCTCCATCAACCACCTTCACGCGATTGACCGCGTTGTGGTCACTGTGTCCATGACTTGCAATCACAAGATTGGCTGTCAAATCGACATCTTTGCATCCCGGTACCGATCCCGGCTCATATGGGTCAAAGACGACCTTGTAGCCATTTTCCTCCACTGCGAAACATGAATGAGCAAGATATGTAATCTTCATGTGGTTTCCTCCTTAATTCCTTTATCCATTAATCATCAGAAGCACACCCCGGATCCGATAAAAAGTCTTAACTCACATAAATCTGGCATGACCGCATCGTCTCCAGCGCAGCCAGATGCTTTTCCGGAGTTACTCCCGCACAGCAAGTAGAATCGACCGAAATCTTTACCTCCGGCATAGCAGCTTTCAAAAGCAGCGCATTCGACACAACACAGATATCCGTGCAGAGTCCTATGAGTTCCAGCTCGATTTCCTCTTTCTCTGCAAGAGCCTTCAGGTCTTCAGCAAGTTTTACACTTCCGAAAGTGGGCTTCTCGTATATTGTTGCCTCCTTGAGCAATTCAGCGATATCCGGTCGTATCTGCCACCCGTCCGTTCCTTTGATGCAGTGCATGACAGGTAAGTTCTTTCCCTCCTGCGTTTCCATATAATTCTCACCGTGAGTATCCATGGTCGCGATGACATCAGCTGCCGGATAGGACATAATCTTCTCTTTCACAGCGTCTACTATGGCAACCGCTTCCTTTGTTCCAAGGGCCGCATCGATAAAATCATTTTGCATATCAATGACAATCAGTATTTTTCTCATATCTACACCTTCCAAATTCATCTGTTTAAAGCTCAATCCCCAGACTATTTCTTAAATAGCTCCGAGTGCGTTCCAAGGCGATAAAGCATGAGCACAAGCACCTCATCCCGGATTTCATAAACAAGAAGCCAGTCTGGCTCAATGTGACATTCTCTTGTCCCTTTGTAATTACCGGACAGATCATGGTCACGATACCTTGCGTCAAGTGTGCCCCCGTCGGCAAGAATACTCACAACCTCAAACAGCTTATCAAGATCCTTGTTCTGTTTCTTTGCCAGCTTCAGATCCTTCTTAAACTGTTTTGTAAACTTTACCTCGTACTTCATACTTCCAGTGCCGCCTTGAGATCCTCAATATTGGTATAGCCCTTCACACTGCTGTCAGAAGCTATACGTCTTCCCTCTTCGATTGCCGCAGCTGTCACTTCATTAGGCACATCCAGCTTAAGTGCAAAAGGAATTCCATTCTCTCTGATCGTGGTCCGGAGGAACATATTAATGGCAGTGGTCATGTTCAGCCCCAGCTCCGAAAAGATCCTGTCAGCCTGCTCCTTGATGTCTTTATCTATTCTAATATTTAAATTTGTAGTAGCCACAAAACACACCTCCATCCTGTCTAAATTATATGCAGATACTCGTCTATCGTCAACACATTGTCATTATATTTTGCATAAAATAGTCGCAAACTTTGCAAGTTGGGATTAAATGGCTCAATCACAAATGATGATGTGCGACAACTTCTGAGCAACGATTTGCTCACTTTCCTGAAGCCTTTCGCGAGTGCATACTTTTTAATAAAACCATGCCCGCTCATAAAAGTCCTTCTTCTTGGGAGGAATCGGTCTTGCCTT
Organism: uncultured Lachnospiraceae bacterium; assembly: GCA_902776305.1. Classification (GTDB taxonomy): domain Bacteria; phylum Bacillota; class Clostridia; order Lachnospirales; family Lachnospiraceae; genus Chordicoccus. The sequence goes on along the minus strand of CACYPS010000004.1, from coordinate 74,974 downwards.
CGCTACACCTACAGGCAGACAGCACACCAGCTCATACTCATCCGGAACTCCCAATAGCCGCGTAATCTGACGCCCCTTACCGTCCGGGTTCGTGACATATCCTTCCACCCAGCAGCTCTCATATCCCAGAGCAACGATAGCAAGCAACATATTTTCGATAGCCGCTGAATAGTCCTGAACAGCGAAACACCTCCCATGATATGAGGGCAGGCGCTGTGTAAGGACACAGATCATAGCAGGAGCTGTGGCCCCTACCTTCTTGCCGATAATCTCGCTTACCTTCACAAGCATTTCCGGGTCATCAACCGCGACAAGGCTCGTAGTCTGCATATTGCATCCCGAAGGTGCTGCTAAACCGGCTTCCATGATTGTGACCAGATCTTCTCTCGGCACCGGATCCGGGAGATATTCTCCTCTGTAGCTGTGTCTTGTTTTGATGGCTTCTATGACATCCATTCCAACCCCCTATTGATACACATCAATCCCGGCATCCGAGCATATTATGCTTATATCCCCGTTTCTCGTCTCCAGACACTCCGCGCCGCTGTCCTTTATCAGTTCCATAGTCTTCTCTTCCGCGGGATTTTTATCCGAATCACATATCACAGCATAGGAAGGCTGCAGCGCTTCAAACAGGTCACCCAACGCTTTGTTGTAAACGCCGTGATGCGGGACCTTGAGGACGTCACACTTTTGCACAGTACCGCCCGCAAGCCACTCGCTAATTCTTTGTTTCTCAATATCTCCGGCAAATACGAGCCGCTTCCCTGCAAATTCCACCGTTGTAATCAGGGAAAGGTCATTGTCGTATTCCTTTCCGTCATTCGGGATAACGTAGGACTGCGGCGGCTCAACTGTGACAGATGCCTGTCCGAGACTGAACTCCATCTGCTCTGTCACTTCTGTCCGTGATATTTTCTTTTGGTCCAGAGCCTTCATAAAATCCATGTATTCCGAATTCGTTCCTACATATGCAGGCAGGATGACCTGATCGACCTTGTTCTCCCTGACCACATAATCTGCGCCGCCCACATGATCCTTATCGTAGTGTGTAATCAAAAGGACATCGACCTTTTCAATTCCCCGGTCCAGCAGATAAGAAAGAATTTCTTCACCATCCTCATCTTCTCCGCAATCGATAATCATTGTCTTGTCGCCACACATAAGCAGGATTGCATCCGCCTTGCCGATCTTAAAGACATGAACGTGCAGAGTATCTGCTTGAGTCTGCGCCCCGCTCTGATTCGTACTGTCACTTTGAGCAGTACTTGCGGTTCCTTCACCGGGATTTCCCTTGGCACCGCAGCCGGTAATCAGGGAAATCATCATGCAAAATACCACGAAACGAATGAACCACACAGGCTGCCTCTTCATCGGCAATCCCTCACTTCCGTTTTTTCCGGTCATTCATCCACCTCCATTCATACCCGTTTAACATTCACTTCCCACTCCATACCTATAGCACAGTCGACATCATTAAAAATGCAATCGGAGGGCGTCGTCGAGCGGCCGGTACTTTAAATTTGCGAGCACAAGCATCCCGACGATGCATTTTTTAATGATAAGACTGTTCACATACTCCATGTGGGAAGTATAAGAAATCTACTCACCCAACAATCCTTCGGAACAGTATCGGCACATACCTGACTGCCGCCGCGCACAACCCCCTCGCACCAAGCAGAAAAATCAAAGCCACAAAGCTTCCCACCAAAAACATATGGCAAGCCTTCGCGATATCCTTCGTCTCGACTTCTCTTAAGCTATCCCCGATCCACTCCTTTTTATAGAGCTTTCCGAAATAACTGGTCGGTCCGAGCAGTCTCACGCCCAGAGCACCCGCCATGACCGATTCCGTCTGTGCGGAATTCGGGCTCGGATGCTTAAGGCGATCCCTTTTCCATATTTTGAAGGCTCTTTTCGCAGCCTCAGAGCCCTGACAGATACGGGCAGAGAGAATAAGAAACAGTGCAGCCATACGGGACGGAAGAAAGTTCGCCCTGTCATCCAGTTTTGCCGCGGCACTTCCGAAATGCAGATACTTCTTATTCTTGTAACCGATCATGCTGTCCATGGTATTGACGGCTTTATAAGCAAGTGCAAGAGGCGCACCGCCAATTACCATATAGAAAAGCGGAGCCACAACGCCATCGGAAAAATTCTCCGCCACTGTCTCCACAGTTGCCCGGATAATACCGGCTTTGTCAAGCGCTGCAGTATCCCGGCCTACGATCCGCCCGACAGCACTGCGGGCATTGTTCCAGATGAGATCGTCACGGGTATTTGCAGACTCGCTGCCCGCATGTTTTTTAGCTGCCTTTCTGCCCTTTTTCTTCGATTTTCTCTTCGACCTTTTCGACTTTGAACGCTGAGGCTCTTCCTGTTCCTCAATCGGGACAACATCGCTGACGAGATTTTCACCCATCATGCTCCGGGCATTTGCGAGTGTATCCGCGAGCGAAACCTCGCGCGCCACGTTTCGGCTCTCTTTCAACATGTCCTTCACGGCCAGCGCCTGCGCGCACCAGAAGGTATGCAGGACAAATGCCACCACCGGATGCAGTCTGTAAGCCCCGTAAAGAATCCCTGCTGTCAAGGCAAATGTCACCACAGGCAGCACCACAGCAACCACTCTCCCTGCCGCCTGCTCTCCTTTCGGCGTTTGCGGGAAACGCGGGCGAAGAAAATGTTCGAGTGCGGTGATGCATTTGCCCATCAGGACGACCGGATGCGGGATCCAGGTCGGATCACCGATCAGGAGATCCAGAACAAATGCCAGACATATACTTTCTATGAACCGCATTATTTAATCCCCAAATTTTATATATATTTATACAGCCTATATGTGAACTTCACATGAATAAAATCACGAAAATTCGCCGCTTATTTCACAAATCCCGCCTGCTCCCTTCAAAACTTGCGGGCACCCGCACACAACGCGAATCACCGTATCCGCCCGCTCGGCAAGCATGCATGCCAGCCGTCCCGCTCTCTCCCGCTTCTCCCTCTCTGAAGCATCGAGCGGAACAAGACCGCAGCCGATCTCATCCGCGATGACGATTTCTTTTGAAGCCAGTTCATCCGCCAGAGCTTCGAGTGTAACTGCTTTCTCACTGACCAGTTCCTCGACATTCCACACGGCTCGCTTTGCAAGCTCCTCGTCACTTAGATTCAGCGCAGACTTTATATACTCTCTTTTTCCGGAAAACATCGGGCCTGTGACAAATATCATATTTTGTTCCTTCATATCCTCATTCACACGAAACGCTCTTTTCAGTTCGCTGCCCTGCCCGCAGACAACTTCAATCACTCTGTCCGCATGCGCAGCCAGTGTTCTCTCAATTGCAGCGAGCTCTTTCAGATATTTCATCGTGCTCTCGTCATACTTCCTGCCGTCCGCAGTCAGGATTCCTGTGACGCAGATCAGACTTTCTGAAATGTGTGCCAAATCCAAGATCTGCGCAGCTATTCCGGCTGTGCTGTGTGCATGAGAGCTGAACATTTCATTTGCAACAAGATTCGGAAGATCTTCGAGCAGCACATCCTTGCCACGGCATGCTTCCAGAACTCTTTCTATGTTCACAGGACACTCGATCGTTTCAAATCCCTTTCCCTCGCGCAGCTTCCGATGCCTCGCGATCCTTGTCTCCGCCTCTGCCCCGAAGGGCTCCATGGTGGCAAGATACACGCGGCTTCCTGTATTCGGAACAAGGTTCTCGGCATATTCACTTTTTCCGCTGGCGGAACCGCCTGTCACTATACTGAACATGAAAATTCCTTCATCCGCTCCACAAATCTCTCCGCAAGCGGAACCTCCCCTCCAAGCGAGATATGGGGAAACCCTGCATACATAGATTCCGACACATATGCACACTGCCAGGACTGCCCTCCGCGGGCTCTGACCGCCTCAAGATCCCTGCCGTTGTCATCCGTATCCCAATGGTGGAATTCATGGGCGGGAATGACCTCCCCTTTCCTGAAGAGAAGGGAATCCTGAAGAGCTGTCATATAAAGGTAGCCAAAACGCACCAAGTGTCCGGTCGTACGGCCCGTTCCTGAAAATGCGCCCGCCATCTCATGCACCGTCCCTGACTCATCTTGCAGATATTTCTGCAGATAGAGGAATCCTCCGCACTCGGCAATCAGCGGCATTTTTGCATTGACGGCTTCTCTGATTTCCGCAAGCATCTCCCGGTTTTCGCTGAGTTCTCCCGCATACAGTTCAGGATAACCCCCGCCAAGATAGAGACCTGAAATATCATCAGGTAAACATTTGTCATGAACAGGACTGAAAAAGACCGGTTCTGCGCCGGCTTCTCTCAGAGCCCGCAGACTTTCCGCGTAATAAAAGCAGAAGGCCTCATCACGGGCAACGGCAACTCGGCAGTGACACACACCGTCAGATACCGTACACTCATGTTTCGACGCAAACCCATTTCCGACAGCTATCCCCGAGGTAGCGCCATCGTTCCATGCACATCCGACCGGGACGTCACACTTGTTTCCGGAATCCCCGCCGCAAAAATCAGATGCTTCCGGCTCTGCCGCATCTTCCTCACGGGTTCCGTCGCGAAAATGCATCAGCAGCCCCTCAACATCCACCGTCTTCTCCATCTGCGCGGCTATTTTCTCAAAGCGGTTTCTCAAATCAGAAATCTCATCCGCCGTGACAAGCCCAAGATGTCTGGACGGGATCTCCGCTTCCGCCATCGCAGGCAGATAGCCGAAGACTGTCAGTCCGGTCTCCCGTTCAAGTATAGGTTTAAGATGTGCATACAGAGAAGGATGGCAATCCGTGAGAATCACGCCGATTATATGGCTCGGTTTTCTGAAATCCAGAAAGCCCCGGACCTGTGCCGCCAGCGACAGGCTCTGCCCTTTTGACCGGATGACCAGAAGAACGGGCGTGTCGGTCCTGTCAGCAATATCCCACGCACTGTTGTCCGCAGTCCCGCCGATGCCATCGTAAAAACCCATGGCACCCTCCGCGAGAACATAGCTTTGCTCTCCGATCCGCTCGTCTGTATGGTCCGCAGACACGCACACTTCGCAGAAGGATTCTTCTTCTGCGACTCTCCCGTCCGTATGATCCGGGTTTCCGCTGAGAACCTCTCTTACTCTCTTTTCTCCCTCATCCGTATTGTCCGGGTTACCGCAGAAAATCTCTCTTACTCTCTTTTCCCCCATCAGGAATAGATCCGCGTTCTCCCCTTCCACTCCGAGGACTCGGCTGTGGAACATGGGGTCTATATAATCCGGTCCGCATTTTACGCTCCGGACATGATATCCGCGCTTTTTCAGCAGCGCAAGCAGACCGCATGTCACTACGGTTTTTCCGCTGCCGCTGCTCATCGCAGAAATCATGAGTCTTCTCACGCTTTTTCCTCCATTCCGGGAACTGTTTTCCTACCTGCAGACATTTTCTGTCTCAAAATAATTACTTTGTTATTTCAAATCTTATCGTCTCAGGCTTTCTCTTCACTATCTTAAAAATTCCCGCTTCCGGTCTCTCTCCGTCACCTTCCTAACGTTACCGTCTCAGGCTTTCTCTTCGTTATGTGAAGCTCATGTTTGAAAACACAAGAATACGCCTACTACTTTTCAATTATTTCCGCCTCCGGCTTCCTCTTCACTATCCTTCGGCTCTCCCAGGAACCTGTCGAGGACCGTCTGCAGCGTCCTGAAATTCACCGGTTTTGAAATAAATGCATTCATGCCCGCCCGGAGCGCATGATGCACATCGCTCTCGAATGCGTCCGCCGTCATGGCAACGATTGGTATCCAGGTATTATCTCCTCCGAGATTTCGGATCTTCTCTGTCGTCTGATAACCGCTGAGACCGGGCATATGGACATCCATCAAAATCAGATCATACGTCGATTCCTCGGCGTCACGCATGATTTCCACTGCCGTATCGCCATTTTCCGCCATGCTCACCTCATAGCCCAGATGGGAGAGCATTTTCTTCGCGATTTCCCGGTTCATGCGGTTATCCTCGACCAGCAGTATTCTGTATTTGTCCTTCGATATATGACCAAGGAGAGGGCGATTGAAGAGTCTGTAACGAACATGTTCAGACGGTCCGTACGCCATAACTTCAGCTGCTCCCCTGATTGTGTTGTCCTGCAGCCTGAACTCCAGATGAACGATGATCTCGGTTCCTTCATTCTGCTTGCTGAGCGCAGTAATCGTACCGCCCATCGCATCCACAATACCCTTGCAGATCGCCATCCCGAGACCGCTGCCTCTAACCTGGCTGATGGCTGAATTTTCCTCCCGTTCGAACGGGACGAACATCTTACGAATGAATGCAGGACTCATTCCGATTCCGGTGTCAATGAGGTGCATTTCAACACCCGCATAGCCTTCCGGCGCTTCGGCGTTCTCGATTCTGAACTCGATTTTGCCTTCAGGCGGGGTGTACTTTACGGCATTGCTCATAAGATTGATAATAAGCTGCTTCATCTTGAGAGCATCGCAGAAAATATTATCCGCCACATCATCTGCAATCACCTTGGTGAATTCAATCTTTCGTGCACTGATCTGAGGCATGAAAATGTCCATGACCTCATCAATCTGCCCTCTCAGTGAACAGGGTTCCTCCTTCAGGACCAGACGACCGCTCTCAATGCGGCTTATATCCAGAATGTTATCGATGAGCTGCAGCAGATGTTCTCCCGACGACAGTATTTTACCCAGGCTATCCTGTACTGTCTCGATATCGTCAGGATGAAGCTGTGCGATCTCGGCAAAACCTATGATTGCATTCATAGGCGTTCTGATATCGTGTGACATGTTAGATAGGAACATCGTCTTTGCTTTCCCGGCGTTCCTCGCCTGCTCGAGGGCATCTTCAAGCAACTGTTTCTGGCGCATCGAGTATTTCTGTTCTTCGTTGACATCCGCAAATCCGACCAGTGCCTCCGTCGCTTCTCCCTCATTCTTATCGATTCGAACGACCATGCATCTGTAATAGAAAAGTCCTTTTTTGGTCTTGGCACGGAATATAAAGCTGTAATCTCTCCGACCTTCCAGATTCTTACGAATCCCGTCTATGAGAATCTTCTCTCTGACGGTCTCCTCGTCAAATGCATAGACGACATTTTCAATGAAATACTCCATCGTGCTGTCAAAGCTGTCAAAAAAGCCTTCTTCCAGGCGTTTGCGAATATACTCGGCTAGACGATAAATATAATATTTGTTTTTTATGAGATCAACAAAATACACCGACGAATATTCCGCAGTGAGACCCTCTATCAGACTCATTCGCCTTTCATTTTCCACGCGGGTCGCCACCTGATCCGTGATATCCCGCACGACCACCAGACACATAATGTGCCCGTTCGCCTCATTTCTGGTCAGATGAAGCTTCTGATTAAGCCATACTTCATTCCCGAAACGGTCCCTGGTTCGGTACTCGATCCACGGCTCCCGGTTTCCAAGCTCATAACTCTGCAGCATATATTCCCGGGACATGAGCGTCTTCACCTGTTCTCTGCTTTCCGGCAGGACCTTATCGAGCCAATTATCAACATGTATGCCGAATTCATCCGGCATCGAAAAGTTCGATACGGGATAGAATAGGTCAATGGCGTCAAAGTTCCCATCCAGGAGCATATAATCCGTGACGTCGACATTGCATGCGGAAATAGAACCGAGAAGTCTTGTGAAACTCTCATCTAAATCGCTGTCATACCTGGATTCGACGAACACAGATTCATCGCCGGGCATGAACCGTTCCTTTTCATCGCTCTCACTGCTGAACGGAATGCATATCAGGGCAGTCGTCGCTATACCGCTTCCCTCACCGAAACGACGCACTTCGATTCGTCTCCAGTCACCTGAAATCAGCGGATAGGAAATATTGAACGAGTTGCGGCCGTGCAGATTGGTACGAATGTTTTCGGGAGACATCTGCTTCTCGAACCATTCCCGGTGTTTCTCCTCCACGGAATACTCACTGTAGTACTGTATAAATTTTTCAAATGAAACCGTCGGATCTATCGCAGCCTGCATCCAGGGAACCGTATCCTGATTCGACTTGTCGCTGTTGACCTGCATGAATATCTGGTTCTCGAGGAGATCCACCAGATAAACTCTTTGATAGTCGGACATGAATGCGTCCAGGAGCTGTTTTTGAAACTTACTATCCATTCTTACCTCCCGTTATTGCTCGCCCAAACTTCTCTCTTCGTATACTTAATACCGGCTCGCTCAAGCTCCGTTCTTCCCGGATTTAGGCAAACTTTAATCTCCGGCGCAGAATTCTCGTGATGTAAGTCTATGATGAATGCGCAACATAACTTCAATATATTTACTGCTTGTAAGAACCGGTGATAACATAAATCGGATTTCCCGCCCTCATCATGTGCCGTCCGCCGACTTTTTCAGACCGTGTGAAAGCAATCTGCACTATATCCGGCTCAATTTCCCTCTCTGCAAATGCCGCAAGACTCTCCTGAAGCGTCTCAAGAAGCGTTGCACTTATGCAAATGCGCGCATTCTCGTTCCTTCTCCAAACCTCGTGCAGGATTTCCCCGAGGTGCCCGCCGCTGCCCCCGACGAACACAGCGTCCGGATCCGGCAGCTCTTTGAGGTCCATCGGTGCCTCTCCCTGCACAATACGGAGATTCCACCTTCCGAACTTCTCCCTGTTTTCCCGGATGAGTTCCACTGCCTCATCGCGGCGCTCTACAGCCCATACCTGACGCGCCTGCATAGCAAGCTCCACGCTGACGCTGCCGGTGCCTGCACCGATGTCCCAGACGACATCGTTTTCCGAGACCGCCATCTTGCCGAGAATGACGCACCTTACTTCCATCTTCGTCATGGGGACTTTTCCGCGCGCGAATACGTCGTCCGGCATTCCTGCCGGCCTGCGGCACTGAATCAGCTGCTTTCCGTCCGGTGTCTTCGTATCGACGAGAAGAACCGCCAGATCCGAGAAAGATCTTTCGGCGCACTCGGATGCGGTGCCGGTAACTATATTTTCGATTTTCATGTCCGGATCAGATGTCAGGATGCTGCCCACATGCCCGTTTCTTGTCAGGATGCTGCCCACATGCCCGTTTCTCGTATCCGGATCAGATGCCGAAAAGCTGTCTACATGCTCAATTTTTGTACCCGGATCAGATGTCAGGATACTGCCCGCATGCCCGGTATCTGTGCTGACATTCTTGTCTTCATGCAGATAAGAAAGATTCTCTCCTACCGTCACCCTGAGATCGCCGAGTCCTGCTTCGACAAGTTCGCGGCAGATTACATCCGCTGTATATTTCCCGCCGGTCAGGAAAAAAGTCGCTCTGCCTTTCATGATTTCATGGACAGGATCACAGTCTACGCCATGGGCGGATACCAGATTCCAGTCCTGCCAGGGAATGCCCAACCTGGCTGCAAGCATCTGGACAGATGAGATTCCCGGGATGATCTCTACCGGGCAGAAATCTCCGAAGCGCTCGAGTATTCTCTCCTTCAAGATGCGGGCACCTGAATAAAAGCCGGAGTCGCCGCTGAGAGCGATGGCTGCATTTTCGATAGTCCCTTCTTCAACATAGCCGGCAAGCAGATCACAGATCTGTTTTGGTTTTGCCTGCACCGTCTTTTTGCGTGAGGAATCGCTAGTCCGTGTGCAGACGTCCGGCAGACCATTCAGCACCCGTGCTGCGCCGAAAATCACATCCGCACGCTCAAGTGCGTGCTTTCCTTCTTCTGTCAGGGTGGCCGGCGTTCCGCAGCCGGTTCCGATGAGAGTAATATTCATAGCATTTTCCCTGATTACTGATATTTCCTTGATTTCTAATACTTAGCGGGTTCCCGGATTTGACCTTACTTTAAGTTACTTTCTATGCCTATTGCTCCTTACGAGGAAGCACCTCTGCCCGCATACAGTGAAGGTCTCGAAACGTGTCTGACATGAAGGTGCTGCAAATCCATGCAATATTTGCGTATACTGTCCGCATTTACGGAATGCGCAGCATCGCGGCGGCCTCCTCTACCGTAACACCGGAATCCTCAGGCCTCCGAATCACGATAGCCTTGACGCCGCAGCGCTTCGCCGCCTGCAGCTTTTCTTCAAAACCCCCGTTCCTTCCGGCTTCCTTCGTCACAAGGTAAGATATGCGGTATTGTTCCAGCATAGCCTCGTTCATACGCTGTGAGAAAGGTCCGAACATCGCAATGATGTTACGATGCGGGATGCCGGCTACCTCGCATGCAGCGATGGAGTCGTGGGTCGGCAGGACTCTTACATACATTCTTTCGCGAGGAATTTCTGCATATGCTCCCAGCTCTTTCGAGCCTGTCGTAAGGAGAATATTCCCCTTGGTACCAAAAAGATATGCGGCGGCATCTGCCGCACTCCGCACGAGTATAACGAAATCTGATCTCTGACAGTCCTCTGGTTTCTGAACAGCTTTCGATTTCTGATCGGATTCCGATTTTGGGACTGTTTCTGAGCCTCGAACAGTTTCTGATTGCCGGACGGCTTCTGAGCCCTGAGCAGTTTCTGATTGCTGGCCGGCTTCTGAACCCTGAGCAGTTTCTGATTGCTGGACGGCTTCTGAGTCCTGAGCATTTTCTGATTGCTGGACGGCTTCTGAGCCCTGAGCAGTTTCTGATTGCTGGACGGCTCCTGAGTCCTGAGCAGTTTCTGATTGCAGAACATCTCCCTGCCCTATGTCAGACTCTGCACGCTCCGCTTCCTTACGTATCACCCTGATGTACTGCGTGCCCGTCTTTCTACAGGCTTCCCTGAGATTCGCCGTCACCTCCAAAGCATACGGATGCGTCGCGTCATAGCAGATATCAAATTCTCGTATGATCCCCTGCATTTCTTCCACGTTCAAGCGTCCGACCAGCGTGCGAAAATGTCCCGGTTCTTCCTCAGAGGATATGTCTCCGAGCATTTCCGCTCCCAGTTCGGTCGCAACACTGACCGTAACGAGAGCACCGCGGTCCGCCAGGATCCGGGCGAGTTCACGTCCTTCAGTGGTGCCGCCGAATATGATTACCTTGCATGGCTGCATGAGGTCAACACCTCCCCATCGAATAACCTCTCTGTGTGACCATTTTCCCGGATACATTCATAGTTTGCGAATTACCTATGAACACCGTTGTGAACATATCGACCTTCTCGTCCTTTAGCTCGCCGAGAGTGAGAAGCCTTTTCTCCATACCGTCGCGCCCGATGTTGCGGACCCAGCCGCAGACGGTGAGGGGAGACATTTTCTCAAGAAGGATGCCGCACGCCCATGCGAGATGGTCAGGACGTTTTCTCGACATCGGGTTGTAAATGCAGATCGCAAAATCCCCCTCGGCGGCTGCGCGCAGCCTTTTTTCTATCATTTCCTTCGGTGTCATAAGATCCGAGAGGGAAATCACGCAGAAGTCATTCATGAGCGGAGCCCCGAGGATCGCCGCGCCCGAGATGGCTGCTGTGAGGCCGGGAATCACTTCGGTTTCAACTGCCGGGAAATCCTCCTGCATCTCCAGAATCGGCCCGGCCATACCGTATACGCCGGCATCGCCGCTGCAAATCATGGCAACCGTTCTGCCCTGATCGGCTGTCTCCAGCGCCATCCGACAGCGCTCAATTTCTTTCCGCATCGGGGTGGTCAGAAATTCCTTATCGGGATAGCGTTCCCTGACAAGGTCCACATAGACCGTGTAGCCGCAGATTACCTCTGCGGCTTGAAGGGCGCTCTGCGCCTCCGGTGTTATCATATTTTCTGATCCGGGCCCGATTCCCACGATATACAATTTCTTCATGTCTACTCCGTCCACCGAAAATCAGGTGCAAATGTCCGCACCGCAAGCGCCACCGTGACACCATCGTACACATGCTTTCGGAAAATGAGACTGTCTTCACAGTCTGAGCCTGCTCCGAGCACGGCACTCCTCTCGCACACGTTATCAACGCCGGTGATTTCTTTCACAAATGCAGACTGTGTGAATGTTCCCGTCACGCTCATGAGATCCTCAGCAGAAAATGTCACAAGCGAAAGTCTCCTGCTTTCACAGAATTCACGCAGCCCCTCTTCATTCGCCTTGATGTCAATGCTGAAAACTCCGCAGAGCGCATTTTCCGATATATGGGCTTCTTCAAATGCCGTCCGGATTGCATTTTCAACATTTCTTGCAGGGATACCCCTTCTGCAGCCCACACCCGCACAGACAACGCGCGGTACGATTCGCAGGACCTGCACATTTTCTGTGTCTCTGCGGCAAATCGTTAAGGCAGCGTCTGCATCTTCTGCCGCACATGCCGATCTCTCGTCGTATTCATCTATGCTGCCGTACATACCCGGACAACAGTTTCTCCCACGTATACACGTATTCCTGCTCTCCGCATCCCGACATTCCCTGACGATCACATTCTCCGGCACCTCCCCGGAAATCGGGAAGTCACTCGCGATTACAATATCATCCCCGGATAGGATCTTCGATGAGACAGCTTTTATCCGTCCGGGATTCTCCACAACACATCCCTGTATCCTCGCCCACGCATCCACCGAAAAAGCATGGGCAAGATCTGTTGCTGTCGTGATGACCGGTTCCGCCCCCGTAAGACGGGCAATGCGGCGGGCAAGATCGTTTGCACCGCCAAGGTGACCGCTGAGAACGGGAATCACATATCTGCCGGTCTCGTCTATAACGATGACAGCGGGGTCACGCGTTTTACTCTTGATATACGGTGCGATCGTCCGCACACAGATGCCGACTGCTCCGACGTATATGAGTGCATCTGCACTGTCGAAGGCATCCCTTACCCATTCGCCGAGTGAGCAATCTCTGCCGCAACGGGTGGCTGTTCCGCAGAGCCGGTCCGCAAGCGATTCAGCGAGCTGCTGTCCGCGATCCGTGAAAGAAATGATTCTTACCTGCATGTAAATGCCTCCGCCTCATTACCAGTAGTATTTCATTAATTCCTTAAAAAATTTTCTTCTATTACGGTTGCCGTAAAATTAGTTTTTCATGCGATTTATCGCAATAAAAAGTCGATATTTTTGGTGCAACCGTTCAGGCTGAAAATTTTAATTAAAGATTTCGTGATGCACCACCGTACTCGTCCGGTCGATCGGCTTGAATACATAGCCACGTTCCTGGAACCCCTCGATAATAGCGGGCAACGCCTCAACCGTCGTCTCCTTCAGCTCACCGTCATGGCAGAGCAGAACGATTGTCTGAGATTCCGCACTGAGGGCATTTGCGATCGACTCCTCCGTGGTCACGGATTCCCCGTCACCGGTCGCCGCGTTCCAGTCCCAATACTGGTAACCGCGGGCCTGAACCTCCTGGGACAGGGCGGTCATGATGCCTTCGCAATAGTGTCTGGAGACCCCGTTGGACGCACCGCCGGGGAAGCGTATGAAGCAGGGAACATACCCGATCTGCTCCTGAACGACCGCAGCAATCTGGTCGAGATCTTCAAAAAACGCGTCTACAGATGCATATATCTGATCGTACTCATGCGTGTAGGAGTGAAGTGCAATTGTGTTTCCACGATCATAGGCTTCCTTGATCAATCCGAAATAGTCGGGATTCTGGGCTGTGACAAAGAATGTGGCCTTAATGCCGTAGGAATCAAGAATATCCAAAACCTGAGGAGTCAGATAGGACGGACCGTCGTCAAATGTCAGGTAGACCGTCTTCTCCGCTGTCTGATCATAATTCCAGTTCTGATTATTAGGATCGACCGCAAAATCTGAGCGATCCGGTACAGCCGGAGCCGGAGTTTCGGTAGGAACCGGCGTTGCCGTCGGTGCCGGTGTTGCTGTCGGAACCGGAGTCGCCGTGGCTGCTGCCGGCTGCGCGGCAGAATCGGTGGCTACAGCGACAGAAGTATCACTGCTTGCGGTATCGCTTACATCTGCGGCAGCCGCTCCGTTTTCAGATGCACTTCCTCCCGTGCCGTCTGCATAATACACAGCTCCCGCCTGCTCCGTCGTGGCTGCCCCGGCGGCCACCTGACCTGAAGTGCTGCTCACACTCGGCTCATGCGGTATCACGGCAAAAATGACCGATGCCACGAGAGCTACCGCGACGCCACCTGCTATCGTGAGCCTGCGTCTCAGCTGCTTCTCGCGCGCTTTTTTCTTTTCATATGCTCTCTGTTGCCACTTATCCATAGTTACCTCCCTTTCGAAACTCCGTCTCAAACCCCGGATCATACAACCTACTCCTCTCATACCCGCCCCCGAGGAAATCCCCGACAAGTATGAGCGCTGTCTTGCGAATCCCGCTCGCCTCGCCCGCCGAAGCCAGCGTCCCCACCGTACAGTGGACAATCTTTTGCTCAGGCCACGTTGCCTTATAAACGATCGCTGCCGGCGTGCTCTCGGTATAGGCTCCCTTAAGCAGTGCCTCCGCTACCTCCTTCATCATTCCGGCTGACAGGAAAATGACCATCGTCGCTCCGTGCACGGCAAGACTCTCCAGAGCCTCCCTCTCGGGAACCGGCGTTTTTCCCGCCATCCGGGTGATGATCACGCTCTGGCTGATCCCGGGCAGCGTGTACTCTGCCTGCAACGCTGCCGCCGCTCCGCAGAACGAAGATACCCCGGGAACATTGTCATACGGAATCCCCTCCGCGGCAAGTTCGTCCATCTGCTCGCGGATCGCCCCGTAAATACTGGCGTCTCCCGTGTGCAACCGCACTATTTCCCTGCCCTCGGCATGCCCGCGAACACAGACATCCTTTACCTCCGGCAGCGTCATCTCCGCGCTGTTATATATCTCCGTGCCGTCCCGGCACAGGCCGAGCAGTGCCGGATTGACCAGACTCCCCGCGTATATGACAATATCCGCTCTGCCGAGAAGCTCCGCACCTCTTACGGTTATGAGGTCCGGCGCTCCCGGACCGGCTCCGACAAAATGTACCAATCTGATTCTCCTATTACATTCGTTTTCTATTATCTAAGTGAAGCCCCGCTCCGGAGCTCTGTCTGCGATGATACCTGCAAACGGTAACGCCCGAGCATTTTTCCTACACCCGGCGTTACGCCGAAAATAACGTGTGCTTATACATCCTCCAAACGGTACCGCTCAAGCATTTTTCCTGCGCCGGGCGTTACACCGAGGACTCCATGAACATTTGAAAATGTCACCGCACCCACTTCGTAAGCCCCATTGACCCGCCTGAGCAGATATTTCTCCATTGACTCCATAAGGGCACGCATGACCTCATCACAAAGTCCTGTCTCCTTTAAAATATCCAGACACGCATCCGTCGACACACAGTGCATGAGCCGTCGGCATATATCACCGTTCGCCCCGCAGATTGCCGCATGTGCCGCAAAAAGTTCCATCCGGCAGTCCGCGTAGCGGCTATGGGTATTCATAATTCCGCCGGCCACTTTCACAAGCTTTCCGATATGGCCAACCAGAAGTACCTCGCGAAAGCCTTCCGCCGATGCGGCGTCGAGTGCATCCCCGATAAAGTTGGAGCACATGACGATCGGAAATTCCGGAGAGTTTGTCTCCCCGTCACCGGATGTCCTGCTCTCTCCCCTCAGAATTCCCTGCTCTTTCAAAAAATCCATCCCGTAATTGCCCGGAGTCAGAATAAGTTTGCCTGATTGGCTCATCTTGCGGACCTGCCTGATTTCGACACAGACTGCATCGCTGAATGCCTGCATGCTCATCGGTTCCACGATTCCGGATGTTCCCAGAATGGAAATACCGCCCACAATTCCAAGATGTTCATTGAATGTTTTCTTCGCGATTTTCTCTCCGTCGGGGACAGAAATCACGACGTCAACTCTGCCCTGAAAGCCTGCTGCTCCGCAAGCTTTCCTGACCGCGCGCTCTATCATCTCACGGGGAACATGATTGATGGCGGCTGATCCGACAGGCTGGTCAAGCCCCGGTTTTGTGATCCGTCCGACGCCGGAGCCGCCTTCGATTCGGATCTCAAGGCCCTTTTCATTTTCGATTTCAGGATACGCAGTCACTTCTGCTGCGATCAGGATACCATCCGTGACATCCTGATCGTCCCCTGCATCCTTTCTGACGGCTGCCCTTGCGGACATACCTGCCTCAGATTCCTCTGCTGCCATACTTGCCGCAGATTCCTCTGCTGTCATACTCACCGGGGCTGTCCGGTCCGCATACTCGCACAGCTCAGGAATCACCTCAACGCGTATTCCTTTCGGCGTGACCAGGGCTACGTTCTCCGGCGGTCTGCCCGTCAGAAGAAGTTCCATGGCTGCGGAAGCTGCCAGAGCTGCACAGGTACCGGTCGTATAGCCGCATCTCAGATATTTTCCGCCCGACTGTACGTATTCATTTAGTGCCATATTGCCGTTTGACCTGCTTTCCTGTACTCATTCAGCGGAATCTCTCCCACTTCTGTCCGTCCGCGCCGACGATCTTGCTCTCGTTATTAATTGTATAAACGATATCATCCGCCGTGATATACCCTGCTTTGTTCCGTTTGCCGTTGGAGATGTACACATCTCCGTCGTCCAGCGTGAATTCCGCCAGCCTGCCTCCTCGGAACATATAGCTTCTTCCGTCCTGATCGAGTGCCATAATGCTGTAGTTCGTGGGAATATTGTTTTCGAGCGTTGTCATGTCAAATGTAATCGCTCCCAGTCCCGCACTTCCTATAATCCGTTTGTCATACCAGAACGTTGAGACATACTTCGCTCCCATCTTCACTTCACGAAGGACCTCCGAAAAGCATTTCACCTTTCCGTACTGATTCTTTCCCGTGAAAATGAAATGAGTCGGTCCCGTCTGAATCAAATAGGACGCCGAGAACTTTTTCAGGTCCAACGGCCTCATCGTATTATAAAAGCCCGATCCGTGGTGCGGGAGCTTCAGGATATCAACATGGCCTACTTCATCTGCAATTGCGGCCTCATCGTAACCGGGATCATCCCCGATACCCCGGGCATTTGACAGGTCACCTGTCAGAAGTGCCGAGTGCCCGCCGGCGGTGAGTTTTACGACGAGAGAAGTGTCATTTGCATTTACCACTTTCGACTCGTGATACTGCTGCGAATAATTGTATATGTCGATCTGCGCATCCCCGAACTTAAAATGAGGGCTGGCCGTATAACGGTTTTTCCTGTTTTTATTGATCCATGGCTCCTCCGAAGCGCCTTCCTCGAAGGTGTCGATGACCGGAACCTTGCAGGCATCCGCCTGTTTCATCGCGTTCTCCCAGGAAACATCCTTCCACTCGTCCGGATTTACCATGTCATCCTTCGTAAAAGGCATCAGATAAACGCGCTCCGGGCGGTATCTGTAAATGAGATGATCCATAAGCCCGATATGGTCCCCATGCGCATGAGTCCCGATAATGAATTTCAGGTTGTCAGGCGTTACACCCAGGTCATCCATGATGCTCAAAGTCTGTTCACGCGCCGCAAATGTTCCGCAGTCCACGAATCCAAACTCCCCGCCCGACTCGATCAGGATCAGGTCGCGGCCGGCGTCATCGTCGGTCACGCACAGAAAATGCAGTTTGACGTCCGAGGCGGACCGTATGCTCTCAACATCCTGATTCGTCTCCCGGAAATTCTCAGTCTTCATAACGTCCGGATTTGTCACACCCGTTTCCATCGCTTCCGCTTCCGATACATCCGAAATGACGGATGTATCCTGCGGTGCCGTTCCTGCGCAGCCGATGAGAAGGATTGCACAGAGTGCCATGCAAATCCATATCAAAATCTGTTTTTGTATATTCATAGAGTCTCCTGTAAATTCGATGCTTCCCATTCCATACTTAAGCACAGCCGAATTCTTAAGTATGATTGTTTCGATATTCGGACTTCGTACCTAAAGTACCGTTTTATTCACTTATATTTTGACATACACAGTTATAATACCACTCATCAGAAAAAAACTCCCGAAAATTTAGCAAACCCATCGAAAAATCTTCCCCATTAGTGTAAAATGTTTCGGAGATTTTACGGGAGCATTGATTATGTTAGTACTTGGCGACAGAAAAGGAATACTTGTGAGGATTTTTGCACTCCTTCTCACATTTGCGCTGTGCATGGGAGGTCTTCGGGCGGACGCATTTGCACAGATCGCCAGTGAGGATGCCCTGTATGACAGCATCTGGAACTATCTTTTCGAGGACAGCATGGTCAACAACGGCGTCGTTCAGTCCATCTGTGCCACCCCTGAGTACCTGATCACAATTGAGAACACCTCTAACGATCCGATGCAGCCCGACACCGTTTCGGCGTATTATAAAAATCCGTTCGATCAGGACGGAAATCCTGTCCCTCAATATACTCTGGCCATGCGCAATACCGACTTCGACTGGGAGCACGGCAACGGCATGACCTACAATTCCAACACTCATGAGATTTACGTCGCGCTCTATTCAAATGACGCCGGCGACAACGAGGGCTGCATCTACGTCATGGATCCGGATACCCTCTCCTTCAAGCGAAAAATCCAGATCGCGGAAGGATACAACATCCTGGGAATCGACTATGATTCCGAACATGACGTGTATTATACTCTTACCAACAGCCAAGCCGATTACTCTCTGCAGAAGCGCGATGCCGCTTTCAACCTGATTGAGGATTTCGGCCCGATCGATCCCTCGCCGGGTACCAATTTCCAGGATATATGCGTGTGTGGGGATTATATCTTCCTCTCTCCGCTCACTTACGGCATGGGAATCGGGGATTTCATGAACGTCTACTCCATTTCCAGAAGGGAAACACTCCTGTCAATAAATATGGACATGGGACTGGAAGCTCCTAACGTCGAAGCGGAGGGCGTGTGCATGGCACATAAGGGTGTTTTTGTGTGTCCGATTACCGTTACCCGCGACGACGGAAGCCGTTATGTATACTTTTTCGAGACAACACTGCCCTGGTTTTACATGATCGAGACGTGTGCGCGCGGCATGACCTACGAGGGTGAGCACACACACTATGCACTAGATAGGGGAGACGGAGTCGTCACTGTCTACAATATGGACGGCAGTGAGTATGTTGGGAATGCAAATGCCGCGGAGGGCGGTGCAGACGAAAGCGCTTCGGAAAATGATGCAAGCGCAAACGGGAGAGAAACATCAGAAGACGCTGAAATCGGCGGGAAAATCATCGGCGCCAATCAGCAGGTGCTGAGCGGAACGAACTATACATTGACGTTCGAGCCTGATCCGGGTTACACGGTCTGTAAAGTTCAGATGGACAAGACAGATTTGGAGCTCCCGGAGGGAACAACCTCTTACACGATTGAAAATGTCAGCGGGAACCACCGGATAACAGTGGACTTCAAACGGACTGTTAAACCTACGCCAACGCCGACGCCTGCCGTTTCGCCCAAAGGAACAGCACAGAATAGGGATGCTACGGACGGCACAAAGGCAGGAAAGAGCGATGCGGGAAATTCCGGTTCTTCGGCTGCAGCATCGGATGCTTCAGGCAATACCGCATCCCTGCACGGAACACAGATCACACAGGGAGAGCAGGCGTCAGGTCAGGAATCTGACATTCGAAGACGGGCACAGACGAGAAGCAAAGTTCTGCTGTTCACCACCGTAATTCTCATTTTACTGCTGCTGAGTCTGGCCCTGCTGATTCTTTACAGCATGCATGTACGGCGGGTACGGGAAAAGAAACTGCAGCAGCACAGGCAAGAGCGAAGGCAGAGACGTCTTGCCGAAGAGACAGCAGGCAAAAAACGGCGCAGGCGCAGGAAAGATCCGGATAAACGCAATCCTGACTCCGCCCGACACATGTCGCGATACAAGCCTCTTACACAATATGAGCCTGACAGGAGCATTTATTCTTCAAGTCAGGCTGCACACTATCAACCGCTCGAAACGTATTCGACCGATGCAGGCAGATCGACTTCAGGCAGTGCATATAACATGCCTGAACAGCTTCACGGCAGACAGGCTGCAACCGGCGCAGATCACATGCCTGAGCAGCTTCACAGCAGACAGACTGCAAACAGCGCAGATCGCATACCTGAGCCGCTTCACAGCAGACAGACTGCAAACAGCGCAAATCACATACCTGAGCCGCTTCACAGCAGACAGACTGCAAACAGCGCGAATCACATACCTGAGACACTTCATAACAGACAGACTTCAGGCAAATCATCAGACATGCTGAGACGCAGAAAGAAAAGTCAGTTCAGAGAGGACTAAATGAAAGGGCTGCGGGATTTTCCTTACCAGCTCTTTCTTAATTCTTCGAAATCAATAGTTTTTACTACCTTGCGGTAAATCTGAATCATCGCAATAAGTAATACAGCTGCCTCAATTAAATAAAACACCATGACGAACACTCCGGACTCGCCCGCGGCGACATACGAATTATTCGTTTCTCGTTGGACATCAAGTATATACTCTGCCCAACCCGGCATGAAATCAAACAGAGCATGTACGAGGGCGCACGCCCAGATGTTCCTGGTTTTCCAGTATAAGAACAACATGCAAAGTCCGAACTGAGCACAGGTAATGATCTTCAGAAGAGCCTGTGCCATAAGCAGCGGCTGCGATACATCGGCACTCATTACGTGCACCCATCCGAACACGAGCGAGCTGACCAGCGCACAGAGGATCCATACACCCTTGAAGTTCCTGAACTGATACATGATACCGTCATTTATGACAGCTCGGAATAATACCTCCTCAAAAAGACCTACAGACAGCATCTCCAGAGCTCCGCCCAGAAGCTGAATCGGCCAGTCACTTCGAATCGCCGTATCTGTAAAGAATCCCAGAAATCCCGTTAACCCGATTACTGCAGGCAAAATCAGACATGGTGCAAGGACTTTAATTGCATATCCTGTCGATTCACCGCAACAGTCCAGTGTTTTCTCGCCTGAAATCAGGTACAGGAAGAATCCCATAGCCATCGCAAGGATTATACGAAGAACCGCTTCTCCGAACAATCCTGTTCCGTCCAAAAGCTTGATTCCCGCCATCGCAAGAATCACTGCCAGTACCGCACACAAAAACGGTTGTTTTTTTAAAAAATTGATAAATCTTTTCATACCTTAATCTCCACATTGTAAATTTTATCTCGTCATTTGCTATCTGTATCGTCTTACAAATGTGAAAGAAAGGGGACACTCATCAGAGACTGCCCTTCGTCGACCATACCGCATCTCCAAGTCGCGGATCATATGAAGTCGCCTCATCCAGGGCTTTTCCGAACGCCTTAAAGCACGCCTCCGCTATGTGATGGTTATTCAGACCATCCAACTGCTTGATGTGCAGATTCATGGCAGCGGAATACGAAATCGCGTAAAAGAACTCGCGAACCATCTCCGTATCCATCGTCCCGAGCCGCGGAACCGTGAACTGAGCATTATAATTGAGGTATGGTCTTCCGGAGAGATCCACCGCGCACATTACGAGCGTCTCATCCATAGGCAGGATAAAACTTCCGTATCTGCGGATCGCCTTCTTATCTCCTACCGCCTGCCTTATCGCCTCACCTAAAACGATGCCGCAGTCCTCAATGGTATGGTGCGAATCCACGTCAAGATCTCCGTCACACATGAGCTCCAGATCAAAGAGCCCGTGGCGGGCAAATCCGTTCAGCATATGGTCAAAAAACGGAATGCCTGTGTCGATGTTACATTCGCCCGTGCCGTCCAGGTTGATAGTTACGGAAATATCTGTCTCTTTCGTTGTTCTTTTAACTGTTGCGATTCTGCTCAAAGGGTACACCATCCTTCACATTAATTTATACGAGCATTATAGCAGAACAAGCCATAGCTGTCTTCTGTCAAATATTAGGAACGGCTAAATCTGTCTGCCGGCAGATATAAGCCTGCAAGATTTGACTGCAAACACCAATCTTATGCCTTAATTTTCCTCTTTCATTTTGCGTATAACCGTCTATAATGACCTTCGATTCGATCAAATGATCCGACTCGCAAAGATGTGCAGGAATTCGTTTGGAAAATGTCAGCAAGCGCTGACCTGAACTCCGCGCCGAGTCTCTTGGAAAATATTAGCAGACGCTGGCCCGAATTCCGCGCTGAGTCTCGCAAACGGGACTATTATAAAGGGAGGAAAAATTAACAACTGATGAAAAACATGACCAAAGGAAGCCCCCTGTGGCTGATACTCACATTCACACTTCCGCTTCTTCTGGGCAACCTGCTGCAGCAGACTTACAGTCTTGCAGACACCGCGATCGTAGCGCGTTTCCTTGGAGCGGACGCCCTCGCGGCGGTAGGTGCTACAGCTTCCGTACAGTTTCTTGTTCTCGGCTTCTGCACCGGCAGCTGCGCAGGAATATGCATCCCGCTGGCGCGAGATTTCGGCTCCGGGAACATGACCGCTGTAAGACGCGGAATTTATAACGGCATCTGGATGGTCGGTGCAATGGCAACCGTCATGACTGCTCTGTGTGTTCTTCTCACACCGCAGATTCTGGCTATTCTGAACACACCGGCCAACATATACGGCGACACAAGGATCTACATCCTCATCATCTTCCTGGGAATGCCGTTCACACTGCTCTACAACTATATGGCAAGCATCTTGAGGTCCATCGGCGACAGCCGTACGCCCTTTATCTTCCTTGCTATATCTGCAGTGCTGAATATTCTGCTCGATGTATTCTGCATCGTAACGCTCCATTGGGGCTGCGCGGGCGCAGCAATCGCGACGATCATCTCTCAGGCAGTGAGCGGTATCGCCTGTACATATTTTATTGTTAGAAACTATCCGGAGCTTCATTTTGAAAAGAATGAGCGAAAGATCGACGCTGCCATAATGAAGGAACTTGCGCTGATGGGGTTCCCGATGGGTCTGCAATTCTCCATCACTGCGATCGGCAGTATGGTAATGCAGTCCTCAACAAATGCACTCGGCAGCACATATGTATCCGCTTTCACGGCTTCAAGCCGTATCAAGCAGTTCGCAATGTGTCCGTATGATGCGATCGGAACATCGGTGTCGACATTTGCATCTCAGAATGACGGTGCAAATAAAGGCCTCCGCACACGTGAAGGTCTGATTATCGGACTCACACTCAGCACTGTTTATTCGGTGGTAATCGGTGCGGTGCTCATCTTCTTTGCAAGAGAACTGAGCCTTCTGTTCGTCTCCGCAGACCAGGTGGAAATCCTGGCGGCTTCGAGCCAGATGCTCGTCGCTTCCGGATGCTTCTATGGTATGCTCGGCGTCCTCGGCGTATGCAGACCGACTCTCCAGAGTCTCGGTTTCACAGCCCGCGCCATGAATGCCGGTGTGCTAGAAATGGTCGCCAGATGCGCAGTCTGCCTGTTCCTGGTACCGAAATTCGGTTATACGGCTATATGCTATGCCGACCAGACCGCATGGGTCTGTGCAGCGGTATTCGTATTCATCGCCTGTGTCATCGAGATCCGCAACGGCGAACGCCGTTACGTAGAGAGGATGGCCCCGCTGTACAACCATATCGGCGTTGCGATGCCGAAGAACCATGCCGGCACTTCTTTGGGAATGCTCAGGGCATTCCTGCCGGTGGTGAATATCGATACAAGGTCTCTCGGCGCGGTGGTGTCGCTGATGAGGGCGTAAAACAATTTCAGCCGTACATGTCTGATTGCATATCATGACATGTGCGGCTGATTTTTTTGTTTTCTATAGCAAGATCTTTCTTTTTACCGAAGTGAGCAGGATTTTCATGTCTGCTTCGGTAATCTGATCTT
This sequence comes from uncultured Lachnospiraceae bacterium, assembly GCA_902776305.1. GTDB lineage: Bacteria > Bacillota > Clostridia > Lachnospirales > Lachnospiraceae > Chordicoccus. Next base: position 51,340 of record CACYPS010000004.1, on the reverse strand, counting down.
GATTTCCTTGGACTGTGGCTCTGATTTACCGAAGTAAGCTGGCTTTTAGTTTACACTTCGGTAATTTCCTGACTTGGTTTGACTGCCGGCAGCTATGATTTACCGAAGCAGACGGCATTCCTGCTCTCACTTCGGTAAATCTCTTATTTGGTTTGATTGCCGGCGGCTACGGTTTACCGAAGCAGACGGCATTCTTGCTCTCACTTCGGTAAATCTCTTATTTGGTTTGATTGCCGGCAGCTACGGTTTACCGAAGCAGACGGCATTCCTGCTCTCACTTCGGTAAATCTCTTATTTGGTTTGATTGCCGGCGGCTACGTTTTACCGAAGCAGACGGCATTCCTGCTCTCACTTCGGTAAACTTCTACAAGTTCTTCACCGCCAGGCACCTGATCGCATTCAACACGCAGATCACCATGACGCCGACGTCTGCGAAGATAGCGAGCCACATATTTGCAATACCGAGCGCCCCCAGAAGCAGGCAGCCCAGCTTCACCAGAATCGCGAAATAGATGTTTTCGTAGACGATGCGGATGCACTTCTTGGCGATCTTGATGGCCTTGGATATCTTCATCGGATCGTCATCCATGAGGACCACGTCCGCCGCCTCGATGGCAGCATCGGATCCGAGCGCGCCCATCGCAATACCGATATCGGCGCGGGAAAGCACCGGAGCGTCGTTGATGCCGTCGCCGACAAATGCAAGCTTCTCCTTCTCACCGCACTCCTTCAGCAGCTGCTCAACATGGGTAACCTTGTCCGCCGGGAGAAGTTCCGCGTAATACTCGTCGATTCCGACATCCTCCGCGATTTTCTTCGCGACTTTCTCCTTATCACCGGTCAGCATGACTGCCCGTTTTACACCTGCCCTCTTCAATTCGGCAATGGCTTCCTTTGAGTTTTCCTTAAGCTCATCGGATATGACGATATGACCTACATATTTGCCATCGATTGCCATATGGACGATAGTACCGGTACTGTGGCATTCCTGCGCAGTGATGCCTATATGCCGCATGAGATTCAGGTTGCCGGCGGCTACATTGTGGCCGTCGACATTTGCGAGAACGCCGGCTCCGGAAATCTCTGATATATCTGATACGCGGTTCATGTCAAGCTCTTTGCCGTGGGCAAGCTTAAGGCTACGCGAGATCGGATGCGTGGAATGACTCTCCGCAAGGGCTGCTATTTCAAGCAGTTCGCTGTCAGACAGCGGGCTATGATGAATGTCGCTGACCTCAAAATTACCTTTTGTGATCGTTCCGGTCTTGTCAAATGCAATCGTTTTGACACTCGCCAGTGTCTCCATAAAGTTCGATCCCTTGATCAGGATACCCTGATTGCTAGCTCCGCCGATGCCGCCGAAGAAGCTCAGCGGAATGCTGACAACGATAGCACATGGGCAGCTGATGACAAGGAATGTGAGCGCGCGGTAGACCCACTGAGACCAGATCGGATCAAGACCCATGAAGAATCGAATGATTGGCGGGATGACTGCAAGCGCGAGCGCACTGTAGCAAACTGCCGGAGTATAGACTCTCGCGAACTTTGTGATGAACTGCTCGGATTTGGACTTTCTGGAGCTTGCATTTTCAACCAGATCAAGGATCTTAGAAGCAGTTGACTCATCAAACTCTTTTGTTGTCTCCACCTTGATGAGGCCGGACATGTTGATGCAGCCTGAGATGACTTCGTCACCGCATTTGACATCGCGCGGCACACTCTCGCCGGTAAGCGCGGCTGTATTGAGAGTAGTATTTCCTTCACGGATAACTCCGTCAATCGGGATTTTTTCACCCGGCTGAACCACTATGATCGTACCGATCTCTATGTCATCCGGGTCAACTTTTTCTATGCTGCCGTCCTCATTTTCTATGTTGGCATAGTCGGGTCTGATGTCCATAAGTTCCGCGATGTTGCGGCGGCTCTTGCCGACTGCGTAGCTCTGAAAGAGCTCACCGATCTGGTAGAACCACATAACGGCCACGCCTTCGGTGTATTCACCGAGCGCCATCGCACCGATCGTGGCGACGGCCATGAGAAAGTGCTCGTCGAAGACCTGTTTATTCTTTATACCTTTGAAGGCTTTCCGGAGTATGTCATACCCAACAGTCAGGTAGGGGATGAGGAACAACAGAAAGCGCAGGACCGGGTAATCGTCGAGTGGCAGCAGGGTCAGGATGACCATGAGAACGCCGGCGACGATGACCCTGGTCAGAAGGTTTTTCTGTTTATCGGTCATGATACTGTATCCTTTCTAAAGTTTCTTGACCAGGTAATTACTCAGTGAAATCAAAGAGTCGCTCCGTGACTCTTTGCGCGCTGGTGCGTGCAAGCATCAGCGCGCATCTGTGTACCAATCACAAAAAAGAGCCGAAAAGAACTGATCTCTCCGACTCACTCTTACATCAAAGGAAAATCTGGCAATCGTCCTCGACGACCTTACAGTTCTTGATCACATTCTGCATAACGCTGTCAACATCTGCTCCGTCCTCGAACTCCACCTTCATCTTGAGTGCCATGAAATTTACTGTGGCATCCTTTACACCGGGGGTCTTCTTTGTGGCTTCTTCCATCTTATTTGCACAGTTGGCACAATCAACATCGATCTTGTAAGTTTTCTTCATGGCTTTTTCCTCTCTCTACGGATGTTTATATTCAAAATGTACTAATGAATATTTTAAACATATGAGCATCTGTTCATATGTTTGCTTAATCTCATTCTACCATATCCAGTTTACCTGTCAAGAACTTTCGTGATTTTTTCAACCTTTACACTTTCCGGACAAGATCCGGCTCTGTTTCACACAAAATCTGAACCAGCACTTTATAATCCAGGTATTGGATCCCATACTCTCCCTGGTGAATTCGATTCGCAAGCTTACTGCTATAATAAATGTTCATTGCCTTTTCAAGAGAAATCTTTTCTTTTTCAGCCAGATAAAAGATAATTCGTTCTTCAAGGCTCTCCTGATATATTCGTTCCAATACATCCTCGCTCACCGATTATACCTCCTGAAAAGACTTAAATTCCAACAACCTTTCGATGGCTTTCTGCGTAATAAAAGCAATCTGATCATATGTAGGATAAACTTTAATTTCTTTCAATGCCCTCTCTTTATCCCAAATACCGGTATGATACATATCCACAACCCGAAAGACACGATCATTGGCGACCTTGCCGCAAATCAGATCATATTTTTGATATTCGGTCTTTCCGTCACGGCACTCACAAACAAAGTCAATCCAATCCAACAAATCCGGAGCAAATGATTTAACTTTTAATCCAGCTGTGTTTTCCTTCATCTCGTAAACACTTATAATTGCCTTTTCTTTTCCGAGCAGGGCTGCTTTTCTTCTGGCCCAACGCTCAGCCTGTTCTCGAACCGATGTCACATAAAAGCCCTTACCAAAATCCAGTGGACGATAGGAGTGATTAACATCCGGTCTATCTACTGTAATAATCGATCCGTGATAAACAATCATACTTTCACTCCTCTGATTCCAAGATATTCTTCAATATCATCAACAATATAATCTGTTCCCTGAGTATGAAGAATATCATAATGAGGAACCAGGTAATTATCTATGCATCCGGTTTTCTGTAACATTTTATAAACATCGGACGGAACTTTTCTCCATCGATTCGCACAGGCATGGATCATATAAATGACAAATGAAAATGATTCCCTGTCCATTCAAAACACCTCCCGTTCAAGACTTTGCTGAAGCGTCTGTTCTTTCAGCTACAGAAGAACCTGTGATATGTTCGCATGAAAAATATACCATATAAGCATACTCTTCTCAACGCAACTATGCCCAATATGGACTCAGCGCCTTCCGATTTCAATGTCCGCTTCTCTCGTCACACTGTGCTCCTTAATATAGTCGATAATCAGATCGACTGTCGTAAATGCACAGGCAACGTAACTGTCCGCCGCTCCGTAGTAGAGCGCAATTCTGCCGGTATCCGAATCATGCAGCGTCGCGCACGGGAAGCACACATTCGGAACAAATCCTCTCTCCTCGTACCATTCCTCCGGCGTCAGCAGATACTCCGAGCATCTGTATTTGACTCGCGAAGGTTCGTCGATATCCAAAATAGCACCGCCGACCGAATATACAAACCCGCTGCAGGTCTGAATCACACCGTGGTAAAACAGCAACCAGCCTTCTGAAGTCTCGATCGGTGCAGAGCCGGCGCCGATTTTTACATTTTCCCACCACTCGTCACATGTCCCCATAACATGGCGATGTCTGCCCCAGTAAACAAGGTCCGGGCTCTCAGAAAGGAAAATATCTCCGAACGGCGTATGTCCGTTATCGGACGGGCGTGAGAGGAGCATGTATTTTCCGTTGATCTTTCGCGGAAACAGCACCGCGTTCCGATTGAAGGGCAGGAACGGATTCTCAAGCCTGACAAATGTCTCGAAATCCCTCGTCCTCGCCATGCCGATCGCCGCGCCGTACATATCCTGACACCAAATCAGGTAATACGTGTCCTCCACCTTGACAAGTCTCGGATCATAGGCGTATCTCGGCATGAACTCATTGCCGTCCTCATCAACAAAACGGATTTTTTCTTCGTCAAATGTCCATCTGATCGCATCACTGCTTCTGCCCAGATAGATTGCCGGAATGCCGTTTGGCTGTTCGCCGCGGAAAACTCCGATGAATTCTCCCTTATAAGGCATGACTGCGCTGTTGAAAATTCTGGCCACGCCTTTGACCGGATTCCTTCCGATGATCGGGTTCTGCGTGCAGCGCCAGATCGGAGCGCATTTGAATTCTTCTGTCGGCTTCTCCTCCCAGGGGATGTTGGGGAGGGATGGACAGCCGAGAATCTGATATTTTCCCATATTCACCTCTTTCCGGGACGGTCACTCTTCGATGTGCTCGAGTCCCTGATTGATGATTGTATTGACATGGTCATCGGCAAGGGAATACATGATCTGCTTGCCGTCTCTCCGGCTCTTCACGAGCTTTGCATTCTTAAGAATGCGGAGCTGGTGAGAAATCGCCGACTGCGTCATATTGAGTAACTCCGCAAGATCGCAGACGCAGATTTCCTCCTCAAAGAGCGCGAAAAGGATACGGATGCGCGTCGAATCTCCGAACACCTTGAAGAGCTCTGCCAGATCGTAAAGTTCGTCTTCGGCCGGCATGTGTTCGCGTACGAGCTGCACCCGTTCCGCGTGGACTTCCGTGAGGTCACAGTGTTCTACATCATTGATAGCCATAGTTGTCTCCTGTTCTTTTTTCATATGTACCGCTCAGCACCCCATACGCAAGCGCATGGCACCTATCTTTTGGTACTGTAATCATATGAACATCTATTCATATGTATCATATCAAAGTATACTCTTGCGGTCAATCAAAAGAATTCTATTAAAAGACAGTTCCGGAAGGAATCACATTTCCGGAACGGCTCTCAAAGGTGCTTCTTACGCAAATCGGGGACAATTCCTGCCGCGTGTTTTTTCCGCGAGACAGGAATCGTCCCCGAGCTTCAATTTTCTATATTTATCCGGCTATCGACACCGCTCCCCTACACGGAATACCGAGCGCTGAAAGAACCTCGGCCACGCTCTCGACCGGAATGATTTCAAGGCACTCGCGCACCTCCTCAGCTACGTCCTGCAGGTCATCCAGGTTCTCCTTCGGGATGAACACACGCGTCACTCCCGACCGTTGTGCCGCCATCAGCTTCTCCGGCAGACCGCCGATCGGATTCACATCACCCTGCAGAGATACCTCGCCGGTCATTGCCACCGTAACCGGTACGGCGTGGCCGCTAATCAGTGATGCAAGCGCCGTAGTCAGTGTGATTCCGGCCGAAGGTCCGTCTTTCGGCGTTGCCCCGTCCGGCACATGAATGTGAAGATCGTTACCTTTCAGGGCTGCCGCTGCCTCGGGAATCAGATTCTTCACCAGGCTCACCGCAATCCGCGCGGACTCTTTCATGACATCGCCCAACTGGCCTGTCACGGTAACCTTCCCGTCACCTTCTGTCAGCAGAGTCTGAATATACAGGATATCCCCTCCGACCGGCGTCCATGCAAGTCCGGTCACAATTCCGGGTCGACCGCTGTCTTTCACTTTCTTGCGATGCACCGGATGTGCATCCAGATATTCGTCGAGATTCTCTCCGTCAATTTTGATCTTTGCCTCCGGCTCACTGACGAGCGTGACTGCTGCAGCGCGGCAAAGCTGATCCATCCGCTTCTTCAGTCCGCGCACGCCTGCCTCCCGCGTATAGTCATCGATGACCCTCTCAAGCGTCTCGTCAGTCACATTCAATGCACCTTCCGGAATTCCGACGGCTTCCATGGCTTTCGGAAGCAAATGTTCCCTCGCAATCCTCTTCTTCTCCACCGGCGTGTAACCCTGGAACTGAATGACCTCCATTCGGTTGAGGAGAGGTTCGGGAATCGTATCAAGAGTATTTGCCGTGCAAATGAAAAGCACGTCGCTCAGGTCAAACGGCACATTCAGATAATGGTCTGTAAATGAGAAATTCTGCTCCGGATCCAGCACTTCGAGAAGCGCACTTGCCGGATCGCCGTTATAGGACTGCGACAATTTGTCCACCTCATCGAGCACCATTACGGGATTGGAAGCGCCGCATTTGTGAATCCCGTCAATGATTCGTCCGGGCATCGCCCCGATATACGTCCGGCGATGACCGCGGATATCAGCCTCATCTCGAATTCCGCCGAGTGAGACCCTCACATACTTGCGGTCCAACGCCTTCGCAATGCTTGCCCCGATACTCGTCTTGCCGGTACCCGGCGCACCCACGAAGCACAGAATCGATCCGGCCTGTCTGCCCTTTAAACGCATCACGGCGATCTGCTGCAAAATTCTCTTCTTTACTTTTTCAAGTCCGGCATGGTCTGCGTCGAGCACGCGCCGTGACTCCTCGATTGAAATCTCTTGCGAAGATGCTTTCTTCCACGGCAGACTCGTGAGAAGGTCGAGCCAGTCTGTGAGCATACCTGCCTCCGGACTATTGCTCCCTTCTCCTTTCAACCTGCGAAGCACTTTTCGCCCTTCCTTCAGAGCTGCCTCATTCATCCCGGCTTCTTCCAGCTTGATTTCAAGTCTGCGGAGTTCCGTGACATTTTCCGGATGCATCTCGTCCAGTTCCTTCTGAAGGTACTCCATCTGCTTCTTGATCGCAGATTCGCGGTAAAGTTTCTCATAATCTTCCTGCTGAGCCGTCTGCGCTGCCGACTGCACGTCAGCCAGCTCGATTCCTTCCCTCAGAAGTCTTTCGAGTGCATGGAATCGCGCTTCCTGAGAATCCTCTTTCAGCATCTCGAAGAAGTCCTCTTCCTGATAATTCATCCAGGGCGACATCGCAGCACCGACGGTCCAGATGGAATCCCAATAGCCCGCAAATGTACGCAGCACCGTCTCCCACTTATTTCCTTTGGCAAATTCTAGTATGCGCTCTCTGACTTCCCGGAAACTCTTCTTTGCCTCGGCCTCATTCAAGTCTAACACATCCGGTTTTCTGGACATCGTCATGCTGATATTGCCGTTCGGCATCACAACGACCTCCTCGACATTCACACGATAGTTGAGATCCACGGTAATAAAACCGTTGCTGTCCGTCTTGGATACGCTGCCCGCAGTGCCGATATTGTAAAAGCTGTCCCCGGTAAGTTCGCTGCGGGACACCTGGTCTTTCTGAAACAGAACAGTCACCTTATCTCCGACCGATGCGGTCTTGCCGGTCTGCTGTCTGTAGAACTCCTGACGCAGCCATAACTTCGCGCCGGGCAGAGCAATGACATGATATATGGGTAAAACTGACATATTTATACCTCCTCCGTTGGGTTGCTTTCATTAATCCAGCGAGATAAACCTTGACAGTTGTCAAGTTTTAACCATCATACTTCACTACCTTGACATCTGTCAAGGTTTTTGTTATCATTTACCGAAGTATTCAAGCTTTTGACTCCTACTTCCGTAATTCCATCTTGCTTTGCTGGATCGGCGGCCGCCAATTTACCGAAGTAGACGACATTCTTGCTCATACTTCGGTATTCGCAGCTTTGGCTTCTCTGGCTCGGGCCGCCAGTTTACCGAAGTAAGCGAGCTTTTGCCTTCTACTTCCGTAATTCCATCTTGCGTAATCCGGTTATGCCATGCAAGACCGGCTAATTCAATATATCAAGAGGTAATCCCATGTACTGTGGCAGTAACAAAACCGCACTATCCTCACAACGACAGATCGCAAGGGCTCTCATGTCTTTGATGCAGGAGGAACCCTATGACCGCATCACGATAAGCGCCCTCTGCAAGGAAGCGGGTATCTCGCGCCAGACTTTCTACTCTCTCTTCACGTCCCGCGAAAATGTCGTGGTCTTCACCCTGCAGGCCAGATACCGTTTCACCCCCGACGAGGAGATGCTCACCCCGACCAGGAAGGATGCCTGCGGGCTCCGCATGCTTTGTCGCAGCTACAGCGAGTACATCGAAGCGAATCGCAGTTTTCTTCAGCTGCTCTCCCGCAACAAAATCGACTATCTCCTTTATGACAGCATCTTTGAAGCGCTTTCAGACTGCGGGTGTTTCCTCGAACATATAGATCCGTGCACACGCAGATACGCCGCCAGCTTCTACGCCGGAGGGATCAGCAGCGTGGCTTGCTGCTATGCACGCGAAGGGTGCACGGCGACGGCGGACGAGTTGGAGGAGATGCTGTACACATTCTTTACGGGATCCCTATTCTAATCCTCTCTGCTTGAAAATCCCCTGCCAGAAAATAAAGAACACTTCGGCTATCTCCTCTGGATTAAGCTGCGAAACAAAACGCTTTGCATGCCTTACGCGGCATGTACTCCTCGCTCTTTTAATACATCTTATGAAATAAAAAACCCGCGCTTTGTCCTTATTAGAACATAGCGCGGGATATTTCATTTCAGTTTTCGCCTCACCCTACGGTGTGACATTCTTTATCTTATCTCTCTACTAAAACTTCCTTCTCGTCTCTTCAATGCATGCCACAATCTAACATATGCTATGCCGTATCCCTGCGTAGCAATATTTCGATATGGCTCACTAATGCGCTTTGGGGACTACGTTTCTTAATTGAAACCTCCCCTCATCACTTTAAGGTAAGCCGTAATCGAAATAATTGCTTAAGCAGGGCGTCGTCGAGCGGCCGGTACCTTAAAAATTCGAGCGTAAGCATTTTTATTAGTACCGCTGCCAGCGAGACCGAGCGAGATAAGTGAGATAGGAAATCTTTGATTTCCGTGATCGAACTTATGCTGTGCAGCGTCCCTGCGTAGCAATATTTCGATGAGGCGTTCTAAAGCACTGTAGGAAGTTTTATTATTTATTATTTATTCTTTATTCTTATTCTTCCCATGAATCAGCACAACCGTGCCATCCTTCTTCTCAACCTCCACGATGCACTTCAGTCCAATCGTCGAAATTGTCGCAAGAATAATAGCCCACGGTGCCGCCACAAGACCAACTACCGTTCCGATAATGCCGGCTGTCATCGGCAGATTCAGTATAACATTGTCATCTTTGCGGATGCGGATAAAAGTAACGTTTCCGTCAGCGAGCACTTCTTTGATCTTGTTTACGATATTGTCCGTTATTGCTTTTACTTCTTCTGCCGCTTCTTCAGCTTCCCCTACGAACTCTTCCTGCTCATCGGTCGGAGAAACAACCTCTTCCTCTATTTCAGCTGCTTCCTTTACTGCTTCATTGAAGATGTCTGCAGCTTCTTCTGCTTTGTCTGCAACGATTTCTTCTACAGCTTTTGTTTCCTCAACTGCAGCTTCTTCAGTCTCAACTACAGGTTCCTCAATGTTGATTTTGTTCTCTTCCATGTTATTTCCTCCTGTTTACGTTCCAAGAACTATGGGACATTGCTTTTTAAGCGGCATACACGACTCTGACTCTGTTTCTGCGAGACAACCGTTATAGCCCTGCAGCCAACTTTTTTACTGGAATTTCGGTACTTCCGATTGTTAATATTATCGGAACCGCTTCGCGTATTGTCGCTCGTTATCTTATCAGCCCCTGACGGGGCTAACGCAGGCTTCACTGCGTGAATCCTGCTGAACCTGCTTCGCAGGTTCTGATAAGATATATTATTGCACATTTGACAGAATATGTATATATTGGGAATCAAATATTTTCACACAAGTCAACCGGAGGAATGAAAATGAACACATTAGAACTGGTAAAATCGCGCAGAAGCGTGCGGACATTCGACGGAAAAGCACCGGACAAAGAAACGGTTATGGACATCATGCAATACGCACATAACGTCGCTAACCCCTACAGCCTGCCCATCACATGGAAGGTGATGAGCGCCAAGAAAAACGGTCTCTCGACCCCGATCATTTCAGGGACAGACGCTTTCATCGCAGGAAAACTGCAGAAAGTGCCGCATGCGGAGGAGGCGTTCGGGTATACAAAAGAAAGAAGGCTGTCACATTGAGCTTTTGCTTAGTGACAGCCTTCATTATATCATAATTTTTTATGCTCCTATAGTTCTCACCTGGTTGCGAAGCACCACCGAGAGAGCTTTGCAGATCACTGCTCCAAGCACTCCGCAGGCAGCTGCCTCAATAATACCCTGCACACCGACGAGCAAAACGACAAACATGAGCGGATTTGATGCACCCTTCGATGCTACCAATCCCTGAACGAAATCGGTGTTGTAGAATACCAGAACGATGTAGCCCATGAAGAACAGCGTGTTGAGGAGCGGGGCGCTGATCGATCCCACGAAATAGCTCCATGTGTGATGCTTGTCAAGCTTCTTCACAGCTGCAAATACAAGTCCTGTGCATAATCCCATAAGCACGCGGGTCACAACACAAAGAATAAATGTGTTGACCGGGCTTACCTGGAAGAGAGCCGATGTCATAACGGAACCGCCGGTAATTGCATCATAGAAGCTGACGGCGCCGAAGACTGCTCCGAGAACCGCACCTGCTGCCGGTCCGATCAATATGGCTCCGACTGCGATCGGAAGTGTCAGGAAGCTCATATAGAGCGGACCTACGGGGACACTGCCGAGACCGATTGCTTTCATGACCAGCTGGATGGCAATCAGCATTGCCAGCTGTACGAGCGTGAGCAGATCATACTTTTTTTTCATATTCAATTTCCTCCCTGCTGCTGTTCCGACCTATTTCGGATATAGCGCATTTTTATAATAGCGGAAATGTGTGAAAAGTCAATGTACAAACATGCCACTTATAAAATTGTACTGAATAAAATCCTTTGTGCGCCGGAAATCAATTAAACCTTCTCCTCATACGATTTCTGCGGCTGGAAGGATGTTTCTCCATAAGTTCCTCAAGATCATCGGGATCAATATCAACGACATCGCCTATCTGCTTTGCGTAGCTGTAAATCTTCAACACTTCTTCCGCGGCTTCTACAAGGCTTACGGCATACTCGATGTCCGCACCGACAGCCACAGCCCCATGGTTGCCAAGCAGGATCAGGTCGTGCTCCGCGATCGCTTCGTCGATTCCTTCCGCAATGCGGACGGTTCCCGGCATTCCGTACGGCAGGCAGGGAATTTCCTCAAAAAGCAGGGCAAATGTCGTAGAGCAATTCACTTTTATACTCTTACCGCAGTAGGCATATGCAGTGAGATATGGGGCGTGGAGATGTGCAACTGCATTTGCATCCGGACGATTTTTGAGAGCTGCCAGGTGAAGCAGATATTCGCTCGATCTCTTAAGAGTTCCGTCAATCTGCCGGTCACCGTGCATAACAGCGATCATGCTCTCATCGAGCAGAGACTTTCTGGTGCCGGAGGGGGTAATGTAAAGGAAGTCATGCGCGCGGTCATAGATGGAGAGGTTTCCTTCCATCGTATTGACCAGTCCCTTCTCATCCATCAATTTAGCATACATGACCAGTTCCCGCTTCAGATCCTCCCTGATGCTCTCTTTCGCGCTTTCCTCATCCGGCGCGGTTTGCATCAGAACATTGTCATCTCCCAATATTTTTTCCAGTGCGAGTACTGTCCCGTATCGCGGGGAGGTCGTGATACCGGCGAATACTTTCTGCACAGTTCCGAGCGGTACTCCCGTAAGTGTCGCGATGTCCTGGTTTGTGAGACCGAGGGCCTGCTTGCGGGCCTTCATTTCTTCTATGGTCATAGGTTTTTACCTCCACGTACTCCGATTGATTTTGCCCTGTTCGCGTACTTCAATTACTATGTTTTTAGGTACACGAGTTATCTTCTAATTAACGTATCACGGGCTATTCACACGTGTCAATTGAAGAACACCTGTCGAAAGTGTTTCTTATCGCTCAGTTACTGTTCCGGGCAACGGCTCTCTTCTTACAAGCGAATAACAAACACACCACTACATAGAATCGTCTTCCTGTCCGTGTTTTGACCTGCAATTGTCACTCCGTCCTTAGATATTTAGCGGTTTACACCGCTAAAGTGCTTGTCACTCCATCCAAAAATGACTATACTTATAACAATGTGTAACGAAGGAGCAAAATACATGCACAAAGAATTTCTCATGGGCAACGCCGCCATCGCCCTCGGCGCCATAGCGGCAGGCCTTAATCTCACCTCCGGATACCCCGGAACCCCCTCCACAGAAGTCCTTGAGACGGTCGCTAAACACCGCCCCGACCAGACTTACGTCGAGTGGTCCGTAAATGAAAAAGCTGCGCTCGAAGTCGCTGCCGGCGCTGCATATGCAGGCGCACGCACCATGGTCACCATGAAACAGGTCGGTCTCAATGTCGCCTCCGATCCGCTCATGTCCCTTGAGTACATCGGCGTTAAGGGCGGCATGGTCATCATGGTCGCTGACGATCCCGGCCCGATCTCATCCCAGACCGAACAGGACACCCGCCACTTCGCAGCTTTCAGTAAGCTCCCGTGCTTCGACCCCACGTCCGTGCAGGAAGCTTATGATATGATACAGGATGCATTTGAAATCTCGGAAAAATTCGGTACGCCCGTCTTCTTCCGCCCGACGACGCGCATTTGCCACGCATACGCCTCCATCGATGTGAAGGATGAGAGCGAATATAAGACAAATGCACCCGAAGGCTTTATCAAGGACTCCCGCCGCTGGGTCATTTTCCCGCGTCTTTCAAACGCCAACCACCGCAAAATCGAGGCCCGCAACGTCGAGCTTTCGGATGTTTTCTCCGAATATGAGCGTAACGAGCTTCTTTTTGAGAAGGATGCCGGTGCAAATGCCACCGGCGTCTCTCACGCCGCAGAGCAAAGCGCAAATGAACTGCCGGCAGAAACAACGGGAACTGCTGAAAATGCTGGTGCCTCCGGCTTCTCTCCCGTCGTAGAAGCAACGGGAAACACTGCAAGTATATGCCCGAAACGAGGCATTGCCGCCGGCGGAATCGGCTACGCATTAATGCGTGAGGTTCTTAAGGGGAAAGATGCCCCGCGCACTCTCAAGATCGCGACCCCGCATCCCTTCCCGGAAAAGCTGGCAGTACGCTTCCTCGAAGGGCTCGATGAAGTACTCTGTATCGAGGAGCTTGATCCCGTCATCGAGCGAGAGCTCACATATATCGCAGGAAAGTATCACCTCCCCGTCAGGATCCTCGGAAAGCTTACGCACGACACGGAGAATGCGGGAGAGAACAGCATAGATCTGGTTGAAGGCTATATTCGTAAATTCCTTGAATGGGATAAGAAAGACCGGGCAAATGATTCCGTATCACAGGCAGTTCCATCTCAGGATGGCACTCAAAGCACAATCAAAAAGGGCGCTGCGGATTCACAGAACGGTGCTTCTGATAAATCCGATGATACCTCTGCCCCCAACAGGTTTCCCGCTCCGCCTGCTCTACCGATACGGCCGCCGGTCCTCTGCGCCGGATGTCCGCACCGGGCTTCATTCTACGCGGTGAAGCGCGCAATGCAGGGTAAGAAAACAATATTCTGCGGCGATATCGGCTGCTACACACTCGGCAACGCGATGCCGCTCGACATGTGCGATACATGCCTCTGCATGGGTGCTGGAATCAACATAGCTCAGGGCGTGAAACATATAGAGCCGGATACGAGTGCATTTGCATTTGTCGGCGACTCTACTTTCTTCGCATCGGCAATCACCGGCATCGTCAACGCAGTATATAACCAGTCAGAGATGACTGTGGTCATTCTCGACAACTCGACGACCGCCATGACCGGCCATCAGCCGCATCCCGGAACGGGCCGTACAATGATGGGCGATGTGGTCGCGAAGATCAACATTGAGAAGGTGCTGAGAGGAATCGGGTTGAAATTTGTCGAGACAGTCGATCCGCTTGACCTCACCAAAGCAATCAAGACCGTTAAGCATGCGGTGGCGGAACCGGGCGTTAAGGCGATTATTTTCAAATCACCATGCGTCGCGATCGTCAAACCGAATGCACCGCTGACAATCGATCAGGCAAAATGTATCAAGTGCAAGCGCTGCATCCGTGAAATCGGCTGCCCGGGCATTGTGATTACGGACGGAAATGTTCAGATAGATGATTCTCTCTGCACAGGCTGTACGCTGTGCTCGCAGATATGCCCGACGGGTGCGATTGGAGGTGGATTGAATGAATAAGAACATCATACTCTGCGGCGTAGGCGGTCAGGGTACTGTCCTCGCCTCCAAGCTCATCGCGGCCTCCGCCATGGAAAAAGGGATGAAAGTCATGAGCGCCGAAACCATCGGTATGGCGCAGCGCGGCGGAAACGTCTTCAGTAACATTCGGATCAGCGATGAAGATGAGATGTATGCACCGATGATCGGCACAGGTCAGGCTGACATCATCCTCGGGTTCGAGCCGGGCGAGACGGTCCGCATGCTGCCGTTCCTCAAAAAAGACGGCTATGTCATCACGAACCTGCGCGCGGTCAAGCCGACGACAGCTACGCTGCTGGGCTCGACCTATGGCGGAAGCGAGATGATCGGTTATCTGAAGTCTGTTATACCGGAGGACCATCTGCTTATCGTTGACGGTACGAAAGCTATCGCGGAGCTCGGGAATCCCCGCTGTCTCAACGTAGTTCTGCTCGGCGCTGCGGTCCGCACCGGGGCGCTGGGGCTGACGGAGGCGGATATACTGGAGGCGATGCCGAAGGTAATCAAGCCGAAGTTTTTGGAGCTGAATACGAGCGCTTTTAAGTATGCGGGCTGATTTTACCGAAGTAAGCAAGATTTTTCCCTCTACTTCCGTAATTCCATCTTGCTTTATAGAACCGGAAGCCGCAATTTACCGAAGTAATCGAGCTTTTGCCTTCTACTTCCGTAATTCCATCTTGCTTTATGGGACTGACAGGCGTCAATTTACCGAAGTAATCAAGCTTTTGCCCTCTACTTCCGTAATTTAATCTTGCTTAATGGGACTGGCAGGCTGCAATTTACCGAAGTAAGCGAGATTTTGCCCTCTACTTCCGTAATTTCATCAAGTTTTATAGAACCGGCAGCCGCAATTTACCGAAGTAATCAAGCTTTTGCCTCCTACTTCCGTAATTCCATCAAACTTTACAAGACTGACAGGCTCCGGTTTACCGAAATCATCAAGAATGCAATTAAGAATATTTATCATCAACAGAATTCTATAGAAAGGAGTGGAATCCCCGGATTCCGACAAACCCTATGCAAATAACAGAAAAGCAACTCGCACAGGTCAACGACCGTATCAACGCACTCATAAGCGCAGGCAGCTTCTACGGCAAGAAACTCGCCGAGGCCGGCATCACCCATGTCGACTCGGTAGAGGATTTCGAGAACCTCCCGTTCTCAGAGAAGAACGACCTCCGCGACGCATACCCGCTCGGCCTCATGACCGCCCCCGAGGAAGAAATCGTCCGCATCCATTCATCCTCAGGCACCACAGGCCTTCCGGTCATCATTCCTTACACTGCAAAAGACGTTGACGACTGGGGCGAGATGTTCAAGCGCTGCTATGAGACCGCCGGCATCACCAATCAGGATCGCATTCATATCACACCCGGCTACGGTCTCTGGACTGCCGGTATCGGTTTCCAGAACGGTGCTGAAAAACTCGGCGCTATGGTCATTCCGATGGGCCCCGGCAATACCGAGAAGCAGCTCCAGATGATGATGGATATGAAGTCCACAGTCCTCTGCTCCACTTCCTCCTACGCCCTTCTTCTGGCCGAGGAGATCGAGAAGCGCGGAATCAAGAACAAGATCCATCTTAAGAAAGGCGTCATCGGCTCCGAACGCTGGGGTAAAGCAATGCGCGACAGAATTCAGAGCATCCTCGGAATCGAGCTCTACGATATCTACGGACTGACCGAGATCTACGGACCGGGCATCGGAATCAACTGCTCCGAGACCGAGTACATGCACATCTGGGACGACTACATCTACCTCGAAATCATTGATCCGCAGACCGGCAAGGTACTCCCGGACGGCGAGTGGGGCGAAATCGTCATCACGACACTCGTGAAAGAAGGCGCACCGCTCATCCGCTACCGCACGCATGACCTTTCCCGCATCATTCCGGGCAAATGCACCTGCGGCCGCTCCTACCCCCTCATCGATATCATCAAGGGTCGTACCGATGACATGATGAAGATCAAGGGCGTCAACGTATTCCCGGCTCAGATTGAGGAGGTCATTGCGTCCTTCCCGAACGAGGCGTCCAGCGAGTACCAGATCCGTATCTCCCACTTCGACGGACGCGATACCATGCGTCTCTATGTCGAGGCCGTGGACGGAAGTGTCGACTTCGCGCAGCTTGGTAACAGAATGGCTCATGCTGTCAAGAGCAAAATCGGCTTCACTCCGATCGTCAAAATTGTCGAGAACGGCCTGCTTCCGAGAAGTGAAAAGAAATCAAAGCGCGTGATTGATGAGCGTTACGAATAAACAACTCAAATCCCATTTATCCACTGATTTCGGCAAGCGAGACGGAGCAATTCGACGATCTGACTATGCTTTGCCTGGAAAATAAAGGGTTGTTTTGCAGTTATCTGTAACGGTATATAATAGTGTGCAACCATACTATTATATACCGTATTTCGTTTACATAAGTAATGATTTGTGCTATTCTATATATGTATCAATGAATCATTTGAAAGCGAGGCTGTTTTACGTGTATGTACAAGATCAGTGATTTTACCAAGCCGGTCTACAAGACGGGAGAGATCATGGAGATACTGAATATCAGTTATTCCACCATAAAAGTGTATGATAAAAACGGCACTCTTCCGATAAAACGGACAGGAACAGGCCGGCGGGCTGTATTCAGAGAGGACCTGCTGAATTATCTGGACAGTAAAGGTCTTTTATACGATGACACTGAGACCGCAAAAAAACATGATGTCATATATGTAAGAGTTTCCAGCCACGAGCAAAAACAAAAGGGGGATCTTGACAGGCAGGCTATGTTCCTGCTTGAGAATGTACATGACCTGCATAACCCCATTATAATGAAAGAGGTCGGATCGGGCCTGAACGACAGGCGCAGGAAACTGCACGAGCTGATGGTCATGGTGCTCGACCATAAGGTCTCAAGAGTATTCGTGACATATAAGGACAGATTGACAAGGTTCGGGTTTCATTATCTGGAGACAGTCTTTGAACACGAAGGTGTCCCGATCATCGTCATCAGGGACATGGCTCATGAAAGATCAGTACAGGAAGAACTGGTCGAAGATATGATGGCGCTCATCGCAAGTTTCAGCGGAAAACTGTATGGACTCAGGAGTGGGAAAAATAAGAAAAAGCAGAAGGATGCATCCGCTGCTTCAGACAGAGAGGACAGACATTGAAGTTATGAAGAAGGAAAACAGGGAATTAATGGAACAGATGCTCATGGCGATCCATGCTAAGGACACGCTGGAAATGCTGGAAGACCTGATCGAGAATTCCGATACAGACAAGATCGACAGGAAGATGCTGCTGGATATTATCAGAAAAAGCCCTGACACGTTCTTTGAGGAAGAATCATAAAAAGGAGTTGGTCAAATGCCTGTACTGACGACAGAGACGCGGCTTTCTGCAAGGGAAGCGAATGACATCATGGAATACGTACAGAAATACCGAACAGATTATGGCAGGATACAGCGTTACGTATGGCGCGTGATTGTCAGACAGAACGGCGCTGTGAACAAGTCAAAGCTGAATACAGAGGTCCAGACACGGTTCTCGGTCTCAAAGCGCACGGCGAATTCCGTCATATACGATATGAAGGGGCGTTATAAGGCCCTGAGGGAATTGAAAAAGACAGAGCGGAGCCGGTTGAGGAACAGGATCCGCCATCTGGAACAGCAGACGGAAAAGATTGCCGTTACCGTCAACATGAGGAAAAAGGATGCCGCTGCGAACAGGCTGGGCAGGGAGCAGCTTGTAAAATACCGGGATCTGAAGAAAAAACTGTATTATAAGCATCAGAGGCTGCAGAAGCTCAGGGACCGGCTGGCCCAATTGGAAAAAGACATGGAGAACGGCAGGTATTCGTTAGGCTTCGGTGGAAAGAAGACATTCGATGATCAGTACCGCCTTTCTGAGAACGGATACCGCAGTCACAAAGGATGGTATAACGATTACAGGAAAAAGCGCGATTCCAACATTTTCTATCTGGGCAGCAGGGACGAAACGGCGGGGAACCAGATGTTCCAGTTAAGCCCGGATGCAGCAGGAGGCTATGATGTCAGGATCCGTAAGGATGGGAAATACGATTCCGACGGAAAATATGTTCATGGGAGATGTCATTTTAAATATCTGGATGACGAGCTCAGGGAAAGCCTGCAGAACCGGGACAGACCTGTGTCATATCGCATCAAGATGCGTGGGAGAAAGGTCTATCTGCAGGCAATCGTGACGCTCGACATGGCAAAACGGCCCATTATGACGACAGCGGTCGACGGTGTGATCGGCCTCGATTTTAACGATGGACATATTGACCTGGCCGAGACGGACGGCAAAGGCAACCTGACTTCCATGAAACAGTACAGGCTGAGATATCATGGAACAGGCGGAAGAGCTGCGAACGAAATGCGCCAGGTGACAGCTGAAATCGGAAGATATGCTCTGTCAAAAGGAAAGAGCATTGTAAAAGAGGACCTGTCGTTTGAAAAGAAAAAGGCTCTGACAGAAAGGGGATCAGGCAGGAGATACAATAAAATGCTCCATACCCTGGATTACTCCAGATATGAGGACGATATAAGGAACATGGCAGTCAGAAACGGAATTGACGTGATCGAAGTCAATCCGGCATATACAAGCAGGATCGCAAAAAGGAAGTACTGTGAGATACGAAAGATCCCCGTCCACAACGGAGCAGCGTACGTCATAGCCCGAAGAGGAAAGGGGTTCAAAGACAAGACAGTGTAGCAGACTATTTGTTCTGCAGGGAGGCAGATGTGACCAGGAGATCACATTCGTTGTACCTTGTGGGATATATCGGTTCAGCAGTATGTGGGCAGCGGCAATGTACCAACTTTGAAGAATATCTGCTTCTGAGAAGAGAATTGCCGTCAGACATATACAGATAGGATAGCCGTTAGTCCTGAAACAATAGAAACAGGAGTCGCTGACCTGTTTTATACGGTTTTATTTAACGGTCATAATTTCGCGAACAGAAAAAGACAGGGGGCTGTTGCATTGAAGCAGGACCACCACTATAAATGGCAGACACTTGAAAGTAACATCTGCCATATAGTAGCGGCACGCCTTAATGCGACAGCCCTCTGATTATATTCTCTCGCGCTTATGAATATATAACTATACTCCGGCAAAGCCCCATTGTGACGAGTTCGAAAGCCGACGCATCACACTGAGATAAGATGCTTCTCCCGGTGAGATGAACCTCCACTCCCATGCGGTGCGGCTGCTCCTATGGACATGGTACTCTGCTGCTACGCTTCATAGATGTATCCGTCACCCGACCCCATACATATGGTCAAGCACCACCCTCTTCATCGTCTCCTCGCCAAACAGACTGCGCATGGTATTGACCGCCGGTCCGTCATTTTCAACCAGCTTCTCCGCAAACTCCCGGTTCTTCTCCAATTTCGCTTCCCGGTCACACGTCGGAGCATTTTTCAGAGCTTGCAAAAATGTTCCGAGATAATCCTTCTGCGCTCTCTCAAATTGCTGCGAAAGTCCCTTTCCGGCTTTGCCGTAGCTGAACGGATACCTGATCTCATCATACCAGTGCGGCTTGCTCTCAACATCCGACACCGCACTGTCCCTTTCAAGCAGAGCGTGGAACGACTCCTGTATGTCCGCATCAAGCGGTTCAATCTGCGTATCATAGATCTCGATAAGCAGAGTTTCTTTTCCGAATGCAGAGACCCGGTCGATATTAAACAGCGGCAGATCGCGTTCTACCGGACTGATTACTACAGTCTCCATGGTCATGAGACCCCAAAATGCCTTCATCGTCATGACGCATAAATGTCCGATGTCCTCTATCTCATAGCTGTGCGTTGCAAAATTCATTCCGTATCGACTAAGATGCTGATCAGGACCGATGTCATACTCAGTAACTCTGAACTCCTTACTGACCTTCCTGAGTGCATATCTGCAAAGTTTTGTTTTCATGTCAGATCCTCCGTGTTTAACCAAACTCATTTTCGAGAACTCCTCGGCGTCCTTGATACTTTTCCTGTCTCCGGTCTCCTTTTGGCAGCCAAAAAACCACACTTTCATCATACCATATTTCTTTATCCCTCAGTATGTTTTCCACTTGACTTCTTTACAGTTATGAGCCTGCGGCTAAAGGGGCTTTCACATTAGGCAGTGTCGACACAATTACATCCGAAACAGCCGTCTTAAGATCCGGTTCATCGCAGTTAATGCTCTGCACAGAGACAAATCGAAAAAACCCCGGCAGCATTTCTCTGTGAAATGCCATGCCGAGGTATAAACATCGCAGACCTGCGCAGTGGAAGGCGCCTTGGCGCCCCGCACGTCGCGGCAAGAACGCCGAGGCGTTCTTGAATACGGATTATTCCGTGAAGCAGCGTTTTTCAAACTCTTCAAGCTTCTTTTTGTCCTCATCGCTTAAGATAATATCATCTATTCTTCTATGTCCGGACAATACTCCGCGCATTCCGCCTGTAATATTTTTAAGACTTTCAAGATTCATTTCATGCATTTTCTTTTCCTCCGGTTTTTTTCTTGATTTAGTCGATATCTCAGCTGCTTAACCCTTTCAGGCGCAGCTGCTTCATTTTCTCATTCCTACGTCCACGGTATTTGCACGGTGGACGTTTTTCTTTATTTGTCCCGGTCTCGCCGATGACACTAATATATACGATTGTACAGAGGAAAAGGTCAAATTATCTGCTTATCAGGAGGTATCACCTTGTAGCCATACGACTCCAACACGGCAATCACATCCTGAGTAATATTGATGGACATCTCATTTTTTCCGATTTCTCCCCCCTCTATTACCCTGTGCAGGTCACCCACCGACACGTTCATAATATCCGCGATCCGCCTCAGGTTATCCCTGTCCGGCAGCCCTCCGTCTGTCTCCCACTTGGCAATTGCCGACTTTGAAACGCCCACTTTTTCAGCGAGTTCCTCCTGTGTCAGACGCATGTGTTTTCTTCTCAATGAAATAAAATGTCCTAAGCTGTTCGCCTGCCCCATCATCTACCTCCCCAATTAGTTGTCGCCAAAACCCTCTCTATAATGGTAGAGAGCGAAATCGTAAATGGCAAATCACTTTTTGGTTACGCGACGTAATCATACATTGTGCCGGTTATAGCATATGATTGAGACGCCAAAAGTCGATTACGGATTGCTCTGTGCATACGCACTCACAATCCTGTAATCATCATATCAGAGTTTGTATTTTAAAAACCCCACCAAATCGGTGGGGTTTTCTGATCGTATAACTCTTGACCGTATAGCTCTGGGGGACGCATTAAGACAAAACACCACTACATATAGCAGACATTATTTGAAAATGCCGGCTATATGTAGTGGTGATATCTCATGCGACAGCTCCTTCTCTACTGTTTACATTCCCGTCATCTTCCTGTAGATCGCAGCATTCTGGTGATTCGGATCCGATTTGAGCACCCTGTCAAAGCACGCGGCAGCTTCTGCATTCTTCCCAAGACCGAGCTTGCCGAGACCCATCAGATAATTGCAGTGGTCGACATTTTTCTGCGTCATATCTGCGTCAAACACGGACATATCCGGTATGGAGACCGCAAAGTAATCCATCTTGAAAATATCCCGGATATGCTGCTCTCCATAATCCACGAGCCTGTAGAATCTGGCATTTGCCTCACCCAAAAGGCCCAGTTTTGCTTTTGCCAGTCCCTGATACAGGATCATATCGGCAGGCTGATCATAATAGTACATCATGCCGGCGGGCTCCATGGCTCCCAGCGTCGCTTTCTCAAAACACTCTCTCGCTTCCTTCGCTCTGCCCTGTCTCTCATAAACCAGGCCGAGCGTGAAATAAATATGATTATCCTTCGTTCCTTCGAGTCGTCCCTCTCCGAGACTTAACGGCAGGTCCATTGCGGCAAGCAGATTATGCTCTGCTTGTGCGTCATCACCGAACCCGTAAGCTTCCTTTGCCATCTCGAGAAGCGCAGTCTTATACTGTGTGGAAATCTTGCCTTCCGCACCCTCCCAGGTCTGGAAATTATGAGCGATTATCGCGACATAGGCCTCCTGATGAAGACCGTTCAGGTTCAGGACGGTAACATACTCTGTGTACAGGTCATCCCTCTTCTCGATCAGCTTAATATTCTCTCTGAATTTCTCGAGACGCTGCGCCGGTGTGTAAGACAGCTTCTGATACAACTGATCCAGCTCGAGAAATACACGGGCGTCACTTCTGTCTAAAGCAAATGCACGCTCCAACCTCTCAAGCGCCTTCTCCCGCTCACCCCGCTTGTTAAAGTAGGCAATGGATAGGTTCCTCTCGAGCGTCGGAAAACTGTCGTCAAGTTCTTCCGATTTTTCCCACAGGGAAATCGCCTGATCGTACTGAAGCTTGTCATAATAAAGGTTTCCGAGATAGTAGTTCGCTCTGGCCGCGTCCGCCTTCCTGCTCACCACATCCCGCAAAACCTGAATATCTTCCGGTTTATTCGGGAAGCAGTAAGAAGGATCTCTCGCTTCACCGTCCGCGTAAGCCTTCATAGCTTCGGCTTCTTTTCCCAGCTTTCTAAGATAATACCCTTTGTAGTAATGTATCAGAGGATAGTCGCCGTCACATGTATCCAATACAGCGATCGCCTTGTCATACTGTCCTCCCTCGGCAAAATCGCGGGCAACCTGAAGATATGTCTCATGAAAATGTTTATTCAGCGCCCGGATCCGCCCGATCTCCTCATCTGCGCAGTCGCTAAGGAAGTATTTTTCATAGCGGGATACATAATCGAAATAGTCCAGCCTGATATTGTCCTCGATCCATGCGAGCGCCTCATCAATCCGTCCCAGTTTTTCCAGAATGACCGCCTTGAGCCCTCTCGCCTTGACATTGTGCAGGTTCTTGACAAGACCCTTCTCTGCCAGTTCGAGAGCCTCATCTGCATCACCTCTGCGGAGTGCGATCAGCGCAAGATAATAGAAGGACATTTCCTGCTGCTCATTGGTCCATGTCGCCTTGTAGAAGGCGTCAAATGCCTCGTCATATCTCTCCTGATAAAACAGGGAAAGTCCGAGGTTATAGAACGCTTCACCGTCATATGGATTATTGAACATGCCGTTGCCGGTCAGCCGTCTGATTGCCGTCCTGAAATACGGCTCTGATTCTTTAAAGCATCCCCTTCTGAGCAGAAGCAGTCCGTAGGCGTTGTTGATGCGAATGTCGTTCCGGTCGCGCTTCAGGCCTTCCAGGTAGTACGGATCCGGCAGCCATGTGGCATGGCGGTACTGCTCTATGTGCTGGACAGTCAGATAAAGTTCTTCGTTGGTGAGCATTTCCTCCGGTGCTGCAGGTGCTTTCGCCGGCTCTGCGAGCTCCGGGATACCCTGATCGACGGGCTGGTAGGAGATCAGCTCGCGGCCATTTGCCTTTACAATGACCTTTATGTTGTACGGATCCTCCGCTTTGAGCTGAAATACATTTTCATATATATCGATCGGAGAGATCTTTGCAGTGTCCTTTGCCTTTTCCTCTCCGTTGACAAGCACAAGAATCTCCGCTTCCGGGTACTCCTGCGTTGCGTAAACGCAGACATACACGCCTTCCTCCCTGACTTCCATGTTCAGGACGGCGTGGATGCTCGCATTTTTCACCTGTCCCGCTGCCTTGTAGGGCATAAAGTACTGTTTGAATACTTTTTCCTCATACGGTTTGAGCCATGTGAAGTCAGGCTGGTTATCACAGTACATACCTGTCATGAGCTCTATGTACGGCCCATCCTCATCCGTGAGATTTCTGTCCCAGGCTTTTCCGAAATCGCCGCATCCCCATGTCCACTGCTTTTTCCCGGGAGAAACATGATGATCCGCCACATGGAGCAGACCGGCCTTCTTCTGATAGTCGTATCCTCCGACGAAGTTGTATTCAGAACGCTCTGCCATGTAGGAAGTAGGAACAGGAATATTCTTATATCGGGATATATCCACGCCCTCGCTGTAATCGTGCTTGTAATACTCACCGGTCGCAATCGGAAAACGCGATACCGCCCGCTTGCCATGGTCGTAGACACTGTGCACGTCAGGCGGGAAAATGGACTGCGTATAATCGTTGATGGATACAGCAGGGTTTGCCCACCACAAGAATGTCTGCGGAAGGGGCGTTCCGTTGTAGAGCTGACCTCTGATCTCAATATAAGCCTTGTCCGGATACAGCGTAAAAGTCGTGATTTCTTTCGTGCCGTACATCTGATCGACATCCCCGGTAATGACAGAGCAGCTTCCATCCGGATTCTGCCTAATGTCATGATCGACCGCAGAATAAGTCGTAGGTCTGTGATGCTGCGGCCAGTTGAACTCTATGCCGCCCGAAATCCACGGTCCGGTCAGGCCTACCAGCGCGGGCTTGATTACTCGGTTGTAATATACGAAATCATAGTCGTTTGTCTTATCGTAAGCTCTTTGGATCCTCCCGCCCAATTCGGGAAGAATCATGATTTTCAGATATTTGTTCTCGAGATAGACAGCGTTCCAAACTTTGTCCGTTTTTGACCGGCTGATTTCCTGGATCGACGGATAGGGGTATATTTTCCCGGTACTGCCCTGATAAACCCTCTTTTCAAGAAACATCGGATTTTTGTCTGCTTCTCCGACTTCATAAGTGGGGATGACTACCTTCTCTTCCCATACTTTAACTGTATCCATCGTATTTCTCCTCGCATTCACTACTCACGTGTCATCCTCCCTGCGCATTTTCCCGGGAACTGCCTCCATGCCGAACATTCTGAGAGCCTGATTAACTTTATCGAGCCTTACGGTCTCTTTTCCCTGCTCCAATTCACGCACAAAGCGTAGACCGAGCCCTGACCTGATTGCAAATTCTTCCTGTGTCAGACCTGCTTTTTTTCTTTCCTGCTTGATATAGTTTCCAATGCAATTTTTCATATTTTCTTTGCTCCTTTAAATGTCCGCACCATAAAAATACACCCTTACGGGTATAATATCAACAATTGTTGCCACTTTTATACCCGTAAGGGTGCAAACAATAATACAGCACACTCTATGATACCCTTTCGGGTATAAATTACTTGCTTCAAAAAGTACTTATACACACGTGGATGCGCATAGACCATCCTGTCTGTCACACATACCAACCCCTCACAATAACTCGTCCAGCGCCTTCATCAGCTCCTCATCCGTATACCGCTCCTCGGCACTCAGCCTTATACACCGCTCAACAATCTCCCAGATCCTGCCCGGTGCTCTCTGCTCCTTCGGAAACTTCCCGGTGACCATGACGTTCAGAAGCATACCGACCGCATAGACATCCGATTTTGCGGAGGAAGCAGTAAAGCCGTAGCCGGCCTGCTCAGGCGCTGCATAAAACATAGTTCCCATGTACCGCGTGTCATCCGTCTGGTCCGGGTCATACCACTTGGCTACATTCATATCGAGCAGGCATACCTCGCCCTCATGCGTCACTATTATATTTTGAGGCTTCACGTCCCTGTGGATGATCGGTCTCGGAAGAGTGTGCAGCTCATGCAGCACGCCGCACACTCTCCTTGCTATTAAGACAGCATCCCCTTCCTCTATCGGTCCGTCTTCAAGCAGCTCCGCAACCGTTCTGCCATCAACAAACTCCTCGATGACAATCAGACTATTGCCTCCCTCATATATAGCAACAATCCCCGGCATATGAGCAATCGGCCTGTCTTTCAGGTAGATATACACGCTTTTATTGTAGACCGTCAGAAGCTTCTTTATAAAATATCGACCGGTCTCCCGATGCCGCACCAGCACAACATTTTCCTTGTCCTCCATAACTGCCACGTCTTCATAGAAAGACAGCTCCAGCGCATCCTCATCGGACAATCCCCTGTACGGATTCCTCTGATCCTCTTCATACTCATCCTCAGATTCATAAAGAACGCTCTCATCGATCTTATTGACAAATCCGCACTCTGCGCACGTCCACTCTCCACAGTCGTCACGAAAGCCCGGCTGAATGTTGAGCATGGCGCCGCAGTTGTCACAAAACCAGGCTACATCCGAATCCACTTCCGGATTGATGAGCATCTCGCCGCAGCCGAGACAGATCCAGTATGGGAGTTTATTACTGTATCCCTTCTGAAGGGTCAGGTCGGCTTCGCAGCGGGGACAGTATTCATACTCTTCATTCGGTTCGTGAGGCGGCTGATGGCCGGAGAATATATTATGTGTTCTGGACATGATAACTCCTGTAAGCATTATAAAGATTGTTGACGGTTTGTCAGGTCTTTCGCATTAAATGGTATCATCACTACATATAGCTGATATTTATCAAGAACGCCTCGGCGTTCTTGAGCTTAATGCGACAAACCCGTTTTCTCAGAGATATAATACAACAGGAACTATCCGATATCCACCTCATATCGTGGCGACACGGTCTAATGCGACAGCCTTTTTATCAAGGCTCGTACACATACTCGACCCTGTCGAAGTCAACACCATATACCCATATTTCAGCCACGTCAGTGGAACCTTTTCCGTTCAGGTTCTGAGCAGAAATATTGAAAAAATTCTCTTCTGTGTCAACTATGGTATCCCCCTTGTAGAGCAACAACTTGAACTGTGCGAAAGCTCCTAAACTGTCGCCGGTTTGCTGCAGCGTTACATATAAGCTGTCACCGGAAATGTCATATTGCACCATCTCCACAGCGTTCCGTTCTCCGATCATGAATGTGTCGTTCTTGGGGGTTGCGTTTATCCGAAAAGAGGCATTTGATATATCACTGTCGAAAAGATAGTGGAAGTAATTATATTTTCCCTCCGTCAGAATAATCTCATCTGTTCCCTTCCCGAGAACATTTCCGTCTGTTCCGTACGCCAGCAAAGTAGCAGAGATGGTCACGTTACTCTTAGCCAGGACCTTGTGTATTATATGCGTTGACCCGATTGAGCTTTTGTAACTTGCTACTTCCACGATGTCAAAATATGCATTATGCTCGTAAGTATTCTCCGTCTGTTCCGGAGCATTGCTGCTATCCGCAGCGGATTCGGCTGCCGGTTCAGCTTGTGAGGCATCTTTATTAGACTCATCAGATGTCGCCGGTGTGCTTTGATTTGCATTTGGCTCCGCCTGTGAGCTTTCATTTGCATCCGATGCCTCAGACTGTTCCGGTTCCTTCGACTGAGAGGCAGTGATCGTATTTTCGTCAGTTACAGCATGATCGACCTTTTCGTAGTTAATAATCCAGGAACCCGATATACTCTCTATCGTCGTTGTCCTGACAGTTACCGTGTCGTTTACTTCAATATCAGGATTCCGTGAAGAGACAAAATTCAGATGTTCTCCGGCCCAGACGTTGAATCCTATCGCTGAATTCGGGTGGATCTCCCTTGCAGTGAATCGGACTACTTTGCCTTCAAGATTTTTCCCTTCGTTCAGCGCTGCCTCAAAGGATTCTGCGTCGCCATAGTCAATCACAACTTCTTCCGGTTCTGAGACATCCTTTTGCTGTGCTTCGGTTGCCACACTGCTGTCCGATTGCGTAGCAGTTCCATTACTGCCGCAGCCATATAAAAGCATTGCAAGGCACATGACAGACAGACAAAGGCTTCGTTTGATCTCTTTAAAATAAATCATAATCGTCCTCCACTTTATAAATACTGATTACCGGGTTACCTGAAAATTGCACGTTGCCTGTTAGCTTCCGGCAGAATTAACCCCAGTGGATTTTCCTCCCTGACCTAACACGCCTGATTAAAGCTCTATGCATTTCATGATAAATACCGCCCACCTCAATATCAAATTACTTTTCGGTTACGCAGCGTAACCTTTCCGAGTACTCAATCAAATTATAACAAACTGTAGACGTAAAAATCCCCACCGAACCGGTGGGGGAGATCGCACTCTTATACATAAATTGTACTCAACACATATTTACACAAATGTTAACGCTTCTATAATTCTCATAAACCTCGCCATCATTCCGTTTCTTTTTCCAGCGGCGACAGCCCCTGTTCCTCCAGCATATCATTCACCCTGTACAAATCAAAAATACGGTTATTCAGCGCCACAATGATACACGCATCTCTCTTGTTTTTAGCATACAATTCATTAAATCCGTAGAGCTTTAACGCTTTGTCCGTCTGTTTCCAGCTAAAGTGTCCTCCTATACAGAGACGAATGATAACATCCCTGTTTTTGGTATGCTTCTCCATTCGGATAATCTTACTGCCGTATGATTCGCTGACGTCAGCCGCTATATACACGTCCTTCAATTTGATTCTCTTCTCAGCCAGAACATTCTTCATGTAATAGTAAAATGCTTTCGGATCATCGGTCATAGATGATCTGTTATCCCTGAGGTACCGGTCCAGCTGCCCGGGTCTGGTGTTCTCAAGAATCTCATCAAGTTCGTCTGTCGGTTTTGGCTGCATGGCTGACTCCTCTCCGGTTTTCTATGGATCCTTTTTTACGATAGCATAACCGGTAATACCTTTCAAGTCTCGCTCATAAGGCATTGCACAGAATCCAATTCAGCGTCAGCCGGCATAATTCTGAACAGAACTCCATAGGAATCGCATCTGATTCATGGACCCTGACCGTAACAAAGAAGCATCCACATTTCCCCTGAAATGTGGTATCCTTAACTTGTCAACAACACCCTCACCGGAGGTACATATGAGCAAAGTAAATTCCATAGAAGAGCTAAAACAAAAATGTGCCGAAAAGAACATGCCCCTTGAAAAGATGCGCTTCTTTATCGGAAAGGACATGAAAGAGCCGAAGTGCTTCGGCGTATATCAGGATGAAACGACCGGCGACTGGATCGTATACAAGAATAAGGCAAATGGCGAGCGCGCCGTCCGCTACTCCGGTCCTGACGAAGCACGCGCCGCGCAGGAAATCTGGGACAAAATCGGCGATGAGATAAGGCTCCGCAAAGAAAGGTACGGCAACCCCTATGAAGAATCTGCCTACCGATCCGCTGAGCCGAAAGAACCGAGCATTCTCCCGGGTACACCCATGTCCTCCCTTGCGGTAATCGCAAACTTCATAAGGGAACATATAGCTCTGTCGGTCTTTGTATTCGGTCTGGCTGCATATCTTATCCTGCAGGTAATATTCCCGAGTCAGAAGCGCGGCTACTATCAGGTCGGGGATGCAATATACTATTGTCTCTCGGACAGCTGGTACCTGTATGATGACGGCTGGGTCGTTTCAACTATGCCCGAAGGGAACGTCAACGACTATTATCTGGGCAGCTCCTATTCGCAATCTTACGGAACTTCGAACTTTGAGAATACTCCCTACTACGAGAAGTATCTGGAAGAAAAAGAAGACAATGATAATGACGACGATTATGATTACGATTTTGACACCTGGGATGCAGGTGATACAGACTGGGATTCCGACTGGTAAGTCGGAGTCCTTTTTTATTCTTCGTCGTGAGTACAATCTCGCGATGAAGAATAAAAGCCCTGACTCACTCTGCAACAGTTGTCCTAAATTCTGCAATAACCATCCTATTAAATGGTTTGACATATCCTCCCTTTTTGTATAAAATAGCAAATTGACTTTGTGAAATTATTACAGCACTAATAGGAGCGACCCACATGAGGATCAAGATTTTAGAATTAATCGACGGCGCAAAAAAGGCAGAAGGATTAACAGTCATTATTGACGTCTTCCGCGCATTCACACTCGAAACCTACCTCTTTGCACAAGGCGCGGAAAAAATATATCCCGTAGGAGAGATGGCGGAGGCATTTGCCCTGAAAGAACAGCACCCCGACTGGCTCCTCTTCGGAGAGCGCGGCGGTGAAAAAGTCGAGGGCTGTGACTACGGCAACTCACCGAGCGCAATCGAAAACATTGACTTCACCGGCAAAACAATCATTCATTCTACAAGTGCCGGAACACAGGGCATTATCAACGCAACCGGTGCAGATGAGATCATAACGGCATGTCTTACAAATGCACGTGCCGTCGCGGAATACATCCGCGCAAGAGACCCGGAAGTCGTATCCCTCGTAGCAATGGGAAATTCCGGTGTCAGACGCGCAAACGAAGACCTGCTCTGTGCAGAGTACATCCAGAGTATCCTGAAGAACGAGCCGATTGCGGTCACCGCGGCAGCTGAGGAGCTGAAGCGCAATGGCGGAGAGCACTTCTTCGATGAAAACAGGCAGCACATCTTCCCTGAGGCAGACTTCTACTGTTCAATAAAGGTGGACCGCTTCCCGTTTGTAATCAGGATAGAGAAGGATGAAGACGGCAGATTCGTGGCTTTGAAGTATACTGAGAAAAATCAGTAACGTTTCACCCGGTGATGCAAATTCAGGTTATACCAAATAGGAAATCATAGAGCAATCTATATCATGGAGAACGTAGTTTCCTAATGACAAAAAACAGCGGCAATCGATGCTTTCTATTACGGAGTCAGCATGATTGCCGCTATTTTATTCTTCATCGCGCACTACTCGTGACGTGAGTCTATGTTACGCGCGCAAGCTAATTCTCGTCTACATCGCGAGTGCTTTCTCCCACCGATGTAACTCATATCATTATTTCACAAGCCGCGCATACTCCCTGAGCTTCTGCTTAGCCTCCTCAGTCAGACGCTGCGGTACCTTGATCTGAACTGTCACGTAGAGATCACCGCGATCATTCGGATTCGTGACCTTGGGATGTCCTTTACCCTTAAATCTCAGCTTCGAACCGCTCTGGGTACCGGGCTTTATCTTGCAGCGCAGCTTTCCGGACGAAGTCTGCAAATCAACTTCCCCGCCAAGCACCGCCACATCATAAGGAATATTGATCGTCGCATTGACATCTCCATCGCCCTGCCCGGCAGCAGCTCCGCGTGTTTGACCGCCAAATCCACCGGCCGAGCCGCCATACCTTTGTCCGGCAGATCCTCTGAATGAACTATAGGTGTTGCCGGATGAGCTGTATCCTGATGACCCTCTCGAACTGCCTGACCGGGTGTTAAATCCGCCGCGGCTACCGAAAGCTCTATTGAGAAGATCATCAATGTCAACATCCATTCCGGGACCGCCTCCCGTCGATGTATAGCTCCAATATTGCGTGCCGTCCGCGCTTCTTCCGCCGGTCCAACCCTGTCCGCCGAACGGCGACCATCCGGCGCTTCCGCCATATCCGCCGCTTCCCATGCTGCCGTCAAATGCCGCATGGCCGAACTGGTCATACATCTTTCGTTTTTCCTTATCGCTCAGGACAGCATAAGCCTCCGAAGCCTCCTTGAACTTTTCTTCCGCGTTCGGATTATCTTTATTACTGTCCGGATGATACTTCTTGGCCAGTTTCCGATATGCTTTTTTAAGGGCGGCATCATCAGCATTCCGGTCCACTCCCAGAACCTTGTAATAATCTCTTTTTGCTGCCATAAGCGCTCCTCCTAAAATAGTCTAAGTAAAACTACCCGCTTCATACCTGAAGTACAATAGCAATCATTTTATGTAGGTAGCTTAATAATATTCCAGATTTCACCGCTACACAACCTCGCAATGTGAAAATCTTTCTTACTAAAATGGACTGCACACCCCATCGGATATGCAGCCCTATCATACGGGGGATGTATCTCTATCCCTCAACACATTTTATTTTAATCATTTGCCATCAAAACCACCTGACGGCAAATGCGCACTCCGTCTCTCAGTCAGCCCATCCCGTTTCCGGTCCCGACGCATCTCTTGCTTCCTCATGAATCAAAAGCGAGATACGGCCTCATACTTCATACATCCTCTGTGATCGAAGCTGTTTCACAGCCCCGACAAACCTTATTCCATTACTGGATGTTGATGTATTTCTTCTCTTCGACGACCGGTTTTGCTTCCTTCTTCGGGATATCGAGTGTCAGGATACCGTCTTCATACTTAGCCTTGATATCTTCCTCTGTGATGTCCTCACCGACATAGAAGCTTCTCTTGGCTGATCCGTAGAATCTCTCTCTGCGGATATACTTGCCGTCTGCATTCTTCTCATCCTTATTGGTGGAAGTCGTTGCGCTGATTGTAAGGTATCCATCGTTGATCTCCGCTGTAATGTCTTCCTTCTTAACACCCGGAAGAGCGATGGAGAGTTCAAATCCATTCTCCAGTTCCTTGACATCTGTGCGCATCAGTTCATTCTGCGGACGAGCCGGAACTCTCGCGAAATCTTTGAACGGATCCTCAAAAAAGTCATCAAATACGTTTGTTCTGAAAATACTGGGCATTAACATAATAAAACCTCCTCTATAACAAATGTTATTTTTACTGATTTATGAACTTCGGAAAGTCTCTTTTGTTTTCCCCTCTCCTTTGTTCTATACGTAATATAACACTTGTTTTAGCACTCGTCAAGAGTGAGTGCTAACATTTTTGTGAACTTTTCGTGAAGAAAAAAGTTATGGCTTTTCTTATGTCTCATGATAATGTTCAGCAAAGTATTCTCTGAAAATAAGAAGTCTTTGTTCTTTAGGCGTTTTTGTTTTTTAGGCATTTTTTGTTTTTTTAGGCGTTTTTTGTTTTCTTAGCAGTATTCTAACATTTGATTTCCTCTTGTTCCAGCTTTATCCCGGCTTCACGCATCTCCCTGTTAGTGTCAGGCAGAATTAGCACTTTTATTCTTCATCGCAGGATTGTACTCGCGGTGAAGCCGGATTTCACTTTGTGCGCGTATAATAGACTCACGTCACGAGTATTGCGCGATAAAGATTCAAGTCTCGCTGCGTGATCGCTAGTAGTAAAAAAAGAACAAATCCTATAAATAAAAGACCAAAAGTTTCGTGGGCGCTTCCATTTCCCCCGCTTTTTATGGTATAAGATTCCTGTAACCGTCACTTCCCTGGGTCGATCTGCATTTCTCGCAATTGGCACTCATATACTGTTTCTGCCGATTGAATTTCAGTCACTCCCCCATCTATACCGCGTATCTCGTGAAGCTCACATGGATAAATCCACGTGCTTCCATATGCAGCGCAATCCCGTGCCTTAAGCCGTAATCGACCTGAATACACATTTTTAGGAATCTAAATTATTATGAAGAAAGCAGCGTTTCCATATGACAGCTTACCGGATCTTAATGAATTGCCGGATTTTCTTAAGAATAATAAAAGGGCGAACGCTAATTTTAGCCACCCCCTCCTTAACATGATATCTGCCGATCAGCTCATCGAGAGATATTCGGAAGTATTCCCCGATACATACGGTGCAGACCGAATTTTTATTGACTATTTCATCACAGATGCGATGCAGTCCGATTTTCCGCTAATAGCACGTGATTTCTATATCCATGAATTTGCAAATTTCCCGAACTATGAGGATGTACTGTCTCCGGATATAAACAACTATTCAGAACCTCCGGAACAGATGTTTATCCGTCTCACCCTGGCTCTTATGGTGAACGCTTTGCATAGCGGAAGCGAATACACGAAAGCGCTGTTTCTCTATTTGTACAAGACTTATTACAAGCAGGAATACAAGACACTTAAGCGCTTCCGCTCCATTTCACGCGATGAACTCCTTTCACTGTCTGACTCCGAGGATCGGGATGCATCCTTTATCGGAAATATGGCGAGAATCCTTTTCATAGCAAGGCTGCTTGGCATTGAGATCAATGCTGACTGCCATGTCGTATATGTCCTCTTTAGCAGCATAAGTAACTGGCTTGCAAACAAGGATCGCTTTTCGCTGGACGAAGTAACAGGTGGTCCTTATAAAGAATGTCTTAGGGAAATCGAGGAAAATTTCGATTCTAAAAAGCTGTATTCTCTTAACAGGAAAATGGCAAGGTACCTGGGAAATGTGCTGAAATGGCTCGGGTATTCTCCCGACTTCACGATTATGTGTGACGACAATGGCAGGGGAATCAACGGCAATCTTGGAATCACCCTTTCCATATTAAAGAAGACCTTCCCTAACAGGGAATTTTCAGCCGAGGAACTGACTGTCTACGCCGCGATTCTGCATTGTGCCAGCGCACTGGCCTGCAATACGGACCGTCTGGAGGAAGTACTTGAAGTGCTTTTTTACGGAGAAGCCGGAACATATTATTATGATGATTATCCTCCGTTGTTTCATCCGAATGAGGTGGTGGCTGCGAACGCCGTGAAACCCGGAAAGCCGCAGAAAGCCCGTCAGCCAAAGAAGCCCGAACCGAAAATTGAACACGAGAATACCCAGTATAGCGAGAATGTCCTTCTTGACGAAATCAATATGCTCCGCAGAAAAGTTCATAAACTGGAGTCGGACAATTACAGCCTGCGCGCTGAAATCGCAGACAGAAAAAGGAAAGATGAAGAGCTTCAAGCTGTAAGGCAACAGCTTGAAGCGGCGAACAGCGAGCTGGTTTCACTGAGGGATTACGTATACAACCTGACAGAAGAAGACAGTCCGATTCAGGAGGAAGACATTAACAGCATGAAGGAAGCCATAGCAAAGCTCAGGATCGTAATCGTCGGCGGTCATGCCAACTGGAGAGCAAAGATGAAGAGAGAATTTCCCAACTGGACTTTTATCAGGCCGGATGCAAGCGGTTCCACGGACGCGTCGATTGTCGATAAAGCAGACCATGTATATTTCTTCACTGATACAATCAGCCATTCGAGATATTATCAGTTCCTGAACGTTGTCCGCGAGAAAAAAGTAGATTTCGGATATATCCATGGGGTTAATATCGAGAAGAACATCCGGGATATTTACAGAGATGTGAACGATTATTAAGCGATTTTTAGCACTCGCTAAGAGCGAGTGCTAAAAAATTATTTTGTAAACTTTCCGTGCATTTCATGAATCAATTGGCCAGTTACTATCACAATATCCTATCAGATTCGGTTTATTTGTATTCTTTATACACTCACTGATTATATTCCTGAATTCTTCTTTCGCCTGCTCTGTCACCGGTATAGTGAGGACCTCTATCTCATCGTCTTGCATGATTTCATCTGCTGTATAGTCCAGCATGCACAGCCATGTTATATATTGCATTTTTTCCAGAACATTTTCTTCTACATCATCCATGCTGTATCTTTGTCTAAAATACTCATCGTCCTCTGCTCCCATAGATAAAAACATACCCATAAATCCGGGTCCGATGTTTTCTATCTCTTTTTCATCCATATAAAATAAGGTGAGCCACTCTTTCAATCGGCTATAGGACTCCCGGCTCGGCCAGAATCCATTTTCTGTGTATTCCCTGATCTCTTCCGCTTCCGGAATATAAGGCGGAAACTCCCGTTCTTCAAGATTCTGTACCCTGAATTCTATAAGAGTATCCCCAGGATTGTCTATATCCTCCAGACCAATAGAAGCGCCTATAATTGTCACATAGCATTTCCCCTGAAATTCTACGATTTCATAAAAATCAGAAGATTGTTCCCTCGCAATCTCTGCAAAATCCCTCTCATCCATTTTCAGGTAAACACCGTTAGCCTCACACAATCTATGATAAATCTCCATAACTGTTTCCAAAAGAGCTACCTCATAATACGATACTGCCAGACAACAGCATTTCTTTATCGCATTATAATTGCTCCTTTTCATAGAAAAATCGGAAGTATAAGTATCACAGAACAATTTCAAAACATCCGACGTCACCGTTATTCCGGTTATATGCCTGTGTTCATCAGAATTCTCCCATGCTTTTGTACTATACACAACTGCATATCCGGCAGTTTCCAGCGCATCGGCACTCTTATTCTGCTCCCATGGAAGTTCCAGATCATATTTTGAATCATGCTTAACGGAAGACATTTCCATGACAGCAAGATGCTCCAGAAGATCAATCGTAACGTCAGCGGCATCGATAAGATACTTTTCAAAAACGTTCTTATCGAGCAACCGCACTGCTATCTTTTCAGACAGTACAAACTTGAAATCCTCTGCTCTCCGTATGGAATTCATAAGATTTTTTTCCTGCTCACGGAAAGCTATGATTGTCTTTTGTGTTTCCGGATCAAACTCTTCCAAATTATCTGTCAGACTATAATTATCATCGTCATCTTCCTCATAAGATAGTTCCAGATAATAACCGATTCTTTCCGAATCCGGACCTGCAGACAGTCGGTTTATCGCCTTCCACTCTTCTTCTGTATTAAAATCAGGGAAAACAATATTTTGTTCTGAAGCAATCTTTATCAGATCACATAACTCTCTTGTATTTAAGACATCTGACAACCTTTTCATTCCGTTCTCCATATTCACCTTATCCGGAAATAATGAACTCCCCTACATGCCTATCATATCGCAATGTAAAGTACAGCACCATTCTCTGTAAACTACATAAATCCGCCGGATTTTTCTCTGTTTATCACTATCCGATCACCTCTTGTTCCAACTTTAACCCTGCTTCAAGCATTTCCCTGAAAAGTTCCTTTTGATCGCAATAGAAGGGATCCTCCATCATCTCCTGCAGCAAAACCCTGTCGTGCTCCGTGAGTTCTCTACCGGATTCCCGGTACTGCCTGTAAGTCTCAAGATCCATCCGATACAGTTCTATTTCGAGACCTGTTCCTTCAGATAGTGTTTTCCAGATACGAAATCCCCCGCAATCGATATCACCGTAATGCATGAATTCAGCAGTAGGGTATGCCTCATGAATATGCCGGAGAAATTCCCGCTTAATTCCATTCGCGTATCCGCCCAGATAAATCACAAGAGTTTCTCCGGATTCTTCTTCGCCGAATCCGCTCCCGCACGCTTCTTGATTAGCAACCGATCTGTCTATCCTGAACTGATGGAATGTGGTCAGATTCTCTATCGTAAGAACCCGGGAAATCTCTCTATGCGTGTCCCACTCAATCCTTAAAGCATCCTCTTCCGTAATGCCAATACCGCCGGGAAACATTTCAGCCCAGGGGCCGCCCTTAATCATGATCCAGGAAGGATTCCTATAAATCAGGAACTCCTCCAGCACTTCCTGTAAAGATAATCCGCGCAGCCTTCCGTCGCATTCGAAATCCGCGATGATTCTGGCCGCTGCAGAAAGGTCACGTTCAGCAATCTTTGAATCATTAAAACAGGAAATTGAAAACTGCCGGAGGAACTGAGCCGAACGGTTCTGCATAATTCGGGACGCGAGATAACAGATTCTTTCCGCATGATCTATGTGTTCAATATCGAGATACTGCTTCACCGAATATCCCCGGCTCAGTCTTTGCCTGATCCATTCTGCAAATGCAGGCAGCTGCTCTCCATACCCCTCGACTATTTTCAGTATTTCTGCCTCTTTATCACTCTTTCGGGTGCGATGAATCCTCCTGTAAGCTTCCTCTGCATTTTCCTGTACAAGTACACACTTTTCCAGTATCTGTCCTTCATGCCTCTTTTTCCAAACCAGTGTGATTAGACCGGCATTTTCAAGTTCCAGAAGCTGACTGTGGACGTTCTCATACTCCATTCTGCTCTCGTCAAAATACTCAGGGATATCCTTTGCGTTCAATTTGTACGCAATAGCAATATTCCTTTTATTTTCTCCTCTGGACAGAGAACTGCGTTCATACTTATCCAGAAGTTTCCCCAATACATAGTCGTCATATCTTTTCATGCAATCTCATCCTGTTCATGCACTGTCGCGCGAAAAATCCTCCACATAGCTATGTTCCCCATCCTGAAGAACCAGCAGCACCTGATCCACTGACGGAGCTATGTACTGAATCTTCTCGGGCGGAGCGGATACGATCAGCTGCAGATTCGAATTATTGATGAAAGACAGAACACCGTCAATGCGGGCGTCATCCATATTATTGAACGCCTCATCCATCATGACCAGTCCAACAGAATCGCCGCCGATCGCCCCTTTGTAGAGCTGCATGAACGATGCGGCAATTGTAATATAAAACGGTGTCTGCGTTTCGCCGCCGCTCTTTTCCCTACTTACCTTGGAGTAGTACATATAGGTACCATCGTCCGATGTAATCTTTATATCATAATCCATATAGGTACGATAGTCCGTGTATTCCTGAAGGGTCTTCGCGCTCTGCTCATCGTCAATAGTCAGTTTTTCGAAAAGCTCCTCTATCACTTCCCTGTGATTCTCACTAAAAGCACCGCTGAAGATGGAATTTCCTTCCATAACATTGAAGTCATCCATGATCATATTGTAATACTTCTTATGTTCTTTTCTGGGAAAATACTGAAACTCATACTGTTCCCTCGAGAAATGAATTTCCTTCAAAGACTTGTTGAGATCCTTGAACTCGTTCTGAGCCTGACGGATATTCTCCTGAAGCCTGGAGAGGAACTGTTCCCTGAATTCCTCCTCGGCCGCGCTTCTTGCCCGATAGACCTTATCTTCATACTCAAGAAGCTGCGAGTTTTTCAGCTTGTCATATTCCGCAAGGAAATCCGGATAACCGGCAAGAGATTCCGGAGCGCCGAAATCGTGCTCCGCCTTATAGACCCGCATGAGCCTTATCATCTCCTCCTCCGCCTTCTCCCGGATCGTCTGATTGGCTTTGCGGTTCTTCTCATAATTGGCCTTGAACTGGCCTGAATCTGTATTCTTCGACCGTTCTGAATAATCCCGTTCACAGGTCTCGGCAGTATCTCCAAGTTTTACGAAAAGCTCATGGACAGCTTCAGTCTTTTTATCAAATTCCGCCCCCGCTTCTCTGATCCGGAATTTCAGGTCGTCGATTTTCTGTTCGCAGCTTCCGATA
The DNA here is from genome assembly GCA_902776305.1 of uncultured Lachnospiraceae bacterium. GTDB lineage: Bacteria > Bacillota > Clostridia > Lachnospirales > Lachnospiraceae > Chordicoccus. Next base: position 12,126 of record CACYPS010000004.1, on the reverse strand, counting down.
CGCCTGCTGAGCTCCATGTTCTTTTCATCGAGTCTCTGCTTCTCCTTCTTCATGGCCTCGAGCCGGATTCTCTTTTGAAGAACATTCTGGTTCACTTCGAGGTCGCGCATATTTTCCCTGCATTTCTCAAGTTCTGCTTTATGCTTTCTCTGATTCTCAAGTGCGGATAATCCGTACTTGATCTGAATATCGTTGTCCGTGTCAAGGAGCGGAATATACGACTTCAGGATTCGTATCTCCTCTTCCATCCCGTGAATGGCTGCCCGGATCGCTTTGAGCTCTTCCCTCTTCATCTCCAGCTGGATTTTATAAGCTTCCGCTCCGATATACGGCGTTCTGTATATTTCGGGCTTTATTGCGCTGACAACATGATTCTGATAGCGCATACACTCACGCGTTATCGACACATTATACTTCTTCAGTTCCTGATAGGAATCACAGCGATGAACTTTTCCGAGCAGCATGTTGATGTATCTTCTCGCATATACATTACCTGAGGTCACGACTTCCGCAAGCGAACCTTTCGGTGCCGTATCGTACGGCTCCAACTTCGCTGCATTGATAAGACCGACTCCGTATGCTTTCTTTTCACGGCGAAGTCTGTCATACACGGACAGGGCAAGATCAAAATCACCGGGATTCACCAGCAGATGAAACCTCTGTGTATTCAGATATCCTTCCACCGCATTCTGCCATGAAGCATCGGTAATACTCAATAACTCGCACAGGATCCGGACGCTCGAAGTTCTGCCGACTTTTCTGAATTCCGAACGGATTTCACTCTGCAGAAGACGCACGGCGTCAGGATATACCAGTCTCTTCGCCTCAAGCTCCCGGATCTGTGCTTCCGTTTCGGCTCGTTTGTCCTCATTATTCTTTAATTCGATCTGTATGCCGGCCATTCGCCCGATGACCTGCCCGTGAGAATTTTTCTTATAGGCAAGCACATCTTCAAGGCTGTTATTTAATGCTGTCGTGTCATTCGCGTCCCATAATATTTCCAGGTTTCTCCTGTACTCATAAAGACAGTCCTCCGGTTTTCTCCCATCCGAATCAGCTGACATGCCCTTTCGTTTCAATAATTGCCCGACATTGTCAAGGGCACTCCGCACTGACCTTTTGAGACTGTCAACCCCCCGCCTGTCTTCTGCCAGAAGTTCTTTCAGATTCCTTTCCTGTTTCTCCAGATCACGAAAAGCCTGATAGCCGATATCACTGTTCAATTCCAGATCCAGGTTTCTGAGCAAGTCCTCTTTGTCATCTATCTCACTTCTGAGATTTTTCTGGTCTTTCAACAGCTTCTCACGACCGGCTTCGGTTCTGGAAACTTCCTTCTTCAGAGAACTGATGACACCCTTTGAAATGTCCAAGTCAGCGCGGGCGATAAAATACTCCTGCACCCGATCCCTACGAATACAATTCTCAACACTCTGCTCTTTCGCTGAGATGGCCTCAAGCTGGCTGATTCGGTTTTTGACATCCTCCAGCATTTTCAGAAGATCCTGATAGCTTCGGACATTCTCCCGAAGAATATCGATGTTAACTTCTTTTTCATCAAGTACATAAGAGTAAACGAAATCCTTGATATCATGAATCGGTTTAAAAGCAAGAGCCTTGGGGATGAGAGCAAAGAACTTAGACTCAATTCTCCCGAACCTGGACAGAATCATCTTCTGTGCTTCACGAATCGTTGGTGCAAAGGTCCGTATACCTCTGTTCGTCGCACGAAATACAGAAATGCTCTTGACCTGCTTTCCCGAAAGAAACAAATTGTCCGACAGCTCCCGGTTCTCAATCTGATACCAGATGACATTCGGCTCTTTTTCCACGGATGCGGAATCCATTACGGTTCCGATAATGAACGGCTTCTTTTTCGCGTCATCATAGAATTCCAGTGCTATATGGGCAGAGAGTTCTCCGATTCTCTCATAAGGCCGATCTTCGCGTCCGGTCTTGCATCGGATATATGTGTTCAGCGTACGCTTCCCCTTTTCATGAGCAGCCTTGTTGAAATTGGCTTTCGAACCGGTCACGACAAATTGCACAGCATCCAATATCGTCGATTTTCCCGCCCCGTTCTCACCCGAAATGAGCACGGAATCGGCAACATCAATCGTCTCATTTTCAAATCGGTGCCAATTGATCAGCCGTATCTTCCTTAGCCTCTTCATTGTTTTCGTCATTATCCTTTCTGTAGCGCAGAATCATCTCTGAAACGGTCCTGATATCATCCGCGCGCACCGCCATAACAATAGAATCATATATCAGGATTCTTGCATCTTCCTGTGTCAGATCCCGGTCGAGAAGTTCGACCAAATTAAATCTCCTGAAGAGCCTGAGAGAATTGTTCATCGTAGTCCGGTCGATCTGCTTATCTCTGATTTTCAGAGAGAGATACTTTTCCTGAATATCCCCCACATTTACAACGACATCCGTCAAAGACAGTTCCCGCTTTTTCTCGTCGTAAAGAATTCTCAAGATGAGAAGAATAATCGACTCATTCAGTTTCAGATGCACGTGGTTCGTATTTTCCCGGTTCACGAGCTGAATCACTCCCGGATTATCATTCATTTCGAGTGTATATCCCAGAATCCCCAAATATCTTTCAAATACTTCCCTATGCCGCAAAATAAAATAGTAATCGCTTTTCGTCTGCTCATTCCGTTTCATGATGAAGCAGCAGCTCATCAGCCGGTTGCACACCCTCTTGAACTCGTCCTTATCTTTCTGAAGCATTCCTTCGAATAAGTCCATGCAAATCTCCTTCTGTCTGGCCGGATATTTCAGGTTATTCCAAAAATCCGCAAGCGCGGAACAATCCGTAATCGACTTTTGGCGTCTAAATCATTTGATTCTGATTATAAAATCACGAAAACGATACCCGTTGACCGTAACCCAGCCCTTCGGCACAACTTCATATCCCATAGACTTTCTCTGCCCGTAAAGTCTTATATAGATAGCTTTGACAAATGCATCCTCCGCATATCTCTCATTCCCCGAATAATCCGTCTGTTTCGAGAGAATCGTTTCTGACGCAAGCATCTCATGTCTTCCGTTCAGGCAGCGTCTGACATACTCGTCAATCTTCTGGGGACTGAGGATCTTTTCCAGCTTCTCCAGCATGATCTGCCGTTTACGCTCCCGCTCTGCGGTATCCGGTACGTAAGTTTCTATCTTGCCGGGGATGAACTCTCCTTTCGATTCGATTGGAGAATACAGAGAATCCGTATCCAGATATCCCCATGTGAAGATGCGTATAAGTTTATCCGTCTCCTCCAGCCGATATACTCCTCCAAGGTCCAGAGATTCCTCCTGAATCTTCTCATTCAGGAAACACAGAATATCTTTCAGCTGCCCCCGAATATCTTCGTTGCTCGTAAGAAGAAATCTCGCACGGTTGACGGCAGCCCTCTGATATCTGGTATTTTTCTTGTTTATATCCTCTAGGATATCATCCATCTGACGAAATGAATCAATAACATAGTGAAGCATCCCGAGTGTCTTCTCCCGCGCGTCTTCATAGCTGATGGAATCCTGCACTGCAATCTCTTTTGCAGTTTGCTTAAGATACCTTTCACTGCGGGCATGTGAATCCAAACGTTCGACAATCTCGGGTCGGAATTTCGATACGTTATCAGAAGTCAGAAGGCGGTGATATGCCTTATCGATTACATTACTGTAATAGTCATTGAGTAATGCATCCAGAATTTCCGAGACTGTACTGTGTTTTGTAAGATCATCAATGTATATTTTGATATTTGCATTAAGGCTTTTCAATCCGGTTATGAGTGCGTCGGTGTTCTCCACCATTTGCCTTAATCCTACAGCATTATTGCCGTTGGCCCTGGCCATAGTATAAATTGCATAAATATATCCCTGGTATTCCGCTTTATGCTCATCCTCGATATCAAGCAAAGTCCGGATGACCGAAATCGCATAATCCCGAAAACTGGTTCTCTGAACGTAACTGTAATCGGTATCCGTGTATATCCAGCCGCAGGCCTCAAGTCTTCGTAGCATAAAGTTGGCTTTATCTCTGGGAGACATGGATTTCGTATCGGTCTCGTCAAGGTATTCCCTCTCTTCTATATCTGCCGACATGGATGATGAGAAATACTCTTCCAGCTCTCCCACCAGCACATCCCGCTCCACACCGAAAGATAACTGGCTGCTCGAGACATGAAACAGAATCTCTATGCATTCCCAGTACACCATCTTTCCCGGTGAAGAAAGCGGACTGAAAAAATTATCGGGAATTATTCGAAACAATTTCTTTTGCTTGTCCATTTGCACCTATCCTGCAGGCCGCATAGCGTACCAAAAAGAAAACTACGGTGCTGCTGCATCAAGTGAAGAAGCAATGTATAGCAGATATCATTTGTAAATATCTGCTGTATATCGCGTCAACACTGCCTGATACAACAGCCCATAGTCATTAAATAGCTAAGACAACTATATCACTCATACATCTTCTGTCTCTGCTTCATACGCACGAACAGATAAATCAGCACCGCAGCGACCGCCGCCGCAATCGCCCACGCCCAGACCGGAACATCGTACAGGTTAAAACACCTTACATTAATCCACATCTGATTTATGACATCGTTCTTATCACTGTCAAAGTAAACCATGATAGAAGATTTCGAAATAGCTTCCTGAGTCGGATACTGAGCGAAAAGCTGCCTTCGAAGCTGTTCTTCCGGAGCGGTAATGACATAATTTTCATCCGAATTGTCACCGGTAAAGAAATAGCCGAGCGGATATTCCACCACTTCTTCCTCATCATCTTCCGCTCCGTAGCACCAGTCTGCATACTCGAAAATTCTGGTATCGTCACCGCCTCCGATGACGGAAGTATAGCCGATGTAGTACATGTTACGAATCGCGTTGTCCGGTCTTGAGTTGAAATTGATGAAGGCTTCGGCGGCATGCTGCTTTTCAGCATCATCACCGATTCCGCTTTTCAGCATGACCCATCCGTCAAAATAGATATTGGTCGATTCTTCCGGCACTGCGAAGTTCAGGATATAATCATCCTCCTCCGCCTGATCCAGAGAATAGACCGCATCCCCGGACCACTGGTAGTTGGCAACGACTTTACCTGTGATCATATCCGCCTTACCGGAGTCGGTCTCAAACGAATAAGCGTTGTCCTTCACATCCTGCAGATAATCCTGAACAGTCTTAATCGTCTCGGGAGAGACATCGTTCATCTCCTCCTCAAGGCGCTGCTTATAGTTCGGATCCGCGCGGAACTCCGGACTTGTCAGAAGATCATGCTTTAACGCGCCGACAGCAGCAAAGTAGGAATCACGAACATTATCCTTGATCGTCACCTGACGCTTGAATTTCGGATTATTGAGGATCCGCCAGGTAGACGCCTCCTCTTCGGATACGACTTCCGGATTATATACGATACCTGTGATACCCCACATATATCCCGCGGCGTATTTTGCCCAGCTTTCTCCGTTTATCTCATGATTTTCAAACACTTCTCTGATATAGGGAGAAACGCCCCTTGTGTAGTAATTGTTCCCGTCGGTCTCATCAAAAAATTCATCCGAAAGCGGAACCAGCATTTTTTCCGCCATCAGCTTCATGAACATATATTCAGAAGGGCATACAATATCATACACATCTCCCAGAGTGAGCATGTTGTAGAGATCTTCGTTCGTTCCGAACGTTGAGTACTCCACTTTCACGCGTTTACCGTATGTCTCGTAGTACCACTCCTCAAAATCCTCCACCATCGAATTTTCACCGATGATATCTCCGCTCTCAAGGTCAATGGTCTCGTCCCAGTCACCCAGGTCGATATATTCCTCCCAGTTGCAGACTCGCAGAGTGACTGCCTTCTCTTCCGATTCGGCAGCACGTACACAGACCGGATTTAATATCAGCGGCATGCTGACTGCACCGGCGAGCGCACATGCTATTAATTTTCGGACAAATGTCTCTGCTCTCATTTACTAACTCCTCCCTTTTTCGACGGCTGCCAGTTACTTTAGGTGTTCCTGTCAGTCAGCCGCCTCCTCATTTTCCGCTCTCAGATTCGAAACCACCACGAACAGCACCACGATCACGAAAATAACGGCTGACAGCGCCCAGAGTGCCGTCTTAATTGTCGTCTGCGCTCCCTTGGTCGCATTGACGACATAAGTACTGATCGTGTCAAATGTCGCCGGCTTCGTGTATGTCGCGATAAAATAATCGTCCAGCGAGAGTGTGACAGCCAGAGAAAAACCGGATACTATACCGGAAGCGATCTGCGGAATGACAATCTTACGCAGCGCCGTCTGCGGCGTCGCGCCGAGATCGAGGGCAGCCTCATAAATACTTGCGTCCATCTGTTTCAGCTTCGGAATGACCGAAAGGTAGACGAACGGTGCACACAGCGTTACATGTCCTATAACAAGAGGAATAAAGGTGTCCTTGCTGATTCCCAGTACAACGACCAGGAGGATGCAGATCGAGAAACCGGTCACGACATCCGCATTGACGACAGGAACCTGATTCAGGGTATCAATCATGGAACTGACCTGTCTCTTCGAATAAAATGCACCGATGGCTCCCATCGTTCCGAGTATCGTCGCAAGCAGGGCCGCTACAAGAGCAAGCACCACGGTTCCGATAATCATATCTCTGAGCTCGGGAGTCGTAAAAAGCGTCACATAATTATGAAGCGAGAAACCTCTGATTGCTCCGATATTGGTAGCGTTCGTAAAACTGTAAACCGTGAGAATCAGGATCGGTGCATACAGAATCACGAGCACGAACAATATGAAAATTCTGCTTAATTGTTTTATCATAACAGTGCACCTCCCGCTGCAGATCCGTCTTCATCTTCCATACCCTTGGTAGCAAGCGTGAACGCGCAGATAATGCCGAGAAGGATCAGGGCGATCATTGAGCCGCCGTGCCAGTTGTAAGCCGCAAAATAGCTTCCGATCAGGCTGCCCATGATATACGTGCTGTTGTAGAGCATGTCGAGAACAACATAGTTGGTCATGGCCGGCAGGAAGACCATCGCTATCCCGCTGACGATGCCCGGCACGGACAGCGGCAGAGTGATCTTGAAAAATGCACTCCTCTCGTCCGCTCCGAGATCCTTTGCAGCCTCAATGAGAGACTCGTCCAATTTGACGATCGTGTTGTAAATCGGCAGGATCATAAAAGGCAGAAAATCGTACGTCATACCGATCACTGCATTCAGGAACGGGTAGTAGGCAAGATTGCCTTCAATGAGCGTCAGGATCTCTTTGAGCGCGGTAATTCTCAGTGAAAAGTTGATCCACATCGGCATGATAAAAAGCATAACCACGACTGACTTCCGTTTAAAATTGCTCTTTGCCAGGATATAAGCCGTCGGATAGGCGAGCAGCAGACAGACCACCGTGGTCGTGACCGCGATCGCAAAACTATAGCAAAGCGTTCCCAGCGTATTGGGATCCGTAAAAAAGCCGGTGAGATTCGAGACGGTGAACTGTCCCTGTCCGTTCGTGAATGCATAGTATACCAATACAATGAGCGGTGCTGCGACGAACAGCAGCAGGAACAGTGCGTAGGGAATTCCCAGGCTCTTTCTCGTTAATTTCAGAGCATGCAATTTTTCATCCTCCCTGTATATCGGTTCTCTTCGCCTTATTCTGTTTCACTGTCGAAAAGGAGAAGGCGGAAAGTAGTCATTCTTCATCGCGCAATACTCATGACGTGAGTTAAATATGCGCGCAAGGTGATGCTTGTCTTAATCGCGAGAAGGATTCTCTTACTTCCTGACAAGCTTGAATGTCATCTTATCGACCGGCATGATCAGTCCTACATGGTCTCCCATATTCCACAGATATTCATCATCCGCGATGAAATCCTGATCAAGATCTGTATGGATGACATAGCTGTAATGGTCTCCCTTATAAATCAGGTTGCTTATGTAGCCATCCACATTTCCCGCGGAAATATCATCCGTCATCTGAATATTCCGAGGATGAATAGCGGCACTGATCTTAGTGCGTTGCGGATCAATGACCTCTCCTGCAGAATCCGCTATACTGCCGTTTTCCAGACGCCTGCTTCCTTTAATGATTTTTGTAACACTGGTATCCAGAATCTTCCCGTTGAACTCAAGACGATGGTCGCTGTTGATGTCGACCATAAAGTAGTTGGTATTGTCCTCCGCGATCATGATGTGAATATTATCCGGATCGACCTTCATTCCGACATACTCACCGACTTTCGGTGCTCTGACGGACTGAATGACCATCTCATTCTTGCCCGATTCAACGACGATCTCATAGTGAATTCCCTTGAAAATAACGGAAGTCACCGTTCCGCGGATCGTACCTTCCTGCGGAGTTGTAATGATGACATCCTCCGGCCGCACGACAGCTGTGATCAGAGTGCCTTCTTCAATATCATCGACGCATTCAAATTCGCCTCCGCCAAAGCGCGCTTTTAACTTTCCTGTCATGATGCCGTTGAAAATGTTGCTCTCCCCGATGAAGTCCGCTACAAATGCATTCTTCGGCTCATTATAAATATCCTCCGGTGTACCGATCTGCTGGATCTTGCCCTTGGACATGACTACGATCGTATCCGACATGGTCAGAGCTTCTTCCTGATCATGTGTGACGTAGATAAATGTGATGCCGAGTCTCTCATGCATCTCCTTGAGTTCCAACTGCATCTCTTTGCGCATCTTGAGGTCCAGAGCACCGAGAGGCTCGTCCAGAAGAAGGATTTCCGGCTCATTCACGACAGCGCGGGCGATAGCGATTCTCTGCTGCTGACCGCCGGAGAGCGTGGCGACGGACCGCTTCTCAAAGCCCTCCAGATCGACGAGCTCCAGAACCTTTTTCACCTTCTTCTTAATGACATCCTCAGACATCTTCTTCTGCCGGAGACCGAATGCGATATTTTCATAAATATTCATATGCGGGAAAAGCGCATATCTCTGAAAGACCGTGTTGATCGGCCTTTCATAGGGCGGAAGATTGGCAATATCTTTGCCGTTCAGAAGAATTTTGCCCTCCGTAGGCAATTCGAATCCGGCTATCATTCTGAGGGTCGTCGTCTTGCCGCAGCCGGACGGTCCCAGAAAGGTAATGAATTCACCGCGCTTGACATACAGATTGAAGTCAGAGACGGCGGTGAAGCCGTTATCGTATGTTTTTGTGATGTTCTGCAACTCAATAATCTTTTCTCTCATTTTTATCGTACCCTTTTCCCCTGATACATTTATTCTTAAAACGTCGGCGGCGTACTCACCCAAATATACTTAGCCGGTTTTGCCGACGCATTCTCTATATAATGTGAGCGGTCTGCCCTGTAGTAAAAGCTCTCGCCCGATTTCACAACATAGTATTTCTCCCCGAGATGCAGCCTGATGCGCCCGGATATGACATACCCGAACTCCTCGCCCTCATGAGGCGTATCCTTCTCAAGCTTCTGATGGGGCTGAAGAACCACAAGGAGCGGCTCCATCATGTTTTTCTGTGCGGTCGGAACGATCCACTGAATGCTGTTTCCGCCCTCATCTATTTTCTCGAAGAAGCCTTCATCCGTGAACACGACCTGCTCAGGCTCCGTCTCCTTGAAAAAGTCGGAAGGCGTTGTTCCGAGGCATTCGATAAGATCGAGCAAAGTGATGACCGACGGTGCTACCAGTCCGTGCTCGAGCTGCGAAATATATCCCTTCGTAAGCTCTGTCCGGTCTGCCAGCTCCTGTTGAGTGAGTCCTACCTGATGCCTCAGATCCTTAATTTTCTTTCCGATCTGTTTGTTAATTATGTCAATCTCCATCGTACTCTCTTTCTCTAAGCGGCTGCCTTTATTCCTTCATCCGGACATATGTAAATGCAGTCGGCCTATTGCCAATTCTAAACAAATAATAATTTTTATACTATTATTAAACTTTTTGTCAAATAATAAATGACTTCACGGCCGGCGTTTCACATGTTTTTGAAAGTCAGACTTACCTCTTTCACTTATCCTATAATTCGAACCCGGTACATATCATGAACCATCGCTGCGCCCCGAACGGAACTATTATGGTTTTATTTTGGATTTTATTTGACGCAACGGCCTTTTTATGATACTCTAAAGACAGCTTATCAGAGCTTCCACTCTATACATAGATGAAAGTGCTATTACTTTATAGCTATTTCAAAAGGAGTCTTGCATATGACTATCACGGAAATGAATGAACGAAAGAGAGAACTCGGCTACACCGACGCACGCATCTCCGAACTCTCCGGCGTACCGCTCAGCACCGTCAGAAAGGTTTTGGGGGGAATCACGAAAGCACCGCGTTATGATACGATCAAGGCACTTGAGAAAGTTCTTGGTAAAGAAACGGCCGGCTCCGGCTATAACAGTAGGATTTCCGATAATGAAACAACCGCCTTCAGCTATGACAGCTGCATGACATCAGGCGCACCGCAGGGTGTCAGAGAAGTACAGCCGGCATATAGCACAAAAAAACAGGGTGAATACACCCTGGAAGATTATCTTGCTATTCCTGATGAGAGACGGGTAGAACTGATTGACGGCGTGATTTACGATATGAGTTCACCACTTGGTCATCACCAGATCATTGCGGGTCAGATTTATTTTCATCTTGTTTCCTATATTTCCGGAAAAGGCGGTCCCTGTATACCCTTCATAGCTCCCATCGACGTCCAGCTCGACTGCGATGATAAGACAATTGTGCAGCCGGACGTCATGATTCTATGCGACAGGAGTAAGTACACGCCTCAGAGAATCGTAGGTGCCCCTGACTTTGTAGTCGAGGTGTTCTCCAAGTCGACCCGAAAAAAGGATATGTTCATCAAGCTCAATAAGTATCGGACGGCCGGTGTCCGGGAGTACTGGATGGTCGATCCAGACAAGAAAAATGTCATAGTCTTTCATTTCGAGAACGATGATGACCTCTCCGTTTACACATTCCGGGACAAGGTTCCGGTCGGAATCTATGGTGGGGACTGTGTGATCGATTTTGCGCCGATTGATGATTATGTGTCGGAGCTGCCGCATTGAGACGACAACTTAAATGCTCCTATTCGCGTGACTTTGCATGGGGCTGTCTCAGTGGAAGATTGGACCTTACTGAGATAGTACTTCGTTCATACTGCCGGTTCGGTATCCCATAAGATCCATCGTGACGTATGTAAATCCCGCTTTCCTGAATTCCCGGATTATCCTTTCCCGGTTCTCCTCACGGAGTATGCACTCGAAATCAAACGGAAGCACCTCAATTCTCGCCATGCTGCCGTGTATCCTGACTCTGTACTGTGCAAGCCCCATATCACACAGTACTTCCTCCGCATTTCCTACCATGCGCAGTTTTTCCGGAGTGATCCGCTCGCCGTACACGAAGCGGGATGCAAGGCATGCAAAAGACTGTTTGCTCCAAGTCGGCAGACCCATCTCTTTTGACAGCTCTCGTATTTCGGATTTATACAGTTGTGCTTCACGCAGCGGGCTTATCACCTGCAGCTCAGCTATCGCACGAAGTCCCGGACGATAATCACCCAGATCATCCATGTTCGATCCTTCCGCTACAGCTGTTATGCCCTGCTCTGAGGCAATCTGTTGCATTTTCGAAAACAGCAGATGTTTACAGTGATAGCACCTGTCCTTTGGGTTACTGACATATTGCTCAAGCTCCGTCTCACCCGACCTGAACAGAATCTGCCTTATGCTCTCTTTCTCGCAGAACGCAGTTGCCTCTTCCATCTCCCTTGCAGGAAAAGACTCTGACTGTGCTGTGATTGCTATGCATCTGTCACCCAGAACATCGTGACAGACTTTTAAGAGAAATGTGGAATCTACGCCTCCGGAGAATGCGACGGCAATTCCGTCAAAAGAAGCTATATACCGTTGCAAATCTTCAAGCTTTTGATCGATCTCACGCATCATTTACGCCTCCATATCCTATAAAAACCATAGGAATATAAATCTCCTATCATTATAAAGAAACGCCCTCGGGAAATCAATCCTGAAGGCGTTTTATAAATCGAAAATGATTTTTCAATCGTTGAATCTTTCTACTTCTGTGCAACGGGATAAAAAAGTGATATATTATAGATAAGGAAAATATACAACGCTTTCACTTTCGGACTGCTTCGCAAT
>CACYPS010000003.1 GCA_902776305.1 uncultured Lachnospiraceae bacterium | reverse complement strand
TGTTTTTTTAAAATTCAGCAGGAAAATGTGGGGGAATTTAAAAAATGGAATCTCTGGAAGCCAGTATTTATGCGGCCTAGAGATTCCGAGAGTCTATTTAGAAACAATGGAGGAAAGCTGGGGGCGCCCCGGCATAATCACAAGTTTGAAAGTTTACTTTCAAACTTATTCTCCTGTAGAACTGAAATAAATGAAAAGCGGCTGCAAAATAATGCAGCCTTTTTTCAAATAGTAATCGGTATTCTTCGGCTTATGATATCCTGGCTTTTACGCAGCGCTGCGTTATATACTGCCAGACAAATTCATATGCATCAGACGGCACATATACCTGAAGGAACTGGGCGAAGGTATTGACCCATATCAGATTTTCTTCCCTCTTTCCCTTGACGGACATTACTTTTGAAAAGTCTGCGTGATAGGAATTCGGTCTGAAGGCCATGCCTGTGCCGGCGATTACACCCCCGACATTGTTGCCTGCCAGATTGACGGCTGCCGATGTAGCTGCTATCATCCGGGTCATCTCTGCCTGATCTGTTGTCTGGGAAAATGTGATTCCCTCCTCATTCATTTCGAAAATGAGCATATAGTTGCCTTTAAATATCTTATCGATAAGCCAATATGAGAAGATAATGACAAGGACAATAACGGCATAGCAGAGAGCGAAAATGCCGAGGAGCTCGAGAACATCACCGGAGCCATGTATCAAAAGGAGTATTATAATGACCATTAATGCATACATGGCAGAGACGATTTTAAAAATGAATTTGAACATGGACAGGTCCTGACGCATTTTCATGCAGTAGATCCAGTTGTAGGTCCCGTCATCCTCAAGAAAGATAGAATTGAGTCCTAATTCGTATGCTTGCTCTGTTGAGAGAGAAGACATGTCAATACTTGAAATATTCTTTATATCCATAGATACCCCCTTACAGCTGCCGGAATTTCTGCCTGTATTCCTCGTATTTTGCATTTAAAGAATAAATACATTTTACAATGACCTGTTATGATTTCGCAATAGAGTCGGGGATATTGCTCGCTGAAGATTCAAGGCTCGCTCGCGAGACATGGCGCGGGATTCGGATCAGCGTTAGCTGACATCTTCCAAACCGAATCCCTGCGCATCCTCACGTATTATAAATAGATGAAAAAAAGACTTCCTTTTAGTACGGTAACGTGATAATATGATAGAAGTTTGACGCGAGACGTCTTAAAAATGGAGGAGATTTATAATGAAAAAGAAACTTGCTCTCATTATGGCATTGTTACTCATTCCGGTTTCTATCGCCGGCTGCGGTTCCTCATCTTCTACAACCGCTTCCACTGAGCCCGCCGGGACAGCCGATACATCCACAGCTGTCGAGGCTGCCGACACTTCAGCTGAAGTAGAAGCTGCAAAAGCTGCGTCATCCTATCATTTTCTTGAGGAAGACCTCGGTGTTGAATCCTATGCGATCGGTTTCCGTAAAGGTGACGAAGAACTTGCAGAGACTGTCAGCGGCGCTGTTCAGGCACTTGTACTTGACGGTACATACGATGAGATCGGTAAGAAGTATCCGGATATCAAAGATTATCTGTGCCTCAAAGCGGATGATATCGATCCGTCTACTCTCCCTGAAAAAGGCTCGGGAGACAGCAGCTTTACGTTCAAGCATGGTTTCGACCTTGACTATCCGCCGTATTCCTTCCTTCAGGATGACGGATCCGTCGGCGGTTTTGACGTAGAGCTTTGCCAGGCGGTCTGCGATTACCTCGGATGGGGATATGAGTCCGTACCGTTCAACTGGGATGCAAAGGACATGGAGCTCAACGCAGGCAGCTGTGACTGCATCTGGTCCGGTTTCACGAAGGAAGGCCGCGAGGATGATTACACATGGGGCATCACATATTCCAATAACACACAGGGCATTCTGGTCCCCGGTGATTCCGATATCAAGACGCTCGCAGACCTGAGCGGAAAGATCGTCGGCGTTCAGACTGCCACATCTGCTTATGACATGCTTCAGGATTCTCAGAAAGACCTCGCCGATACATTTGCAGAGCTTAAAGTGTATGAGACATACACAATCGCTTACAACGATCTTAAGGCCGGCGCAATCGATGCGATCGCTATCGATATGACAGCAGGATCCTTCCTGATCACAGACAACAACTCATAAGCTAAGTTCCTCTGCGGGGAGCGCCGAGCACACCCGCAGAGCAGATTTCTTAAGACACATGAAAGAGGCATTGGGCCGGTTCATACGGCCCGTGCTTTTTCTTTAATTAGGGGTATTTCACCTCTTTCGCGTTATATTAGCAACAGAATTCAGCGATATCTGCGCGATATTAGATTTTTAAGAGGAGAATGATTTATGAGCTTTTCTACCATGCTGTCCTCCATGGGAGAGGGCATGCTTCGCTCTTGTGCTATTTTCATTTTGACAATTCTGTTTTCCATGCCGCTCGGCATGATTGTCATGTTCCTGCGCCGGTCAAGATTCACGATAGTGCGCGAGATCACCAAGATTTACATTGCCATAATGCGAGGAACCCCGCTTATGCTGCAGCTCCTCATGTGGTACTTCGGACCTTATTATCTGTTCGGAATGAATATTCGCGGCTACCGGTTCACAGCCATTCTGCTCGGCTTCTCCATGAATTATGCGGCGTACTTTGCGGAGATCTACAGAGGAGGTATGGAGACTATTCCGGTCGGTCAGTATGAAGCTGCGGAAATTCTCGGCTACAATAAGGTTCAGACCTTTTTCAAGATTATTCTGCCGCAGGTCCTGAAAGCTATTCTGCCATCTGTTACCAATGAAATCATTACGCTGGTAAAGGACACTTCTCTGGCGTTCACACTGGCTTATAACGAAATGTTCTCTATCGCGAAACAGATCGCTGCGTCGCAGACGTCATTTATGCCGTTCGTCATTGCAGGCGTCTTCTATTTCGCCGCGAACTATCTAGTTGCCTTCATCATGGAACGCATTGAAAAGGCGTTTGACTATTACAAGTAAGGAAGGAGGATGCGCATATGATTTTACAGATGAACGGAATCAAGAAATCGTTCGGCGATCTGGAGGTTCTTAAGGATATCAGCATGCATGTCGATTCCGGCGAAGTCGTCAGTGTCATCGGACCCAGCGGCTCCGGAAAGAGTACGCTCCTTCGCTGTGCCACCTTCCTTGAGACGATTGACGCAGGTGACATCTCCTATATGGGGAGAAGTGCCGTCACCACGAACGCAAACGGCGTCGCAACGTATGTCCATCACGCTGAACTGTCCCAGATCAAGCGCTATTTCGGACTGGTTTTTCAGCAGTTCAACCTGTTTCCGCATTATTCGGTACTTAAGAATATTATGGACGCCCCGGTTCACGTACAGAAGCGCCATAAGGAAGAGGTACGCGCGGAAGCGATGGAGCTTCTTAGGAAGATGAATCTGGAAAACCGCGCGGATGCTTATCCCTGCCAGCTTTCAGGCGGTCAGCAGCAGCGTGTCGCAATTGCCCGTGCACTTGCCCTGAAGCCTGAAATTCTCTTTTTTGACGAACCGACCAGTGCGCTTGACCCTGAGCTTACAGGTGAAGTTCTCAAAGTTATTCGTCAGCTCGCAGAGGAGAAGATGACGATGGTTGTCGTAACGCATGAGATGCCGTTCGCGCGAGCGGTCAGCAACCGCGTCATATTCATGGATAAAGGCGTCATCGTTGAGGAGGGAGATCCTGAACAGGTCTTCGGCGATCCGACCCAGGAAAGAACTATACAGTTCCTGAGGAATTATCAGCGATAAGGACGGAAGATGAGAAGTGGCAGCAGATATGTTGAATGAAGAAATCAGCAATGACCGGGAGAATGACCGGGAGCAGTTTCATGCGGAGGTAGAGTACTGTGTCTTAGACCCCACCGGGAACATCACCATACTGGTCACGACCCCGGTGCCGGTCGCTCTGCAGCCCCGGATCGCTGCAGAGCTTATGCGGATCATTCCGGAGTCGGAGCAGGTCGGTTTTCTTTCGCAAGACGATTCCTGCGATATCGCGCTTCGCATGGCGGGCGGAGAGTTCTGCGGAAATGCTTCCATGTGTGCGGCTGTATACGCGGTTGCAAAGGCAGGAGCTGTGAAATCCGAAGTAATCATGCGTGTTTCCGGATCGCAGGAACCGATCAGAGCCAAGGTCGAGGGAATGAGCGATGGAAGCTGGACAGGCACAGTCAATATGCCCTGTCCCGAGAAGATTGAGAGAGTGGTACTACCGGGTGCGGGAGATGTGCCCGTAGTCTGTTTTGAAGGTATCCTCCATGTTATCATGGAGGAAAATATGGAGAAGGTTCAGGCGGAAGAGTACGCCCGCATATGGTGCAGGGAGCTCGATGCAGACGCTATCGGCCTTATGTTCCTTGATCGTGCAAATGCAAGGCTGAAACCTCTCGTTTATGTACCGTCAGCAGATACGATCTGCTGGGAGAACTCCTGCGCAAGCGGTACAACCGCTGCGGTCGCATATCTGGCAGCAGAAAGCGGAGCGCCTGTCCGGATGACTCTCAGCCAGCCGGGAGGCGGTCTGACAGTAGAAGTTTCCGAGGATGGTGCTCCTCGTTTACAAGGTCAAGTCAGAATTCTTCATAACGGAAGAACAGTGGTAGCTCATACATCGGGGAACCTGTAGTTTACGGGTTCCTCTTTCTGTATGTCAGGAAAGAGGCAGGATTGTATTATGCGAAAAATGACCGAAGGAAATATATACGGGCATCTGCTTTCGACCGCAGTCCCACTGATAATGGGGAATATCCTGCAGCTGACTTATAATGCGGTCGATTCGATTATAGTGAGCAAAGGGGTCGGCGTATACGGCCTCGGGGCTGTCAGCGTCTCGGAGCCGGTGTCGACCATTATTATACTAAGCATCTCAGGAATCGGTATAGGCGCGTCTGTTCTCATGGGCAGGTACTTTGGTGCAGGAGATAATGAGAAGGTGAAGAGAGCCCTTTCGACTACGATTATTTTCGGGACGATGGCGTCTCTTGCGGTACTGCTGTTAGGCGTGCTTTTCTCCGGGCAGATACTTGAGATGTTAAATGTTCCCAAAGATATCCTTGCATCTGCAACCGCGTACACCCGCATCATATTTATCGGATGTATCTTTACGTTTCAATATAACATTATGTCAAACGCCCTAAGGGCAGTAGGGGATGCAAAAACGCCGGTCATATTTGTCGGCATAGCATCTGTGTTGAATGCGCTGATGGATGTCCTCTTCATATTCGGTTTCCGATGGGGTGTTGTGGGAGCGGGAATCGCGACTGCCCTTGCGGAAGGCATTTCAGCGATTCTATGTTATATTTATGTTTACAGGCATATTCCTGTTTTGCAGATTCGACGCAAGGAACTTGTTCTTGATACAAAGATGCTGCGTATAATATTAAAGAGCGGCCTTGTCACAGCGCTCCAGCAGGCATGTCAGCCGATCGGAAAACTGTTGATCCAGAGTGTCATTAATCTGCAGGGCGTCTACGTGATTTCCGCATTCAACGCCGCATGCCGCATCGAGGACTTTGCCAGAATTCCGGGGCAGAGCGTCGGACACAGCATTATGACCTGTACTGCGCAGAATCTCGGTGCCGGAAACATGGAACGCACAAAGGAATCGCTGTGGAAGGGAATCATGATCGGATTTGTATACTGCCCGATCATTACGTTTCTTGTCTTCGTGTGCAGAGAACCGCTCATGAAGCTTTTCGCACCGGCGAAGGGCGGTGAGCAGATGATCGCGATCGGTGTATCCTACCTGTCTATCAAGGCGTTCATGTTCATTCTGCCGTACTGGACGAATGCTATTCAGGGATATTTCAGGGGAATGGGTCAGATGACAATGACACTCATCTGCACCGTCATTCAGATATCTGTGCGGACAATCATGGTGTTCCTTCTCGTGCCGAACATCGGTATTCGGGGAGAAGCATGGGGATCTGCATTGGGATGGATCATTATGTCGCTGTTCGAATACGGCTATTATTTCACGGTCCAACAAAGAAAAGTGTACCGGAAATCCTGAGGGACGACCGCCGATTGAGCGCAGATGATTCGGCTATAGCGGAGATTAAAGGCCTCCGCTACACAATGCTCCACCGGAGCATTGTTACGCATGCTTAGGCACGGCGGATCGCAGCCGCGCACTAAGGAAGGTGCTTCGTATCATGCACGGTGCGGCAAGAACGCCGAGGCGTTCTTGATTAATCTACCCCGGTGATGGTATAATAAATTATTAATAATTCAACAACTCCGGCGGAAAGGGGAAGCTGTGATGAAGGAACTGACGATTGAAGCTAAAATAGAAAATCTGGAGGAGGTCCTTGCTTTTGTTGATGAACAGTTGGAGAGACTCAACTGTCCTGTAAGACAGAAGACGCATCTCGATGTGGCAGTTGAGGAATTATATGTTAATATAGCGCAGTATGCATACGATCCTGAAATCGGCTGGGTGAAACTGGAGATAGAAGTCAATGATGATCCTCTCTCAGTTTCAATTACATTTATCGATAACGGAAAGCCCTATGATCCGCTGGCCAAAAAGGACCCTGACATCTCGTTATCTTCGGATGAGCGGCAGATCGGCGGACTGGGTATTTATATGGTCAAGAAAAATATGGAAGATGTGCGCTATGAATATAAGAATGGCAGCAATATTCTGACAATCAGGAAGAATATATGATTTCATCGAAAAGCCATTTTTCATCGCAGGACGTTTGCGGTGGGAAAATGGCTTTTTTGTATTATAATCATTCACAACCAGACAAACGGAGGACACAAATGCAGCCCAGTGACTTGAAACAGCGACTTTATGATCAGCTTGCTTTGGATTATTGCTGTACGCCGGCCGAAGCGGCGGACAGAAAAAATCAGTTCCATGTATACGTGCCGCTTGAGGGAAGGCGCAGGTTTGAAGAAAAACCGGTGACCTTTCTGAAAGTGGTTTCTTTCCGCAATAAATTGATGTTTACCGGTGACGAGAGGATCGTGGAGTGGTGCCGGTCCATGTACGAAAATGACGAGGGTTCATGGTACATGGAACCGGCTAATATGCGCGTGCTGGACCGCAAGCTGGAGGAATACGGCTATTGTCTGGATAAGATACATCCTTTTTTTGTGCCGAAAGATGAGGTCCTTGAGAGTACGGCAGGAAATTCCTGCGGCACACAACGGGAACATGATTTTGATTTTCGCCTTTATCAAGGCACCGAGATCGAGGCATTCCGCGGCGACTCTCGTTTTAAAAACGCTTATTCTTTTTGTGAGACCGCACCGGATATCATCGGCGTTGCAGCATTCCGAGGCGATGATATCCTCGGGATGGCAGGAGCAAGCGCAGACAGCGCTATGTTCTGGCAGATCGGAATAGATGTCCTGCCCGAGGCGAGGGGCCTGGGTATCGGGAAGATACTTGTCACAAGGCTCAGAGACGAGATTCTGAAGCATGACCGTGTCCCCTATTACGGAACAGCGACATCTCACATGCTCTCACAGAATGTAGCAATAGCATCGGGGTTCAGACCGGCGTGGGCTGAACTGACGACGAGACAATTACAGGATTAGACAGGAAGGAGATCGACATGCCCTGTACAACAATACTTGTAGGTAAAAAAGCATCTTATGACGGCTCAACGCTCATGGCGAGGAACGAGGATTCTCCGTCCGGTGAATTCACTCCCAAAAAATTCATCGTGGTCACGCCGGAGGAGCAGCCGAGACATTATAAATCCGTTATCTCGAAGGTCGAGATCGACCTTCCGGATGATCCCATGCGGTACACAGCGGTGCCGAATGCGCTCCCTGATGAGGGAATATGGGGGGAGGCCGGCATCAATACCTGCAATGTAGCGATGACTGCCACGGAAACCATCACTTCCAACGCGCGAGTTCTCGGCGCAGATCCTCTGGTCAAAGGCGGAATAGGGGAGGAAGATCTGGTGACCATTGTGCTCCCATATATCCACAGCGCGCGGGAAGGGGTCGTTCGTCTGGGACAGCTCCTCGAGAAGTACGGAACCTATGAGATGAACGGTGTAGGTTTTCAGGATGTCAGCGAGATCTGGTGGATGGAGACAATCGGGGGACATCACTGGATCGCGAAGCGCGTGCCGGACGAGGAATATGTTGTCATGCCGAACCAGCAGGGAATCGACCGGTTCGATATGAGAGATGCATTCGGAAAACGGAAAAATCATATGTGCTCCGCAGATGTGATAGAATTCCTGAGGAGAAATCACCTGGATGTGACGATGCGCGATCCGGACGATGAGGAGGATACGTTAGAGAAGGATGCTGCATTTGATGTGCGGGGAGCACTCGGAAGCAGGTCCGACGCGGATCATATCTATAACACACCGAGAGCGTGGTATATGGAGCGATATCTGAACCCGGATACATATGTCTGGGATGGCGGGAACGCCGATTTCACGCCGGAATCGGACGACCTTCCATGGAGCCTTGTCCCTGAGAGAAAAGTAACGGTAGAAGATGTGAAGTATGTACTTTCGTCACATTTCCAGGGAACAGAGTATGATCCTTACGGCAAAACTATGACCGGGCGCGGAAAGTATCGTCCGATCGGTGTCAACCGGAACAATTTTGTCTCGTGCACTCAATTAAGACCGTATATGCCGGATGAATTCATGGCGGTCCAGTGGATTGCGATGGGTTCGAATGTATTCAATGCATTTGTGCCGTTTTATGCAAATATTGCGTCTACACCCGCATATCTGTCAGCGACAGGGTCTTGCGTAACGACAGATAATTTTTACTGGTGCAACCGTATGATCGGGGCTCTGGCGGATGCGCATTTTGCGGAATGCTCGATACATGTGGAGAGATATCAGAATGCGATGCATGCCGAGGGGCAGAGGTTCCTGGCAGAAACGGACGGTAAGGCAGACGCTAAAATGAAGGAAGATGAGAGTCAGATCGTTCAGTGCCTTCAGGAGGCGAATCAGCGCATGGCTGATTTCGCTGCCGAGAAGACACAGGAACTGCTCTCAAAAGTGCTCTACGCGGCGAGTATGGGCATGAAGAACGGTTTTGCGCGCTCCGACGCGTAATCGGAAAAGGAGGATAACTATGACAGAAAAACAGGCGGCGAAACTGGCTTCTGACCTCTTTGATGAGGGGCTGCGTGCCAAAGATGCGGATGTTGTCGCAGAGAAGACAGGTCTCACGGGCCCGGAACTTGAAAAGATTATTGATCTGCTTGCGTACTATGGCTCTATGGAATTTTATGAGCACTGATTGTTGAAATGACGGTGCAGTATCGTCTTTCGCGGCAACGCTTGGAATAACGCTGCTACATGTTCGTCTTACAGCGTATCGATTGCAGCGTCGGTACATGCTTTTCTTTCGAGGCAATGAAAGCGAAACGCGGGGAAACTTGTTCCCCGCGCAATTATGTCAGCGAATTGCCGACAATACGTGCATATTTCGAAGCTGCCCGTCCCGGATGCCGTCATTGACCGAGTAGGCATGCTTTTCGAGATCGTCGCAGACCGCCTCTGTCAGCCCCTGCGCATGCAGCTCATCTGCGATATCCTGTGCAATCCCCTCGATGACAGCGGATTTTTCTTCCTGCATCGACGGTTCATTGTTCGTCGTGATGAGCCACTCCATGAGAGGTGCGTTAACCCTTAGCTTCGGCAGAGCGCGCATAGCTCTGAAGCTCCACTTGTAATATGGCTGATATGTCTTGTTCAGGAGGAAAATGACAGCCATAGCGCTCTTTACATACTCTGTGACGGCAAGCTGTGCAGCAGCCTGCTCGCCGTGGCGGATACAGCGGAGATAGTTATACTGGCCGGACTGAGCCATAAGAAGCAGATGTCCGGCCAGTTTTTTTCTTCTCACGTCCTCCGGATAGCATGACAGCTTTTGGCGAATCCTCGACACTTCTCCGAAATTATCGAAAAAAATCTTTCCGTTCACCGCTTCGGCCAGGTAGGATTCCGAGAGGGACAACCACTCCATATTGGTCAGCTCGCCGGTCCGGTTTCCGATTTTTTCCTCAAAATAGTCTGAGATCCTCAAGACTCCGTGCCTTGCCCCTCCTACCGGTTGAACCAGGGAACGCCTGAGCCCCATGAATTCTTTCGGAAGCTTTGCATAGGCTCGCTCAAGTCTGAAAGCCGTGCGCCTGTCGACAATGTCTTCATCCGGCAGAAAGAGACAAAACCCCGGTTCAAAATCGTGATCGCGGGAGATTTCATCGTCATAGCCGAAGCATTCCGAGCCGCTTCCGGTCAGCCCGGCGGCGAGATAAGGCAGAAGTTCCGGGAACTGTTCCCGGAGCATCGCTTTTCCGTATGTTTCGTAGTACTGTTCGGACAGTTCCAACCCTTTCATATCTATCCTCATTTCTTTATTATCATGATTCAATCGCAGCTCACATCGTCCTCTGATCCGAATCAGAGGTAGATGTACTGTTCGCAGATTTGTTCATTCAGGAGGTTTCCGTCTCAGAATATTGACTTCACGTCGATCTGTTATATCCAATCTCAGCCCGCTCATTCAGATCCTGGGCAGCCAGAAAATATCCATAGTATTCAAACGTCGGTGCACACTTCTCGCACACGAACGCATAATAACCCATATCAGGGAGTTCACCGTTTATCAGAAGATCATAGGCTTTGTCGAGACACTCATAGACTTTAGCCTCGCCTTCTTCGGGACTTAGCATCGCCGCATAGACGTCCGCCATGTTCAGGTATGTGATGGCCTGTTCCAGTCTGCCGTTATCCACCTTTGCCATAGCGTGCAAGGCTTTGTCATAAAAGCTGAGCGCTTCGTCATAGCGATTCAATGCGAAAAGATTCAATGCCATGTTGTTATAGAGTCCGCCAAGAAGAGCGCTGTCTGTTCCTTCGATTGACTCATATACATTCCTGGCTTTTTCAAATAGTACCTGTGACCTCTCCTGATCGCCAAATGCATTGAAGGCTGTCGCCGCATTCACGTATGTCGTTCCCGAACTGAGCGAACCGTCAAGACCGAGTGTGCTTAGGAGGCCGAGGGCGGAGAATGCATTTTCAAGAGATTTTTCTTTGTCGCCCGTTTTGCGGTAGTGTCCGATCAGCTCATTGCGGAGCATGAGCTGTCCTCGCAGGTCGTGACCGAGTTTTGCCTCCTCCAGCCAATAGAGGAGATGTTTCTCGGCTCCGGCATAATCACGCTGCGCCATGTATTCATTGAGCCTCTCAACAATACGCGACTGCGGGACGGGCCTGACTTCAGGTTTCACTCCGTAGGGCTCCTCGCAGAGGAGACAGCGCGGTTCAAGGTAATCTTCCGGTTGTATTCCAAAACTGCTCATATTCCTTCTCCTTTAGTTAAAGAAAGCTTCCCACATCTGTTCTCGCCGGTCTGAAAATGACGGCAGTAAACTCTGTGCGGGAAGCTGATTGTTTTATCTGAAAATGAATTTCTGTGTCAACAGCCTTTGCCGAATGCTGAAAATGAAGCTTATCGCAGACAATGAATTCTCGTGATTTCAGAATGTTCTGTTTACCTGTGCTTCAGCCAGCCCATGATGTCGGAAACGCCGCGGAAACGCTCGTATGTGTCTCCCTTAACAAGGACCAGAGTCGGAGCGGACATAACGCTGTACTTGCGCACCAGATCCTTGTGCTCGGACGCGTCGACCAGCGTGTACGGAATGCCTGCACTGTCAAGCATTGCGGTCGCCGCCTTGCAGTTCGGGCAGGTCGTTGTCTTAAAGAGCAGGATCGACGGGTCGGAGCTGCGAGTCTCATTTCTAGCGTCTACGTTCGGAATTGTATCCATAACTACGTTGACAGGCTGTGCATCTGCGGCGGCATTTACTGCCTCAGTGGTAGTCTTGCCGGGCTCTTTTGCCGAACTTACATCGCTGCGAGTCTCACTGCCTGCGGCAGCCTGCATTGCCGGCTTATCGACCGGTGCCGGATTGGGTCCGTTGTGCAGAAGCCTTGAGCGTCCGATATTGTAAACTCTGCGGTCCTTGTATTCCTGGGCCTTACCGTCGTTCCAGTTCTGAACCGGACGATAGTAGCCTGTGATTCTGCTGTAAACTTCCGTAGTGCAGCCGCAGATCGGGCAGGAGAACTGTTCGCCGGTAAGATAGCCGTGGTCCCTGCAGACGGAATATGTCGGGGACATGGTATAGTACGGCAGCTTGTAGTTCTCTGCGATTTTCCGTACGAGATTGGCAGCTGCTTTCCAGTCCGGAAGTTTCTCGCCGAGGAAGGCGTGGAATACGGTTCCGGATGTGTACAGTGTCTGCAGATCATCCTGAATATCCAGTGCGGAGAAGATATCTTCTGTGTAGCCGACCGGAAGGTGGGATGAATTGGTGTAGTACGGCGTACCGTTCATGTTCGCCGTGATAATATCCGGATACAGTTCCTTGTCATGCTTTGCGAATCTGTAAGTCGTGGACTCAGCCGGTGTTGCCTCCAGGTTGTACAGGTCGCCGTACTGCTCCTGATAATCGGAGAGGCGCTCACGCATGTGGTTCAGGACATCGCGGGTGAAACGCTGTGTGCGCTCATCGGTGAGATCAGCGCGAAGCCAGTTGGCATTCAGACCGACTTCATTCATACCGATCAGTCCGATGGTCGAGAAGTGGTTATCAAATGTTCCGAGATATCTCTTTGTGTACGGATACAGCCCCTGTTCGAGCAGCTTGGTGATGACCGTGCGCTTCGTCTTCAGGCTGCGGGCAGCGAGATCCATCAGGACGTCGAGTCGGTGGTAGAAATCCTTTTCATCCTTTGCGAGGTATGCGATTCTCGGCATGTTGATCGTTACAACGCCGATGGAACCTGTCGATTCGCCGGCGCCGAAGAAACCGCCGGATTTCTTTCTGAGCTCGCGGAGATCGAGGCGGAGACGGCAGCACATAGAGCGCACGTCGCTCGGCTCCATATCGGAATTGATATAGTTGGAGAAGTACGGTGTGCCGTACTTGGCAGTCATCTCGAACAGCAGACGGTTATTCTCGGTGTCGCTCCAGTCGAAGTCGCGCGTGATGGAATAGGTCGGAATCGGATACTGGAATCCGCGTCCGTTGTGGTCGCCTTCGATCATGATCTCGATGAAGGCCTTGTTGACCATATCCATTTCTTTCTGGCAGTCGCCGTATGTGAAATTCATATGACGTCCGCCCACGATGGCTGAAAGGTTCTTCAGGTCGTTCGGAACTACCCAGTCAAGAGTGATGTTGGAAAATGGTGCCTGTGTTCCCCAGCGGCTCGGCGTGTTGACACCGTAGATAAAGGACTGAACACACTGCTTCACTTCCTTCTGCGAGAGATTGTCGACTTTGACGAACGGAGCCAGGTAAGTGTCGAATGACGAGAACGCCTGAGCGCCCGCCCATTCATTCTGCATGATACCGAGGAAGTTGACCATCTGGTTGCAGAGCGTCGAGAGGTGATTAGCCGGTGAGGAAGTAATCTTGCCCGGAACACCGCCGAGACCTTCCATGATCAGCTGCTTGAGACTCCAGCCCGCGCAGTAACCTGTCAGCATGGAGAGATCATGCAGGTGGATGGCCGCACTGCGGTGTGCCATGGCGATCTCGTCGTCATAGACTTCGCTGAGCCAGTAATTGGCTGTGATCGCACCGGAGTTGGAGAGAATCAGTCCGCCGACCGAATATGTGACGGTGGAGTTCTCTTTGACGCGCCAGTCGTTGATCTGCAGGTAGTTATCGATAAGGTCTTTATAGTCGAGAAGAGTGGAGTTGACATTGCGGACCTTTTCGCGCTGCTTGCGGTACAGAATATATGCTTTCGCAACATCTGCGTAGCCGGACTCGGAGAGGACTTTTTCCACACTGTCCTGAATACTCTCGACATTGATCTGACCGTCGATGATTTTGCTTTCAAAGTCAGCAGTTACGTGGAGAGCGATCAGCTCAATAATGCTCGGATGATACTGCTTTTCAAGCGCCACAAAAGCCTTTGTGATGGCGTCTGTGATCTTGCTGATCTCGAAATCCGCGATCTGGCCGTCTCTTTTTATGACTTTGTACATATGAACCCCCCTTTTTGCCTGATAGCTGTGACACATATATGTGTGCGAAAAAAGTCGCTTGTCTGTCGGATTGTGCTTTCATTAACAAGGTACCGTTCATAAGCGGCACCTGAGAGAAAGACGGCTGCCGTTCGGCAACCGTCTTATATACTATCACTCGAAGGTGATTAAATCAATATCTATTGTAATTTGTTAACAAAAACACAACATCTTGTGGTTTGAGCGGCCGGAGGAGTCAAGATAGAGTCGATCCGTACCGGGAATCCGCAACCTTTGCCGCAGAACTTGTATGATTTCGGTACACCGCAGAATATGATGTATTATGCATGAGATCATCTACAGCATGCACATATTATGCGGAACAGTGCGAGATTCAGTCTACACCGCGAAGGCTTACATAGTCAACATATTTTGATACGATTTCTGCGAACATCTGCATGCTTTCCTTAGAATGTGCATGCAGGTTTCCATAAGGAACGGTATCCCGGTCAGTGAACTTTTGGAGGTAGTACCGGGAGGCTCCGGCAATCATTTGCCCGATCTCCTCGAAATCCTGTGCCTCATGGAGCTCTCTGACGACAGTTGTCCGGAATTCGTATTCGGTCGTACCCTGCATGAGGAGGTCGATGCTGTGCCGGATCGGTTCCGGGTCGATTCTCTCGAGACCGACGGTCATAGCATACTTTGACGGGCTGTTCTTGATATCCATCGCCACATAATCGACGAGATGCCCGTCAAGGAGCTTCGAGAGAAGGGCAGGGTGGTTACCGTTGGTATCAAGCTTAACGGCGAAACCCAGCTTGCGGATTTCCACAATCAGATCATACAGCCCTTTGTGCAGGCAGGGTTCTCCGCCGGTGATGGCGACGCCATCCAGAAGGCCCTGACGCTTCTTAAGAAAGGCAAACAGCTCGTCGCTGCCCATGCAGGCGGGAGCCGAGCCGTCCACGAGCTCGTAATTGTGGCAGTAAGGACATCGGAAGTCGCACTGCCCGAGAAAAACCGTGCAGGCAACGTGGCCGGGATAATCCAGAAGGGTCATTTTCTGCAGGCCGTGTATTTTCATGGGAGATCCTTTCTTATTATCTGAACATGAACTTGCGTGCCGCCGCATAACCGATACGCAGATACAGCGGCCTGACCGCGCGGTCCGCCTCCTGAATGAGATCCATGACCTTGAGACCCTGCGGACATACCTTCTCGCATTTTCCGCAGCGAACGCACTGTGTCGCAAATGCCGGGTCTTTTCTGAGGGCTACAGTCTGCATATACTCTTTGCGGCCGGTGGCTTTGTTTTCGGCATACATCGCGTTGTAACATCTGAAAAGTGCCGGGATATCTACACCCTTCGGGCATGGCTGGCAATAGCGGCAGCCTGTGCAGCCGACTTTTGTGTGCTCACGGATGATATCGCAGATCTGCCCGAGGAAAGCCTGGTCCTCCTCCGTCAACATGCCGGGACGCATTCTGGAAGCGGACCTGATGTTTTCGGCAATCATTTTCTTGGTATTCATGCCTGAGAGCACGCATGTGACGCCGGTCTGGTTCCAGAGCCAGCGAAAAGCCCATTCGGCGGGAGACCAGCCGCGCTCATTTTCCGCAATGAGCTTTTTGGCTTTATCGGGAAGCAGATCTACCAGCTTGCCGCCGCGCAGCGGTTCCATAATGATGACCGGAATACCTTTTGCTTCTGCGGCCTCAAGACCGGCTCTGCCTGCCTGTGTGTGTTCATCCAGGTAATTATACTGGATCTGACAGAAATCCCAGTCGTAAGCATCGAGAATCTTCAGGAACATATCAGTCGTTCCGTGGAAAGAGAACCCGATATTGTGAATTCGTCCGGCGGCTTTCTGGTCGTCGATCCATTGGCGTATGCCGAGGTTGTCCAGATTTTCCCACTGGCTCACATCGGTCATCATATGCATCAGGTAATAATCGATATAGTCAGTGCGGAGCCTTTTCAGTTCCTCGTTGAAATACCTGTCAATAGCGGCGCTTGTGCGCACCATGTACTGAGGGAGTTTGGTGGCAATGTAAATGTCCTTCCGGACGCCGAGGTCTTCCATGATTTTGCCGACAGTTTCCTCACTTCCGGGATAAACATATGCTGTATCAAAGTAGTTGACGCCATGGTCGATTGCAAGTTTGATTTGGGCCTTTGTTTTCTCGTAATCGATAGATCCGTTTTTTTGCGGGAAACGCATGCATCCGTAGCCAAGGACGGAGATCTTGTTTCCGTTGCGGTCTTTCCTGTACTGCATAAAGGTACCTCATTTCTTTAAAAATGTTGAATGACAAGAGGGATTAATCTCTTTGCAAAAAGTCCCGGCATTGATGTCAATTTCACTTAGCTGAGCTCTAAAAGCTCGTCGATCCGCGTTGTCTCGTCAGCATAGCTGCCGGCCTCCGTGCGGTAGCGTTCCATGCGTGCATGCTGCTTTTCCGCTGATATCTGATCGCCTGCCGTAGTATAGGCCTTGTATAGTGTAGCCGCCTCGTAATAATATCCGAGCGCACGGATCTCTTTCTCCGTCTCTGTATGTTTTGTATCCGGATAACAATCATCGATCGCATCGCTTAAGACCCGATAATAGTCCTCATACGTGACGTTGCGGATATAGTCGTCCTCATCCGCGTAGTAGAGTCTGTCACTATCTTTCATTTCCGACATAATATAAATGCCCTGACCGACCAGAATCAAGGAGAGAAAGACGATAATAATCGTGAAGAAGATTCCGCCGGCACTGATTCTTTTTTTCTTCCGCTTTTTCATACGTCGTCACCTCCAAAGTATTCCTCATAAAATGCTTTTAAGGAGAAACTCTCGTCCGGTGCGGCTTCTGCGGTAGATTCCTCAGCCTCACGCTCCGTACGTATAGCTGTCAGATGTTCTCTGAGCGTATCCTCGATGCGGGATTTCGACATATTTTTCAGCTCCTGCACTTCTTCGCTCGTGAATCCGCAATATGTTACGAGCAGGGCTTCGGCCTGATTCCTGATGTCCTCGATGACTGCGAGCTTTTCTTCCGTGACAGATTCTTCATTGTAGTAACTGCTGAGAGGGTTCTCATACAGAGAAATGATATCGGAAGACATGGACGTGATCGTATTTTCCAGACTCTTTTCCGATTTCCAGTAACCGAATCTGTCGGTATTGCAAAGGTACATGTAGACATCGCCGAGATTGCCGGCGTACTTCATTACCGCTTCATATTCGCGGAAGGCGTCAACGCCCGAAAGCCTGTTATTGTAATAATAAGTACGCAAAGCGATATAATCCTGCTCCTCGATCATCTTATCAAGAGCTGCCCTGTGTATACTCGCCTGCTTTGTAGCTTCGACCCGCCTTCGCTCGTATTTGAAGTTCCAGGCGTTGCTGCTGAAAAAGGCAGCCACGATGTTGAGGACGATCATGACGATGAGAACGACCAGATAGCCGGTCAGGTGACCTGCTTTCCTGCTCTTGGTGAGCACTTCCTCCTGCGTTTCGGTAAATTCCCGCTCATAGTGTTCCATATCAGCCTGATGCTGCATGGCCAGTGTGTTCGGAGCACCGCAATAGGTGCAGAATTTGTCTTCCATCTTAAGCGGCGCACCGCAGTGTGGACATTTCATTTGTTTTCACCTCCCGTCTTGGCAGCCCATTCTCTGATGTGGGATCTGTAGAGATAATTCCCTTCGTCTACGGATGACTCATGGATTTCGTCGAGGTCGGATCTGCTGAGAGAGAAGTACTCTTCAAATATCTCTTCTGCTTCTTTCTGATATCCCCGCACTTTCTCTTTTTCTGCCGACGTCATACCCTGATATCCGACGATGTCCGTCTCATAGATCAGCTGGATACCATCGTATAAAACAAGTTCGTAGTCGTATTTCCAGAAGTCATCATCGAGCTCCCTGTTACGCACCCCGCAGACATTTGTGTAATCCATATAGTATTTCATATACATATAGTGCTTCCAGCCGCTTAAGACAGCGGCGCCGTCCTGATTCCAGATTTCCTGTAAATATGCCGCAGTTGCGTCATCATCCCCGGCGGCGTAGTATTCGTCGAGCTTCGGAAAGTACTTTTCCTTAAAGGCCGCTTCCGCTCTTGCAGACTTGGCGTCACCGCGCAGGAAACCGGTCTCCAGATATATGAAAAAGGAAGTGAGGCCCAGGATAATGACTGCGACAATCGCAAATATTTTCAAAGCTTTTTTTCCGGCAATCGTCATACCCCGCCGGCTTTCTTTGCCCGACTCTTCTCCCAGCCTTTCCGTATCCTCCCGGATATCTTCCAGTTTTTCCATATATTCCCGTTCGGCGGCGCGGGCGTTCATTACGCCGCAGTAGGGACAGTATGCGTCTTTTTCACTTATTTCTGCTCCGCAGTTCGAACAGTACATGATATGACCTCCGAAAAATGGAATTTCAAGAACGCCTCGGCGTTCTTGCCGCGACGTGCCTAAGCATTCACTGCATGCAACCAGTATATCATATAATACGCTCCGAGACCGCTTCTTTTCGCGTGAGAGACGACCTGACAGAGTATTTTTTAGTCATACATAGAATAATAATCAGGGGTGTGATACAATTTTTATCATGATTAAGACATAAAAGTCGATCCAAGTATCATTCTCCCACTTGAGCAAGCTCGGTGTCAGGATGATACTTTTGGAACTGTGATCATATCATTATTCCGAAAGGAAAGCGCAATTTATGCTTCGAACTAGTCTCTGCCTGTTAGCGGTAATTCTCTATTTAATAGTGTTCATCCCGATGCTCGGAATCCTGTGGCTGATCGGCAGGAAATACCCCCGATTCAGCGACATTGTATCCCTCCGTATGGTACAGGGCATCTTCAAGATCATTCTGTTTTTAGCAGGTACAAGACTGACCGTGATCGGCAGGGAGAACATACCGGAGCACGAGGCGGTGCTATTCATATGCAACCACAACAGCATCTTCGATACGGTCATTAACTACAGTCTGTTTCCGGATGTGACGGGAATCGTCGCCAAGATCGAGATGGCGCGGGTACCATTGCTCTCTATATGGATGAGACGTCTTCACTGCCTCTTTCTTGACAGAGCGAATCTCAGACAGGGCGTCGCCACAATAAATGAGGCGACTGAAAATGTGAAAGAGGGCATCTCAATGTGCATTTTCCCGGAGGGGACTTTCAGCCAGGGTGAGAGCGAACCGGATATGCTGCCTTTCCATGAAGGCAGCTTCAATGTTGCCAGGCGAAGCGGCTGCAAGATCATACCGATCGCGATAACGGGATCGGCGGATATATTTGAGAAAAACTATCCGCGCGTTAAGAGGAAGCATGTGACGGTCGAGTACGGGGAAGCAATCATTCCGGATGAGCTCGGTAAAGAGGAGAGGAAGCGCCTCGGGGCTTATACGAGGGAGAGGATATATGAGATGCTTCTGAAGCGGAGAGAAAGTTTCACGGACGATGAGAGAATAGCAGGATAAGAGTATTTTTCATCGCGCAATAATCGTGACTTCGGTCGTGAGATACGCGTGCAAGATGACACTCGTCTTTATTGATTGGAAAGAGGCGATAATTTATGGAAAACCCGAAAAACGGACTGGAGTTCCTGGATAATCTGAGAAAGAAGAGTGGAGGGCAGGAGAGTACCTTTGATGACTTTGCCGAGTATCTGGAGCAGAGGGCACGTATAAAGGGCGTCCCGATTCACGGACAATTTGAACTCACCCCGCTATGCAATTTCGACTGTAAGATGTGCTATACGCATTTATCTGCGGAGCAAATGCGCGGCCGCGCTCCGTTAACGACGGATCAATGGAAAAGTCTTATTCACCAGGCATATGAACTGGGTATGTATCAGGCGACACTGACCGGCGGCGAATGTCTGCTATATCCGGGATTCGAGGAATTGTTTCTGTATCTTCACAGCCTCGGGTGTGAGGTCAATGTGCTGACGAACGGCGAGATGCTCGATGAGAAATGGGTCAGCTTTTTCGAAAAACATATGCCTGCCGGTATACAGATCACATTGTACGGTAATGATGACGAATCCTATGAAAAGGTCACCGGGCGAAGAGCCTTTGATAAGGTTTTGAAGAATATCAGAAGTGTATCCGAGGCCGGCTTGCCGCTTCGGATAGCGATAACGCCAAACGCTTTTCTGCGAGATTCAATGATAGATACTGTCAGGCTTGCCAAGAGTCTGTGTCGGGATGTTAGAATTAATACAGAACTGTTCGATCCGAGAGAAGATACCGGCAGAAGCGGACTGGATTTTGATTTGACTTCGGAAGAGTATGTTCATATCTACCGCGTACTTCAGGAAATCGACGGGATACCGGGGAGAGAGATACCCGATGAGCAGCTCCCGCCCCCGGGAGGCGGGTCCTCTGACCGCACAAAACGCGGGGTTCAATGCGGAGGAGGAAGATCGGGCTTCGTCATAACCTGGGACGGCAAAATGTATCCCTGCAACCGACTGACGGAGGTTGAAATGCTGCCGCTCAGGGAGGGACTTGCGTCCTCCTGGCAGAAGATCAATACCGCCTGTAATAACTGGCCGCGCGTTGCTGAATGTGACGGATGTCCTTATTACGCTGTGTGTGATAACTGTCCGGCAAATATGACGCAGTATGCAGTTCTCGGAAAACGTCCGACCAAGATCTGTGAACGGGCACGGTTTCTGGTAAAACACGGTATACGTGAAATCGAAGAATGCAAACAATGAAAAATATGAAAATAGTGTTGAAGAATAATTTTCATTGTGATACTATCTGATAGAGTATACAAAGAGGATTGTTAGATATTGATATAAGGAGGCAACAATGAAAAAAGAATATTCAACGCCGGATGCAGAGCGTCTTAATTTTGATTATTCAAAGTCTGTAGTCGCATCAGCAGGCGGCAAGGATCACGGTGACTGGGGCAACGGCAGAGGTTGCGGAAGAGTAGTTACTTATCATGGCAGTTCACACGGCTGCAATCCGGACAAGAACTAAAACATATTGAAAACAAAGGGCACTTGAACTGCGGTTGAGGTGCCCTTCTTTAGTTCCCGAAAGAATGTGGGTTTGCAGTCCGGTAATGAGCAGGCAATGCCGGAATACGCTTGCCGACAGGGAGGAGAAGAGCGCATTGTATTATCAAATTGCAGACATAGTATTTGAATCTGAGATCGTCCTTCCGTCATTTGAAAACTTTAAGACCGAACCGAAACCCGCTGATGTCTCTCTGGTCATCTCGGAGGAAGATGCACCGCAGGGAACAGAGGTAAGGTCGAGTTATATAATACAGCATAAGATCGACGGGGGATGGTTCTATCATGCCGTCTTCGACGATCAGATGGGTCTTGTGGTTAGCGAGGACTATAAAAAACTGAAACTGGTCGGTCAAAGAACATATTCAGAACAGGAAGCGGAAGATATAGGATTTGATGAAGAATACTCTTTGGAAGAGGTTCTGATCCGCATGGCTCTGGAATGCCTGCTGGTTCGTCACGGATATGTCTCTCTGCATTCTGCCTGTATACAGCTGGAAGATATGGCCATAGCGTTCAGCGGACCGTCCGGCACAGGCAAATCTACCAGAGCAGAAGCGTGGAAAGAAGCGTTCGGAGCAGAATTGATAAGCGGCGACAGGCCTCTGATAGACGTTAAGAATCTGGAGGTATACGGTGTGCCGTGGGACGGGAAAGAAAAATGCTTCCGAAACGTGCATCATCCGCTCAATACCATAATTGAGGTCCGCAGATCGGAAAAATCGAATTATATCAGGGAGATGAGCTATGAACAAAAGCGTAGACTTTTGTATCAGGAATGCTTTATCCCCATGTGGGACACTGAAACAGCGGTCATCCAGATGACCAATATTGCAAAGCTGGCTTCACGTGCTAAGATTCTCAGAGGCTTTTCCGGACCCGATCCGGAATCGGCAGTAGAACTCAGAAAAGCACTGGAAGCAGGAAAATATAAAAAGGAGAAAACGGATATGAAGGCTAAAGGTGGTTTTGTATTAAGAAATATTGCAGGTGAGCAGATTCTGATGCCGACTGACGAAAATATCGGAAAATTCAAGGGGACGGTTCTGCTGAGTGGTGTGGCTGCTTTTATATGGGAAAAGATGCAGGCACCCGTTTCCAGAGATGACCTCCTCACTGCTATTCTCGATGAGTATGAGGTGGAGGAGAGCGTTGCGGCAAAGGATCTGGATAATCTGCTTACAAAACTCGATGAGTATGGCGTGATTGAGAAAGATTGAGGAATAATATATGGTCAAGCTTTCTCTTGAGGAGTGGAGACGTCTCGCCGAGGAAGGCACAAAGATCCCGATTACAACAAGCTTGACATCACTCAGCATGGAGCCGCTGATTCGCGTCTATAAGGACCCGGTCACTTTCGTACCCATTGAAAGAAAACCGGTTCCCGGGGACGTTGTTTTATTTAAAAGAACGGACGGGGCTTATGTCTGTCACAGGGTATATAAAACTCTCGATGATGGTAATACGGTCATGACCTGGGGAGATAACGCAGAGCATCCGGATGCTCCGATCCCCAGATCTTCCGTTTTCGGCCTTGCGGTTTCCTACGAGAGAGATGGAAAGCAATATATACTTGACTGCGACGAGCAGCGTGAAAAAGGGCTGAATTGGCTGAGCAGCAAGTGGAAAAGGCCTGTATATGTCCGATACAGAAAGCTGCGGCAGAAGATCGGTGATGTTAAGAGATCTGTTTTTCCCGACAGGTCTTAATGATCGCCGAAGCGCTCGAATCGGAAATATTCAGAATCTTGTCAGCCGGCGCGAAGCTTAAGCTTCGTGCCGGTTCTTGCGTGTGGGATCTGAACATATTATTTCAAGTGCCGGCTCTTGCGTGCGGGACCTGAACATATTATTTCAAGTCTCTGATTGTGGCAGTGGCGTCATCACCGAGTTCTATTACACGGTTGCAGTAGCGCAGCATGGATCGCCTGTGAGTGATGATGAAGATGGTCTTACCGTAACTCTTCGTTATCCGTGAGAGTATCCTTGATTCTGTATCTTCGTCCAGTGCGCTTGTCGCCTCATCCAAAATGAGCTGAGGCTTGTTGCGGATGAGGGCTCTTGCGATGGCGATTCTCTGGGCCTGCCCTTCCGAGAGACCGCCGGCTTTCTCTGTCAGTCTTGTGTCGAGACCGTCTTCTGTTTTCATTACAAATGTATCTGCATCTGCCATTCGGAGTGCCTCCCAGAGCTCTTCCTCGGAGGCATTTTTCTTGCCCATTCTCAGATTTTGTGCAATCGACCCGGAGAGCAGGGTATTTCCCTGCGGAACGTAAGATATGAAACGTCTTGAGGCGGGCTGTGCGTTCTCCCTGTTTCCGTTCTCATCAATGTACTCGACGCTTCCCTCATCCGGTTTGAGCAGTGAGAGAAGCAGGCGTATCAGAGTAGTCTTTCCGGCACCGGAGTGACCGACAATGCCCACAATATCACCCGGCTTTACGGTAAGCGACAGGTGTTCCAGTATATTTTTCTTTCTGTCATAGGAAAAAGTCATGTCCTTTATTTCCACCGAAACCTGTTCGGGAACAGAAGTTATATCCTTATAGTCTTCGTTTTGTATATCCACGATATCCGTGATGCGTCTTGCAGAGATGAGCATCCGGTAGAGCTCCGGTATAGTCGAACCGAGTGAAGATATGGAACCCTGGACCTGGGAGACCAGAGACAGAAAGACAGTCATTGTTCCGTAAGTGATCTGTCCGGTGGAAATCCGGTATGCACTCCAACAGAATGCAACTACATAGGCAGTCCTGTATACCAGGCTGATAAAAGCGGACATAAGGGCACTGAGCCTGGAACTGCTCATGACCAGACTCATGCGCTCACTTCTTATGTTTTTCATGTAATTCATGTTATCAGCTTCCAGCTGGAAGGTCTTAATAACAGCGATATTCGACAGACTTTCCTGCATGAATGTGCGATAGGAAGATTCTGTGTCGCGCAGTTTGTTATAATAATAACTGTACTTCTTGCGATAAAGAAGCGCACATATTGCACCGATGGGAGCGACGAACAGTGCAAAGATTGCCAGCCAGCGGTCAAAATAGAAAAGTATGCAGAAGGATATAAGCAGTCTCAGGCCCATGATGATGGCGGAGGGGATAATAGAAATGAGTCCGGATGAAATCGTCGAAATGTCTGTGGTCAGACGGGTGACGATATCACCGCTATGGTATTTTGAAAGCTCGTTCCATACACCTGTCTGGATTTGATTAAACATATCACATCTCATACCGAATTCGAACTTTTCACTGATATAGGAGTCGAATATATCCGCTACGGCTGAGAACAGAATTGTGAAGACGGCAGCCAAAATCATGTATGTGACATAGGTCCAGTTGAGTGAGCCGGAGGTAGTGGCGTCAATGATGTATTTACTGACGATAGTACCTGCGAAGCCCATTGCAAGTGTAAAAGTACTGATGCCCAGCTTCACCAGCAATTGTTTTGTGTACGGTCCTGCCTGCGAGAAAAGCCAGAAGAGGCTGGCGTAGGCCAGATCCCGCTTTCCGTATAATTCTTTGATTTGTTCCCAGTATTTCTTCAAAGCGTCCTCCAGTGTCTGCGTATTGAGTGGTCTGCTTTTAATAATAAAGCAGAGGTTTCCAAATCTCAACACGATTATTCTAAAATGCACCGGTGTGAAGACGTAAATGCGCGCTGACGATTGTATTCGCCAGCGCGCAAAGAGCGATTTTTTGAGCTGTTATTTTGCAGCAACCGTATATAACTCGTCTATATAGTCTTCGCCCGCATGCAGCGAG
Organism: uncultured Lachnospiraceae bacterium; assembly: GCA_902776305.1. Lineage (GTDB taxonomy): Bacteria > Bacillota > Clostridia > Lachnospirales > Lachnospiraceae > Chordicoccus. Next base: position 203,951 of record CACYPS010000003.1, on the reverse strand, counting down.
TTATACTCCATATTATAATAATCGGACAAAAATTGATTGTCAGTGTCACCCCCGAACACTCCGCTCTTGAAATCCCGGTCATAGTATTTACCGGTCTTTGTACGGATTGGCAGCTCTTCATGCAGATCTAATATAGTTTTATAGTAAGCAGACAACGGGAGCCCGGCTGCTTTGAGAGTCATCGGTACAAGATCGGTCATGGTTGCATAGTCCGCATACGAGGTCATTTTTGCATCGAAATTAGACCAGATCACGTAAGGGACAGTGCACTTGTTGATACTCTCGTCATCAATCGGACTTTCAGCGTCATTTGGCAATTCTGCAATAAAGGCAGGTGCATGGTCACCGACCATACAGATGATAACGTCCCGCTTGCTGTCTTTAAAATAATCTGTCAGATCCCGAAAAGCTTCCGCTGACGATTTCATGCTGCTCAGGAATTCGTCTGCGTCATCTGTGAGACTACCGAAATCTGTTCCGACGTGGACGGTATCACTTGAAGGCTCATTTTGCTCATATCCACCGTGATTTTGGAATGTTAAGAGATACATAAAGCGGGGACCTTCACCGCCTTCTTCATAGTGATCCGTAAGGTCATGGTAGTTGTCGGAATCAAGCCATTTTCTGTTCCCATAGCTGCTCAGATATTTGAAAGAGTCTTCTCCCAGGTAAATATTATCGAATCCGAGATACGGATAAGCGATATTTCTGGAGTAGTTGCCGGCGATACCGCAGTGCATTGCAGTGGTTTCATATCCGAACCCTTCCTTAAGAAAACGAACGATACTGTTTTTGAGATGTTTCTCCGGAAGGAAGGTAAACGGTGCAGAACTGCTCAGCAGATATCTGGAGTTGGAAGTCAATAATTCGAATTCGGAATCATTCGTTCCGCCTCCGACATTAGCGACGGTCGCATGACCGTATGTTGCACCGTCAATATCTTTGAACGCGGCCATGGGATCGACATCAGCTTTGAAATCCACGCTGTAACTCAGGTCGCAGAAAGTTTCGTTCAAAATCAGAATAATATCAGGATAACTCTCAGAGTTTATCTTGTCAGATTTCAGTTTCTTAATGGATTCAACACTATACCCTTCAGGCTCAACTATAGGGTTTTGTCTTTTTTCAAGATCATACACTGATTCGTATAGGAATCCTCCGGTTTGGAGACCTTCTGTCCAGGGTGCCCAGCCGTGGGAGCTTGGGTCAACTTTCTTATATCCGAAGACGCTTGCTGCCGAACACAATATGAGCAGTACAAGAGTCGTGCAGATTTTGAGAATCTTTTTATCCTTATTGAAAATGCCGACATGTGAAACAAACAGGATTATTTCTGCAATTATTGCAAGAGCGATGATAGTGATAATTATAACAACGCTACTGATTTCAAGCTGATAGCCTGACATTACGTTCGCTGCTGTTTTTGCATTTGCAAATTCACTGAAATACAGAGGACTACCGTGGAACTTGACGACATAATAATCTGCAATTGACCAAATCCAGAATATAACAGTGGTGAGCGTCAGCGTTACTTTCCAGTTCCTGATCAATATAGCGAAGAGGAGGTTCACACTCAGGATGACCATAGTGTTAAATACAGTAGCGACGATGCTCTGCATACCAAGGGTTTCAAATGTCTGAAGTCCACTGTAATTCAAGATCATGTTCTGCATAAAGACAATGACCAGAACTGCAAAGAGATTATACGGTTCGCTAATGCTCTGAATTCTTTTGGTAATCAACAGAAGCAGACTCTCACCCAGGCAGAACATAGTGTCAATCGCGTGCAATGCAATAATGCCGAGAACAGAAGCAATAATACCTAACGCAATAGGTAAAGACACATTCATATTCGACATAAGAGTCATAATAAAACTGTTCGTGCCCCACTTGCTGTAAAATCTGATCATTAACCAGGAGACAAGCAGTATATCCAGAATAATAAAACGTTTGTGAACGAAAGCATTTTCAGGTTGTGTAACAAATTTTTCAATCAAATAGATGATACATGAACATATGATGCTTGCTACCAGGAGCAATGCAATAAGTTTGAAGGAAGCCCGACTAAACAGGATACCTGTAGCTGCGATACTCAACGATAAAAGTATTATTCTTTTCATTATTTGAACCCAATGATTAGATAAAAGTATTAAATAAAAGATATTTCGTGACCTGCACAGAAAGGAATAAATCAGTCAAAAAGCTCCGTTGAAAAATACCTCTCAGCTGTATCAGGAAGAATGGTGACTACTTTTTTACCCTTGCCGAGTTTTTCTGCCATGGTGATTGCAGCGGCAACATTCGTGCCGCTGGAGATACCGCACATGATACCTTCCCGGCTCGCCAGGTCTTTTGCTGTCTGCAGAGCCTGTTCGTCTGTCACGATATAGATATCGCTGTAAATGTTTTGATTCAGAATAGCAGGAACAAGACCATCGCCGATACCCATCTGAACATGTGTACCGATTGATCCTCCAGAGAGGATAGCAGCATTTTCGGGTTCAACGGCCCAAATCAACATATTCGGGTTAGCTGCTTTCAGAGTCTCACCGATTCCGGTAATCGTTCCGCCTGTCCCGATACCCGAGCAAAAACCGTCTGCAGGGCATCCGAGATCTTCAAGAATTTCGTGCCCGGTCACATCGCGCTGTACAGCGGGATTAGCCAGATTCTCGAATTGCTGAGGAACAAAAACGTTGGGATTTTCTCTTTTCATCCTGTCAGCGGTGGCGATGCATTCCTGAATGCAGGCACCGATGTCGCCGGCATCATGGATAAGCATGACTTCGGCACCGTAGTGCTTGACCAGTTTTCTTCGTTCCTCGCTGACAGAGTCAGGCATAATGATAATAGTCTTATATCCTCGCACCGCACCGACGAGAGCCAGTCCTATTCCCTGATTGCCGCTTGTAGGTTCAACTATAATGGTGTCGGAATCGATCAGTCCGCGTTTCTCGGCATCGAGTATCATGTTGTAGGCTGTTCTGGTCTTGATGGAGCCGCCGACATTCAGGCCTTCGAATTTCACATAGATGTCTGCAGCATTACGCGGAACTATATGATTGAGCTTGATCAGAGGTGTATGTCCCATTGCTTCCAGAATATTATTGTAAACCATATTTCTCACCTGTTAATCGATAGAATTGTGTGAATTTAACACCGGTTAATTATATCTTTCTTTCAGAGCTGTTTCAATATATAATAAAATATAATGATTAGGTCGTCAAAAGTTGATTACGGATTACTTCGTGCCTGCGCACTGCCACGATCCGGTATTTCGATATGATGGAGGTACACATGAATATTTTGTTTTTGACCGCTTACCGGCTCACTGATAAGGATACCAGAGAAAAAATCAATGAGGATTCGCGCAGGTTCCTTAAGTGGGACGAGGATTGCAAGGGGATGAGCCCGCTAAAAAGGTTTACCCGATGCTGCAGAGAACAGGAGTTCAGAAATGTTCTCAGGTTCCGCTTTGTGAACGGATCTCCTGTTGCAAAACTGATAGGAAAAATCGGATTCCTGTTTTCACCGGCTGATAAAAGTGTTGAGATTATGGGTGATATTAAAGGGGGATTGCTGGTCTCCCACAGATTCAGTGCCATTTTTCCGAAAAAAGCAGGTAAGAATCTCAGAGTCGGTCCCGGCGTAGTAATCGGAAGAAACGGTAATGACTTCCCGATAATCGGAAACAATGTTTACATTGCGGCAAATTCAACGGTTATCGGCGGCATAAAGATCGGTGATAATGTTATCATTGGTGCCGGATCCGTTGTTACGAAGGATGTTCCGTCAAATTCCGTTGTTGTAGGAAATCCGGCCAGAGTGATTCGACCTATAGAGGAAAAAGATTTAGAGGAAATCACGTGAGCTTTGAAATTGTGTTATCTGTTTATAATACCTTTCAGGATTTTCTTCCCCGTTTTTGACATTTTCTTTGATAAATAGAAGAGTAAACTCGGATTTAACACTGAGTCATAAATACGGGACCTGTTAAAATACCTGAAGTCTCTTAAGCTGCGCGCATCTTCTATATATTTCTTATATTGTGAATACGTTATGTCAGGGAATAAACTATTGACATTGTTGGATATCACACTTGTTATATCTTCGATCTGAGCATTATGTAATTCGCTGAGAGAGTACTTGCTTATGTATTTGTCTGCAACACGGCATACAAAGAGCTGGGATTTCAGATAAGAAAGGGCTCTTTCAGGAGTGATACTGGCTCGTGTGATACTGTTCTGGTTATAAACGTAATAATAATAGACTTTATTTGTTATAAATACTTTTTCAGCATGCATTATGTAATGCATCATGAACAGGTAGTCTTCAGCCGTTTTGACATCTTCATTGAATGTATGTCGAATCTTTTGTCTTTTGAACAGAAAAATTGCAACACTCGGAAATTCTTTGTCAACCAAAATCAGCTGCATGGCTTTTAACTTGCTATCCAGCGGTATCGCCCCTAAGTTCTTACTGGAAGAGCTTTCTCTCAATTCGCTTCCGTAAACGTTTCTGAACTGATACCTGATTCCGTCAAGACCGGGATTACTGTTTAATATGTCGACCAAATCGGCATACAGGTCCGGTGAAACATAATCATCGCTGTCAAGAAAGCCCAGATACTCGCCGGTTGCGTATTGAATTCCGAGATTCCTTGCGGAGGACACACCGCCGTTCTCTTTATGAACCGCTTTAATTCTGGAGTCTTTCTGCGCATATCTTTCACATTTATCCCATGATGAGTCTTTCGATCCGTCGTCAACTAAAATAATCTCAAGGTTCTGATATGCCTGGTTCAGAAGACTGTCAATGCATTGTTCTAATTGATTTTCCGAATTATATATCGGGATGACTATGCTTATCAGTGGGTTGTTCATCGGTTAACCTCCCTTGTATGTCGCTGTGTATTTTCAGATATCGTTATATACAGGCGTTGAGTACAGCTCCTATGCATTCTGCATGGCAGTTCTCAAGAAAGTGCAGTCCCCATTTCGCGTCTTTCGGAAGAATAGTATCGCTTTTTATGACCAACAACGAAGCATCAGCATATTCTGCAGCTTCCATGACATCCAGGTCGGCAGTAGTTGAACCCGGGAAATCCAGCAAAAGAATTTCGTCTTCAGGCAGATGATCTGCCATGTTCCTGAAGTCCGAATAATTGTCAATCAGTCTTACTTTCCATCCTGCATCTGATAATTCCTTTTTTAGGTTGTTTGCGATAGTTGATTTGCCTTCTGCTTTTTTTGTACTCATTATCAGCAGACTTTTGTATTCGTGATCTTTAAGGTCATCGAGGAGCATAGAAGAAATAAGTCGCAAGTTTTCCCGATAAGCGGGTGTTTCGATGAGTTCCGGGTTTTCTTTTATGAACAGTCTGGGAAGGAAACCTCTGTTTCTCAACTTGTAAAGCATCGGAACGGATCCTTTTCTGTTTAAAAAAGGAAGGGAGCCAAATGCCTTGAGTTCTAAAGAATTATTGATTTCAGATTCAGAACTGATTTGCGATCCGGTAAAAGCAATGAGAGTAAGTACGCCCATTCCGAGGAATAATCCGGCGGCAAACCCGCCGGCAGCAAGCATAGGTAACGAAAGACCATCAACATATACATCCACATCAGCCGCAGGACCTTGTGTGCGTATTTCTATGGGACCGGTTACGGGGAGCGCCAGTTCCGGCAAGATTTCAAGAGTTGCGTCGAGTGCATCCAGTACTTCATCTTCATTATATGAGTCGGCGTACAGTATTCCGAGATTGGTACCTGACGTGAAGGATAAACTCATCGATGCGTCAAGGGATTTAGTTTCCATCTTTTCTTTAAGTGTGTCCTTGAACAGGTCAGTATCAAGAATACCTTGTAATGCTGTTGAAATTAAATCAATGTTCATTCCTGATGCGTGTCCGGTCATTGTATAATTGAATTCAATGGATTTACCGGGCTTTATCCCATATGTAAAAACTATATGGGAAGAATACGTGCGAGTTGGCGGCTTAAGGGCAACTGCACCGAGAGTGCACATCAAAACCAGAGACAAAAAAAGAATAGCCGGCCAAAACACCTTGAAAAACCTGAAAAATCTGTTACATATCGCGAGCAGATCAATATAATCGTTTGAATTTCTGTCTTCCATTCATTTTTCCTATAGAGTCGGATAATACAAAAGGTGTATGCGTTATCACAACACAATTCAGTAAAAAGCGTTCAGAATACATCCTCCCAAATTATTTGATGTATACTTGAGATTTTTGTAAAGTGCATCAATTTTGCGTATGTCAGTGGTATTCTCACGGATAATGAGATATGTCTTATCAGCCAGATTCGACCAAAGAGACAAAGTAGTCATATCGTTGCCGGACACTCCGCGGATTATTACAGCATCCTTCGAAGTACGCAGTTCTTTCAGCAGAGCTTCTACGGACTCGCAGCTGAACGTGGTTCCGTCTTCGGCAGGCTTAATTATATCGCAGCCAAGATCCTCATCGCGAACAACCATGTCGGCGGAGACAGTATTTCTACTCAGAACACTCATGAGCCTGCCATCCATATAAAAGACATTCAGGCCTGCATTGACAAGCGAAGATACAATTTCTCTGCAAATCGTTTGTTTTCCCTCTGAATCTCCGGCAGAGGTAAAGAAAAGAACTTTAGCATTTTTCTTTAGAATAATCTGTTTAATGATAAATGTCAGTTTATGCAGAGCATTGATGTAGGCAGTATTTTGAGCCTTTTTTTTTCTGAATAAGGATCTTTTTTCTGTCTTGTCATTATTATATGGTATGAGTTCGATAATGTCATCTCCGTACTGCTTAAAAACCTCGCCGAGCCCCTTATACTTGATCGGCAAAGCATATGCTATGCACAGAGCAATAAGTGTCATGAACACGCCCGCAAACGCCAGGAGCGGTGCAGGCAGAGACGATTTTTTTACGGTAGTGCCTTTTCTGGGTATTTCAGGCCTCTGAACCATCGATATTTTCAAATCACCGGATACATCTGAGGCAATTTCGGAGAAATTTTCAATAAGGTAACGCATGAACATATATGTTGAATTCGGGCTGTCTGATGTACACTCGATGGAGATAATATTGGTACCCGGAAGAACTTCAGAAGTGACAGATACATTGTAAATGCCCGATTCTTCTCTTGCCTGTGTCATAAATGCATCACTGCCAAGGACTGTAACTGCAGCATTGGTATACGCGATTCTGTTGCCGAGATTATCAGGCAGCATAGCCATTCTGCTTTGTGTTACGGAAACAAGAGCTTCTGTCGAATAAGTAGTACTCACAGAACGGTCCGATAGTATAGTTCCTATAAGAAAGAAAACTATACCCAATACGATTCCCATCCATATATTTTTCAGTAAATAGTGAAATAGGTATCTTAAATTGATACCACCCCATCTAAAGTCCTGTTCCATAAAATTCCTTTATTCCTCCAGAACGATGACGACAAGATATGTGATTGCCGGGTTAGATGTTGTTTCACCTGACAGCGTGTATTCTACTTCATAGACGCCGGGGTTACTTGTGTCAACATTGGACCGGATCGATAAATCATAAGGTGTCTGCACGGTTACCAGGTCGTTGGAAGTCTCTCTCACATATCGCTTAGGGTCGAAATTGGAGTTTAGACTGCAATATACTACATACTGCGAAAGATAAATGAACAGCGGAGATGATTTATCCCTGACATGAACGGGAAATTCATAACTTACAGAATCACCAAAACTGTTTTCAACTTTTGCCGTCAGGGAATAATCTCCGTACTCTGTAAAATCTACAGTTTTACCGGAGAATTCGATTTTATCTGTAATATCACCATCTATTTTGTCCAGGGCAATAAACTGGCTTCTTGGCAAGCCGGATACTTTTTCGATTGTATAGTACAACAAAGGACTGGTCAGGTAAATTCTGGGGTGTGCATAATCGTCGATGACCATTTTTCTGTTGAACTCTGAACATTGCCCATCACTGTCGAAGACAACACAATTATAAGAGGCAGTATTATTCTCGGCAATAGATGAGATTTCGCCGATCATTATCTGATCTGTGATATCGCCGTCCACATCATCCGTGGCCGTTAACCCTTCGTAAAGATCGTCATAAGTGAAGTCACTGTTGACATGGAGTATCTTTATAGAATCCTCGATTACCGGCGGATTCGATATCGTCACCTTTGATTGTTTTATTTTGAAGCAGGCAAACATCCCTGTAGTAAGAATAAGAAGGAGGAGCAGCCCTGTTTTTATAAACTTCATTTTTCATCTCTCCATTACTGGCATATAACAGTACCGTGGTAGGGACTATCATTGACCAGAAACGATAAGTAAACATGATTGTTTCCCAATATGCATAAAACAGCAATACCAGATATAAAACAATATGTGTAGTTGCGTCCTCCTGACCCGCATTCAGAAAGAGACCGAGTCCTGTAAGTGCAATCATGGATATGAACAGCGCGGTCCCTAAGATTCCGGTTGAACAATAGATAAAAAGGTAGTTCATATCGAGCGATGAGGTGGCGACACCAAATCCTCCGACACCGCCCGCGCTTTCATCTCTGTAGAAACACTGGTTGTCGACATAGCCCATTCCTGTCCATTTGGACCCGATTACGCCTACCCATTTCAGATTCTCGGAAACATTCAGGCTTCGGTTGGAATTACTCCAGACGTAATCCCAGAATCCGCCTATAAAGGATGACGGCAATAGGATGAGTACTGAAATAATTATTATGGCAAGAAGAAGGAGCTTGGAGCCTTTGGTCATTCGATCACTCTGAAACAGATTACACATGCCTCTTCCGCCTGCATACATACCTAAAGCTATGAGAGCTGTTCGACAGGATGTACAAAGCAAAATGTACAGAAGGAAGCACGTAGATAACAATAATACTATTTTTTTCCTGGAGTGAAACAGGTTGTTGGCAGAGATTTCTTTTTTAGTATAGTGCAGGCTGATTAGTGCACAAAAACATGCATTCCCGGCAAAATTTACGTGCATAAAACCAAAAGCATTCTTCATCCGCTCGCTCCCTGAGACGCCGCCTAATACTGCGGCAGGATTAAGACTCAAAGAAGAAGAATGGGTGATTACCTGGACCAGTATTACGAGCGCTAAAGCAGCGCCTGATGTAATGAGATATTCGTCAAGGCATTTATATTCAATCAATTCATACACACCGCCAAAAAGCATGAAGATATACATGAGCATGACGGTACGGTGCTCAGCATTCCAGGTTCTCACATGACTGTTGTCCAGAATAAATCCCCACACGACCGTGTAGAAGATGAAGATGAACATGATTGCGAGCACGATGTTATTTGCCGGTTTTTTCCGCCTTAAAACAATATCAGCCAAGCAATATAAGATAAAGATGAATTTTACTTTCGTGACAGTGCCTGCCATAGGCGAATCGGTGATACTGAGAAGCATACAGAACACCATCAGGAAATTCACAGCAAGAAAGCAATATTTACGACTTATCAGTATCATTTATCTCAAAAACAGCGTTTCCTTTCCGTGTTTCAGGCACCACAGCACATAGCCGTATTTCAGAGAATTCTTTTTTCCCGGAACGATATCGGTATAGCCACACATTTCGAGAGCATTTTTCATATATCCGGGCTTCAGAGACTTACGGATATAATCGACAGCATCCTCAATTTTGCATGAACCGCTTTCCTTTATATAAAGGATTTCTTCGATGAATTTTCTTATCAGGAATGCAGCAAGCTCGTCACGGTATATACGATCGGCGTCTGTATCTCTTAAAAGAGTATATATTTTTTTTCGCAGATGACTGTTGTTCTCAAGATGCTTTGGCTGCATATTTCTTGAAACGGAGCTCTCGTTGACTCTGTATCTGTAAATCTTTTTCGGATAGGATAGAATCGTATCGGCTTTAAGGTAAGCGTGGACCATAAAGAAAGTGTCTTCGCTCAAAATCAGTTCTTCCGGGAACAGGATTTTGTTCTCAAGCAAAAAATCCCTTCTGAAGAATTTAGCCCAACATGTCCATATGGTGGTGTGATCGAATCCGAAAGACTCAGCCTCTTTTCCGAAACGCGCGAATCGCAGAGCACTTTTCACCAGAATCTGAGACGGGACTGTGATCGGAGTATTTGAAGAAGAGGCATTGCTGCCGTCTTCTTCGAGAACGTTGCCGTTGCCGTCTATATTCATATATCCGAAACTCAGAATATCCGCATTTTCGAAAACTGACCACGTATGGGCTTCGGTTAAAGCATCATCAGTAAGGAGGTCATCCGAATCCAGGAACATGATAAAGTTACAGGAGGCATGACGGATTCCTTCATTTCTGGCATGGGAGACGCCGCAGGGACCGAGGTTATAAGCGTGTATTCTCGTGTTATTTTCTGCATATTTTTCACAGATTTCCCAGGAAGCGTCTGTTGAGCCGTTTTCGAGGAGCAGAACTTCATCGTCTGCATTCAGCTGAGGGAGTACAGAAGAGAGACAACTATTCAAAAACGGAACGGAATTATGTACGGGAATCACAACTGATATATTCATACAGACCTCCATATATATTATAGTAGTATGATATTGCAAATTCAGGTGAATTTCCACAACTTGTTTATTTTTATTTTCACAGTTTTGAATTTTGTTTATACTAATTTTGTGCTATTCTTATTAATAGATGAAATTATACAGTGCGGTGATTGTCTGGTCTATAGAGCGCACATTTTTTTGCTGGATTTCAAGTTTCCATACCGAGATTCGGCGCTATTCGGATAAACGGTACATCTGTAAATAATCGAAGAAAGGATTCACACGTTAGTGTGATAGGGTCAGGGATGTATACAAAACAAAGACAGGGTTGGTCAAAACATATAGAATTCATTGTATTTGATTCGATTATTCTTATTTTATCGTACAGGCTGGCGTTTGCTCTGTATTTTCAATCATTTACGTACAGTCCGGGGACAGTTCTGAGGAATGCAGCCGTTGCCACACTGGTGTCTGTTTTTATCATTTCAGTGGTGACGAAGATTCATGATAATGTTCTGGGACGCGACGGGTTGATGGAAATGGGTCAATGTATCCTGGAGGCCGGCGCTGTTTCGATTCTTATTATTTTGTATTTTTTCATTGTAAGAAGAGATATAGAAGATGCACGCGGAATCATAGCTTATTTCTTTGTATTTGGTCTATTCGCTCTTTATTTTGCCCATCAAGCCTGGAAAAGTATGATGCGCAGCATTTTAGGCGGCGAAAGATTTAACCATCATCTTCTGATCGTGACGGACAGGGAAAATGCTTATGTGGCAGCGGATAAGATTCGAAGATATGCGACCGGAAAATATACGGTCGTCGGCCTGGTACTTGTTGACGATGATTCCTATGTAGGATCCACCTATCTGGATATTCCGGTCATTTCAGACAAGGATCATATTGAAATCAGCATACAGGATAAATGGGTGGATGACGTTTTTATCTTTACAAAACCCGAGAATGCGCTTTCGGAAAAGACCATGCTGAACTTTTCGGCTATGGGAATCACAACGCATACAAGGTTAGACATGCAATATGAAAGACATTCTGAGTTTACGATTGAACGATTTGCTGAGTGTATTGTGGTTACGGAGAATATCCATGAGGCTAACCCGGGAGGTCTTATTCTGAAAAGGATTATGGATATAGCCGGGGCTATTGTGGGACTGTTCTTTACTGCACTTATAACACTGGTTGTAGGACCGATTATTTATTTTACGGATCCGGGTCCGATTTTCTTCGCACAGGTCCGTATAGGCATGAACGGCCGAAAATTCAAAATGTATAAATTTCGTTCCATGTATAAGGATGCGGAAGAACGAAAAAAAGCCCTCATGGCGCAAAATCAGATCAAGGGAAATATGTTCAAGATGGACAATGATCCGAGAATCATCGGAAGCGGTCCTGATGGGACAAAACATGGTATCGGGTGGTTCATACGAAAAACATCGATCGATGAATTCCCGCAGTTCCTGAATATTCTGAAGGGTGATATGTCACTCGTCGGGACGCGTCCGCCGACACTTGATGAGTGGGAGAACTATGAACTTCATCACAGAGCGCGTATGTCTTTCAGACCCGGTCTGACAGGTTTGTGGCAGGTAAGCGGCCGTAGCGATATACAGGATTTCGAAGAAGTTGTCCGTCTTGATCTGGACTATATCAATAACTGGTCAATAGGACGGGATATTTGGATCATTATGAAGACAGCCGCTATGATTTTTACAGGGTCGGGTGCAAAATGAGGTTTTCGGATAGGAAGTTAAAGCGAATAGTATAAATTGTTGTAAAAAATAGATTAGGCAGGAGGTCATAATGGAAAAACAACATGTATTTATAGTCGGCTCAAAGGGAATTCCCGCGGAGTATGGTGGATTTGAGACATTTGTTGACAAGTTGGTACAATATCAGTCAACAGATGAAATTCAATATCATGTTGCACGTCTTTCTGACAGAAACGATGAGTTCATGTACAAGGGTGCAAGGGTATTCAATGTGAAAGTACCGGATGTAGGACCCGGAAAAGCCGTTCTGTATGATCTTATTGCGCTGAACGCTTGCCTTGAGTATTGTAAGAAGATGGATTTTAAGCGTGCGCCAATATTCTACATTTTGGCTTGCAGAATCCGCCCGTTCATCGCATCGATCCATAAAGCCGTAGAAGAACTTGGAGGAGTGCTGTATCTTAATCCGGACGGACATGAGTGGAGAAGGTCAAAATGGTCCTGGGCTGTTCAAAAGTACTGGAAGACATCTGAGCGCGCTATGATCAAAGACTGTGACCTTATCATCTGCGACAGCAAAAACATTGAGAAATATGTCCGCGAAGAGTACGCAAGATACGATCCCAATACTATCTACATCTCCTATGGCGCAGATCTGGAACCGTCCGTTCTGGCAGATGACGATGAGAAGTTCACCGGATGGCTGGATGAAAAGGGACTGCGTGCGGATGAGTATTATCTTGTGGTCGGAAGATTTGTCCCCGAGAACAATGTAGAGACGATTATCCGTGAGTTCATGAGTTCGTCGACCACGAAAGATCTCGCAATCATAACTACAGAGAATCAGTCGTTGTACAATACTCTGGAAAGAAAGCTGCATTTTTCAGAAGATCCCAGAATCAAATTTGTCGGGACTGTATATGATCAGGAACTCCTTAAGAAGATTCGCGAGCATGCCTACGCATACCTGCACGGTCACCAGGTCGGCGGTACAAATCCATCGCTTCTGGAAGCTCTTGCAAGTACAAAGATGAACCTGCTGCTCAATGTCGGATTCAACCGCGAGGTCGCCGGTCGGTCAGCTCTGTATTGGAATAAGATAAAGGGAAGCCTCTCGCAGCTGATAGCGGATTGTGATGCTATGAGCGAGCAGGAACGTGCGAAATTCGGCAGACGTGCCAAGAAGAGAATTCGGGATGAATACAGCTGGAGATATATTACAGATACATATGAGAAACTGTTCCTTCAGGGGCAGGAGTGATCGAATATGCTCCGCGAGGATGCGCAGGGATTCGGTTTGGAAGATGTCAGCTAACGCTGACCCGAATCCCGCGCCGAGTCTCGCGAGCGAGTCTTGAATCGGATTGAATTTTATATAGGACGACTTAAGGAGGTAATGCATGGAAACGCTGTTTCAAAAGGCGAAAAGATTAGGTCTCTGGCTCGGTTTTAAAAAACTGATCGGATATGAAGTCGCATTTTCATGGGGCTACAGAGAGAGAATAAAGGGCAGGGAATTATACACCGAGAAAGGTCTGGATCAGCCCTTTACATTGGTGCCCAATACGGCAAGATACTGGTATGCAGATCCGTTGGTTTGTGAATATCAGGGAAAACAGGTCGTATTTCTGGAATGCATGGACAGAAAGACTAATTTAGGCAGCATTGCGACGGTTGCGCTGACAGGCGATTCGATTTATAAGAAGAAGCCGCATCAGGTAATTATTGAGCCGTTTCATATGTCCTTCCCAATGACATTTGAATGGAACGGAGAACTTTACATGCTCCCTGAAACTGAAATGATTGAGGAAATCTGCCTCTACCGCTGTGTGGAATTCCCGTGGAAGTGGCGCCGTGCCGGCAGATTTCTGGAAGGGCACAAAATCGTTGACTCTGTAGTCACGGAAATTACAGAGGATGCTGTATACCTTCTCGGATCGGAATATGATCCTGTGGATCCTAAATTAACACGATTCGTACGTTATCGTTTGATTCGTGAGAATGGAAATATCAGCGCGGAGTGGATCGACAGGGATACAGAGGAATATACATACGAATCAAGAATGGCGGGTCCGATCGTGAACGGTACGATATGTCCGGTGCAGAGAAGTACTCCCGCAGTGTACGGCTTCTCGACAAAATTCATGGAATGGAAGGATGGAAAAATCGGAGAACTGATTCGTGAGATTCTTCCGAAGCAGGTTCATTGTAAGGGAACGAGAAACAGGTTGATTGGCACACATACGTATAGTGCTACGGAAGATTTCGAGATTATCGATATCGAGTATCTTGTCAGGAAAAAGAAATTTAAGAAAAAGAGGTACTGGAAGTGAAAGTATTGCTTGTCAACAAATTTCATTATTTAAAGGGTGGCTCCGAGACTTACTATTTCGCACTGGGGAATATGTTAAAAGAGAGGGGAGTCGAAGTGATTTACTTTTCCATGAAACATCCGGAAAATCTTCCGTGCGAGCAGGAGCAGTACTTTGTTGACAACATTGATTATAACGGCAAAATGAGTATTCCCGAGATGGCAAAACAGTCTGCCAAACTATTATACTCATTTGAGGCAAAAACAAAGTTTGCTCAGCTCCTCGATGATGAGGAACCGGATATTATCCATCTCAACATTTTTCAGAGCCAGCTGACGGGATCTATAGTGGATGAAGCGGTAAAAAGGGATATCCCCATCGTGTACACATCTCACGATCTCAAAGCAGTCTGCCCGACCTATCTTATGATGAATCACGGTCAGATATGTGACGCATGCCTTCACGGCGATTACCTGCACTGCATAAAGACCGCGTGCATGAAGGATTCAAAAGCCAAGAGCACCCTGGCTGTCATGGAGTCACTGGTCTATAAGATGAAAGGCACATATCGTCATATGGATCTTATAATTACTCCTTCCATGCACCATAAACGAAGACTTGAAGAGGCAAAAGTGACAAAGGGACCGATCCGTTATATGGCAAATTTCCTTCCTGTCGGAACTGAATTCAAAAACGGTACCGATGACGGAAAGTATTTCCTGTATTTCGGACGGTT
The DNA here is from genome assembly GCA_902776305.1 of uncultured Lachnospiraceae bacterium. Taxonomy (GTDB): domain Bacteria; phylum Bacillota; class Clostridia; order Lachnospirales; family Lachnospiraceae; genus Chordicoccus. Next base: position 188,654 of record CACYPS010000003.1, on the reverse strand, counting down.
AAGCCGTGAAAAAGGCGTACTTACGCTTATTAAGGGCTATGCTGCTTCAGAAATAGATAAGCCGCTTTATATTGTCGGACGAGGCCCTGAGGAAGAGGAAATCCGTGCACTGATCAGTGAACTGCATCTTGAGGAGAAAGTACCTCTTCTCGGTTTCAAGACGGGTCAGGATCTTAAAGATGTTGTGGCAAATGCACACTGCGTATGTATGCCGAGTGAGTGCTGTGAGAATGCTCCGTATTCCATTATGGAGGCACAGGCTGCCGGTCGTCCGGCCATTGTAAGCAGAAATGGAGGTCTGCCGGAACTTGTTACGGACGGAATAACGGGATATGTCTTTACTCCTAACGACGTCGATGACCTTGCGGAAAAGATCCGTATGATGGATGCTGCGTCCTGGGACGGTGAGCAGATAGTTGAAATGGCAAGAGAAAAGTATTCCGCCGAGAACTATGTGAGAAAGCTTATGCATTATTATAAGAAGCTGATTGAATGGAAGAAACGTGGAAGGTGACGCGGATATGATACCGAAAGTTATACATTATTGTTGGTTCGGCGGGAAACCCCTGCCGGAAGATATCAGACGATATATGATGACCTGGAGAAAGGTACTGCCTGATTATAAGATTGTCAGGTGGAGCGAGAAGAACTTTGATATCAGTACGGCTCCGGACTATGTGAAAGAGGCTTATGAAGCAAAGAAATATGCCTTCGTAGCAGACTATGTCAGAGTAAAAGAGCTGGCTGACCACGGCGGCGTGTATTTTGACACGGATATAGAAGCGGTAAAGGATTTCAGTCAGTATCTTGAGGGAAAAAGCGTCGTTCTCGGATTCGAGAGCGAGAGACTTCTTACAACGGCATTTATTGCCTGCAAGAAGCATGATCCCTTTATTTCCGAGTTTGAGCAGAGCTATCATACACGCCATTTTTTGATGGACAACGGAGAACTTGATCTTACGAACATAAATGATGTTCTGAGTGAGTTCGCCGAGACAAAGGGTCTCGACCTTGATCGTGATGAGTATCAGGAGCTTCCCGGAGGAATTGCGGTTTATCCGAAAGATTACTTTGCTGCATGGGATGTACACAACTGGCATCCTAAGACGACCGAAAGGACATGCACGGTTCACCACATGGCTTCCAGCTGGATTGAAGTAAGCAAAGCAGATAAGCTGAAGGGGGCAATGATGGACTTCACACGCAAAGTGTTCGGCGATGACTTTTATGATGCGCTTCGCGCAAAGTTGAAAGGGAAAAAACAGTGAGTAATCTAGCAATTACACCAACAGGTTATTATGCTACCGGCTCATCGGCGGTATATCATCTTCTGACAGAATATCGTACTACTACAGCAGGTGTTCTGGAGAAAAATCCCTGTGAGCATTTGCCGCTTTACATGCCGGATGGTCTTTTCGATATGGAAGACAAGCTGCTCAGGGGGAACAATATACACCGTTCCGATGAAGCACTCAATGCTTTCTATCAAGCCATGAGTAATCTTTATAAAAACAATTATGGCTGGTACGGTAATTATAAAGAACGATTTGGTCCGTCATTTATGGAAGCTGTCGATGCTTTGATAGATGATCTTACCGAATTTACACTTCAGGCAAAATGGTATTACGATGAAGAAATGAAGTTCTCGGTCAAGCATACCGCTTCCAGTGCGATGCACCGTCTGAAAAAAGAGCCGTACAGTGCGAACTTTTTTGAAAATATTACTTACAAAAAGAAGTACGATGACGGGCTCACAAGATATGCGTTTCCAACAGAGGAGATGTTTTATGCGGCAGCGGGTAAATTTATCCGTGCTTATCTGAATCTGTGCCGGGGCACATCGAAGGGCGTACTTTTACTGGATCATTTTCTTCTTCCGCAGAATTTATTCAGACTGAGTAAATACATATCAGAAAAAGAGCTTCGTGTGATCGTGATGAACCGTGATATCCGCGATGTCTATGTGGAGGCGCGTCATCGCCTGGATCACTATGACGCTGAATCTCCGGTACCGATCAAGATAGAAGAGTTTGCAGCATTCATGAAGCGGGTGAGGGAGATTGAAAAACCGGAAGGCGATGAGAAACAGGTACTGCGTATATATTATGAAGACCTCTTCGAAGATTACGAAGGGACGGTTTCAAAGGTAGAAGAATTCTGCGAACTTTCGTCAGAAGATCATGTTGAAATGGGAAAACATTTTGATCCGAAGACTAAGAATAAATACATGAGACAGTACAAGCGTTCAACAAAATATGAGAGAGAGATCCGTTATCTTGAGGACGCAGTCCCGGAATTGCTATATAACGGTTGACTCAATATTCCTTAATTAAGTGAAGGATGTTAGGTAATGAATAGAACAGATAAGAGCATAAAGAATTTATTGTTTGCATTTTTGTCACAGGGAGTAACAGTGCTGCTGTCCTTCATGTTGCGTACCGAAATGCTACGTTCACTGGGGATTTTGCCTGCTTCTTTAAATTCTCTGTTTACGGATGTTATCTCTACCCTTTCACTGGCAGAATTGGGAGTCGGTTCTGCAATCGTATATAATCTCTATAAGCCGCTCGCGGAAGGGGATGAAAAGAAGATCTGCCAGCTCATGTACCTCTATAAGAAAGCGTATATGACTATCGCTGCAGTCACGATGGCAGTCGGATTAGCTCTCGTTCCGATAATCCACCTGCTGATTGAAAAGGTAGATGTTCCTCTCGGATATCTGCGAATAGTCTATGTACTGTTCGTCTTTCAGAATTCGGTTTCTTATCTGTTATCCTATAAGATATCTCTTGTGCAGGCCGATCAGAAACAATATGTATACACCAACATTAATATGGTGTGCCGAACCGTCGGCTCGATTGCGCTTATTGTCATAATGCGCCTGACGAAATCATATTTACCTTACCTGATTGGCAATATCTCATTGACAATCATTACTAACGCTATCGCATCCAGAGCTGTGAACAAGAGATATCCTTATCTCAAGGACGACCCGACGCTGCCTGCTGAGGAGAAAAAACAGATTTTCACCAATGTAAAGAATATCTTTGTTAAACAGATAGCAGGAAAGGTAGTCAACAGTACCGATAATATACTGATATCAAAGCTGATTGGAACCTTAATGGTCGGTTACTGCGGTAACTATACGATGATTACCAATGTTTTCACAACTCTGGCTGACAAAGTCTGGGATTCAACGGAAGCAAGTTTCGGAAATTTGTTCGTGACTGCGGACAACGATAAGAAGATACAGGTTCTGAAAAGACTGACTTTTGTGTTCTTCCTCTTCGCATTAATAGGGGGAGTCGGTATTTTTGCGTGCATACAGTCATTTATCATGCTCTGGCTTAAAGATAAGAGCTTTCTGATTTCTGAGGAGATGGTATTTCTTTATAGCCTGCTCCTCTTTACGACGATTACTTACAGACCCTTAAGTTCCGCAATGCACATGACCGGTTATTTTGAGATCGGCAGAAATATATCCGGTGTCAGTGCCGTTGTTAATCTTGTTGTGTCAATAGTGCTCGGAAAAATTATCGGATTACCGGGAATATTTATCGGTACTTGTTGTACATACTTGATTGAGATTACATCTAAGACATATTTTCTGTTTAACAGGTATTTTAAATCCAGCCCCGTATCATATGCTCTTCTGTGGATAAAAATGCTTGCCATATTCTGTGCGGACTGTGGCATTGTCCATGTTATCAGTCAGCATATATCATATGGGTATATTCTTAAGTTTTTGATACTGGGTGCCATCAGTGTCGCTCTGGCAGCCGTATTTGTATTGGTGGTGTTTGCAAAATCCGAGGAGTTTGATTTTGTAAAGTATCTGATAGGTGAGTATCTGGGAAGGCTTAAGAACAGGAATAAAGACTAAAGCTTTTCGATAGCAATTTCACACAGGTGAGCATCCGGCGGTACCGGGGGGAATTATGAATCAGACAGAACGGGATGAAATAGAGATCATAAAGGAGGCCTTGAGCGGTGGTGAAGCTGATCTTTCGGCTGAACCGGACTGGTGGGCAATATATAGGGACATGTGTCAGCAGGCGGTGGCACCTCTTGGATATGAGATCTACAAAAAAAGAAAAGGATCGTTTACTGATACCGATTTAGACCGGGAATGGTCACAGTCGGTCATTGAGCAATATAGCAGCTGGTATATGTTGATGTACTGTCAACAGGAGCTGGTCAATCTGCTTTCTTCAGCGGGTTTTGACTTTGCAATCATGAAGGGCATGGCCAATGCCGTGCTTTATCCTGTACCGGAGCTCCGGAAAAGCGGAGATATTGATTTTCTGGTCAGAGAGGATGAATATGAAAGTGTTTATCAACTGCTTCTGGATAACGGTTACTCAAAAACAGAAGAACTTGATAAGGCTGAGTATCATGTTGTATTAGCTAAAGATGATGTTGTTTTTGAGTTACACAAAAGACCGGGCGGTGCAAAAATGGATGGCAGTCCGGAATCACAGGCGCTGATTGATTTTTTCAGTCACGGACTGGACAACGTCGAGAATGTAGAAGTAGATAGATACAGTTTTCCTGTATTGCCGACCCTTCAAAACGGGATGACACTTCTGATTCATTTTGCGGGGCATATGCGCGAAGGGGTAGGAATCAGGCACTTGCTCGACTGGATGGTGTACGCGGATCATTATCTGTCAGATCAGTATTGGGAAGAGCACTTTTGTGCGGAAGCAGAAAAAGTGCATTTGAAGGACCTGGCAAAAGTCATGACAAAAGTTTGTCAGAGATGTTTTGGGCTCAATAATGAATTGACATGGTGCAGGGATGCTGATTCTTCATCGTGCAGACAACTTCTGGAATACCTGATTAGTGAGGGAGATTTCGGAAAAAAAGGTGCATTTGAGAACAGGGGCGTAAAGCTTATGTCAGAATCCAAAGGAATCAAAGGATTATTGGACAGATTGAATTATAGCAGTAAATACAGTATGCCTGCTGCGAGGAATAATCTGCTCCTGAGACCTTTTGCATGGGGATACCAGTTAATCCGGTATCTGTATTTCAGCATAATGAGAGGAAATCCCCTGAAAATGATTTCCGAAGACAAGAAAAAGAGCGATGAAATAAAAGAATTGTTTGTCAATCTTAACATTTGATGTATAACATGTAAGGGCTGTCGCACTAAGGCACAAAACCTCTATATGAGCAGGAATTTTTGCAGACATCTGCTCATATAGAGGTTGATTTATCTGCGACAGCTTTTTTTCGTTTCACGAACTCAGTCTGTCTTTATTTTGTTATAAAGATCTCGCGTTGTAGCGATATCGAGCTTATTTCTCTTCTGCATCTTAACAAGATAAGCACAAAGCTTCCGGAACTTATCTGAATCCCAGGACCATTCGTCGACACTCGCTGAGTCAGGCTCTATACTGTGAAACATCAGAGTGACCGCTCCCTTATAACGAATTGCAGTGTCTATAATACCCTTTACGTAAGCAAAACTCAGAGCGTTGAATACCGGAAAACTATAGATTACTCTATCCGGGCATTCCTGCATGAAAGCGTATCCGTACGTAGTATGATAGAAGATTGGGAGCGGCAATAGTTTGCATGCCTTTCTGCAGATCTCCTGCAGCTGTGTAAGCGGTTCTTTTTTGAGACCGGTCCTCATATATAAAATATCATTTTTGAAGAAAGGCGGAGCATCAGGACTTACAAAATCTTCAACAGGGAGCTTCGAATACGGGCTTGCAAAGCCCCATTTTCCATCTTCGGGTGAACCGATCCACGATGCAAGCTTATCCCTTCCTGCTCTCACATCCGGTTCGGTGTTGTCATGAGCATCACCGTGAAGGGCAAGCTCTATAGAGGAACAGCCTGACAATTCGATTATCTGCTCCTTTGTCATAGGCCCCTTTTTAGTCGGCCACGACTCAGCCGGCATGCTGCCGTCTACATAAGCCGTTGCAACATTCAGCGTGACCGGAATGTTATGCGGAATCGTGAACTTTTTGAATAATCTGTAATTATCTTCCCGCCCATCGTCGAACGAGAGGCTGATGATCGCTTTATCCATTTTATTTACTCCTTGCTTTGCGATATGCTTAGTAACTTTTGTCGCTTTCACAGGCATGTGAAAATGTGCAGGGCTTCAGTCGGCATTGTATTCAGCAACGGCCTTTTCATAAACTGAATTCATGTACTCACATTTAGATGCCCATGAGTATTCTGCCAATGCGCGAGTTCTTGCCCGCTGGCCCATCTGATATAATTTTTCATGATTTCCGATGCATTCCTTCAGAACACGCGAGAACTCTGCAATGCATTCCTCTTTGCTGTTAAAATCAATCAGGTATCCTTCATCACGTCGGATCATCTGCCTTGCACCGCCCTGATTCAGGCTGATGACCGGCAGTCCTACGGACATTGACTCGAGCAGAACGCTGCCGGTAGTCTCACGCAGACTCGGGAAAACGAAAGCATCAGCTTCCGCGAACATGATTTGCAGGTCGGAATGATCCACGAAACCGAGGAATTCTATTCTGTCGTCAATTCCGTAAGCAGCGGAAAGCTCCTTAATGTGGTCTAAATCACTTCCGGTACCGCATATCTTCAATTCCCAGCCGAATGTGTCTTTCAAAGTACGGAAAACATCCATAAGAAGTTCCAGTCCTTTTCTGTACTCGACACGGCCTGCCCAGATAAATACGGTATCATCCTGATTATTTTTACAGATTCTTTCGGGAACGTCACCCGTGTCATCTATCGCTAATTCTGTGAGGAGCCGGCATTTGCCTTCATCTTTGACTATGGGCAAAATGTATTCCATAGTTTCATCATTGGACACAAAGACATCGGATGCCGCTCGTATGGTCCTTCTGTATCCGGGTGTGGATGTGAGCATTCTGTTAAGCAGAGAACGGACTTTCTCTACCTTTTTGTGATTTCGCACATAATACATGAGGGACGGCGGTGTCTCCTGTGCACCTCCGATTGGCCCCAATATGAACGGAATACCCAGACTGTCAAGTCGGCCTATGATACGAAAATCGTTTGTGACTGCGTGGTGAACAATGTCAAAACGGTATTTCTTATGCAGCTTCTTTGCAACAGGCACGGCGACATATTGCCAGAGGTATTGATAAAGAAGGAAGTCAAATGTACCGTTCTTGTTTTTTGCCTTCCTCTTATAATAGATGTTGACTGAATCCGGCAGATCACAATATACAAAGTGAATACCGCGGATATTGTTCTCTTTACAATACCTGTCAATGCCTTCTTTTCTGTCTTTCCGGATCAGGACCCATACTTCATGGTATTTACTCATTTTATAAGGCCACATCCATCCGAGACCTTCATCACTTCCGTAATATGGGGAACATGAAAAACAATCATATAATATGCGCATTTTTGAACCTCATTTTGTTTTACATATAGTTTGCTATATTTTATCAGATATGAATTTAGAAATCAATTTTTCACAGGTAAGGTCAGCGTCCGCTGAGATAAATTATTTTAAGATAAAGAAATAAGAGATTTCCCTGATTCTGGATGCGTAGTATTATAAAAGAAGACAGGATTGAAAGTATTATTCATATATCTTAATCTTCGCCCTGATTTTTGCTTTTGCGGAGCAATTCGAAAGGAGATATACTTTATGAGCAATATATTAGACTATGTGGAGTGGAGAGGAGATCTCAACTTTCGGGAGAGACCTTTCAATGATGTCGACAATCTTATTTTATCCGAGCTGGCTTACATAGACCTGCGGTCGATTCTTCGATTCGGTGAACAGGATTGCATGCTCTTGTCCGAGGTATATCGCAGATATGCGGAAATGGGAAAAAATCAGAGTTATCTGATAAATAATCCGACGCCTCTTCTGGAGAAATGCGCCGGAACAGTACGTTTTGGCAATCTTATTGTCAAGGACTATGTTGATCTGCAAAGCCAGGGAAATCAGTTCCAGTTTGCCGCTATGACGTTTGAGCTGGGAGACGGTACGATTTACGTGGCCTACAGAGGAACTGATAATTCATTGGTCGGATGGAGAGAAGACTTGAATTTCTCATTTATGGAGTCTACACCGGCACAGCTCTGCGCTGCAGATTATCTGGATATGGAAGCGGAGAAGACAGATTCTATGATTCGAGTCGGAGGTCATTCCAAAGGCGGTAATCTGGCAATGTTCGCCGCCGCGTTTTGTGCAGATGAGAACAAGTGCCGAATTCTTAAAGTGTACTCCAATGATGGCCCGGGGTTCAACGAGATGGTTGTTGAGAACGAAAGCTATAAGAGTATTCTGAACAAGGTCGATCTTATTATACCGGAAGGCTCCCTGATCGGTGTTCTTCTGTTCAACAAGCAGGATAAGCAGATTGTTCAGAGTGACGGAAAAGGAGGAGCAGGACAACATAATCCATATAGCTGGCTTGTAGATAAAGTCGGTTTCCTTCAGGCAGAAAAACAGTCTTCAACGAGTATTCTTCTTGATCAAATGCTTGACGAATGGCTAAGAAGACTTGACATAGATAAAAAGAGGAAGTTTGTCGATATTGTTTTTGATACCCTTGAAGCTACCGGCGCGGAGACCTTTGCGCAGATTAATTCGAATAAATGGACATATTACAATGCCATTGCCAAAGCAGCAACCAAACTGGCTCCGGATCAGGTCGGCACCATTCTGGAGGTGCTGGGGCAGCTTCTGTCAGCGGGCAAGCATGTGCTGATAAATGACAGGAAAAAGACGAATCGTGGAGTGAAGTCAGTCGGGCTTGATGAAGAATCAGAGAAAAAAATCTCAGAAGCAGGCGAGCCGACGGAAGGCTGAGATTATATGTATCAGAAGCAGGCAAGCTGCCGGGAGGCACTTACGCACCGCGCACGTCGGAGCAAGAACGGCGAGGCTTTTCTTGAAATATCAGAAGCCTCAGCTGCTGTTACGCATGCTTAGGCACGGCGGATCGCAGCCGCGCATTAAGGAAGGTGCTTCGCACCATGCGCGGCGCGGCAAGAACGCCGAGGCGTTCTTGATTTTCTGACGCAGAATTCTCGTGACTTAAGTCGTGAGATGAATGCGCAGAATGAAACTACATGGAGTATTTCTTAAAAAGAATCAGAACGAGATCGAGGATTGCGCCTTTCGCTTTATGCAGGAAATATTGCCTTCCTGTAATCAGAACATCCAAAGCTAAAAACGGATCTCTGTGCTTAAGAGCTCGGTCTCTCTTGGCCAGCACTTTATAGTATTGTGCCAGAAATGCAGCCTTATCCGGATCGTTGATGTCGAAGTCTCTAAGCATCCTCTTCATGCGCTTCGGTCTCTTCAGGGATTTTTCAACTTGCGCAGTCCTCTTTTCCAGAGTCTTGACTTCATGCATGGAGACATTATCACTATGAATCCTCCGCCAGATTACAGGACGGTTATACCTGTATCCGCTGTCTGTCAGAATCGCGCAGGCCCAGAAGAACATATCATGTTCCCAACCGGCAGTCCAATATCGAATGACTTTTCTCATGAATGCTCTTGTGATACAAGTGGCACAGCCGAGTCCCTTAAAGAAATAGTTTTCAGGAGAAAATTCAATGCGTTCAACACTACCGTCGTACAGATTTGAGTCGAAGGAAGGGCAGCTTTCAGGATCGCCTGTATCTATGACGTCTGCATATAAAAGATTTACAGCAGGATCATCATTTATGATACCACACATTTTCTCAATTTTGTCCGGCATCCATATATCATCCTGATCACAGAAGAAGATATAGTCACCCGTTGTTTCTTTACACATGTTGATAAAATTGGCAGCCGGACCCAGGTTGGTCTCAGTCTTTTTTAATGTCCATGTATCTGATAATTCATGGTCGATAATGAATTTTTCTATTATTTCCATACTCTGATCAGTAGATCCGTCATCCGTAATGATGACCTGACTGATTTTTATGGTCTGGTCAAGTAATGATGATAACTGGTTTTCCAGATACTTTTCACCGTTATAGACAGCAACGATGACTGAAACATTATATTCCTGCATAGTGAACCTGCTTTCTTAAGGATGAACCTTACTGTATAAAACGCCTTTCCTCATTTATCCTCTGAATACTTGTATAATCTGTTTTTCGAAGTAACAGGCATCATCTGATGAGACAGAAGAAAGATTATATAAACATTCTTCCGTTGCATTGCCTTGAATCTCAAGGCAATGCATAGAATCCAATTCCCTCATACTTCCAGCCGGCTTTCACAAGAGTGTTTTTCTCCGAAACAGCTTTCGTAAAGAAGTGCTGAGCGTTGTTTGGATTGTATAATCTGTAAACCGGGACCTTGCTGCTGTCCGTGCAGGAATAGAAAGCAATTCCTTCCTGCTTCCAGCCGGCTCCTGTCATGGCTGTACGTTCTGCAGCAGTCTTGGTGTACATATGAGTTCCGTTGTTTGAATTATAGAATCGATAGACTGCGGTGGATGAAGTCTTCGGCGCATACCATGCAATGCCCTCATATTTCCAGCCACGGAGTGTCAGAGTGTTCTTTTCATAGGCACTTGTCGTGAACAGATGATCTCCGTTTCCTTTAACGTTATAAAGTCGGTAGACAGGTATACCTGCGATGACCTTAACCGTGCATGTGGCTTTCTTCGAACCGTCTTTCGTTGTTACCGTGACCTTGACTGTGCCTGCCTTTACGCCTGTAACCTTGCCACTCTGATCGACCTTCGCTATTGTCGTATCTGCGCTCTTCCATGTTACGGCCTTATTGTTTGCTTCGGAAGGGATGACCGTTGCTTTGAGCTGCCCGGTGGTGCCTGCGTAAACGGTGAGATTTGTTTTATCAAGTTTCACGCCTGTGACTGAGATTGGGGCGATTGACCATGTTATGGTCTTCGCGGCTGATGTTCCGTCCTCCCAGACAAGATAATCCTGATCAATGAGTTCTGCCCGGGCTTTGTATGTTCCGGGGTCAGTCTTCCTGTTATTCTTGATATTATAGTAACCTTCAGCACTTGCCGGAACGCCTGTCTGGGACTTTCCGTTGTATATAAGTCCCTTTTTTGCCTTCGGGATTTTTACCTTAATTGTATCCTGAATCGGGGTATCGGGGGTTTCATCAACTACGGTGGCGCGAGCTACATATGTCGTGGGATTACCGTCCTGCGTGTTAAGACCGAAACCGTAGAGTATGCCTTTGTAAACGACAGCCTTCGGATGTGTCACGATTGTGTGGGACAGGCGTTTGCCCAGATTTTTCATCTGATCCGAATACACCCATGTATCTCCGTCTGCAACCTGATAGCCGGAAGGATCGATTACAGAACCTGATGCATCCTGACTCAGCTGCAGACCGACAAGATATATGTCCTCGTCAGAAGCGCATATTGTACTCAGGAGAGCTTCAGAACCCTTCATAAGCAGGGAATTGATTTCTATTTCTTTCCCCGCATCTCTGCTGATACCCTTGTCGCTTATTGTGTAGCAAGCCATCCCATACTGATCTTGTTTCCACTTATTGGTTTCTTCATTATATACATAACCTTCGTAGAGGCAAAGCGTATCACCGCAAACTGCGGTTTGGGCACGTGCGATCTTGTATCCGAGATCTGCAAGTACGTTAGCTTTTCCTGTGGATACATCTATCAGACGTATTTCGCTGGCAGTTTTTAAGGAGGAACCGCCTATGGAAAGGAGACTATTCTTAAAACTGACAATCGTTGCATCGGCAACGCCGGATTTTTCGAGCAAGTACCAGTCTTTCTTCGAAGGTGAGTAGTAATACAGGTAGGCTATACCGTCAACATCTGTACCGTTCAGGAAGATAGTTCCCTGATATGCAGCCATAGAACAGTCCGTGAGACCTTCTTCGGGAATAGTAGCAACGACTTTCCATTTCTTATCCTTGATCGAATAACTGACTAATTTTTCTGCATAGAGTCCGCTTCCATATGTTTTGCCTGCTGTGATGTATATCGTATCATTGAGACCGCATACATTGCAAATTGATTCATCCACACCGATCACATCGGCAGGAATATCCGGCAGTGTTGTTTCATAAAGCTCTGTAGCCGTGTCTTCGATTTCAGAATCTTCCGGAACTGTGAGGCTGAATGCGCTGCGAGTAGTCAGACCGCCCGCATCGGTCAATACTATTTTCTGAAGACCGGAAGCCATCCGGTCGGGGCATTTTACCACTACCTCGTTGTTGCTCCAGCTGACGATTTCAAGATCTGTTCCTGCCAGATTTACGGAGGATAGTGTTCCTCTGTTCCCGAAGAAATATCCGGCCAATGTGATAGTGCGGTCGGTGCTGTTCAGAGTCGCCGAATTTATGACAGGCAGCATCGCATTAGAGTCTACCGAGTAGTCGAGAACGCCGCCGGAAGTGCAGTAACCTGCCAGAGAATCTTTTGTACGCACCAGTCCCTGCAGACCTGCTGCGAGAAGGCTGGCATTTTGGCGGTTTACCTCTTTGCCTTTATAGAGAACCATAGCCATACCGGCTGCAAACGGCGTCGCCATGGATGTTCCGCTCATGATTCCGAAGGCTGTCTGATCGTTCCTATAGGACGAGGAACCGACACAAATATTATCAATGTAAACATATTCTCCGGCCTTCAGTGAGGAATTATCGTTTTTGCTCAGATCGATATAAACAGGAAGATAGACATCATCGACCATATCTATAGTTCTGCCGTTTTTATCCAGGTCTATTACCGACCGGTGCACCCAATCATAATGGTCTTCTCTTACGCTGCTTGATACGTCATTCATTGTATCGCCGTCAGTTCGTGTGCGGACTCGAAGCGTGGTTGTTGTGTTGCTGTCAGGCGTGAGAATATCCGCAGAGACATAGGCAACAGGTGCATCTTTTCCCACGGGGATAAGAAAACAGTAAGTCATTTCCTTGCCGGCAGGTACATCTTTCAGCAGCTTGAATCGGAGCGCAGGCGTCTGACCGCAGGAAGATATATCTGTAATCTGCGTGACCTGAAAGTAGTCAAAGTAGGGATATTCCAGCCAGTCTAACGATACACCGGCTATCATGTCTGAGCCAAGATTCTTCCAGGAGGGATCCGTATATAGCGGGGCATCATCCAGCTCAGCAAAATAATCTATCGGCGCTTCGTCTGAACCTGCTGTCGGTACTGTGGAGAGGATATTTACGCCGGGAGCAAATATATGCGTCTGATTCTGGCTGAAGTTCGAAAATGATGCCTTATCTCCGTTTTCGGCAGATGCATCGACAATAACCACGTTCGGGAGATCCCATATATGATTTGTGCTTTGTTCAAGCAGATTTATATAAGATGACTCATTTCCGCTTGCAAATACGCAGATAATACCGAGTTTTCCGAGTTCTTCGATCATGACGCGCAAAGCATAGTTGGGTGCATCGACACTGTAAGAATTGCTCGTAGCCCTTATATCAATTCCGTTTTCTTTTGCATTTTGAACAAATGCCTGTGCAAAAAGTATAGCGGAGTATGTTGTGGAACCTTTATCATCGAGTGCCCGGACAGCTATGAGCTTGGCGCCTGAGGTGACACCGCTTACACCTTTATTATTCCAGGAAGCGGCTATTATGCCGGCACAGTGTGTCCCGTGTCCGTCCACATCCATTGTGTCTGTCTTGTCACGAACGCCTATCAGGGTGCTGACGCCATATTCTCCGCAATCGAGCTTCTCCTGCACGGAATCCGGGATGACATACATATTGTCTTTTAAGTCAGGATGAGTATGGTCGATACCGGTGTCTATGACGGCGATGACGCCCTCGGCGTTGGTGGCACCGACGGTATTCCAGTTAGGAGAATTCACACTGTAGACTTCTGTGTCCTCAAGCATTGCTCCCGCATAACGATTTTTTCCGTCGGACATTCCCCACTGATATGGCGTCAGGTCTCCGGATGCGCCGACAATGACTTCTTCTTCTGCATCGTCTGAGACGAGGGCATCGGCACTTTGATCAGCACTGCCCGATCCATCGATATTTGCAACATCTCTGCCGGAAACAGACAGATCTGCAGTGTCTGATGTGACAGTTTCATCATCCATATCATAATCTGTGTCACTGTCCTGAAGTGCGTATTCATCTTCCGGGATGCTCACAGATGGATTTTGAACGAACGGTTCCGCCTCGGAGCCTGTGCTGCTTTCTGTATCAGGTATAACAGCGGTATTCTCGAGAAGCTCGTCAGAGGGACCATCTTGATCGACGGAATTGACACTGAATATATAGTCAGGTTCCGCACTCAGAACTCGCGGGTCAGATAAGAGTTCACGCAGAAGTTCTTCCGTTGAACGGCTCTGATCTTCAACCACAAGGATTGCAATACGGTCATCGTCTGCGGAATCGGATGATGCGCCGACAAGCTCTCCGTCGGGAATCGGAAGAGTTTCTCCTGTCGCGTTCACATAGCTTTCCGCACTGACTTCCGCGATCTGCTCGGCACCGGCGATGAGATCTCCGGCACCGACAAGCTCCTCATCGGAGACAGGACTCTCCGTGTCATAGAGGACAATGGCGCGCCCTTCTTCGTAGTCACCTTGTGCGAGAAGGTCAGCCACCTTTTCGTCGATGTCAAAATCCGGTGAATCGGTTGATATGATATCAGTAGTGTCGGTTCCTTCTCCCTCGCCATAAACCGTGACAGGCAGCGTTCCTGCGCTTCCGATTGTCAGGCAGACTGTCATGAAGGCGGCGGTCAGCTTATTGATGAGTGACTTGTGTCTCATGTTGTTCCTCCTTGCGTAGCATAATTTCGATGAGGCGAACTAAGCCCTGTGGTAGGGGAAGTTTTAGCTACTTATTATTATACTCTAGGACATAATTTTTTTGTAAATTTTCTGTCGGAATATCCATGAAAAGAGCAGGTCTGAATCACGGAAACGAGAATCAAAAGATGTATTCTTCATCGCGCAATACTCCCGGTTTTCTCAATTAAGTCTGTTTAAGTCCATAGAATGGGAATATAATGATTACAGGATTGTGGGAGCGCGTAAGCACGGAACAATCTGTAATCGACTTCTGGTAAACTTATCATATGAAGCGGTGGGTGTTGATCATTCAAGACGAATTAGTCTTCCGAGATGAACAGCAGAAAATTTAGTCGAATCAAAAGTCGCCTGACTGTATGGGAGGAGAGAACACATGAGTATCGCTGACGGTATTATTAAAGACCTCGAGGAGAGAAAAGAGACCCTCTGGCTGAATCCCGGCCGTGAGCATGTGGCTCCGCGATTTGAGCGGAACGGATACAAGTTCGTGCATATGAAAGCGGCACAGAGTCGTTTCATGCGTTTTATGCCTTATTTTGCAAGTGCATTCCCGGAGACGGAGGCAAGAAAAGGGATTATTGAATCCGATCTCATTCCCATTCCCGGGATGCGGGAATGGCTGAACGGAAAGGGAGCGAATATTGGCGGCCAGGTCTTCTTGAAAGACGATGCACATCTGCCCATCGCAGGTTCCGTAAAAGCGAGAGGCGGTATTCATGAAGTCCTCAAGATTGCGGAGACGCTGGCACAGAGAGCGGGAATGCTCTGGCCTACCGAGAACTACTCAAAAATAGATTCGGATGAATTCCGTGAATTCTATAGTCAGTATACGATTCAGGTAGGTTCGACCGGGAATCTCGGAATCAGTATCGGAAGAACTGCTGCGCGGCTCGGATTTCGTGCTATAGTTCATATGTCAAGTGATGCAAAACAATGGAAGAAGGATCTGCTCAGGAGCGAAGGCGTCATTGTCAGGGAGTATGCCGGGGATTACAGCCAGGCTGTTGCCAACGGACGGAAGGAGTCGGAAGCTGATCCGAACAGCTTTTTCATAGATGATGAGAACTCGGAAGATCTTTTCTTCGGATACGCTACGGCTGCAATGCGCGTCTCTGTACAGTTGGTAAAGAGGAGTATTCCCGTGGATGCAAGACATCCGCTGTTCCTCTATTTGCCTTGCGGAGTTGGCGGAGCTCCGGGAGGTATCACTTATGGATTTAAGCAACTGTTCGGATCGAATGTCCACTGCTTTTTTGCAGAACCTGTCGAAGCACCGTGCATGCTGGTCGGGATGGCAAGCGGTCAGCATGAAAAAATAAGTGTTCAGGATATAGGGCTTACAGGGCATACAGTGGCCGACGGCCTTGCG
The DNA here is from genome assembly GCA_902776305.1 of uncultured Lachnospiraceae bacterium. Taxonomy (GTDB): domain Bacteria; phylum Bacillota; class Clostridia; order Lachnospirales; family Lachnospiraceae; genus Chordicoccus. The sequence goes on along the minus strand of CACYPS010000003.1, from coordinate 172,546 downwards.
GTCGGAAGACCTTCGGGTTTTGTGTGCAATATGATGGAAAGCCTCGTGTCAGGCGTCTTCACGGTATCTGACGAGAGAATGCTTGAGTATCAAAGCAAGATCAGCGAGACGGAGGGAATACGTCTTGAGCCGTCGGCGTGTGCCGGTTTCGGGGGACTTTCGGAGATTGAACGCACCGACAGTTTATTTGTAAAGTATCTTGAAGAAAACGGACTCTCGGATCTCATGTCTGATGCAACACACATTGTCTGGGCGACAGGGGGAGGACTGATGCCATGAGCAGCGGAAGCCGCTTCAAAGGAAACGGGAACGTCTTCTAAAGCAGGTGGAAAGCTCCCGTGTGACTCTTTATAACCTGCTTTTGTATGCAAAAACAGTTGACAAGTCGTCCCGGTAGGACTAAAATACGTGACTTGAAAACAGATTGTATACAATTTTCAGCAGATATAACGTGAATAAAATGTATACACATTGTTTTTATGTTATAATAATGACCAGCACTCCTCATTCTGATCGGACACGGTTCGTCAGCATATTAGATGATATGGCCTTCGTTTTGCGCATGGCGCGTTGGAGGGAAGCGCATATGAACTAGACAGAAGATCAGAAGAGAACTTGTAATAAGGAGGTTTATTACGGATGAAAAAACTGGCGTTTACAGGTATGGACGCTCTCGGATCCGCAATGGCAATCCGACTGCTGCATGCCGGTTATCAGGTAACTGTTTATGATAAAAAGAAATATAGCGCCGAGGGGCCGATCGCCGAGGGAGCAATCTGGGCTGATACTGTGGAGGAATGCCTTAAAGACGCTGAATATATATTTTCAAAAGTAACATATCCACGTGATGTGGAAGAACTCTATTTCGATGAAGGAGGAATCTGCGAGACCGCTCCGGAAAACAGTGTTATCATCGATATGACCACCAAGAGTCCGGAACTCGCTGTCCGCATAGCGGAAGGAGCTGCAGAACGAAATATCAGCACAGTCGATGCACCGATCACCGGAAGTCTGGCAGATGCTGAAAACGGCTCTCTGACGATCCTGATCGGCGGCGAACGGAGTGTCTGCAAGGACGTGATCCCTATCCTTGAGAATCTGGGAAATAAGATCACCTATATCGGAGAGAACGCGGCCAGCCAGCAGATGAAGATGGCGATGCAGATCGCTGCCGCAGGTATTGTGAGCGGTCTGGCCGAATCCCTCGCATACAGCGGAAAGGTCAACCTCGACAGGAAGACGTTGATCCGCATGCTGGAGCAGGAGCTGGAGAGCAGTACAGGCACCCTGCTGTCGATGGAAGACACGATCGATTCGTCTTCCGATAAGACGCTGACCGTACGTCATATGCTTACAGACTTCCAGACAGCGAAGGAAGATGCCGAGAACAGGAATCTGAACCTGAATGTTCTGAATACCGTCACGGATATCTACGATCAGATGAACCGTGAAGGTTACGGCCATGCGGGAACGGATATCCTGATGGCATACTACAATTCCTTTACGCGGAACGGAACGATGCTGCAGTATTTCGAGTGGTATCTGCCGTCCGACGGAACGCTCTGGAATCAGCTGGCAGAAAATGCAGCCGCACTGGAAGCCATGGGGTTCACATCCATCTGGATGCCGCCGGCATATAAGGCCATGAATGGCATAAATGACGTAGGCTACGGTGTCTACGATGTATATGATCTCGGCGAGTTCGACCAGAAAGGAACGGTCCGGACAAAATACGGTACGAAAGATGAATACCACGCGGCGATCCATGCATGCCACCAGGCCGGACTTCATGTATATCCGGATATCGTTCTGAATCATAAACTCGGAGCGGACCGCACAGAAGAGGTCGAGGCTGTGCGCGTGAGCCCGGACAACAGGAACTATGAGTTGGATTCCGAATATGTCACGACAGAAGCGGAGACTATTTATGACTTTGAAGGACGTGACAATCAGTATTCAGATTTCAAATGGGATCATCGTTACTTCTCCGGTGTCCGGAACGAGTCGGGCGGTCCGATTTACAAGCTGAAAGATCACGAATGGAGTTCGGATGTCGATAATGAATACGGAAACTTCGACTATCTGATGGGTGCGGATATTGACCAGAAGGTGCCGGAGGTCGCAGAGGAGCTGAACAAATGGGGCGCCTGGTATGAGAGAATGACCGGACTCGACGGCGTGCGTCTCGATGCCGTAAAGCATATCGACGCCGGTTTTTACCGGGAATGGCTCAAATATATGCGGGAGGAGAGCGGAAGGAACATTTTCGCGGTAGGTGAATACTGGAGCGGAGACGTCAATAAGCTGACGAATTATCTGGATAAGACAGACTATCAGATGAGTCTTTTCGATGTTCCGTTGCATTTCCATTTCTGCGACGCTTCCTACAATCGTGACAGATATGATCTGAGGACTATATTTGACAACACGCTCACACAGAGGAATCCGATTCACTCGGTGACATTTGTCGACAACCATGATACACAGCCGGGACAGTCATTGGCGTCTCCGATCAAACCATGGTTCAGGCCGCTCGCGTACGCTCTGATTCTTTTGAGAGCTGACGGTTATCCGTGTGTATTCTACGGCGACCTGTACGGTATTCCGCACAATAACGTTCCGCCTGTCGGGACGGATCTCGAGATGATGCTGATGATCAGACGACTTTACGCATACGGAAAGCAGCATGACTATTTCGACCATCAGTACTGCATCGGATGGACCCGTGAAAAGTACGGTATGGCGGTCCTTATCTCGACCAAGGGAAGACACCGCCGCAGAATGTATGTCGGCAAAGAACACGCTGGCAAGACTTTCTACGATGCTCTCGGTCATGTTGACAGAAAGGTACGCATCAACAGACAGGGATATGGAGATTTCTCTGTCGACAGCGGCTCGGTCAGTGTATGGCTGGATGAGGAGCATGATCTGACGCCGGAGGGCGCGGTCGTAATGTGATGCCGGTTTCAAGAACGCCTCGGCGTTCTTGCTGCGACATGCGCGGCGCCAAGGCGCCTTCCACTGCGCACGTCTGCGATCCGACTTTGCACGATTTCAACAAAATATGCAAGAGGGGAAGGGTTATACAAAAATCCTTCCCCTCTTTTTATTAAGTTAGTGTATAATTGTCGTCGCATCACTGACTGAAAAAGGGGAACACAACTATGCACAACAAGAAAAAGAGAAGCACTTTTTCCGGAAAGCTCGGTTTCGTACTTTCCGCTGCAGGCGCGTCCGTCGGACTCGGAAACATCTGGAGATTTCCGTACCTCGCGGCAAAGTACGGTGGGGGAATATTCCTTCTCGTATACATCATTTTGGCATTGACATTCGGCTACACGATGATTATCTCTGAGACGGCACTCGGACGAATGACATGGAAGAGTCCGGTAGGAGCATTTGCCCACTTCGGCGACAGTCTGCCGTTCAAGCTCGGCGGATGGATCAATGCCATCATTCCGATGCTGATCGTCCCGTATTACTCGACGATCGGAGGATGGATTGTTAAGTACCTGTTCGAATACTGCAGAGGAAATGCGCTGGCAGTCACAGACGAAGGATATTTTTCTTCATTCATCACGAACGGAACACAGGTAGAAATCTGTTTCCTGATTTTTGCCTTCATTAATCTGTTCATCATTTATGCGGGTGTAAGGAACGGTATTGAGCGTGTTTCCAGCATCATGATGCCGATCCTGGTCGTGCTGTCTATTATTATAGCTGCGTACTCCATCTCGAGACCGGGAGCCATCGACGGCGTGATTTATTTCCTGGTTCCGAATCCGGCAAACTTCTCATTCATGACGATCGCGTCCGCTATGTTGCAGATGTTCTACTCGCTTTCCATCGCCATGGGTATTCTGGTCACTTTCGGTTCTTATATGAAAGATGACGTAGCCATAGAGGAGGCAACGATCAATGTCGAGATTTTTGATACGGCTATCGCTATCATGGCAGGCCTTATGATCATCCCGGCGGTCTTCGCGTTTTCCGGCGGGGATCCCGATGTTCTGCAGGCAGGTCCGTCTCTTATGTTCATTACCCTGCCTAAGGTATTTGCGAATATGGGATTTGCAACGCCTTTCGGAATTATGTTTTTCCTTCTCGTGCTTTTTGCGGCGCTGACAAGTTCCATAGCGCTGCTTGAGAGTGCGGTGTCTACATTTGAAGACGAATTCCATATCAGCAGGCATGTCGGAACCGTCATCATGGGCGCTATTATGATAGGTATCGGAACACTTTCCTGCCTGGGCTACGGACCGCTCGGCTTCGTTAAACTGCTGGGCATGCAGTTCCTGGATTTCTTTGATTTCCTGACGAACTCTGTCATGATGCCGATCAGCGCGATTTCCATCTGCGTGCTGTGCCTTAAGGTGATCGGTATCGACCGGATCACGAAGGAAGTCACGAAGAACGGGGCCGCGTTCAAGAGGGAGAAGGTTTACACCGTGACGCTGCGGTATTTCTGTATCATCTGTCTGCTTATAATCCTTCTGACTTCGATAGCGCAGGTGCTCGGATTGGTGACGGTTTGATTTCTGAAAAATGCTAAAAGTAGTTCAAACTTCCCATATGAAACAGACAACGGCTGAGAAAAAGAGTTTCATTTTCTCGGCCGATTTTATTTAAATCCCGAGTTAAGATTTGTTGGCGGAGTGGAAGAGAGGTATGGAACTTATGAAAATTCTGGCAGGTCGCGAACAGTTCCTGCATGAAAGGGCGTCCGCCATAGCGGAACGCATTCAGGCGGATCTCGTAACAGATATAGAGGAGGTCGCCGGAGAAGACAGGTATCTTCGCTTTGACCCGAACGGTCTCTCGCTGGTTCAGGGAAAGATGGAGCTGAGGGGTGATTTCGGACAAATGCACCGCCGTGTCCTCGGAGGGCATCTTCAACATGAAAAACTTTTACGTGCCGCCAGATGGAAAGGAATGCCGGATGATCCGATAGCCGTTGATGCGACGGCCGGACTCGGCGAGGATTCTTTTATTCTGGCAGCAGCCGGATTTCATGTGATTATGTGTGAGTATAACCCTGTAATAGCGGCTCTGCTTGCCGATGCACTTGAGAGAGCACAGGACGGACCGTCTATAAGCCGAGGCGGGGGAGCGGATGATTTGACAGGGGTCAGCGTTGAAAAGAGAAAACCCGCCGTGAGATATTCGGATTCCTTTGAAACGGAACAGATAGAAAACCGGATCAGAGAAATTGCGAACCGTATGGAGCTTATCACGGGAAACGGAATAGACATCCTTGCATCCCTTGAGAAACGCCCCGATCTCATTTATCTGGATCCGATGTTCCCGGCGAAACAGAAGTCGGGAATAAGCACGAAGAAGCTTCAGCTTTTCCAGCAGCTCGAGACTCCCTGCGCGGCGGAGGAGGAGCTCTTGAAGGCGGCTTTTGAGGCAGGCCCTCAGAGAATCGTGGTAAAGAGACCGATCAAAGGCAAGCCTCTTGCCGGGCGAAGGCCGGGTTATGCGATCGAGTGCAGAAATGTGCGGTATGATTGCTATTTAATCTCTGACGCAGAATTCTCGTGACTTAAGTCGTGAGATGAATGCGCAAAATGATACAACGATTTCGATTCCGGCCTGCCTTACAGAAGAGACAAGCGGGAAGAGTTTTAGTTATAATATAATACCACGAAGCTCCATTTTCGGGTACAATGAGTAATAGAAGCGCTGCTGTCCGGACAAACAGAAAAAGCACAGAAGACAGCTTTTGCAGCAATTCTTCTGATATGGATGGTTCGGGTGAGTACCGTGAGACTTGGAGAGACATACGAGGTAAAGAACATGAATACAGTGATAATAGGCGTTGCTGGCGGCACCGGGTCGGGCAAATCAACTTTTACGAATAGGCTGAAGAACTATTTCGGAGATCAGATTTCAGTTGTATATCATGATAACTATTATAAGTGTCAGGACAACATTCCGTTCGAGCAGAGGGTAAAGACCAATTATGACCATCCGGATGCTCTTGAGACAGATTTGCTTGTAGAACATCTTACAGATCTGAAAAACGGAAAGGCTGTGAAATGTCCGGTCTACGACTATACGGTTCATAACAGGTCCGATAAATTCATTGAGATCCAGCCGAGGAAGATTATTGTTGTTGAGGGGATTATGGTCCTTCAGGATGAGCGGGTCAGAAATCTGCTTGATATCAAAGTATATGTGGAGGCGGATGCGGACGAGCGAATCCTCCGAAGGGTACTTCGTGATGTTGAGGAGAGAGGACGCGACCTCAGGGGCATCATTGATCAGTATCTCACCACGGTAAAACCCATGCATTATCTGTACGTTGAGCCGACGCGCGCCAAAGCGGATATCGTTATCAACAGCGGTAAGAATGATGTGGCCTATGACTTATTCCGGCATAAAATCGAATGGTTGCTGGCAGATGAGCCGGGTATGCCTTAAAATGCCTGTAAAATAAGATAAAAATTAAGCTTAAATATATAGATTATCTGACAATATGTCGTTGTATTCACCTAAAGGCGGTTAGTGTACGCAAATTGCAATGTTTTCCTATAGTTTTGTGCAAAATATAAAAAAATTTGAAAATAAGACGTCAGGACATTGTTAATAGCGTTGTCACAAGGTATAATTAGTAGAATAGCTGAAATAGCGAAATGCAATACACACAAAACGTTATTGCAAAGAAAGGGGCTTTATATGGAGAAACTTAATTGTGATGCGCTTCGCAAAATCGATGAAATCGTAGCGAAGCACAAGGATCAGGCAGGTCCCTGCATCGAAATGCTTCATGAGGTTCAGAACGAACTCGGTTATGTTCCTTTTGAGGCCATGGAAAAGATTGCAGAGGCAACAGGCAGCTCTCCGGCAGAGGTCTACGGTGTAGTAATGTTCTATGCACAATTCACGACCGAGCCAAAGGGCAAACATGTCATTAATGTCTGTCTTGGAACCGCGTGCTATGTAAAAGGTGCGCAGAAACTGATTGACCGGGTCGAGAAGCTGACGGGCGCTGCTGTCAATAAGACATCCCCAGATGGTCTTTTCTCACTTGATGCCACAAGATGCCTCGGAGCATGCGGACTTGCGCCGGTCTGCATTATTGACGGAAAATATTACGGCAATGCCCTGGTCGACAGCGAATTCACGAATGAGATCCGCAGGATCGTTCGTGAGGAAAAGAAAGCGGGGGCGAAGGCATGAAAGAAAAGATTACGACATTAAAGGCACTTCTTGCAGTCAGAGAAGCTGAGAGACGTTATCTGCAGCTCAGACTGGAAGATAAGTTTTCATTGGAAGAAGGCGAACAGCACAAGAATATTCTTGTCTGCGCCGGTACCGGATGTACAGCGGGTGATTCCGCAATCCTTATCAAGAAGCTGAATGAAAAGCTCGAGGAAGCAGGACTGGCAGAAGAAGTCAAGGTCGTAAAGACCGGATGTTTCGGTTTCTGCCAGAAGGGACCGATCGTAGCAGTTTACCCGGACAGAGTGTACTATACACATGTTAAGCCGGATGACGCTGAAAGAATCGTCAACGATCATGTCATCGGCGGTCATGTAATCAAAGAACTCCAGATGTTCGATACGGACAGAAAGACCGGAGAAAAGGTCTACGATATCGACAAGATCGGTTTCTATGAGAAACAGCAGAGAATCGCTCTTCGGAACTGCGGACGCATCAATCCGGAGAACATTTATGAGTACATCGGAATTGACGGCTATGAGGCTCTTTACCGTGTACTTACAGAGAAGACACCGCAGGAAGTTATCGATATCGTCAAGGCTTCCGGCCTCCGCGGACGCGGCGGCGCCGGTTTCCCGACAGGTCTGAAATGGCAGTTCGAGAAGGATCAGCCGGGCGATGAGAAATATGTCATCTGCAATGCTGACGAAGGCGACCCGGGCGCATTCATGGATCGTTCCATTCTGGAAGGCGATCCGCATGCGATCCTGGAAGGTATGGCTATCATGGCTTACGCAGTCGGCGCTCATCAGGGTTATGTCTATATCCGTGCAGAGTATCCGATCGCTGTAAACAGACTCCGCATTGCTATCCGTGAAGCCAAAGAACTCGGCCTGCTGGGCGAGAACATCTTCGGAACAGGCTTCAACTTTGATATTGAGATCCGTCTCGGAGCAGGCGCATTTGTCTGCGGCGAAGAGACAGCTCTTATCGCTTCCATCATGGGCAAGCGCGGTATGCCGTCACCGAAGCCGCCATTCCCGGCTGTATCAGGCGTATGGCAGAAGCCGACTTCTATCAACAACGTTGAGACGATTGCAAATATCACCCAGATCGTCCTGAACGGTCCAGAATGGTATGCTGCAATGGGTATGGGCAAATCCACAGGTACGAAGGTATTCGCACTTGGAGGTAAGATCAACAACACAGGTCTTGTCGAGATTCCGATGGGCACAACGCTCCGTGAAATCATCTATGATATCGGCGGCGGATGTCCGGAAGGCAAGAAATTCAAAGCTGTTCAGACAGGCGGTCCGTCCGGCGGATGTCTGACTGAGAAAGAGCTTGACACACCGATCACTTATGAGAACCTTGTTGCAGCAGGTTCCATGATGGGTTCCGGCGGTATGATCGTCCTTGACGAGGACAACTGTATGGTCGACGTTGCGAAGTTCTACATGGAGTTCATCTGCGATGAGTCCTGCGGTAAGTGTACACCGTGCCGTATCGGCACAAAGCGTCTCCTTGAGATGCTGACCAAGATCACAGAAGGAAACGGCACCATGGAGATGCTGGACGAGATGGAAGAGCTCTGCAACGAAGTCAGGGACGGCGCTCTCTGCGGTCTCGGACAGACGGCTCCGAATCCGATTCTCTCCACGCTGCGGTATTTCAGAGATGAGTATGAAGCGCATATTCTTGAGAAGCGCTGCCCGGCACACGTATGCAAGAAGCTTCTGACATACGTCATCAATCCGGATAAATGTAAGTGCTGTTCACTCTGCGCCCGCAACTGTCCGGCAGATGCCATCACTGGCAAGCCCGGCAAAGAAGTCTACAAGATCGATGCCGAGAAGTGCATCAAATGCGGTCTGTGTATTACAAATTGCAAGTTTGGTGCTGTTGAGCGGCATTAACAGGAGGATGTCAAATGGGTGAAGTGAATGTTATTATAAATAATCAGAAGATCGTAGCTGAGGCCGGCGAAACGATCCTGGACGCTGCCAGAAGAGCAAATATCCGGATCCCGACCCTCTGCTATCTTAAAGATGTCGTAAAGAGCGGCGCCTGCCGTGTATGTCTCGTGGAAGTAAAAGGCGCAAGAGCTCTTCTTTCCGCATGTACAACTCCGGTATCCGAAGGTATGGTAGTATGGACCAACTCCGAGCGTGCAATCCGTGCCCGCAAGACAACGGTCGAGCTGATCATGTCCAACCACAATAAGAACTGCCTGTCCTGCAAGCGCAATCTGAACTGCGAGCTTCAGAAGCTCTGCCAGGAACTCGGAATCCGTGAGAACAGATTCGAGGGCGAGTATACAGAGCCGACTTTCGAAGATGCAAGCCCGGGTATCGTTCGCGATACATCCAAGTGCGTGCTCTGCGAGCGTTGCGTCCAGACATGTAAGAAGGTTCAGGGCATCGGCGTTCTCGGTCTTATGAATCGTGGTTTCAAGACCAAAGTCGGCCCGATCTTTGATGCGAAGTTCACAGAAGTCAACTGCATGCAGTGCGGCCAGTGCGTCACGGCATGTCCGGTCGGTGCTCTGACAGAGAAGGAGAGCATCCATGAAGTAGTTGAAGCAATCAATGACCCGGATAAGGTCGTTATCTGCCAGACAGCTCCGGCTGTTCGCGCATCTCTCGGCGAGGAATTCGGTATGCGTATCGGTACGCTCGTGACCGGAAAGATGGTCGCTGCTCTGAAACGCTGCGGATTCGACCGCGTATACGACACGAACTACGGCGCTGATATGACCATCATGGAAGAGGGCACAGAGCTTCTTAAGAGAATTGAGAAGGGCGGAAAACTGCCGATGTTCACATCCTGCTCACCGGGATGGATCAAGTATATCGAGTATGAGTATCCGGATCTGCTTCCGCATCTCTCCAGTGCAAAGTCTCCGCATATGATGTTCGGTGCTACACTTAAGACTTACTGGGCAGAGAAGAACAATGTTGATCCGTCCAAGATCTTTGTAGTATCTATCATGCCGTGTATCGCGAAGAAGACAGAGATCCTTCGTCCGGAATGCAAGACCGGCGAGTATCCGGATGTTGATGCTGTTCTTACGACGAGAGAAGCAGCCCGCCTGATCAAGATGTATGGTATGGATAATATCAACATCTTTGAAGATGAGAAGTTCGATCAGGACTTCTGCGGCGAGTATACCGGTGCCGGCGTTATCTTCGGCACAACGGGCGGTGTTATGGAAGCTGCGCTCCGTACAGTGAAGCAGATTCTTGACGGCAAGCCGCTTGAGAATGTTGACTTCATGGAGTGCCGTGGTATGGCAGGCGTGAAGGAAGCTGAGATTGACCTGAACGGCAAGAAGATCTGGATCGCAATTACATCTTCCATGACATGTGCAAAGCCGCTTCTTGATGAAGTAAGGGCAGGCACATCCAAGTATACTTTCATCGAAGTTATGGGATGCCCGGGCGGCTGTATCAACGGCGGCGGACAGTCCATTATCTCCGGACGTAAGAAAGCCCGCATCGGCGATGAGTACAAGGTATGGCGTATGGAGACCCTCTATGAGGAAGACAGAATGATGCCGAAGAGAGTTTCCATGGACAACGCTCAGATGAAGGATATGTACACCGAGTACTTCGGAGAGCCGGGCAGCGAGCTTGCTGAGAAGCTGCTTCATACGACATATACACCGAAGCAGAAATTCGGTCTTTAATTGAGAAACTATCATCTCACAAAACTGACTCAGATCTGAGTAAGAGGCTGTTGCTGTATGGCGGCAGCCTCTTTTTCTTATGCGCACAAGGGAACACAAATACTAGATATTTTGCATCATAAAAATGAGTTCAGGATTGAAATCTTTGTCAATTTTAGTATACTAAGATAAGAGGGTTAGGCCCTGTGTGAACGGTTCTGCCTTTAAAGGCAGGAATAATCGCGCCCCGCTATCGGCGGCGTTCTATAAAACTACAGGAGGAAACGATTAAATGGTCTGGAAAAATTTCGATTTACTCGCATCTTACGAAGCACTGAAAGGTCTCGACACAGTTGATGTCAAGACAGCCATGGCCGGTGAGAACGGTGCAAAGCGCGTTGCTGAGTATAAGATCCCGATGTCGAACGGGATGGTTTACAGCTATGCTGCAAAGCAGGTAGACGACAAGGTCCTGGATACGCTTCAGGCACTCGCTGATGAGGCAGCTCTGACAGAGAAATATGCTGAACTGTATAACGGTGCTGTTATCAATACAGGTGAGGGCCGTCTCGTTCTCCATCAGCTTTGCCGCGGACAGCTCGGCAACGATGTCATCAAAGATGGCGAGAATAAGAGAGAATTCTATGTATCTCAGCAGAATCGTATCGCTGAGTTCGCAAACAAAGTTCACAACGGTGAAATCCTGAATGAGAAGGGTGAGAAATATACGACTGTTGTACAGATCGGTATCGGCGGTTCAGATCTTGGTCCGCGCGCTCTATATCTGGCGCTTGAGAATTGGGCTCGCGCAAACAATACCCTTAAGATGGAAGCAAGATTCATCAGTAATGTAGACCCGGATGACGCTTCCGCAGTTCTTGCTACGGTTGACATCTCCAGATCTATCTTTATCGTTGTGTCCAAATCCGGAACAACACTTGAAACTCTGACCAATGAGTCCTTTGTAAAGAACGCTATCAAGGCAGCAGGATGTGAAGTATCCAAACATATGGCGGCAGTCACAAGCGCTACATCACCGCTCGCCGGAAATCCGGAGTATCTTGATTCCTTCTATATGGATGACTATATCGGCGGAAGATTCTCCTCCTCATCGGCAGTAGGCGGCGCAGTTCTTTCAATGGCATTCGGTCCGGAAGTATTCGCCCGCATCATGAACGGCGCAGCAGCAGAAGATGAAAAGGCTAAGAACCCGAACGTAAGAGAGAATGCAGCTCTGCTGGATGCCCTGATCGGTGTTTATGAGCGCAATTTCCTCGGCTACCAGATGACTGCTGTTCTTCCGTATTCACAGGCTCTGAGCCGTTTCCCGGCACATCTGCAGCAGCTTGACATGGAATCCAACGGCAAGAGCGTTAACCGCTTCGGCGAACCGGTCAACTATCAGACAGGCCCGATCATCTACGGCGAGCCCGGCACAAACGGACAGCACTCCTTCTATCAGCTGCTTCATCAGGGCACACAGGTCGTTCCGATGCAGTTCATCGGCTTCAAGAACAACCAGATGGACAACGACCTGGATATCCAGGGCACAACAAGCCAGCAGAAACTCTCTGCTAACGTTGCAGCTCAGATCGTCGCTTTCGCACTCGGCAAAGACGATGAGAATCCGAACAAGTACTTCGCAGGCGGAAGACCGTCCAGCATCATCGTTGCCGACAAGCTGATTCCGGAGACACTCGGCGCACTTCTTGCACACTTCGAGAATAAGATCATGTTCCAGGGCTTCGTATGGAATATCAACAGCTTCGATCAGGAAGGCGTACAGCTCGGAAAGCTTCTTGCAAAGAAGGTTCTTGCAAAGGATACAGACGGCGCTCTTACAGCTTACAGTGAATTGCTCAGCATTTTCTGAAATTCATTCGCAGCTTGAGTCCTGAAGTGATATGAGAACTCATGGGGTTCCTGCATTTGTAATGTGGGAGCCCCATTTATTCTTCATTGTGCTTTACTCGTGACTTGAGTCTATGATACGCGCGCAAAGTAAAATCCGGCTTCATCGTGAGTACATTCTCCCGGGCTTGCGTGACGAGAATACTGCGTCAGAGTTTCAACGATTAGGAAGGATATTATGGTAATCACATCGCTGGTGGAAAATACTTCCTGCAGACCGGATGTCGGACAGGAGCACGGTCTGAGTCTTTTTATACAATCCGGAGGTCATACCATCCTCTTTGACTTCGGACAATCGGAGCTGTTCTGTGAAAATGCATCTGCTCTCGGTGCAGATCTGACGTCGGTTCAATTCGGCGTGCTCTCGCACGGACATTACGACCACGGCGGAGGGCTGCGCAGATTTCTGCAGGTTAATACGCATGCAAATGTATATGTGAGCAGAGCGGCATTTGAAAAACACTATAATGCAAAAAATAAATACATAGGTCTTGATGAGGAACTATGCGGAAGCAGCAGACTTATCCCTGTGGATTCTGAATTGCTGCTTGCGCCGCAGATCCGCATCATGAACTGCCAAAGTCAGAGACTGATTACGCCGATCGAGCCGTTCGGTCTGACCGTCATGAAAGAGAATGCCCTTATCCCGGAGGATTTTCGTCATGAACAGTATCTGGAAATAACCGAGGGCGGCAAAAAGGTTCTGTTCAGCGGGTGTTCCCACAGGGGAATTCTCAATATTGTTGAGTGGACGAAGCCGGATGTCCTGGTGGGAGGCTTCCACTTTATGAAAGTCAGTCTGGACAGAGAAGGGAAAAAGAAACTGCGGATGGTTGCGGAGCAGCTTATGTCCTACAATACAATATACTATACCTGTCATTGCACAGGTATTCCGCAATACACATACCTGAAGGAAATTATGGGAGACAGACTGCACTATGTGAGTGCGGGCACCGTCATAAGAGGATTTCATGAATATGTTGAATAATGAAGAGACAATCGAAGAAAGATGTTATGCTGTTTACGAGAAACTGACGCGGACACTGATTGAGAAAGGTCTGAAGATTTCGACGATGGAGAGCTGTACATCGGGGTGCATAGCCTCCCTGATCACGAATACGGAGGGAGCTTCCGCTGTCATGAAGGGCAGTCTGGTGACATACAGCAACGAAGCCAAAGAAATCTGCGGGGTGCCTGCAAAAATAATCGATACGTACGGTGTTTATTCAAAAGAGACTGCGGGCGCAATGGCTTTGACAGTCAGGAATTTTTTTAACACGGACATTGCGGTGGGCGTGACCGGAAGCCTGGGAAGAGTCGACCCGTCCAATGCGGACAGTGTTCCGGGAGAGGTCTTTTTTGCTATCGACTATAAGGAAGAAATACGCCTGTTTTTCCTCAATGACATTTTCGGAAAGAACAGGCGTATATGCAAGCTTATGATAGCTGAGAGAGTTGCTGAGGAGCTTTTAAAGATACTTCTGCAGTGACTCGGGAATACATTTTTCAAATAGCGTGACGATTTCCTCCGGAGTCATGCCTGAGTTGACAGCAATGACATCGGAAACGTAATGCGTCATCCCGACAATATAGAAGGTGATGACATTGAAGAGATCGGTTGAAACTTCGTCCTCGAAAGAATCTTCAATGATCTGAATGAACATTTCACGCATGTGAATAATATTAAAATCTGCAATATTGTTCTGGCCTTTATACTGTGCCAGATGAGTAAAATATGTGTGATGCTCATGAATGAAGCCTGCCAGATGGAGCAAAAATCCATGCAGGGTCAGAGTGCCTTTGTTCTCCTCGCAATACCGGCACATCTGATAATAGTAAGCTTTATTTGCAAGATCATATTTGTCAGAAAAATGGTAATAAAATGTCCTCTTGGACAGGGAGCAATTTTCTGCAATTTTTGAAACGGTTATCTTTTCTAACGGATATTCTGAAAGAAGTTCCAGAACAGAGTCAATGAGAAGTTCTTTGGAAGATTTACGTATAACCATGGAATATAGCCTGCCTTTAATATGAGCTTAATACGTTTTTGGCTTGAATATTTATAGCAATATTTTGGTGTTGGATTAATTATAGTCAAGTTTTATAAAAAAGGCAAGTATATAAGGCCGGCATAGGTAAAAATGTCACATTTTAACAAAAAAATGGGTGACATTTAACAGTGAAACAAGTTTCATTATCTCGGCTGCAGGAGTTTATCGTGAAATCCGAATGATATGTACAGCATTCCCAGTATCATGACAAGCTGAGGCAGAATGAAGATACTCATAAAAGTCAGGACTGCGGCAATCAGCTTGTTGGAAACGATGTACTTCTTGAGGGCGAGATTCACTGCAATCAGACCGAAACACAGCAGCCATACATATCCGACTACCCAGAGCGTCTGGCCGATGTCCTGCCTCACGGAATTCTCCGCTGCCTGAAAAAAGGAAGTTGCACCGTAGGAGTAAGCAGCTATCGCGGCGAAACCTGTCCACTTCGGGGGATAGATTGATGAGAAGGATGTCGGTGCCCCGATCGTGAAGCGGAGTTTTTTCAGGATCATTACGCTGAGCTGGTATATGATGAAGCCCTGAACGAGCCCCATAAGGACCATGGATATGATCATCATCTGCCTGAGAAAGCCCGCTTCGAGCATTTGAGAGGTGGCGGCAGTGGTCTCGACCTTTGCCTGGGTAAAGACCTGATTCATCATGTTCTGCATCTCGTCTATCTCGCGTTTCAGGTCATATCCGAAGACACTTGCCAGCGTGATGGTGCTGAGCACGTTGAACAGAGCAGCGAGCCCCATGGACAAAAGCATAGTCGTGGTCATGTCCACCTTGTAATAGAAACAGGTTCCGAGTATAAGACCGAGCAGGGCTCCTGTGATGGCGTAGAACACAGTCGTGACGGAACCGAATATAAAGGAGAACAGTGTCATGCCGGCGAAGACCATGAGACCGTATTTCCAGCTGTATTTTGTTGCATAAACGACCATTGGAATCGGCAGAATGTAGATGAACATCTCCTCAAAGAAGGCGCCGGTCTGTCGATTCAGGAGCAGAAGCATCGCAAAGATGGCGATGATCATGGCTCCGGTGGTTATTTTTAATGTTTCATTGTTTCTGTTCATGTGAACCTCCATGCAGGGAGAGCCCCTGTACGATTGCCGATGATACCTCATCATAATATAGCAAAACCGGTGAGGTTACAAGCCGGGGATTTTGGCTGTGGCGAGTTTGTCACGCAGACTAATTTTACATCGATTTTTGCTGTATGAGAGTCAAATGTCTGGTATTATTAATATAGAGATGTTTGAACAGAAAGTGAAGGAATATGATGCTGACCAAAATTAAGAACGGCTGGAAACATTGGGTAATCTATGCTGCCCGCCTCGCCCTCGCCAGCAGCCTATCAATTTATGCCGCGGATCTGATGAAGCTGCAGTTTTCGACTCAGGCGGGAGTCATCTGTCTGTTCTCCATGCTGACCACTAAAAAGGATACACTGAAGCTTTCCGTGGCACGTTTTTTGAGCTTTGGCGTCACATTTGTGGCTGCGTGGATCACCTTTCATCATATAAGCAGTCAGTGGGTCGCATTCGGTATATACATTTTCGTGACGGTGGTGTTCAGTGAGATGTACGGATGGGGGGCTGCCCTGTCTGCCAACGTCGTCGCGGGTTGTCATTTTCTGAGTGTCGAGAATTTCACGACAGACATTATTATAAATGAGTTTTATATCGTACTCACGGGTATGACATTCGCCATCATTTTCAACTTTTTCCGTAATACTGACCGAGTTAAAGATGAACTTGTAAAAGATATAGAGGAAGTTCAGAAGAAGATGCAGGACGTGCTGGATGAGATGGCAGAGTATCTGCATACGCAGGGGGATGACAACGATGTATGGCCCCTGCTTGATGATCTTATGAACTATCTTGAAAAATGTATCATGCGGGCTTCGGAATATGAGGGAAACAGCTTTGAAAACGATGCCAGATACTATGTAAAATACTTCCAAATGAGAAGGTCTCAGTGCATGATCCTGATCAATCTCCATGAGGAGCTCACCAAAATCAGGTACATACCTAAACAGTGCAAGATAATCATTGAATATATACATTACCTTCGTGCCTTTGTTACGGAAATGAATGTGCCGGACCAGCAGATCGAGAACCTGAACAAGGTCTTCGAACGGATGAGGAAGGAGAAGCTGCCGGCTACGCGTGAGGAGTTCGAGAGCAGGGCGGTCCTGTTCCACGTTCTCATGGATCTTCAGGATTTCCTGAATACCAAGAAGAGGTTCATCGATTCCGGAGCAGCCGGTCATATACGTGTATCCGGAAACGAGAAAAAGTCGAAATGGGATTATCTGAAACGAAAATAGAAGGAGGTTACTCATATGGATGATAAGACCAAAAAAGTGATACTGGTCGTTGCGCCGCTCATCGTTGCGCTGCTTTCAATCCTGGTCATCGCGAGATTTGCATCATCGGTCGCTTTCCATGCGGGAACAATCGCGTCTCTGGATGAGAAAAAGGCGACTGTCATGCAGCTCGCTGCTGTTTCCACGGGAGCGTCTGCCGCTATCACGCTGATACCGGGTGATGTTATGACTCCGATTGCCGATAAGCTGGCTGATGTGAGTTCCTATTTTATTATCGTGATCTGTGCGATATATCTGGAGAAGTATCTGCTGACAATCACCGGTTACGCGACGTTTTATATACTTGTTCCCATGGGCTGTGTGGTCCAGTCCCTTCATGCACTGATGCCCCGGAGGGGTCTCGATCAGATAGCGAAAAAACTGATTTTGTTCGGGTTGGCGATTGTTCTGGTCATTCCTGCGAGCGTTGGTGTATCGGGCATGATCGAGAGAACATACAGTGAGTCTATTGAAATCACAATGAACCAGGCGATGCAGGCGACCGAATCGGTGACGGACAGTATAGAGGAAGCGGTCGGCGCCACGGATGAGTCTTCAGTTTCAGGGGAAGCGGCTGCTGCAGAAGGAACGACCGGCACAGGCCAACAGGAATCGGGAAGTGACGAGAGCCAGGCAGAAGACAGGCCATGGTGGCATATCTTCTCAGATGCTTCCGAGACTGTGACCAATACTGTTCAGGATGCTTTTGACAGTACCGTAAATGGCGTAGAAGTCAAAATTGACGAGTTTAAGAACATGCTAAACAACATGATGGAAGCACTGGCAGTCATGATCGTCACATCCTGCCTTATTCCCATCATTGTTCTCCTGTTTTTCGTGTGGCTGATACAGGTCATCCTGAATGTGAATATACCTGCTCCTCCTATGGGGAGGCCGCCGCGTCACTGAATTAGCGGCGTGCGGTTCTTCGTTTCATTTCGGTCTCACTGAAAAAGCGGCGAGCAGTTCTTCGTTTCACTTCGGTCTCACTGAAATAACGGCGAGCAGATCTTCGTTTCACTTCGGTCTTACTGAAATAACGGCGAGCAGTTCTTCGCATCCAAAAAAAGACATAAATAAACCTCCATGCAGCATGAGCCTGTCATGGAGGTTTTTTCATCTCTGATGCTTTTGTCAGTGATACTGACCGACTTCGCGCATGATTTGCGGGCGGGACTTGAACAATCGCCCGTTCATGCGACGTGAATCGTGAGCAATTATTTGCTGAGCGCAGACAGAAGACTGAGAAGAGCCATTCCGTTCATATCCTTCGCTGAAGATTCCTGTGTCTGAGCCTGCTGCGGAGCAACGCCGCCGAACATGCCGAGAAGGCTGCCGAGGTCGAGACCGCTTGTCTGTGCCGGCTTTGCGGCCTGTGTGTTGGCTGCGGAAACACCGGAGAGAAGTGCGGGAGCGAGTGCTGCAAGAACGGAAGCGACCTGACTGGTCTCCATTCCGGTCTGACGTGAGAGCTGTCCTATTGCATTATCGTAATCGTTTCCGAGAATGTGGCCGACGATTTTCTTTCCATCCTGTGTATCCGCTGTCTTGATCTGGTCGTCCATTGTATTGGTGGACTTATGCTGTGAGAGCGCGCCGAGCAGGGAAAGAGCTCCGCTCTGGTTGGATGCATTCGTGGTCATAGCCTTGATGAGGAGCGGAATGGCCAGCGGAAGAAGCTTTCTGATCAGAGCACTCGAAACGTTGGTTTTCTGTTCGAGTGAATTCACGGATGACGGTGCCAGCATAGAAGTGAGAAGAAGTGATAATAAGTTCATAGTGTTATCTCCTTTTCTAATATTGAGTTTGAGGAAGCGTGTATACTTCGAACCACGCTGCCCACCTGTCATCTATTGTAGCACAGGATAATCTAAAAATCTTTATTTATTAAACCTTTTGAACAAATATAAAATGAAATCTTAATGATGATTCAATAATATGCATAAAAAAAGCACTTGCTTTTCGTGGAAATTTCCGGTTGAAAATCCGATGGCTTGGTTGCTACAATCCATACATAAGAATTCTTATCGTGCGTTCGCACATTTTTCCCCTTTTTTCAAAACATTTCAGTGGAAGATGCACCTTGATCCGCAGGCGGCGTGTATAAATTTGCCTTAGCGTGAGATGCACCTTGATCTGCAGACCGCGGGCTGAATATCAAACTTCGCGGCGTATTACTTCCACAACAGACAGCACACTACAACAAAAGGAGGTTTTTATGTTCAATGGAAAAAAAGCATATGGTTTCATCAGGCTGGCACTCACTGCATCTTGTGCCGCCCTCATCCTCTGCGCCTGTGCAGGAAATACCGATAGCGCTAAGACTCCGGCGGATGCATCCGTCGCCACACGCACAGAGGCAGGAAAAGCGTCTGCTCAGGACACCGAAAAAGGTTCAGGGGCAAAAAATCCGGGAGACAGCGTCGAAAAAAAGGATGCTCAATCTTCAGGGGAGTCTGAAATAACGGAAGGGGCTGCCGGAAAGAGGGATGCCGGGGAAGACGCGGAAAAAAATGAGAAGGAAAATGCGCAGGCTGCCTCTCAGGAGACCCTCACAGACGGACAGGCAAATGCACTCCGTAAGGCGAAAGAGTATCTCAGCTACGATGCATTCTCCGCCAAAGGCCTGATTAAGCAGCTGGTTTATAACGGATTTTCCGAGGAGGATGCGGCGTACGCCGTCGAACACTGTGAGGCGGACTGGAATGAGCAGGCTGCGTATAAGGCGAAGTCTTATCTGGAGTACTCCGCATTTTCCAAAGACGGGCTTGTGGACCAGCTTGTTTACGAAGGTTTTACCCTCGAACAAGCCGAATACGGAGTTGCTAACTCGGAGATCGATACGGGAGAGCAGGCCAAGGACGCAGCGATCTCTTTTCTGAAATATACACCCTATTCATACAGCGGACTTGTGGATATGCTGAAATACCAGGGATACTCCGAGGAAGAGTCAGTCGCGGCTGTCGACGCATGCGGTGCGGACTGGAACGAACAGGCCGCCCGCAGTGCGGAGAGCTATATGAAGTATATGGCGTTCTCAAAAGAAGAGCTGGTGGATCAGCTCATGTATGACGGATTTACCGAGGAACAGGCAGAGTACGGCGCAAACTCTGTCTATACGGATTGAAAAGTAGTCGACGCTGCTGATAGCACAGCTTCTCTCGGTTTAAAAGAACCGGTATCGTTTGTGCAGCGGTTCTGCTGCTCGAGCATAATGCTCCGGACACGCAGCGGTTCTGCTGCTCGAGCATAATGCTCCGTATCACGCAGCGGTTCCCTCCGGCCTTGCGGTATCTAACACGATACGGATCCTGGTCCCCAGAGTCGGTCTGGTGAGGACCTCAAAATGTCCGTCATGCTTATCGACGATCCATTTGGCAATGGAAAGGCCAAGGCCGGTGCCTGCGCTGGAGCGGACTTCATCCGAACGATAGAAACGATCGAAGATGAGAGGAATCTCTGATTCCGCTATGCCGACACCTGTATCCTGTACCTGAAGATACGGCGCCCCTGCACCTGTCAAACCTGCAGAGAGTATGATATCCTCCCCCTCCGGCGTGTACTTTGCGGCATTGTCTGTAAGAATCCGCACAGCCTGCTTGAGAAGGCCTGTATCGGCAGTAATCGGAATCCGCCGATCCGGAACATTCAGACGGTAGCGATGCGCTTCATCGATCATAAAGGATTCCTCATAGACTTCCCGGATCAGGTCGCATGCGTCCGCTTCGGTGAGATTGAGAGTAGTTTTTCCGCTGTCGCCTCTGGCCAGAAAGAGCAGCTGTTCGACCAGATGATTCATGTGATCTGCTTCATTCTTAATGGCACTGATGCCTTCTTCGAGAGTCTGCTGATCTGATTTGCCCCAGCGGTCGAGAAGATTGGCATAACCCTGTATGACCGCAATCGGAGTACGCAGCTCATGGGATGCATCGTTCACGAATTGTGCCTGCTGTCGGTAGCTGTCGCGCATTCTGAGAAGAAGATTATTCATGGCTGCTTCCACACCTGTGAGATCCGAATCGTGGAAAGACAGAGGCTTATTGTCCGTGACCTGATCCGGCCGGATGTTTTCCAGCGCTTTTTCGATTTCCTGATATTTATCCTCGGAGAAGGACAGGCGGCTCAGTTCATCTGCTTTGAGAGCTATCTCATTGATGGGGGAGAGGAGCCGCCGGATTCTTCTGTCTTCCGCAAAGTAGCTGAAGATCTGCCCGAAAAGCTGCAGCACAAAAAGTCCCGTCGTGACGGAAATAATGATCAGGAAGGGTATTCCTGCCTGTACACTGAGAAGCAATGCGCCTTCAGGGCTTACGACCCGGTAGACCGGCGATAAGGTTTCAGGCAGTAAGGTGATACTCCGCATTAAGCTGACGGACAGGAATCCGATTTTGTAGTATTCGGTTATTGCACACCATCCGATACAGGCCAGTACAAAAAATAACAGGTCGGTAAGGATATTACGGAGGAACACTTTGGAAATAAGGTACCAATGCAGTCTTCTCGTGATGGAAGTCATTTTTGTGGTCTGATCGGAAGTACGCCTTTTCTCAGGTATGGTCTGATTTGATGACATAGCCGACACCTCTGACGGTATGAATCATTTTAACTTGAAATACGTTATCTATTTTCGAACGCAGATAGCGGATATAGACGTCAACGATGTTGGTCTCACCGATGAAATCATATCCGCAAACCCTGTTGAGCAGCGTGTCCCTGCTCAGAACAATATTCTGGTTCTCAAGGAGTGTCCTGAGCATCAGAAATTCTCTGTTTGTAAGGAATATTTCATGCCCGTTATATCTGACGGTGTGGGAGGGAATGTTCATAACGAGGCTGCCCCATGTGATCGTCCCCTCTTCGTGCACGTCGGCTTCCTTGGAAGGCTCTTTTTTCGGAGCATGGATTTTTAAGGCTACGCGGATCCGGGCGAGCAGTTCCTCGATTGCAAACGGCTTGGTGATATAGTCGACCGCACCTGCATCGAGACCTGCAACCTTGTCATTTACAGCATCCCTCGCCGTCAGAAGGATAACGGGAACCTGTTTCACCTTCTGCAGACGGCGAAGGACTTCAAGCCCGTTCAGGCCCGGCAGCATGATATCGAGCAGAATCAGATCGAAATCCTCATCCTGCGCGATATCCAGTGCTTCCCTTCCGTTTCCGGATTTTTTGACTTCGTAACCTTCGTGGACCAGTTCAAGCTCAATAAAACGGGCGAGCTTTTCTTCGTCTTCCACGATAAGAATTCTGGCACTCATGTGTTGTCACCTTTCTTTTTATTATTTCCGTTAACTTTTGACTTTATTTCCTCCGCAAGGTCTGCGGCTCCCTGCAGAAAGCTGTTGGCAGATTCCGTGTTCTCGCTGCCTTCAAAAGAATAGCGGATACCGAAAAGGAGTGCGACCGCGGCTACGGGAAGAACGGCCTTCCATGCGATAAGGAATACCAGCACCATGACCCATGAGGGAACCCGGAGCAGGCATTTTTCTTTATGGGATATTATGAAAGATGTGTACCGGATAAATCGAATGATTGTCCGGAACAGTCCGACCACGTTCCTCCTGAAGGAAGGTGCAGCCTGTTTCTGCTGTTCTACCTGTCCGGGAACATCAATATAATTGCTCTGCTCCCGATAGGTGGTCGTGTAGAAACTTTGATTGGGTCCGGTTGTTTTTCCCTGTTTCTCGAGGAGGAGCATTGCATCTAACATATCCTCGCCCGAAGCCTCGAGGGCAGATAAAGCTTCTTCATAAGTGACGCCAGCGTATTCCCTGATTTTTTCGGCTTTTTCCAGCTTATCCATAATACGGTCCTCCCACTAAGCTTATCACTAAAACTTTCTGTTAAATTTTCAAGCCAAGCCGGAATCGAAATAATTGCTTAAGCAGGGTGTCCCTGCGAAGAAATATTTCGACGAGGCGCTATAAAGCACTCTGCCGGAAGTTTTAGTTTATTATACAATATATGTTGTGCTGCGTACGAACAATTTGTGCCGGAGAGCCAGAGAATCAAGAACGTCGGGTGTTCCTGATTCTCTGACGCAGATTAGTGTCCGGTTCTGAGACGAACTTCACTTTACTGCTTTATTTATTCTAAACCGTGCATTTTTTGCGACGGGGATCAAAACTCCTGATCGGAAACATTCTCGATTTCCGGATCATAGGGCGGATATGTTTCGTAGACCGGTGCAGTCTGTGCCTCGGCGGCCTCGCCTTCCTGTCCCTGATAAGTGTCGGCTTCACCGTCTGCTGCCTGATAAGGCTCAGATGTCGCAGCCTGCGCGGAATCTGTACCGGCATTGTTCTTTGTGCGGGCCGGCATGAAATCAAAATCGGTCGCAAGCTCTTCCGCCTGATCAATGAAGTCATTTGCGGCTTTGGTGGAAGCTGTTCCGTCAAAGAAGTAATGCACTTTAAAGAACAGGGAAATCAGCATAAGCGGTGCGATAGTCTGCCAGAAGAAGAGCATAAGCAGTGCAAAGACAAATGTCGGAAGCACCAGGATCTCGTTCTCACCGTGTGCCATGTGGAAAGTAGTATGCGCAATGAAATTTCCGAATGTACGGACTGCATGTCCGATCACACTTCTCCGGCTCTTTTTTGTTCCGGCTTCCGTTCTGACATCGTCGGCGCCCGGCATTCTGTCTGTTCTGCCCTGCTGCATACCTTTCAGTCTTCCCTGCTTTTCAAGGATGATGAGTGCAGCGATCAGGTCGTCCTGCGTATCGCTTAACAGTTGATCGGCTTCCTCGTAATTGATGTCGGCGCGTTCTCTTAATTTTTCAATCAATTCGAATCTGTTCATTTCTATTCTCCTTAATTCTGTGGTATATTTAGAAGGCTTCTTGTATCGCAGTATAAACCTTGCTGCGGCTTTCGGATGCTTTCTCTTTGCTTGATGCATCTAAAGAATAGCGCCGCTACATGAACGCATCCTGAAAGAAACATTAAAAACAGATTAAAAAAATAATAGAAAAAATTAATCAGGAGCAGAAAATGAGACTGTTTATAGCAATACGATTTTCCGATGATATCCGGAAGGGCCTCATATCCACAATGCACGATTTGAAAAAGAAAAATGTGGGTGGAAACTACAGCCCCGCAGATAACCTTCATCTGACACTTGCTTTTATAGGCGAGACGCAGAACGCTGACGGCGTGAAGAAGGCGATGGAGTCCGTGCCGTTCACCCCTTTCATGTTAACTCTGACAGATATGGGCAATTTTGGGGATATTTTGTGGGTCGGCGCCAAGGGAGGACAGAAATTGAAAGCGTATGTTAAAGCACTGCGTGACTCGCTTGATCAGGCCGGCATCAAATATGATCGGAAAAAGTTTGAGCCTCACATCACTCTGGTGAGAAAGGCATCCAATGTGCACCCGCAGGGAGTCATCGTTCCGAAGAAGGAGATGATGGTCAGGAAGATTTCTCTCATGAAATCAGAGGCAAAAAACGGAAAAATGGTCTATACGGAGATATTTCATATCGGTGGCTGACACACGGACAGGAGTAAAATATGACGGAAACAATCTCTGACAAGGAAAAAGAAATAAGACTGAAGAAAAAAGAACTGAAAAAAATGAAAAAAGAACTCAAAGGGATGAAAAAGGAACTGAGGGACAGAAAAAAAGCGGAAGTGGAGAAGTTACTATCCGACTATATCAATCATCCGAAAGTCCGCGAGATGCGGGCCTTTACACAGCACGGGAGTATCACTACCTACGATCACTGTGAGCGCGTTGCCGAGATGAGCCTGAAGTTGAACCGTAAGTTTCGGATAGGAGCCGATGAGGAGAAGCTGGCAGTCGGAGCCCTTCTGCATGATTTTTACCTCTATGACTGGCATGATGATGACGGTGGGTCGCACAGGCTGCACGGCTTTACGCATCCTGAACAGGCCAGACAAAATGCCGTGGAAATATTCGATATCGATGAGAAGGAACAGGAAATCATACGGACACATATGTGGCCGCTTACACTGAACGCTATTCCGAAGTCGAGAGAAGCAGCAATTGTGTGTCTGGCGGATAAGTGGTGCTCTTTGCAGGAGACACTGTTCATGCGGTAACACTTTACATAGAATTTACATTGACTTTTCGCTCTAATGATAGCTAAAAAGCAGTTGCAGCGGTATTATAAAAGATAGGACTGCTTAAGTATTGTGCGGTGTCTTGCCGCCGTCAGAAGCTGTCTATGAATTTTATCAGGGGGAAAACACTATGGATATATCCAATGTCCTGTCATTATTCGGAGGCCTCGGCGCCTTCCTATTTGGCATGCATTACATGGGTGAAGGTCTTCAGCTCGCAGCTGGTTCGAAGATGAAAGATCTTCTCGAGAAGTTGACCCGCGTTCCCGTCATGGGCTTCCTTGTCGGTATGCTCGTAACGGTGTGCATTCAGTCTTCTTCGGCAACAACTGTAATGGCCATGGGATTCATTAATGCCGGAATTATGGATCTTGCGCAGGCGACCGGAGTAATCTTCGGTGCCAACATCGGTACAACAATCACAAGTATCCTGATTGCACTCGATGTATCCGGCATTGCTCCGGTGTGCATCGCAGTAGGTGCGGCTCTCATGCTTTATGCAAAGAAAAAGAAGCATAAGCATGTCGGGCAGGTCATCCTCGGTTTCGGTCTTCTGTTTCAGGGGCTTCATACGATGAGCAGCTCGATGGCACCGCTCAAGGATTCGGTCATGTTCCAGAACTTTATTCTGAACGCAAAAAATCCGGTCCTCGGATTTTTGATCGGCGTTGTGCTGTGTATGGTCATCCAGAGCTCGTCCGCTGCAGTCGGTATCCTGCAGGCTCTCGCAATGCAGGGACTTATGCCTTTGTACTTCGCTGCTTTCATTATATGCGGTATCAACGTGGGATCATCCTCACCGGTCATCCTGTCAGCATTAAACGCAAAGAATAATGCGAAACGTGCGGCAATTATCTATTTCGTATTTAATGCGGTCGGAGCTCTGATTTTCATCCCGCTCGTAATGCTGTCGCCTCTCACGGACGTGATAGCATCCCGTGTGGCGAGTGCGTCTTTCCAGGTATCCTTCTTCCACATTATGTTTAAGCTGGTTACCGGTATCGTCCTTCTTCCGCTGACGAATGCAGTTGTTAAGATGACTTACAGAATCCTTCCGAAGCAGGCTCATGAAAGCTCGCTTCGTCTCGAGTACATAGATAAGACGATCGTTGCAGCACCGTCCGTTATGGTCCTGCAGGTATCGAAGGAAGTTGAGCGTGTGGTCGGAATGGTCAGACAGAATATTATTGATGCCAGTGAAGGTATCCTCAGTCACACTGTCGAACGTGCACGTCAGATCCGTGATAACGAGGAGACGATCGATTTCCTTACCGGCGAGATTGTTGATTATATTTCTAAGGCTAACATGATTGAGATGCCCGAAGAGGAATCAAATCATCTCGCTGTCATGTTCCAGGGGATGAATGATATAGAACAGATAGGAGACCATGCATGCAAGATTCTTGATCAGAATGAAAAGTGTATTGAAAATAAGTGGATGTTCAGCGATAAGGCGTGCGAAGAGTTCAAGGTCATCTATGAAGAAGATGTTTACATGCTCGACAGAGTAATGACCAAGCTCAGAGATGGCGAGATTGATGAGGCGTTTGCCGATAAAGCACGCAAAGAGGAGCATGCTATTAAGAGGATGTGCTCCGAGGCGAATGATAACCACATGAAACGTATGAATAACGGGGAGTGCGCATTTGATCAGGGCGTCGCTTATGTCGAGATCCTCAACTCTCTGAATCGTATAGCAAATCATTTGACAAGCATTGCGGAAGCGACGCTGCTGTTGTAAACGCGAACAGACTTAAGAAAACGGGTATAGCAAAAATGAGATTCGGGATCTCCGAATCTCATTTCTTTTTTTTGAAAAATTTACGCCAGACAAATCTCGCGAAGAAGTACATAGTCGAACAGAATGCGATGAAGTATCCCAGTACACCAAGAAAAGGGATACCCATGAACTGGGGCTTCATATCCGTGAGGCACAGGATACTCGATGCGATGAGGAGTGCGAGAATACACATACCTATGACCAGGTTTCTGATAGAAGCGAAGATGATCTGTGCAAACTCATTGGATACCTCCAGCTTCAGATTCACTCTTGCCTGTCCTTCAAGATATTCCTGCATGATATCCGCAGCGAGCATCGGAATATCGATACTTTTCTTGGCTGACCGGTACACATGCCTTGCAGTGCGCGAAATTTCCTGTTTCCAGTCCATCTCGGAGAGGGCTTCGTCAGCGACTGAAGTCGCGGCAATCTGAAGCATGTTGATGTCAGGGCTGATATCGGCGAGGACTCCTTCCACGTGGGACATACCTCGTGCGAGCATGGTCATGCCGTGCGGCATACCGATTTTGTTAGCTTTCATGACTTCCATCATAGCCTGCAGTGTCTCCGCTATATCGACCTGCCCCATGGAAACAGAACCGAATTCTTCGATAAAGTCTCTCAGATCGCGGTAGAGCTTGTCGCGGTCAGGTTTTCCCCAGAACTTTCCGAGGTCCAGAACAGCATCGGTAACCATGGTGACGTCTTTCATTCCGAGACCTTCAACACCACGGATCATAATCTTTCTTTCCCGCTCAGTCAGCCTTCCCATCATGCCCATATCGAGCCAGACGATTTTTCCGTCCCGAATTTTGACATTCCCGGGGTGAGGATCCGCATGGAAGAAGCCGTCATCCATGATCTGATGAATATAGTTGTTTACGAATTTTGTGCCTATTTCATCAAGGTCATACTCTTCAGCCAGAAGCGCATCCTTGTCGTTGATCGCTATACCGTCCACATATTCCATGACAAGGACCCGGGCAGTCGTATACTCCCGGTAGAGCTTCGGAACATAAATATAGCGGAATTCGGCGTTGTTGGCAGAGAACTCTTCGATGTTCGCAGCTTCCTTGAGGAAATCCATCTCTTCCTGAGAGACCATCCAGAGTTCGTCGAGGACCATGTTGAGATCGACGATATCGCGCAGATTGCCGACCGGAGGAAGCATCCTGACTGCTTTGTGCAGAAGACGGATATCACGAGCCATCTTGTCGTAGATTCCCTTGCGCTCGACCTTTACAACGACTTCCTCACCTGTGTGGAGAACGGCTTTGTGGACCTGCGCTATGGAGGCGGAACCCAACGGTGTTCTTTCGATGGATGCAAATACTTCCTGCCACGGATGCCTGTATGAACCGTTTATGACATCCTCGACATCCTCAAACGGCATGGGCGTCACTTCCGAGCTCAGCTTCATCAGTTCCTCGCAGTATGCTCTCGGAAGAATATCCGAGTGGAGCGACATGATCTGACCGAGCTTAATATACGTGGGTCCGAGTTCCTCCAGGATGATGCGAAGCTTTTCCGGTGAGATACCTCGGGAAATCTTATTCCTGGCTAAAACCTGCCGTATTTCCCTGAAACGCGCGTCATTTTCCGCCTTGATCTGAGACTGTGTAGGCTTTGTTTCAGAAATGCTGTCAACGGATTTACTGTATTGGCCGCCTTCTGCCCCGCTTTTCTTTTCTCCGTCAGGTATGTCCTGAGAATACGGGGGAGTTTTTTTCATTCGTCTTTTGTCTCCACTTTAAGAATCTGCTCTTTCAGTGCTGCAAGATCATCCGGAGAGAGACCGGCTACGAGGTCTGCGAAATCTTTTTTGGGCTCATCCGCGACCTGCGGCTGCTCCTGCTCTTTTACAGCCTGTATCTTATGTTTCAGCTCCTGATTAAGCGCTTTGCCCTGTTCCACTGTAAGTTCGCCGCGGTCAACGAGGTCTTTCAGGATTTCCTGCGACTTGTCGACCGTGAGAGCTGCTGCGCCGACACCGGCGAGAAGTAACGTCTTGAGTCCTTCTGTGATTCTATTATCCATTTTATACCTCCTTTTTTGAGAGCATTTGTTTCATCGCGCAGTACTTTTTGTACTTACTCCGTCCCAAACAGCGGGGTGTTTGATGACGTGCCGAGTAGTTACGCTTTACTGACACTCTTTGGTCAGCCTTACTCCTATTATACTACAAATATGGCTTCAGAACCCGATATAATCTGAAATTTCTGCACTCATTTGTCTCTTATTCTTCATTGCGGGATTGAACTCACGATGAAGAAAAAAAGCCGGCAGATCATATATAATCTGCCAGCAGTCTGCTTTTTTTCGGGTGTTTCAGTTTTCTCAGCGCCTTCGACTCGATCTGACGAATGCGCTCTCGTGTGAGCCCGTAGAGCTCGCCTACTTCCTCGAGCGTCATGGGACGCCCGTTGTCGAATCCGACTCTAAGTCTCAGGATCTCCTGCTCACGTTCTGTCAATGTGCTGAGGACTTCCTCCAACTGTTCGCGAAGCATTGTATCAGCCGTCGCCTCGAACGGCTCTGCCATATTGCTGTCCGCGATGAAGTCACCGAGATGACTGTCATCCTCGTCTCCGACCGGCGAATCCAGAGATATCGTATCCTGAGCAAGCTTCTGAAGTTCCTTGACTTCGTCTGCGGAAATATTCATCAATTCAGCCAGTTCCTGAGGTGTCGCCTCACGGCCGTGCTCCTGAAGGAACTGCTTGGAAAGTCGGTTCAGCTTGTTGAATTTTTCATGCATATGGACCGGAATGCGAATCGTCCTGCCGGTATCTGCAAGGTATCTCGTGATCGCCTGTCTGATCCACCATGAAGCATAGGTCGAGAATTTGTAGCCTTTCCGGTATTCGAACTTGTCGACAGCCTTCATAAGGCCGATATTTCCTTCCTGAATCAGATCTGAGAGAGGAATACCGAAACCGACATATTTTTTTGCAATGGAAACGACCAGTCTGAGGTTCGATTCCTCGAGGCGGGTCCTTGCGGCCTGCCCCTGCTTCTCGACGGAACGCAGCTGCGAGCGGGTCTTTCCGCTCAGAACTGCGAGTTTGTCTTCCTCAGCGGCATACTCACCGAGATCTTCCGGTACGGAAGTGTGTATATCATCGGAGTCAGAGTAGTCTTTGAGGCTTCCCTCCGTCAGAATGCCGGCGGCAATCTTACCGTTTTCCATCTGCCTACCGATATCTGTTTCCTGTTCGGCGGTGAGAAGCGGAATATTTCCGATTTCTCTCAGATACATGCGCAGCGAGTCGGTCACAGCGCTTGTGTCTGCCGTTACATTATAGGCTTCCTCCGTGGCTTTATATTCGTCTGATTTTGTATAGTCATCCGAGTCGTCCTCATGGCTGTAGGAATCCGTAACGCTGTCATCCCTGTCGAAGGAAGTATCGTCATCTGAGATAGAGTCAGGAATATCTTCCCGATCATCTGAGAGAGTATCAACGTTTTCGGAAGATGTATGCGTTTCGGACGGAAACGACTCCGTTTTGGCGGCAGTATAAAGAGCGGCCTTTGTGCGGTCGGGGACGACCGTGATTCCGTGTTCTTCTAAGTAAGTACAGATGATCTTCAGATGCTCATCCTGCAATGTCAATCCGGAAAATTCATTATTGATATCCCTGCGGTCAACCAGATCATCGTGGTGTGCAGCGAGAGCAATAAGATTGTCCAGCTTCTTTTTAAGTAATGGGGTTATTTTCTGTTCATTAGGTTTGGCTTTATGTGTAGCTGCTGCCATATTGATACATGTTTAATCCTTTCGAGAATGTGCAGTTTCTCAATTATAATCCAATGTGTGGAAGATTACAAACGATTTTTCCTCCAGACAGATCATTTCGCGCGGCAACGGCACTGATACAATCAATTTTACAGCTTCCTTTCCGGACTTCTTTGCTTTATAATATCCTTTTGAAAGTTTATCTCACTGGAGGTGGATTCGATGAAGAGATTCATGGAGGAGAACAGAAGATACCTGGAGCTTCTGGTCGTAACGATCATTATACTGTTATTCTTTGTGACGCTGATGATACGTGCTGACGGGGTGGGACAGGCATTGGGAAGATTAATCGATGTCCTGAAGCCGTTTATCTATGGATTCGTTATAGCATACCTTCTTAAGCCGATGGTGGATGCGGTCGAAAGGGCCGTGAAGGCTATACTTGAAAAACTGTTCCATAAGAAAGTCGAAGGCTGCAGAGGAGTGTCGATCGCAATCACATTTGTCATAGTGCTTGTCGTTATTACACTTATGTTCTGTGCTATTATTCCGGGATTGATTACAAGTATCAAAGTACTCGTTGTAAAGGTTCCGAGAAGTCTGCGGGAGTTCGAGTACTGGCTTCGTGCTTTGATCGGTGAAGGCCTCGGAAATGAACTGGTATCAAGTTTCACCGAAACGATAGAGAATGCGTACGACCATATTTACGAGTCGATTCAGAAATTTCTTCTTCCGAATCTCGAGAACATAGTATCCCAGGTGGCAGGCGGTTTCGGCGGTATGCTGGGTGTCCTCAAGAACGTCATTATCGGCTGTGTCGTTGCGATATATATGCTCGCCAGCTGGGAAAAGTTCGGGGCACAGGCAAGAATTATGTTGTATGGACTGGTTTCAGAGAAGCCTGCGGATTGGATCTATAATGAACTGAAACTGACGAACAGCCTTTTCGGCGGATTCATAAGCGGAAAACTGGTGGACTCCGCGATTATCGGGGTCATCTGTTTCGTCGTGTGCGCGCTTCTGAATATGCCATATGCACTGCTGGTCAGCGTCATAGTCGGAATCACGAACATTATTCCGTTCTTCGGACCCTACCTCGGTGCGGTACCGTCAGCGATCCTGATCCTGACAGAGAATCCTTACAAATGCGTTATCTTCATTGTATTCATCATCATCCTTCAACAGATCGACGGGAACGTCATCGGTCCCAAGATCCTCGGAGACAAGATCGGCGTTTCGAGTTTTTGGATTCTGTTCGCTATTCTGTTTTTCGGCAGTTACTGGGGCGTTATAGGAATGATCGTCGGCGTTCCGCTATTCGGCGTCATATATGATCTCGCGAAACGTATTATACATTTCGGCCTCAAAAAGCATGGCAGAGAAGATATGATGGAGGACTATATCAGGGAGTTTCAAACGGACTCCGAAGAGGATAAGGAGAAAAAAGAAAACAAAAAGAACCTGTTCAGCGATCTTCTGAAGAAGAAAAAACAAGCTGACTGATTCAATTGCATTTCAGATAAACGGGGTACTATATGGAGAAACAGTTTTGGGATAGATTCGCGCCTGTTTATGACAGGTTCATGAAGAAGGATGAAGCTGCGTACAGAGAAATCTGTTCACTGATCAAAGAGAAGGCTGACGGAAAAAAGGTATTGGAAGTGTGTACCGGAACGGGACTGATAGCAAAGGAAGTCGCGGATGTGACGGAATACATGTATGCTCTCGACTATTCTGCGAAGATGATCGAGCAGGCGAAAAAAGGCCGGTATTCCGAAAAGCTGGAGTTCGTAACGGGAGACGCCATGAATCTTCCGTTCAGCGATGAGAGCTTTGATCTTGTCATTATTTCCAATGCCCTTCATATCCTGCCTGAACCGGAGAAGGCGCTCGGGGAAATCAGAAGAGTGTTGAAGCCGGAAGGACTCATGATCGCACCTACATTCATTCATGCAAAAATGAACGCGGGACAAAATCTCCTGGCAGGTGCCATGGGAGGGTTTACCGGCTTTAAGACAGAGCATGCATGGACGCGGGATACGTTCGTAGATTTTCTGCACGATAACGGATGGAGAATCAGGCGCGGAAAAGTCATCAGAGCTTCCTTCCCGGAGATATATGTAGAGTGTATGAAAAAATAACGGAGAGGGATATATGACAGGAGAACGAAAACTGCCCCATGCCGTACCGGGCTTTCGAAATGAGATGAATGTGAGAGACCTCGGAGGATATATCACAAAGGACGGCAGAAAGGTAAGAAAAAGGCTTCTTATAAGGTGCGCGGCACCTGGAGAGATGGATGCGGGAGAGCTGGAGACATTTGCACAGCTCGGGATCGTATCTCTGATGGACTTCAGGAGCGGCAGTGAGAGAGCAAAGCTGCCGGATCCGATCGGGGTGAGCGAAGAGTATTATCCGATCAGTGCTGTCAGGATCGATGACGACACGGAAGTGGACTATTCGCCCGCGGCTCTTTTAAAGATGGTATTGAAACAGAAGGGCCGCGATAAAGTGGGAAGTCTGGTACGAGGTTTTTACGTGCAGACACTGTTCGACAACGGCGCATTCCGCAAAATGTTCGAACTGCTTTTGGAACACCGTGTTCCTATGGCTTTTCACTGTTCGGCAGGTAAGGATCGGACCGGGGTCGCAGCGATACTCATCCTGCTGGCTCTCGGCGTAGATGAGAAGACCGCCCGGGAAGACTATATGCTGACGAACAGATACAGGCGGGACCTGCTGAAGGCTGAGTATGAAAAACATCGAATACTGAATCGCATCAGCCGGAATATGCGTGATGTGTCCACCCTGTCCCAGGGAGTTTTTTCCGAGACGGTGGACGCTATTTATGACGCGATTGCAGACAAATATGGAGATATTGACACGTATTTTGAGGAAGAATACGGCCTGGGACATACAGAGCGGGAGAAGCTTCGCCGGATGTATACGGTGTCAGCTTCTCGTCGGCGCCATGGAAACGCACCTGGAGTATAGGGGGGAAAACCTTGAAGAAGAAACATACCGGAGCAATCGTTTTTTTTACAGTACTTGCCGGGCTGATTGCCGTTGCCATAGCATATTTCAGCGTCATGTTCTATGTGAAGACAGGAAGTTTTATTCCTCCGGTGTTGTCCGACATGTCGGGGCTGACCGGCTTTGGGATAGCGGATGTGAAGGTCTCGGATGAAGCGGACAGCAGCGCGGCACATATTTCAGGCGATATATCCGATGTAAAGACCTCGGATGAGGCAGAGAAGGCAAATATAACGAAGAAGCCGACGAAGAAGCCGACGCAGAAACCCAAAAAGTCAGGGAAAAAGAAACCGACGACTACGCCGGTACCTTCAAAGCCCGAAGATGTCAATGACATCAGCACACATGATATGAAGCAGTATCTGGGTGAGATGCCGGGTGAGGATTCGGATATTGTAAGTACAGCGACATCTGTATATACATACGAACAGATGGTCAAGGACCTGTATTTCCTTGATCAGCGTTATCCGGGCATTTTCACATACGAGACGCTCGGGGTCACGAAGGATCTGAGGCAGATTTATGCGGTCACTCTGGGGAATCCGGCGGCGCCGAATCATGTCGTGATCCAATATACGGTCCATTCCAGAGAGTATATAAACTGTCTTCTGGCTATGAAGCAGATCGAGTATTATCTTAAGAATTATGCAGCCGGGGAGACCTACGGTGACAGATCCTATCCGGATCTTTTTGCAAATTTCTGCCTGCATGTTATTCCGATGGCCAACCCGGACGGGGTGTCTGTTTCCGAGCTGGGAATAGATTCGATGAGGACCGCTTCCGCAAAAGGTATTATCCAGTATTGCTGGGAATCTGATACACAACTCGGGCGAACGGCGGCACCTATTGAGGATTACCTGAAGACATTCAAGGCCAATGCCAACGGCGTCGATCTCAATAAGAATTTTCCGGTTGGCTGGGATGGCTATACGGACGGTGTGCCCGTCCCGTCGACGGACTGCCATAAGGGAGTCGCGCCGGCGTCAGAAGTAGAGACTCAGGCCATCATCAATCTGGTGCATGCCAATCCGACGGTGGCAGTGATTTCTTATCACTCCGCGGGAGATCTGATTTACTGGAATTACGGCGTGGAGGATGAGAATCTTCTGGCCGCGGACAGGAATCTGGCCATTAATCTCAACAATGTCACAGGATATCCTACGGCAGTCTCAGAGAAATATAATTGGCACCTTGCAGGCGGATGTTCCGATTATTTCATGTGGGAAGAGGGAATTCCT
This sequence comes from uncultured Lachnospiraceae bacterium, assembly GCA_902776305.1. Classification (GTDB taxonomy): domain Bacteria; phylum Bacillota; class Clostridia; order Lachnospirales; family Lachnospiraceae; genus Chordicoccus. The sequence goes on along the minus strand of CACYPS010000003.1, from coordinate 137,497 downwards.
TCGGTAACGCTGGAGACAGGGCAGGGGACTTGTCCTCTGGATATAAGCGCATTTTCATCGATGTGGAACGCGAACAGGGACGTGTACGCGCTGCTCGCTGCGATGTACGGATGAACATAGATGAAGATTGAACTAACGATGAAAATGAGTATCACTTTGCGCGCGTATTATCGACACATAACTTGCACCTCGCGAAGAATAAATGGGCTGTCGCATTAAGTAAAGCAACATATTGCAGACTCTATGTGAAAATGTCTGCGATATATTCTGCTGACACTTATGCGACAGCCCTTTCGCTTACTCCGGTTTGACATGGAGATCGAGCTGTGAGAACGGAATCGTGATTTCAGCTTCGTCAAAAGCATGTTTGATGCCTTCCGTGAGCTCCCATCTTGTTTTCAGATAGTTCCTGTTTTCAACATATCCCTGACCGCCGAGGACAATGGTGCTGTCACCGAGCTCGGATACGAATATGTTTATGTCATGCTCTTTAGAGATGTTAGGATTGTCATGGTAGACGGTATAGAGCACTTCCTTGGCATTTTTTATATCCTCGTCGTAACCGATACTGACAAAGAGGTCGACTCTGCGGAAAGGAAAGGCGGTGCAGTTCTTCACGTTATCCGACGCAAGAGTGCCGTTCGGAATGGTAATCGAGCAGTTATCCAGCGTGACGATCGTCGTATACACGATACCTATTGCTTTGACGGTACCTTCGCCTGCCGAGCAGATGATGTAGTCTCCGACCTTGAAAGGATGAGTGAAAAGGATCAGGATACCTCCCGCAAAATGCGCAAGACTGTCGCGCAGCGCAAGACCGATGGTGATCGTTGAACTTGCGAGGATCGCGATGAAAGTACTGGTGTCGAATCCCATCTGACCCGCGATGATAAAAATCAGTAATACGTGCAGGATCACATACATGACGGAACCGAAGAAATGCGTCACCGATACATCCGCGTTGGTCTTGCTCGCCGCTTTGACGAATAATTTTCGTGTGAAAATGATAAGCCTGTGCCCGATGTAATAAACGACGAGTGCGATCAGAAATTTTATACCGAAATCCCTCAGAGCGGGAAGACTGAACTGAGAGAAAGAAATCTTCTCCGCGACTTCCTCCATGACCTCGGCCGTAACGTCATTTGTCAATGAATCTGTTAAATACATGTTATATACCTCTTTTTATGTGTGGCTGTATTGTACATCAATTTTCGGACTTTGTCATTCCAATTTAAACTCGAGCCGGAAATGTTTCCCGGGACAATGCTTTCCGTCTTTTAAGCTGCGTCTGAAATGTGAAACTTTCCTGAATCCTTTTTGAACTCGATTGACGGGTGTCGGAAAATATTTAAAAATAAAGACGGCCTTTAAGGTGTATTCGAGGCGGAAGCCTGTCATGGATACGGATACGGGTAGACTTGAAGGAAGATGGAGGATATGTAATGAATTTTCTGAGAAAGAATGCCAATGAATTTCAGAGCGGCTACACCGGATATTATCTCAAACCGGCCACCTGCCCGCACTGCGGAGTAGGTACGGACGCCGTAGCTACAGCGAGGGAGATATTTGCCTATTCCGGCAGTTCGAACCTTCTGCTGTCTGCCGCGAAATGTACGGGTTGCCATAAAACATTTTTCTATGCCAATCTGAGAGAGTCCGGGAATAGTGACGCCGAGATGGTGTGCATATATCCGGACCGCAAGCTTGACTACAAAAATGAGACGCTTGAAAAAGTGTCTCCGCGTTTTATACGCATGTATAACCAGGCTTTGAACTCCGAGAAGATCGGAGATATCGAGCTCGCTGCCATCGGGTTCTGCGCGGCACTGGAAACACTGATCAAGGACTATGCGATCGATGAACTCGGGAAACCGGCCGAAGAAGTAGCTGTAAAAAATCTGTATCAGGTCATAGCGGAGTATCTTCTGCAGAAGGATTTGATCAACACACCGGATCTCATCAGAATTCTCGGAGACGATTATGTCCATTATGAGGACAGGTATCCGGTCCATGATCTTGTGATTCTGAAAGGGTATATGGAAATATTCCTGAAGCAGATTGAGATGCAGTATATGATCAGTCATCCTGAGCCGGTTACTGTAGAGGGGTGATGTACACAGGGCAAGGTGTTCGCAGATTGTCATCCGTTCGCTGTTTTTGATGCCTTTTTCCCGAAGAGAAGGTATAATGTAGATACAGAACTGATCCTGACGGCATGAACTGTCTCGGATATCGGCGGAATCGTGTGAGGTCAGAAAATATCCTATGTCGTCACGTAAGGAAGGAGACCGGAGAAAATGAATTACTTTGTAGTGGACGTTGGCGGAACTTTCGTAAAATATGCAGTCATGAATGCAGAGGGCGAATTTATCGAGAAAGGAAAGTTTCCGAGCATTGCGGATGACCGACAGAGATTTCTCGACTCGATTGAGACACAGTTCCATGCATGCGAGGAAAAGTACGGCTCTCTTGCCGGCATCGCAATCAGCATGGCGGGAATTCTCGATGTGGAAACAGGGTACGCCTACAGCGGCGGTGCAATTTTCTGTGTCAATGATATGAATATCGCTGCGTATTTTTCGGAAAAATGCGGCGTACCGGTCACTATCGAGAATGATGCGAAGGCAGCGGCACTGGCAGAGCTGTGGAGAGGAAATCTGAGTGACGCCCGGGACGGAGTCGTCATTGTTATCGGAACTGCAATTGGCGGCGCGGTGATCATTGACCGCAAAGTCGTTCGCGGCAAGGATTTCTTTGCGGGAGAATTCAGTTACATTCTCCGCAGGGATGGTGAGAACAGAGATTTCAGTTATATCTGGGGCAGCGACGGCGGTGCACGCGGACTTATCGGCATGATAGCGGAAAAAAAGAGTATTCCTTACGAGGAACTGGACGGTTTCAAAGCTTTTGAGCTCATTAACAGCGGAGATCAGGAAGCTGTTTCCGCTCTGCATGTCTACTGCGCGGGTCTCGCCACCAGAATCTGGAACCTGCATGCGGTTCTGAATCCGGATCGATTCCTGATCGGCGGGGGAATCAGCGAGCAGCCGATTCTTCTTGAGACGCTTCGTGAGGAGATCGGAAAAATCATGGCCGTTATGCCGGATAATCTGAAGGAACCGGAAGTCATGACGTGCATGTATTTTAATGATTCCAATCTGATCGGTGCTCTGTACGGACATCTTGTGAGATATCCGGCATAAAGCCCGGGATCTGGAGAGGTGACTATTCTTTACATATCTCTTAAACTGTGTTATAGTAGCGCTGAAAATAAATATGAATGCTTGCTGCGCGAAGCGGAAAGCGTTCGTAAATACTGTAAGGCAGAGTAGAATCTGGCGCGTTAAGTGCTGCATGTACGGGGAGTTGACATGCGGACGAAAAGCAGTAGCTTGCGGTGCCGGGTTCGCATCCCACTGCTACATAATTCGGATAATACCTCCTTATGTAGTTAGAGGATAACTGCGAAAGGAGGTTTTGTATCATGTTCAGGGAATCAGCAAATGAGCTCCGGAAGGTTCAGGCCATCGCCGTGTGCGGTATCATGGGCGCACTCGCAATTGTACTCGGATATGTTGCCACTATCAGGATCGGAGATTATATAAGAGTGGGATTCTCGTTCCTGCCGAATGTAATCATTGATTTTCTGTACGGGCCTGTAGTAGGAGGAATCTTCGGCGGAGTCATGGACGTAGTCAAGTACATCATGAATCCCACGGGACCTTTCTTCCCGGGCTTTACCATCAGTGCGATCGTCGGAGCTGTCATTTACGGCATTATACTTTACAGACAGAAAGTCACAATACTGCGTGTATTCATGGCCCAGCTCCTGGTAAAAGTTGTCGTGAATCTTATGCTGAACACGGTCTGGCTTGTGATGCTTTACGGATACGGACTGGCAGCGATTCTTCCGGGAAGGATCATATCCAATGCGGTCATGCTTCCGATCGATACGGTCATCACATTTGTAGTATTGACATTTGTCCAGAGGAACATCAGGTACCTGATTCCGATGTGAATTGTCATAACAACTTGAAAATTGTTACACGGCGTTTATAATTAATGGTATACTAAATAAAAATACATTGGGCAGCTATTCTGCCAGGGAGGGTATATGGATATTAATCTTCAGAGAGACGGAGGCAAGCTTACAATTGCTCTTACAGGAAGACTGGATACAATCACATCACCGAAGCTTGATGATGTTCTTCATGCTGAAATCAAAGGGGTAGACGAGCTTGTGTTTGATCTCGGACAGCTTGAATACATATCATCTGCAGGCCTTAGAGTACTTCTCGCCGCGCAGAAAATCATGAACAAGCAGGGGACTATGGTAGTAAAGAATGTAAAACCGATGATCATGGAGATCTTTGAAGTTACCGGGTTCGACAGTATTCTGACTATAGAGTAAGCACGAGTAGGAACAGAAAATACTTTTTGTTTATGAGAAAGGATTTTCATATGGCACAAATCACTGTAACTGCCATTCTGGGAAATCTTCCTGTTGTCACGCAGTTCATCGAAGAACAGCTGGAAATGGCAGATTGTCCGATGAAAGCAATGATGCAGATCGATACGGCAGCGGATGAAATATACAGCAATATCTCATACTATGCCTATCCGAAGGATGCCCCTGGAGAAGCGGTCATCTCTGTTGATGTGGACCTTGCTGTGCCGGAAGCGATTATTACATTTGAAGATACCGGAGTCGCCTTTGATCCGCTCAGTATAGGGCAGCCGGATACGTCTCTGCCGGCAGAAGACCGGGTCGCGGGCGGTCTGGGTATATTCCTTGTGCGAAAACTGATGGACGACGTTACGTATAAGAGGGAAGATCAGAAAAACATTCTTCAGTTGAGAAAGAAATGGTGATTGACGGAATGAAAAAGGAAAGCGTAATCCTTATTCCGGCATATGATCCCCCCGATAATTTAATAATGTACGTAGCGGATTTGATGGAAGCAGGATATGAAGACATCATCGTAGTAGATGATGGAAGCCGTGATGACAAGCAGTATATTTTTGATACGCTTGAGGACGGAGGATGTCGTGTCCTGCACCATGACAAAAACAGAGGAAAGGGAGTTGCAATAAAGAGCGGCCTTTTCTATTACACAGGAAAGTATTCCGGACATGCTGACGGCGTCATAACAGTCAATTCGGACGGCGTGGATCTGGTGGAGGATATTGACCGAATTGCGGAGATACTTCACAGACAGAAGCTGGAAGGCAGAAGCAACATCGTAAAGGGTGTCAGAGATTTTGAAAGCCCTCACATCACAGGGGAGAGCATCAGAGCGAACAATCTTATGACTATGATCTTCAGATGGATCTTCGGAGCGAAGGTGCGGGATGTTCTGTGCGGTCTGCGGGGGATTCCCGATGCATGTGTACAGAAATGCCTTACGTTTCCCGAGAAGACGTATGCTTATGACTGTGCACTGCTGATCGGGTTCATAAAAGACGGTATCGAGGAGGTACCTGTCAGGATACCGCCGCAGAATCCGGAGGCAGAGACACATTTCAGGAAAGTCGAGCATACTTTTTTGATTAATGTGGTCCTGTGGAGAAAACTGATTATTTTCGGCGGCACTTCCATCATCGCAGCAGTGGTCGACATTTTCCTCTTCTGGTATCTTACGAAATATGTTCTGACAGGCGTCAGATATCCGATTATTGTCGGTACCGTTATCGCGAGAATTATATCGGCGACGCTCAATTACAACCTGAGCCGCAAACTGGTATTCAAGACGAATGAGAGTAAACGCAAGTCATTCAGCCAGTTTTTTGCTCTGACCGCTATTCAGTGTGCCATATCGGCGATGAGTGTCCATTTCCTGGAAATGCTGATAGACGGGGCGGCAGTGCCGATTAAGATCGTAATTGATTTGTTCCTGTTTTTTGTTGCGTACAAGATACAGGACAAGTTCATATTTGTTTCAAAAAAATAAGGATCGTCGGGCAGCGCCTGCATATGTGGCAGGAGAGCTGTGAGACGATCCTTTTTTGTCGTATAAGAAATTCCTCGAACTTCCTATACGACAAAAGCCTCATGCTTGAGGGGGTGGGGGTTTATGTCCGCTTGCGGACTTTGTTATTCTATACCGTTCCAGCAATATGTGCACAGCTTATCGACCGGAATACTTACCGATTTGAGCATGTCATCAAGACGATTATAGCGAAGGGATGTGAATCCCATCTCTTTGCAGATTCCTTCAAGCATTCTTCTGTAGCGATCCGTGTCCGGATTGGAATAATCATCCAGAACCGTGCGTTCCACATCGCCGCCCTCTTCCCGGCAGATAACTCTTCTCGCAATCAGCTCCATCTCCGAAGTAGCTCGTGAGAAACTAATATACTTACACCCAAAGAGAATCGGCGGGCAGGCCGGACGAACATGAACTTCTTTAGCACCGCTTCGATAGAGGAATTCCGTCGTCTCTCTCAGCTGTGTACCGCGGACGATCGAGTCGTCAATCAACAGAAGTCTCTGATTCTCGATCAGTTCGTGGACAGGGATCAGCTTCATTTTAGCGATCAGATCACGCTTTGTCTGAATAGTCGGCATGAAGGATCTGGGCCATGTAGGTGTGTACTTGATGAACGGGCGAGAGAATGGGACGCCGGATTCATTGGCGTAACCTACCGCATGGGCAGTTCCTGAGTCCGGAACACCTGCAACAGCGTCGATCTCGTCTCTGGTCATTTTGTCCCGCTTTGCAAGGTAACTGCCGCAGCGGACACGCATTCCTTCGACAGAGACACCTTCGTAGCTTGATGCCGGGTATCCGTAGTAGACCCAGAGGAATGTGCAGATGCGCATCTTCTTTCCGGGTGAGACAAGGGTGGTCACACCGTCCGGCGTCATAACGCAGATTTCGCCCGGTCCGAGTTCCTTAAAGTCGCTGTAACCGAGATTCAGGTAGGCAAAAGCCTCAAAGCTTGCACAGAATCCTTCCTCCTTCTTACCGATCACAAGAGGGGTCCTTCCGAGACGGTCCCTTGCACAGTATATACCTTTCGGAGTCAGGAGCAGGATCGTCATGGAACCGTCGATGGTTTCCTGGGCGAATCTGATCCCGTCTACAAAATTATCTTTCTGATTGATCAGGGTAGCCACGAGCTCAGTTGCGTTGATGATGCCTCCCCGCATCTCCTGAAACTGTGTCCCCTGCAATTTGAGGATTTTTTCTGCAAGTTTGTCGATGTTATTGATTCGACCTACTGTCGTTATGGCATACGTTCCGTGATGTGAGCGAACGACAAGCGGCTGAGGCTCATAGTCTGAAATACAGCCGATGCCCATGTAGCCGTTCATCTCATTGACATCTCTCTCGAATTTGGTTCGGAACGGGCTGTTTTCGATATTATGGATGGCTCTGTTGAAGCCTTCCTTTCCGAATACGACCATGCCGGCTCTTCTGGTTCCAAGGTGTGAATGGTAATCTGTTCCGAAGAAAAGGTCAAAGACACAATCATCTTTTAAAGCTGAAGCAAAAAAACCTCCCATACACTCTCCGTTTCCGCGCTGAAGCACTGGTGATACAATTGGCACAACAAATTCCCGATTCCTTTCTGCATCCTTGCAGTATGAAACCGGGCATTTCAAAGGTAACTATTTTTTTGCAGAACTATTATAACAAATAATGTGGGAAACTCTTGTATTTTTTTAGATACCGGACGATTTAGTCATTTTACTCAAACTTTTATTTCATTTTCAAACTGAAATTGACAGATTTTTATTATTTCATTCTATTTTGGACACAAAATGGACAAAAAACAAAGGTAAACTTGGTGCTGTTACAAAGAACAACTTGGTAAAAATGAAGAAAAATTGCTAAAAAATTGCTTGCGTCTTGGTTGTAACGAGAAGCCCGCATCAGTATTCTTTTGGTATGAGGCGGGACCTGATATGAGAAAATCCGCAAGGGTTCTGAAAATCCCCTAATGTTCGCCCTGCGGAAATTCCCATTGACGATGCAAGTGGTCAGAAAACAGATGGACGGTACGAAAACGGACTTCACGGAGGTAGAAGATGAAGTTTACAGAAAAGTTGAAGAGTCTCAGGAACAATGTCGGACTCACCCAGGAAGCCGCAGCGGAACAAATCGGCGTATCCGTGACTTCTCTGCAGAATTGGGAGAGCGGCGTCAACAAGCCCAGCATGTCCAATGTGAGAAAAATCGCGGAAGTATATGAAACAGGCTGCGATGAGCTGGCGGTCAGCATGCTTGAGGATGAAGGAGAGAAGACAGTGGAATCCAATTTCCCGGATTTTCTTTTCCCGGATTCCTTCATGGAGAAGATCGCGGAGAAGCATTTCACAAAGGAACTTCAGGAACTCTTCGGTCTGCTTTACATCTATTCCTACGGCAGGAGATATAATTCAATCGAGAATAATGATTTTGATCTCTTCAGAATTGAGCGCCTTCCGTACGATTATGTAGGAAAGACCGGTGCGTTCGAGGTTCTTGCCATGGTCGACAAACTCAGGGAGGTCCTGAAAGGCCTCGAGATCAAAGAGGTCAAGGATGCCATCGTCAGAAATCCGAGAAAGCTGTTCGATATCAGGACACTTCCGAAGACAGACATCTGCGATTACATTAACAGGTTGAATTATGCTTCCGAGGATCTCTCCGATTACGACAGGAAGCGCAGACACTTCAATATTGACCAGACGCTCGAGGTCCTTCGCACGCTTCGCGAGAACGACGGCGAGGTATATCTGCTCTGTGATGAGGAGAAGAGCGTCGCGTATGGCCTGATCAGGACTTCTGCCGGTTACGACAAAGATGTCCCGGATGAGGTCAGGGCATATCTCGGTGTGCCGTCACGGGACGGAGCTACATTCGGACGCAGTGACGCACTCGGCACGATGGTAATTGAGAAGAGAGAATTTGATGACGAGGATTACGTACAGAAGAAGGAACAGAACAGGAAAGATGTAGATGCATACAATGAGCATCCGGATCTGTACAGCAGGAAACCGGAGAGCTTCCGCGAGAAGTATCGCTACTATCTGAAGATGACAGAAAAGGGCGAGGAGCTGCTTGCCTGGGCAGGCGAGGAGATCTGAAGAGCTTAAAATACTGCGTCCGAGGGACAAGTCTTTCGGATTGCAGTATTTTTTTATGTTATAATCAGGTATGTCTCATACTGAAGAATGAACAGCAGGTCCGGTCTGACTTGTCTGCAGCGGAAAGGAATATGCACAAAATGAAAGAACTGATAGACTTATACCTTGCTTTTTTGCGCATCGGTCTCGTTAACTTTGGCGGCGGTTACGCTATGCTGCCTCTTCTCGAGCGCGATCTCGCGGATACGCGCGGCTGGGTCACTGTTGACGAGCTGATGGATTACTTCGCCATCGGGCAGTGTACTCCCGGACTCATTGCCCTTAATGTAGCCACATTCATAGGCAACAAAAGGAAAGGAGTCGCCGGCGGTATCATTGCAACGCTCGGTTTCCTCACCTGTCCGATCGTAATCATACTGATCATCGCCATGTTCCTGACCAATTTCGCAGATCTTCCGGTCGTGAAAAATGCTTTTGCAGGTATCCGGGTCTGCGTGTGTGTGCTCATATTGCAGGCTGTACTGAAGCTTTGGAAGAAGTCGGTAGTGGATGTGACGACATTGCTGCTTTATCTGATCATTTTCTTACTTATGGTCTTCTCATCTCTGCTCCCCGTCTCTATCCCGGCATTTGCTATGGTCATCGCGGCAGGCGTGTTCGGCATTTTTTTCGGAAAAGGGGGTAAAAAATCATGATTTATCTTCAGCTTTTCTGGAACTTTTTCAAGACGGGTCTCTTTTCCGTCGGAGGAGGTCTGGCCACCCTGCCGTTCCTCTATGAAATGTCCAATAATACGCACTGGTTCACCCACGCTGATATCGCAGATATGATTGCCATCTCGGAATGCACGCCGGGTGCTATCGGAATCAATATGTCTACGTATGCGGGATATATGACCGGAGGTCTCTTCGGAGGGATATTTGCCACGATAGGGCTCGCCTGTCCCAGTGTCATTATCATTTTGCTGATATCACGTTTTCTTGAGAAATTCCGGACCAACACATATGTGGACAAGGCGTTTTACGGACTCCGTCCCGCATCGATTGCGATGATTTCGGCCGCGGGCATCAACGTGGTGAGAGTAGCTTTGATCAATATAACAGCCCTGACGGAAGAACACGACATTGCGGGATTCTTCAATGTTCCGCAGATCATTCTCGCAGTTGCCCTGTTTTTCGCTATGAAAAAGCTGAAATGGCATCCGGTGGTTTTTCTCGGGATTTCAGCGGTGCTTGGTGTGATATTCCGTTTTGCCGGAGTGTAGGAAGTGCTTTCCCGGCACTGCATTTTTTGCGGTACCTGTTGCGGAAGCAGCAGTTCCCGCCGGAGGTCAACAGCACCTTGACTTTTCGGTACCATTCCCCTAAACTTTATTTTGTACAATGATAAGGAGGAATTGACAATTCATGGACGAAGGGGGGCTTACACCCTGGCTCATATCCGCGCTCCTCATCCTGTTCGCGGATTATATTGCTGTCTGTGAGACGGCACTCGCATCGGCATCGAAAGTGAAGATGAAAACACTTGCCGAGCACGGCAATAAAAAAGCCGTGAAGGTCCTCGATGCTCTGGACCATTTTGACCGCACGATCAGTGCGATTCTGATTTTGACAAATATCGCGCATCTCGCGACTGCATCTCTCGTCACCGTCGCAGTGACCAGACGGTGGGGACTTTCCGCCGTTACGGTCAGTACGATCCTGACGTCGCTTGTAGTCTTCTTTTTTGGCGAAATGCTTCCAAAGAGTATAGCGAAAAAATATAGTAATAAACTGGCTCTATGGTGCATAGGGCCGCTTAGTGTGTTCATTAAGATCCTGACTCCGGGAACGGCTATTCTGGCTGCCATCGGAAACTTTGCCAGTAAGATGACAAAAGGCGATCCTGAAATATCTGTTACGGAGGATGAAATTCATGACATTATTGACGACATGACCGAATCCGGCAGTCTTGATGAAGAGCACGGGGAACTGATCTCCTCCGCGCTGGAATTTAATGATGTGACGGTGGAGAGTATCCTGACGCCGCGTGTTGATGTCATGGGAATCGATATCAACGATGATCCCGAAAAGATTCTGGAGACCGTTCGGAGCACAAATCACAGCCGGCTCCCGGTCTATGAGGGAAACATTGATAATATTATCGGTATCCTCAGAATAAGAAGATATCTGCGTGCTTATATAGGAGCCTCTGCATACGCCAGAGAGTCTGCCTCAAAGAATGCTGATGAGTATTCGCAGAACGGCAGCGGCGACGGCCATAAAAACGGGCATAACGGTGTTTCGGAAGTCAACATATTAAAGCTTCTTGACGAACCGTTCTATGTCACGGAGAGCGCCAAGGTCGACGAGATCCTGCCGCAGATGTCCGCGCAAAAACAGAATATTGCGATTGTGTCCGATCACTTCGGCGGTACTGCCGGCATCGTCACGGTGGAAGATATCGTGGAGTCGCTGGTAGGCGAGATCTGGGACGAGGAAGATGAGGTGGAGAATCCTTACGTCTATCTGAAGAACGGAAGCTATCTTGTGGATGCGGAGGAGACGGTGGCGGATGCATTTGACACCATCGGCTTTAAAGATCCGGAAAATGACGAGAGCCTGACGAATAAGCGGCTCGGTGAGTGGGTGTATGAGCATTTTTCAATGATCCCGAGAGCAAGAGAACATTTTGAGTACCATGGTCTCCGCGTATATGTTGCGAGAATGGATCACAATCGCATACGCAAGGTCATGCTTACCCCCGCTCCGGATGAAAGCGCACATGAGGAAAAGGATGGTCAGACGGATGCGTTTACCGGAATTACGCATGCGGGAAAATTCGCCGAGCATATCCGGGAAAGACTTTCTCAGGACAATTCATCGGACGAAGACGGGGAATCCGAATCGACGGAGAAGACCCATCGAAGGAGGGGAGGTGACGAGACATGATTACATATCTTGTCATAGCCGGCATCATTTTGTGTATTTACCTGTCCGGATTCTTTTCCGGTTCGGAAATGTCCTATTCCTCATGCAATACTATGAGGCTTGAAAATGAGAAGGAGGAAGGCTCAAAGAAAGCCGGCGTAGCTCTCTATATAGCCGAGCACTTTGATGATGCGCTCGGGGCGATCCTGATCGGCAATAATCTGGTCAACATCGCCTGCTCGTCGCTGGGTTCGGTAGCGGTCATCCTCATAGCGGGTACAGATAAGTATGCATGGATCGCCACTGTCCTGATCACGATTTCCGTCATCATATTCGGTGAAACGATTCCGAAGATCACATCCAAAAAAGGCGCGAATATTTATGCCAAGAAGTACGCATATCCGATACGTTTCCTGATGATTATTCTGAGGCCGCTCGTTCTCATCGTGGTGGGGCTGGTGTATCTGATCACTCTGCCTATGAAGGGTGAGATAGAGGAAGATCCTGAAGAGAAGAAAGAGGAACTCACCTCCATTATTGAGACAGCGGAAGATGAGAGCGTCATCGACGAGGAGGAGAGCGAGCTCGTACAGGCCGCCATTGAGTTCCACGATACGTCTGCAAGGCAGGCTATGACCGCAAGGGTGGATGTGACAGCAATCGATATTGAAGACACACAGGAAGAGATCCTTGACATCATCAGCCGGTCGCATTTTACGAGAATACCGGTCTATGAGGGGAATATAGATCATATTATCGGCGTGCTGCACTTGAACAAATATCTGAAAGCTCTCACGGAAGGCGTAGACATCGATATACGTTCCCTGCTCATGGAGCCGTGCTATATCTATAAGACCATGAAACTGCCCGAAGTTCTGGCGGCATTTCGGGAAGCAAGACAGCATCTTGGCATCGTCGTGGATGAATACGGTGGTACGCTGGGTATTATTTCCATGGAAGATGTACTCGAAGAGGTTGTCGGTGAAATCTGGGATGAAACGGATACCGTGGAAGATGAGATACATAAGAGGAACGATGGGCTCTATGAAATAGACGGAGATATGGCGATCTCCGATTTCCTTGAGTTCATCGGGATCCGTGAAGAGGAGTTCTCCTGCGAGAGCAAGACTGTCGGAGGGTGGACGATCGAGAACTTCGGAAGATTCCCGGAGGAAGGTGAAACCTTCACGCACGACGGTCTTACGGTGACTGTTCTAGAGATGGGAGAGAGACGCGTTGAGCGGGTGCTGGTCAAAGTAGACAGAACGGAAAAGAGCTGAAGTCAGAAAAATCTTCGGAAAATGTTATGGTGATTCGCACAATTTCTGATGAAATGAAAAGAAGATACGGGACGAAGGTCTACAGACTTTCCCTGTCCAGCGGATGCAGCTGCCCGAACCGGGACGGCAGGCTGGGATACGGGGGCTGTACATTCTGTTCAGAAGGCGGTTCGGGAGATTTTGCATCTCCCGTTCTTTCTGTTGAGGACCAGCTTGAATACGCGAAGAGGAAAGTCGGACGGAAGATATCATCCGGGATTCCGGAAAGTGACAGGAAATATATCGCGTATTTCCAGTCTTTTACGAATACATACGGTGATCCTGAGCGATTGGGAAAACTGTATGCCGAGACGCTGGCGAGGCCCGAGATCGTGGCTTTGTCGCTCGGAACCAGACCTGACTGTCTTCCGGATGAGATCCTGGATATGCTCGTCAGCCTGAAACAGACATACCGTAAGGAAATCTGGATCGAACTGGGCCTGCAGACAATGCATGATAAGACAGCGGGGAGAATTAATCGGGGTTATCCTCTTTCCGTATTTGAGCAGGCTTTTCAGGTACTGAAAGAGAAGGGATTTTCCGTTATAATTCATATAATCTACGGACTGCCCGGTGAGACGAGAGAAGATATGCTGGACACCGTCACGTACCTTTCGAACCTGCATCCGCACCCGGACGGCGTGAAACTGCAGCTCCTGCACATTTTGAGAGGGACGAAAATGGCGGAGGAGTACGAAAAGAAGCCCTTCCACATACTATCGATGGATGAGTATATTGATTTGATCGTGACATCCCTTCAGATTCTCCCGGAAGATGTAGTGATACACCGAATGACCGGTGACGGTCCGAAAAAACTTCTGATTGAACCACTATGGAGTGCGGATAAAAAGCGTGTGCTGAATGCACTCAACAAGGCGATCAAAGATATGACGAACAGAACGGAGGTAATTATGGAATACAGAATAGAACACGACTCAATGGGTGAAGTGAAGGTGCCCGCAGACAGACTGTGGGGCGCACAGACAGAGCGCAGCCATGAGAATTTTCCGATCGGCGTGGGTATCGAGACGATGCCGGCAGAGATCATTCATGCGTTCGGAATTCTGAAAAAAGCTGCCGCGCAGGCCAATCACGCTCTCGTACCGGAACGTATGACGGATGAAAAACTCGAAGTGATCAAAACGGCATGTGATGAGGTGATTGCCGGCGATCTGATGGAAGAGTTCCCTCTGGTCGTCTGGCAGACAGGATCCGGCACCCAGTCCAATATGAACTCCAACGAGGTCATTGCCAATCGCGCAAATCAGCTTGCCGGAAAGAAGCTCTGCCATCCGAACGATGATATCAACATGAGCCAGTCATCAAACGACACGTTCCCGACGGCTATGCACATCGCAGCGGTAATAAGTATCGAGGATAAACTGATTCCTGCAATAGAAACATTGATTACTACGTTCAGGAAAATAGAGGCCGAAAATCCCGACGTGGTAAAATCAGGCCGCACGCATCTCCAGGACGCAACTCCGGTGAAATTCGCACAGGAGGTGTCAGGCTGGCGCAGCTCGCTCGAGAAGGACGTGGAGCTTCTTCGTATGGCAGCGGGACCGCTCCGTCAGCTGGCGCTCGGAGGAACGGCTGTAGGGACCGGTTTGAACACGCCGAAAGGTTTTGATGTGAGAGTCGCTAAGGAGGTTGCTGATGTAACGGGAAAAGACTTTGTCACTGCCGACAATAAATTCCACGCCCTCACATCAAAGGATGAGCTGGTATATGCCCACGGTGCGGTCAAGGCAACAGCCGCGGACATGATGAAGATCGCAAATGACGTGCGCTGGCTCGCTTCCGGCCCCCGCCTTGGCTTAGGGGAAATCACAATACCGGCAAATGAACCGGGATCCTCTATCATGCCGGGCAAGGTCAATCCGACGCAGTGTGAGCAGGTCACCATGGTGGCTGTACAGATCATGGGAAATGACGTAGCTGTCGGCATGGCTGCCACACAGGGGAATTTCGAGCTGAATGTCTTTATGCCGGTCCTCATTTATAATTTCCTCCAGTCCGTGCGTCTGCTTGCCGAATCGATCATGGCATTCAACAATAACTGTGCGGTCGGCATTAAGGTAAATGAGGAGAAGATGCATCACAACCTTCATAATTCGCTTATGTTGGTCACAGCCCTCAATCCCTACATCGGCTACGAAAATGCTGCGAAAGTCGCTCACAAGGCGTTTGACGAGAATACATCGCTTAAGGAAGCGTGCGTGTCGCTGGGATTTTTGACGGCGGAGAGATTTGACGAGGTATTTCATCCGGAAGAGATGGTCTGAGGAAGAATAGAATGCCAGGAACGCTATGGCGTTCTTGACGCGACGTGTGAGGCGTTAAGGCGTCTTCCGCGCGCGATGAAAAATAAAAAGCACTTTGTGGATCTGTGTATTGATATTCGCATACACATGGTCGCACAAAGTGCTTTTTCGTATCATTTTACCCGGGCGAAAGACTACCGAGCTTTCCCGGTCGCTGAATCATCCCGGCGTCCGATGATGAATAAGCTGCATATGTCTCAGATTCCGAAAATATCGGCGTAACCGGTCATCTCGAGCACCGAGAATACTTCCGTTCCGAGGTTGAAGAGTTTTACTTCATGGCCGGGAGTTCCCTTGTACATGATAAGCAGTACACGAAGTCCGGCAGAAGAGATATAGGCCAGTTCCTTGAAATCAAGCTGAACCTTGCGGAAGCTCTTCTTCTCCAGCTCGTCCTCGTAGAACTTGAGCAGATTCGGAGATGTGAGCGAATCAAGGCGACCCTTCAGGGAAATCCTGAGAATGCCGTTGATAATCTCATGTCGAATCGACAGCGTTCCGTCAGGCGTGGTAAATAGCGCAGCCAGTCTGTCGATAGCCGGGGTTGAGTCATCCTCCGAAATTACGCTGACATGGCAGTTGCTGTAAATATCTTTACAGTTCTCCGCGACGTCATCCGAAACAAGCGAAAGCGATAGAATATCTGTGCTTCCGTCATATAAAGGAAGAGTGTCCTCAGCCAGATGGAGCTCAAAGAGGATGTCCTTTCCAATCATTTCCACAGGAGCCGGATTCTCAGAGCCATACTGTTCACCGAACAGCTCTTCAATCTGCTTTTGATGTTCTTTATCGAGCTCGGCTGCAATGTCCGGACCGGCTATGGCCTTATACCCTGCGACAGAGAAGTCTTTTTCATCAAAGTCAGTTGTGATCCAGACGCCTCCGTGGCGAAGAAGCGTGGTACGGATATTTTCAACGACTGTCCAGAGTTCTGATTCCGTTAAGCAGTTAAGGAGCCCTTCTGTCACGATGACGATCTCATCGCCAAGAAGATCTGCAGCATCAGAGAGGGAAGCGGCGTTTGTCGCATCGACCGCAAGATAGGTCAGATTGGTCTCGCCATTGACTGACAGCGCTTTTGCAGCCGGTGAGATTTTCTCAATGACGACGGGAAGATCAGCACCCAGAACATTGTAGCCCATCTCGGACAGCGCCAGCGGTCTCGGGGAGAAACCGCAGCCAAGATCCAGCACGTTACGGATACCGGTCTTTTCGATTGCCCGATTGATTGCTTTGTAACGGAACTCAATGTTGATGATGGAAGATGCGGCTTTCAGCCCATCGGGCGAGGCGGTATCTATCACTTCCGGCGTTTCGTTGTAGAGCTGCCTATAAAGTTTTACGGCTTCCGGTATGCCTGCTCCGGCAAGGCCAGTGAGGGCGTATCCGGCAGAGCTTATAACGGGGTTGATTGCTTCGAACGAATGTAAGTCTTTCATGATAAATTCTCCTTGCAGTTATTGTATTTCTTTGTAATCATCAGCCCTGTCCGCCGATTCCAAAGTAGGCATTGATACCCATCAGAAGGCCTTCGGCAATATTCTGAAGCGTTTCATCTGAGTGATCCGATGCTCTGTCGCCAAGCTCAATGTCAATGCTCGGAACTTTGGAGTAGGATGTCTGTGTGAGATCCATTTCTATAGATCCGCTCTCGAATATGCTTCTGCCTGCCTGACCGAGGCCCTGTACGAGGCATTCACCGAACTGATCACTCTTTTCCCATGTCTCGGACACCGGATACATAGATTTGTAACTGTCAACAGACGGAACTTTCATATAATACGCGCCCTTATCACTCTCGGTCGAATCCCAGTGAAGAGCGACATGAGCCTGTGCATATGTGTTGGCAAGGACTGTTCTGGCAATATTATCCAGCTGGACGTCTTCCGTCTCACGTATCATGAGAACGTTGTAACCTGCGTCGAGAAGCCTGTCTTTTAAAATGATGGCCGCTGGAAGAGTCACAGCGCGTTCTTCTGTTCCGTCGAGGAATGTCATACCGGAGGCGACAGCTGTCGCGGTCGTTGAACCTTCCGATGTTGATCCGCCGGTCACTTTCGGCGTACCGTCAGGATGGCACTGTGTGCGTACAGACTCACCTCCGTTTGTGCCGTGTCCCGCATTGACGCAGATCGTGATTCCGTTGCTGTTGGACTTATGGTTCTCGTAAAGGATGGCTGCGTCACTGTGAATCTGAGAGAAAGAAGCAAACTCCATATCATCCGTCAGATAGACGGGAGTCTGTGTTATGGTTTCTTGCGGAGCGATCTCCGGTGCTACGGATGCGTCCTGAGCCTCTGCTGCCGTGCTCGTATCAGCGGGGACAGCCGATGTCGAAGAATCAGCGACGGAGGTGTCTGCCACTGCGGTGGACACATCAGACAGGGAAGAATCATTCCCGAGGGCTTCCTGAGCTGTGACGGATTCGTCTGTTACTGTTTCTATGCTGCTTTCTGCGGCAGCAGAAGTTTCATTTTCTGTTGTTGCCGGCGCGCTTTCGCATGAGGTAATAGACAGTGCCGTAATGCATGCAAGTATCATGAAAAGTATCTTTTTTTTCAATGTTGTTCTCCTTCTGTAATAATACTGTTTCGCGGGAGATGTTCCATGAGTTTAGCTGTCATGAGACCGCCCTGCTTTATATAATAACACAACTTTACCCGAATTGGGCATCTTTGTGGATTTGCATTCCTTTTTATGCTATACTGACCGGAAACGGAGGAAGCACTGGGATTTTATTCATATAGAAAACATTGATCGGAATCCCTCGCCGGGTCTTGCCGCCAAGACCTGAAAGAAAGTCAGAAATGTATCTGCTCAGATTACCCGAACATCCCGGATGCTATCTGTATTCGGAATATAACGCGCGCAAGGCTGATAATTTTCTTGTCGTACTGGACGAGATTATCAGCCTTTTTGACATGTATATGCCTGCGAGAGAGGTGCTTCCGCTGCGTGTGAGTCTGGTTCACAGCGAGGAGAGTCCCTGCTGTTTTCGAGGCAGCCATGAAATCTACCTGAACACGGAGATTCAATATGTCTCGCAGGCAGCGTATCAGTTCGCGCACGAAATGTGCCATTATCGAATTCCGTATCTCGTCGCGGAAAACCTTAAATGGCTCGAGGAATCCATCTGCGAAACCGCCTCACATTTTTACATGAGGAGACTGGCACATACGCTTTCTGCGAAATCGAATCATACTGCCCTCAAAGAGTACGCACCCCGATTCGTGTCGTATTCGGAAAATGTTCTCAAAGACTGCAGAAAAGTAGATCTGCATTCTCCTCTTCAGATTCGTAGAATGGAACTGAACTGTTATCTGAGAGAGGAAAACAGGTGCGTTGCCGGTCAGCTTCTACCACTATTCGAAACACGTCCGGTCCTCTGGCAGGCAGTACCCTTCCTCGGCGATATTCCGCCGGAATTCGGTCTCTCGGATTCATTCATGATCTGGAAAAAAATATCGCCTGCCGTTTGCCGGCAGGCGATAGAAGAAATGCATAATATTTTTGAATCCGCTCTCTACTGAGGTCTTTGGTTATTCATATCTCAGTGCTTCGATCGGATCCATCTTCGCAGCACGTGAGGCAGGGTAGTAGCCGAAGAAACCGCCGATCAGCAGGGAGAAGAGTACGGATATGAGGATGGAGAGCGGTTCCAGTACGTAGGGCACGTCCATGGCGCGACATGCAATGATTCCAAAGATGATACCTAAGACAATTCCGATTAAACCACCAATCAGGCACAGGAGAACTGCCTCGGTGATGAACTGGAACAGAAGCGAAGCATTCGTGGCGCCAAGCGCCTTTCTGGTTCCGATTTCTCGTGTTCTCTCTGTGATCGAGACCATCATAATATTCATGACACCGATGCCGCCGACCAAAAGCGCTATTGCTGCAACGAGAGCAGTTATCAGGAACTGATTTCTCGAGTTTGCGGCTATCTGTTTAATATAGTCCACAGAGCTCGATGCATTGTATTGCATATAATCCGGCGCTTCGGCATTCAAATCCGACTTTAATGCTTCAATCAACTCAAGAATCGTATCACCGGAGCTGCCCTTCTTAGGGATGATTATCACATCGTTGAGTTCAGGCTTTTTGCCGGTCATGACTTCATATGCTTTGTAAGGCATATAGGAAACCGAGGCATTGACGTATTTGCCCGATAACGGATCTACATAATAGTTGCTTAAAGTGAAATCGGCGGGTTGCTTAATGACTCCGCGGACTGTAAATGTTGAGTACATATTAAGAAAGTAGCATTCTACGGTCTGTCCGATGCAATCTTCGCTTATCTCACCGAAAAGATTTTTTGCCTGAGCGTCGGTCAGGATAATAGAACGCGCACCGTTACGAATATCAGTGAGTGTAAACGGTTTTCCCGCAAGGAATGTGAATTTTGAAGCTTTCCAGAATCCATCACTGGTGAATCTGAAGTATGTAGTTGTACGGTTTCTTTTTGTCTTCGTGTAATCGCTCGTCCAATCATCCGTCAGGCGCTCCATATCCAGTGCGATAGATATGCCGTCACAGTCGGAAGCGTGTTTGTTATATACTTCACGCAAAAGATCCTGATCAATTTTTATGCTTTCGTTACTGTTACCGGTGTCCTCGGTTCCTTCTTTACGACTGACAGAGATACTAATATTGGCAAAGCCCTGATTATTCATCTGGTCCTGCATCTTTTTTCCCTGTCCGCTTCCGATCGAAACAATAGTAATAACGGCGCTGATACCGATTATTATGCCAAGCATTGTCAGGACTGATCGCATTTTGTTGGCCATGATCGCCGCAAATGCCACAGAAAGGTTTTCATGTAAACTGGTCATACTCAGAACCCCTCCTTTCTGCCACGATCATGCCATCCACCAGTGTCAGAATTCGCTCGCATTCCTCAGCCAGTTCGTTCGAATGTGTAATAAAAATGATCGTTTTCCCCATGCTGTGCAGATCGTGGAAGATGTCCATGACCAACCTTCCGGTCTTGGAATCCAGAGCGCCGGTCGGTTCATCGGCAAGTATGATCGATGGATCGTTTGCCATAGCCCTTGCGATGGCGACACGCTGTTTCTGTCCGCCTGACAACTGATCCGGCGTGTGATCAAGGCGCTCCCCCATCCCTACCTGGATGAGGAGCTGTTTCGCTCTCTCAGCTCTTTCTGCGGGGGCAACGCCGGCGTACATCATAGGTACCTCAACATTTTTCTGAGCGGACATTCTGGGAATCAGATTGTACGTCTGAAAAACGAATCCGATCTCCCTGCATCGGATGCCTGACATATCCTTGTCGCTGGTCTTGCTGATGTCCGCTCCGTTAAGAAAATATTCTCCGGAGGTGGGCTTGTCGAGCAGTCCGATTACATTCATAAGGGTACTTTTTCCGGAACCTGACTGTCCGACAATAGCCGCGAATTCCCCTTTGTTGATCGTCACACTGATACCGTGCAGTATCTCAAGCTCGTTAGGCTGACCTATATAATAACTTTTGGTTATATTCTTAAGATTTAGCAGTTCCATATTATATCCTGATTTCAACAAGGAAGCTCAGTTTACAGGTTACATTTAAGAACACTTTAAGATATCTTAGAACAACTCCGGCATTTCTTCGCTGACCTCGGCCATCTGAGGTATTACGAGTTGTGTACCTTCAGTAATGCCGTCTCCGGACACTTCTGTAAATGAGCCGTCGGAAAGACCGGTCGTGACGACTACTTCCTGCGATGTAGCTCCGCCGTCCGTCGTCACTTTCAGGATGGTATTCCCGTCATTGTCGTTTGAAAGGCATTCGTTCGGTACCGCGAGAACACCTTTCGCTTCAGCTGTGACAATCGTGATCTTCGAACTCATACCGGTACGGAGACGTTCGTTGTAATTGTCGGCTTTGATGAGTACGCGGTAATTGCCGCGGCTTTTGTCGGTCGAACCGCTCGTCGATGTGTTATTGCTGCTTCCGTCACCGTTATTTGAAGAAGACTGTTGCTTGGTGGGAGTGAGGGCGGTAAAAGTAACTTTGCCCGGCAATGCTTCGTCGCCTGTGGCGTTCGTTGTAAAGCGTGCTGGCATACCTTCTTTGATGTCAGCGATGAACTGTTCATCTACATCACAGGCTACTATGAAATTGTTAGTGTCGGTGACGACGACCGGATCAGTACCTGCAGCGGCTCCGACTTTAGCGTTGACAGCGGTGACAACGCCGGAGGAGGGAGCGGTAATGACGGAGGCTGATATCTGTTCACGAAGTTTTTTCAGTTCATTTGTCAGCTCATAATCACTTACGGACCGATCCAGAGAATTGGTCTCCATCGTGTCTCTGTTTTTCTTCTCGTTATTTTCGCGCTCAAGATTGGATTTTTCGAGTGTTTCCCGTTTATCAATAAGTTCTTTCTCTTTATCACGCACTGTACGGTTCGCGCTTCGTGTCGCCGCTTCGGCTGTGATACTTGAGCTGATTGCTGTTTCATAGCTTGTAACAGCGGTATTAAATTTCTCTACCGCAGTATTATATATTCCTTTCAGATCATTGAGCTCCGCTGTGGTCATGGCCGGATCGGCAAGGGCAGCATTGAGCGCATCTTCCGCGTTGTACATTTCGAGCTGTGCGTTTACTGCGTCCAGATAGGACTGATCTTCCACGCCGTACTTTTTATACAACTCATCCAAAGTGAGCCCCAGATCAACATAATTGTCGTCCAGATGATCTTCAGCAAGCCATATGTCACGAACTTCCTGCGTTTCCGCAATATCGTTGCTGAATTCAAGCTGGTGACGATCGCGCTTATCCTGTCTTTCCGCGAGCTCATTTTTCCGCTCAAGGATTGCAAGTTTCCGCTCAGCCTGTGCGAGCGATATTTCAAGGTCTTCCGTGTCAAGGGTAAACAGGACATCTCCTGCTTTTACCGTATCGCCGACTTTGACCTTGATATCCTTTACAATCAGATCGGTGTCTTTGGCATTCACAGAAGCTGCATTTTCCGATGCGGAGGCGAGGGCACCCGTTACATTGATCGTGTTCTCCAAATCTTTTTTCTGGACCATGGCGAGTTGTACCTCTTCAGGCTGCTCCCCTCTGCCACCGAATCCGAAGATAGATCCTGCATATACAGCGCTGCCGATTGCGCCCGTTGCAAGGGCGGCAGTAATCAGCCCTGCAAGAAGTTTCTGTTTTGTAATAGAAGCTGACATGTTTTTTTCCTCCGTTTTCAAGGTGGTGCGTTATGAAGCTGATGACCGGTGCAGATTATTGCTGTATGTCTGCAGGTACGATCGTTATGAGATCTTCTTCGCTCGGATTTTCCATCTGAGCAACTCTGGACGCCTGATTTGTAATGATTGTTTCAAATAGATTTCGAACATCGCGTGCGTTCGCAAAATTGGCTCCTTTGGAAGCCTCCCTGTCACGAATGACTTTTTCGATAGTCTCCCTGGCTTCCGGGCTTAAAGTATAATTGTACTTGCTGCACTGCATATCAAAAATCTCGATTAGCTCCTCCGCCGAATAGTCCTTGAATTCAATATACTTGTTGAAACGGGACTTGAGACCGGGATTGCTGTTTATGAAGTTCTCCATAAGATTGGTATAGCCGGCAACGATGACGACCAGATCTTTTCGGTTATCCTCCATTGCTTTCAGAATCGTATCGATTGCCTCCTGACCGAAATCATTTCCTTCCTTGGCCAGTGTATAAGCTTCATCTATGAACAGAATTCCGCCCTTTGCCTCCTCGATTTTTTTCTGAGTCTTGATGGCAGTCTGACCGACATAACCGGCGACCAGACCGGATCGGTCTACTTCGACCAGCTGGCCTTTTGAAAGAACTCCGATTTCCTTATATAATTTGGAAAGAATTCGGGCGACCGTTGTCTTACCGGTTCCCGGATTTCCGGAAAAGACCAGATGAAGAGACACAGGTACGGTCTTCATTCCCTTGTCTTCGCGCATTTTCTGAACTTTTACGAGGTTGATCAGTTCCTTGACATCTGCCTTTACCATATCAAGGCCGATCAGCTCGTTGAGCTCTTCCATGCCGCTTTTTTCCGGTTCTTTCTTTGCTTCTTCCTCTTCGGACTCTTTTTTTGCGGGACCGGGACCGCTGGTTGCTGCCTGCGTCTTAGGCGTATCGCCGTCTATTGCTCCTGCCGAGCCGGTGTTCATATCTGCGGACTCGTGTGAAGAACCTCCGAACGTCGGGCTGTTTGGCGGGTATGTCCCATAGAAATCTTTGTATACTTCATCCATAATCCGGTCCAGACGGATATTTGTTGAATCAGCCATTGTACGTCTCCTTGAAAAATGCCTTTCCGATTTTATATAATTTTATATAAAAATATCCGGGAGGGCATAGCTATAATTAGTAACCATTATAGTCTGAATCGTGCGAATTTACAAGATATTGTAAAGAAGTTCACACAAAATAGCCTATATATGTACGGGGCGAGGAGGTTGACGGAATTTGCAAAAACTAGTATTCTGATAAGGCGGAAACACGACCGCACTTCAGGTATGAAAGCGGGAATTTTGAGCAGTGAACTTCCGGGAAAGGAAAATGAGTATGAATATTCGGGAAGAAGCCCACAAAATGAAGCTCGCCGCCCCACGTCTGGCGGCAACTTCCGGAGAAATGCGCAACACAGCACTCGCACACATTGCGGAGGCTCTTCGGGAGAACAAAGAGGCGATCTTTGCAGCAAATAAGACCGATCTTGATAACGCAGCAAGGGCAGGTGTATCCGGCGCTGTCGTGAAGCGTCTGAAGTTCGATGAAGGAAAACTCGAGTCTGTAACAGAAGGAATCGGTCAGCTGATTTCCCTTCCGGATCCGATAGGTAAAGTACAGCTCGCTCGTGAACTCGACAAAGGTCTCACCATGTACCGTGTAAGCTGTCCGATCGGTGTGATCGGTGTGATCTTTGAAGCTCGGCCCGACGCTCTGATCCAGATTTCTACGCTCTGCTTAAAGAGCGGAAACTGTGCGATTCTGAAGGGCGGCAAGGAAACGGCCGAGACCAACCGCATACTCTTCAGAATCATCTACAAAGCTGCCCGTGAAGCCGGACTTCCGGAAGGATGTATGCTTCAGGCGGAGCTTCACAATGAGATCGATGAGCTGCTCGGCTGCGACGGAGATGTGGATCTTCTGATTCCGCGCGGATCGAATCGCTTTGTCCGCTATATCATGGATAACACGAAGATACCTGTCATGGGGCACTCGGACGGAATCTGCCATATTTATGCAGACAGGGACTGTGACATGGAGAAGGCAATACCTGTCATAATCGACGCAAAGTGCCAGTATACGGCTGCATGCAATGCGGTCGAGACTCTGCTCGTGCACAGAGCTATCGCTGAGGAGTTCCTGCCGAAGATCGCGGAAGCTCTGAAGAATGCAGGCGTGAAAATTCGCGGAAGCGAGGAAGTCTCCCGCATTATTCCTTGCGAGGTCATGGGGGAGGAAGACTTCGGGACAGAATACCTGGAGCTCATTATTTCCATCAAGCTTGTTTCGGGTGTGGAAGAAGCCTGCGAACATATTAACCGTTTCGGATCCCACCACACGGATTCTATTTTGACTGAAAATGATGAGACGGCGGAATACTTCATGCAGATGGTGGATTCCGCAGGCGTCTACAGAAATATCTCCACCAGATTTGCGGACGGATTCCGTTACGGCTTCGGTGCTGAGGTCGGTATATCGACCGGCAAGATCCATGCGAGAGGACCTGTCGGCCTCGAGGGTCTTATGACGTACAAGTATCGCATCACTGGTGACGGACATATTGTAGGGGATTACGCTGAGGGCAGATCATCCTTCCATTTCAAAGATTTATAATTGTATGTCAAAACAAAAAACGCAGATTGAATTCAGATACTATAACATCCAGGAGGGAGACTACGTCCTTGCAAAGTTAGGTCCCGGCTGGGAGCAGGAATACGGTCTCGGTTATAACCGGATGCTGCATTTTCATAATTATTTCGAGATCGGTTATTGCTATCACGGAAAGGGTGAGCTTATCATCGAAGACCGCGTTTATAATTACTCGGATGACTGTTTTTCACTCATACCGCAAAATGTGCCCCACGTCACAGTGAGCGCACCGGGCAATATCTGCAAATGGGAATTCCTCTTTATCGACATAGAAGCTTTTATACGCGATGTATTCCGCGGGACATCTCTGTCCTGCGATGACATCATTCGGATCGTGAATAAACGCGGCACCATGAAGACAAAGAAAAATCACGCCGCGATGGCTAAGCTCATCCGGAATATTATCGAGGAGAGCAGGAGGAAGGACCTGTATTACAGACAGAGTATAACCGGGTACTTATACGCGCTGGTCGTTGAGATCATGCGTCTGGATGAAGAGCGTGAGATGGCCAAACACGTGAACCGGATCAACAACTATATTAAATCAGCGATCGATTATATCGGTGAGAACTATGCCGATGAGATCAAGATCCAGGAGCTGGCTGATGTGTGCGGGCTGAGCGAGAGCCATTTCAGGCGTATTTTTGTGGAATCGATGGGGAATGCCACCGTTTCGAGCAGTCTCTGATGCCCGGAAAGCGTGGTATTCCCTTTTTGCATCTTTTTTGGAGGTTTTATGTCAGAATTTTGCTATGAAATCGTTAAAAATCCGGAAATTTTTCAGGAGAACCGTCTTGATGCTCACTCCGACCACGAGTATTTCAGCTGTGAGGCCGCGGCGGCTTCCGGAGTTTCCGATTTTAAATACAGTCTTAACGGTGTCTGGAAATTCATGTGGGCGAAGAACTATGAGAGCTGCCTGAAGGAATTTGCCGCAATGGATGTTGACTGCCACAGATGGGATACGATCCGTGTTCCTGCACATATTCAGATGGAAGGTTACGGTCATCCTCAGTATGTTAACGTGCAGTATCCGTGGGACGGATCCGAAGCTATAGTTCCGGGGCAGATTCCCGAAGTGTTCAATCCGGTGGCAAGTTATGTGAAATACTTCCGCGTGCCTGCAAATATGTCAGAACAGCAGGTTTTCATCTCTTTTCAAGGGGTGGAGAGCGGTATGGCCGTCTGGCTGAACGGGCAGTATGTAGGCTATGCAGAAGACAGCTTTACGCCCTCCGAATTTGATCTCACAGAGTATATTGACTACGAAGGTGAGAATAAGCTCGCTGTTATGGTGTTCCGTTTTACGGCGGGAAGCTGGCTCGAAGATCAGGACTTCTTCCGGTTCAGCGGCATTTTCAGAGACGTCTATCTCTATACTGTTCCCGATGTACATGTGCGCGATCTGAAGATACTCACAATTCTGGACGACGACTATCGGGATGCCGATCTTGCCGTTACACTAAAATCCATGGGAAAAGGATCAGCCAGACTGACGCTGTTTGACGGAGAAGCGGTACTGAACGAGACCGAAGCGGTCCTTACGTCCGAAAAGGAAGGAACTGAAGTTCATCTGGACGTGGAAAACCCGAAAAAGTGGAGCGCCGAGAAGCCCTATCTGTATGACCTGAAGATCGAAGTATTCGATGCGGACGGTAACTTCACGGAAGTGATCTTCGAGAAAGTCGGCTTCCGCAGATTCGAACTGATCCACAATGTGATGTGCATCAATGGGAAACGTATCGTATTCCGCGGAGTCAATCGGCACGAGTTCTCACCGGTCAGCGGAAGATGTGTCCCGGATCAGCTTGCCGAGCAGGATGTCATTCTCATGAAGAGGAATAACATCAATGCGATCCGCACGAGCCATTATCCGAATCGAACAGCTCTCTACCGCCTGTGCGACCGGTACGGTTTGTACATGATTGATGAGACAAATATGGAATCCCACGGCGTATTTGATGCAGTCATGAAGAAAATCCTTCCGCTCGAGGAGGCCGTTCCGGGAAACAAGATGGAATATCTGGGACTACTGCTTGACCGTGCAAAATCCATGTACGAGAGGGATAAGAACCATCCGGCGATCCTCATCTGGTCCTGCGGAAACGAGAGCTTTGGAGGCGAGGTCATCTACCGCATGCACGAAGCGTTCCACAGATGGGACCACACAAGACTTGTCCACTATGAGGGAATATCATGGGACAGACGGTTCCCCGATACATCCGATATGGAAAGCACAATGTACCGGACAGTGGAGGACATCAAAGAATGGCTCAGAGAGAACCGGGATAAACCGTACATTAACTGTGAATATACGCATGCGATGGGGAATTCCTGCGGCGCCATGCACAAGTATACCGACCTGACTGAGACGGAACCGCTTTATCAGGGCGGGTTTATCTGGGATTATATCGACCAGGCCATTATCGCAAAAGACAGGTACGGGAACGAATTTCTCGGTTACGGAGGAGATTTCGACGATCGCCCGAACGACGGCAGCTTTTCCGGCAACGGAATCGTTTACGGAAGATACCGCGATGCTTCTCCGAAAATGCAGGAAGTAAAATTCAACTACCAGGACATCAGGATCAGTTTTGATGAGAGTGAGATTGTAATAAAGAACAATAGCCTCTTCACAAATACCGATGACTACTGCTTTGCCGTCACGCTTGAACGGGAAGGAGAGCTGATAGAAGAATACCGCGGCTCCCTGCAGGTCATGCCGCTCACAGAAAGCCGTTTCCCGATTCCGGTCACATGCCCGGAGGGAGAGGGCGAGTATGTTCTGACAGCTTCTTTCCTCTTAAAAGAGGATACAATCTGGGCGAAGAGAGGACATGAAGTGGCTTACGGCCAGACTGTCATCGGAAAACGTGCTCCGATCGTCCATGAGAAGTCCCATATGGAAGTCATTCAGGGATGGAATAACATCGGTGTGAAGGGAGACGATTATGAGATCCTTTTCTCGATCCTTCATGGAGGGCTGGTCTCATACCGCTATTGCGGCAGGGAACTGTTGAAGAGAAAGCCGATGCCTAATTTCTGGAGACCTATGACAGAGAACGATAACGCAAATCTGCTTCCTTTCAGAGCCGGTGACTGGAAAATCGCGAGTATGTATGCTACATATAAGTACCATCATGGCCGCAGAAGTACCGAATGCATCTGGGAGACGGGAGATGACTGCGTTACCGTGACCTACACATACCATCTGCCGACAAAACCGGAAAAGGACTGCACGGTGACATATCTTGTACACAGCGACGGCGTTGTGGATGTGACACTGGAAATGGAAGCGTCAGATGATGTTGGTCAGATCCCGGAATTCAGTATGTTCTTTACTCTGGATGCCGATTATGAAAATGTGATGTGGTACGGCAAAGGACCGGAAGAGACGTATGCAGACAGAAATCATGCGAAAATGGGTATTTTCCGGAACAAAGTCACAGACAATGTGGCAAAATACCTCGTGCCGCAGGAATGCGGCAATAAGACGGATGTACGATACGCGGAGATCACGGATATCCGCGGCAGAGGTATCCGTTTTGAAGGCGATGCGCTGAATGTCTCGGCACTTCCGTATACGCCGCATGAGATCGACAATGCGACGCATCCGAACGAGCTGCCGCCGATCCTCAATACGTATGTGCGTGTAGGCCTGGGGCAGATGGGCATTGCCGGCGACGATACGTGGGGCGCACTGCCGCATCCGGAGTATCGGATTGACAATTCGAAGCCTCTGGAGCTGCATTTTTCCTTCAAGGGAATCTGATACATTATCAACCCATACTTCTCACTCCATACCGGACGCACAGTCGACATCATTAAAAATGCACAAGTGGGAAGTTTTAGCTATTAAGACAAAACACCACTACATATTGCAGACGTTATTTGAAAAAGCCGGCAATATGTAGTGGTGGTAACGTACGTTGTGACAGCCCCTACCGGACAGTTCTGTCGGTTCGGTGGGGGTTCTTTTTTGTATGGTTTTGTTCTTATTTCAGGAATCCGTTAACGATCTGCTCCTCGGCTTCCTTTTCCGTCAGGCCGAGCGTCATGAGCTTCATGAGCTGTTCACCGGCTATTTTCCCGATTGCTGCCTCATGAATCAGACTTGCGTCTATATCGTTGGCTGTGAGCTGCGGACTTGCTGTGACACATCCGTGATCCATAATAATGGAGTCGCATTCGGAATGCCCCGCACACGGAGCGTTTCCGTTTATGCGGCTGTCGAAATGCTGCCAGCTGTTCTCCTTGGCAACGCTTCGGCTGATGATGTTGGCTGAGCATCCCTCGCCGTTGAGATCGACATTGAAATAGGTCTTTGCCTTCTGGACGCCGGTCGTGAGAATTTTTTCCTTGACGACAAGCATCGCTCCCGCCTTCAGATCGCCCTCAGTCCGGCGGTCCGTGTCATCGATGCCGGCGATCTGAGTTGTCTCCATCTCCATATTAGCGCCTTCATCGAGGTGAACGATAGTAGTGGGATTCATGACTCTCTTGCTGACCTCGTCGCCGGAGCCGTAGTGCTTTTCCACGTAGCGGAGTTTTGAATTCTTACCGATATAGAAAGTGTGGATACCGTCGTGCTGGCTCAGTTCGCCGCCGCAGTTGTGAATACCGCATCCGGCAATGATCGTTACATCACAGTCCTCTCCGATGTAGAAATCATTGTACACAAGATCCGTGAGACCGGTCTGCGTTATGATGACGGGAATATGAACACTTTCTTTCTTTGTGCCCGGTTTGATATATATCTCGATACCGGGTTTGTCTTCCTTCGGCACGATTTCTATGTTGGCGGTCGAGTTGCGGCCGGCGGCAGCGCCGTTTGAACGAATATTATAAGCGCCGACCGGAAGAGCATCCAGATCAGCCACTTCTTTTAATAGAGTTCTCTGTATTTCATCCATATCAGAAATTACCTCACTTGATTTTCTGTGTCAGTACATCACAGGCAACATTCCCGGCATCGGCGCTCTCGAGCAGTTCCGGGAGAATCTCATCCCTTGTGCCGTATTTGGTGACCTCGCCGTCGCGAATCACCACAATTTTGTCTGCGATGTTAAGGATGCGCTCCTGATGGCTGATGATCAGGATACTTCCGCGTGTCTCTTCATACATCTTTTCGAAGACGTGAATCAGATTCTGGAAACTCCAGAGATCGATGCCGGCTTCCGGCTCATCGAATACGGAAAGTTTTGTTCCGCGTGCCAGTACCATAGCAATCTCGATTCGTTTCAGTTCACCGCCGGACAGGCTCGCATTGACTTCGCGGTCAATATAATCGCGTGCGCAGAGCCCGACCTCGCTCAGGTAATTGCACGCCTCGGTGATGGTGATTTTCCTGCCTGCGGCAAGACGTATCAGGTCCCGGACCTGTAATCCCTTGAAGCGGACAGGCTGCTGGAAAGCATAGGAAACGCCGAGTTTTGCGCGGTCCGTGATGCTCATATGAGTGATATCGACGCCGTCAAGCAGGATCTGGCCGCTCGTCGGTTCATAGATACCGGCAATCAGTTTGGCGAGTGTGGATTTGCCACCGCCGTTCGGTCCGGTGATTGCCACAAAACGCTCGTTAATAGTGAGACTTACATCTTTCAGGATCTCGACTTCGCCGTCTGCAACGAAGCCGACATTTTTGAGTTCTAACATAATTTCCTCCGTATGCCGCGTATGACCTGGTTCGGTTTTGGGCATTTCCTATATAATACTAGGGAAATGTAAACAATTCAAGGATAAGGTTACGGTACGACAATGGGTGTATGTGAAAAGATACATCCCCGGACAGCAAAAAAGAGGCTGCAACTATACGGCAAGATCTGTAATTGCCGCATAGCTACAGCCTCTGCATGATGTGCGTCAGGTCACTATGTGAAGGATATTGGTGGCAAGCGCAAAATAGATGGACAGAGAGATCGCATCTACGATTGTTGTGATCAGCGGTGAAGCCATGACTGCCGGGTCGAATCCGATCTTTGCGGCAATCAGAGGCAGAGAACAGCCGACGAGTTTGGCAAATGTTACGACGAGTACCAGCGTGATGCACACAATCCCTGCAATCTTGAGCTCAAGATGGTCGAGCAGGAGAAGCTTTACAAAGTTGGTAGTCGCAAGCGTCAGACCGCACAGGATCGCTACGCGGATTTCTTTCCAGATCGCTTTAAAGATGTCCTCGAACTCTACTTCTCCCAGAGAGAGACCACGGATGATGGAAACGCTGGCCTGAGAGCCCGCATTTCCTCCTGTATCCATCAGCATGGGGATATAGGCAGTCAGGACTACGTAGGATGCAAGGGCATTTTCATAGCTTGTGATGATCGCGCCTGTGAATGTAGCGGAAATCATGAGAAGAAGCAGCCATGGCATGCGCTTTCTGTATGTCTCGAAGATACCGACCTTGAAATACGGCTTGTCGGTCGGGATGATAGCGGCCATCTTTTCAATATCCTCGGTGGCCTCTTCTTCCAGAATGTCGACTACGTCATCGATGGTGATAATACCGACGAGACGGTACTCGTTATCGACAACGGGCATGGCGGTAAAGTCGTATTTCTTGAACATCTGCGCCGCTTCTTCCTGGTCGGTAAGCGTGTTAATACTGATGACGTTGTCGTTCATGATCTCGACGATCAACTCGTCATCGGATTTGAGAAGAAGATAGCGGAGAGCTACGGTGCCGACAAGTTTTCTTCTCTTGTCGAGAACGTAGCAGATATTGACTGTCTCGGAATCTAGTCCGATACGTTTGATACGCTTGATGGCATCTGCGACGGTCATGGTCTCAAGGAGATCAATATACTCGACCGTCATGATACTACCTGCGGAGTCCTCCGGATAGCGCAACAGGTGATTGATGTCTGCGCGCGTTTCGGGCTGGGCGTTCGCAAGTATTCTCTTTACTACATTTGCCGGCATTTCTTCCAGCAGGTCAGTCGCATCGTCAGCCATCATGTTATCGATGATGTTGGATGCTTCCTTATCGGACAGGGAGGAGATGATGTATTGTTGGTCATCGATCTCCAGGTCCGAGAAAACGTCTGCTGCCATGTCCTTTGGAAGAATACGGAAGATCCGCAGGGAATCCTCATCCTCCATCTCGTCCATGATCGCGGCAATATCGGCTGCATTCATTTCCGAGAGTGTTTCCCGGAGTTCTTTGTATTTTTTCTGGGAGAGGAGCTCGCGGAGATCCTTCTCATCTATTTCTTTGATTTCTTCCATAATGGGCCTCCTTTGCATAAGATGCGGTATTCATGAATAACGGGGGGTGAGGACTGTCGCTGCATATATCACTCATGAAACCACCTCCTTTCAGCATTGGCTCTGCCCGGTCAAAAGAACTTCAACAGCCTTAATATTAGCACAGAAAATGCGATTTGTAACCGCTTAAACTGTAAAATGCTTTTCGCAAATTGACTAAATAGATACATAAAATAGTGACGAAAATCAGACATTTTGGTATAATGTAACTGTTTTCAACGATTCTGTTTTTATGAGGAGGAATCACCATGAAGGTTGGATGCGTAAAGGAAATAAAAAACAATGAATTTCGTGTAGGACTCACACCTGACAACGTGAAGGCTTATGTAGCCGCAGGGCATGACGTCATAGTAGAGAAAGGTGCCGGTCTCGGCTCAGGCTTTACGGATGAGGAATATGAGGCGGCAGGCGCCACGATGTTCGAGAAGGCAGAGGATGTCTGGAATGCCTGTGAAATGATGGTCAAGGTCAAAGAGCCTCTTCCGCCGGAGTATCCGCTCTTCCACGAAGGCCTGATCCTCTATACTTACCTCCATCTTGCACCGGATCCGGAGCAGACCGAGGCTCTGATTGACGGAAAAGTTACTGGCGTTGCCTATGAGACACTCAAAGAGAGAGACGGAAGTCTTCCGCTTCTCATCCCTATGAGCCAGATCGCCGGCCGTCTCAGCATCCAGCAGGGTGCCAAGTATCTTGAGAAGAGGTTTGGAGGAGAAGGAATACTTCTGGCAGGCGTGCCGGGCACACCGAAGGGCAATGTTGTCATCCTCGGAGCAGGTACGGTCGGTACAAATGCCTGCAAGGCTGCAGTAGGAATCGGCGCAAATGTTACCATCATCGATATCAATCTGAAACGTCTCGAGTATCTCGATGACATATTCGGAGCAAGGATCCAGACTCTCGTTTCAACGGATGCAAATATCGAGAAGGCCGTCCGCGATGCGGATCTGGTCGTGGGCAGTGTCCTGATTCCCGGCTCCGCTACACCGAAACTGTTCAAGAGAAAATATCTGTCGGAGATGAAGCAGGGTGCGGTATTTGTAGATGTCGCCATCGATCAGGGCGGATGCGGAGAATCCTCCCGTGTGACGACACACGACGATCCTATCTTTATAGAGGAAGGCGTCGTTCACTACTGTGTAGGAAATATGCCGGGCGCAGTATCCCGGACTTCGACGATCGCACTGACCAACGCCACACTTCGCTATGGTCTTCAGATCGCGAATAAGGGCCTTAAGAAGGCATGCGCGGAGAACGAGGTCATCTACTCGGCAATCAATACATATGACGGAAAGATTACCTATAAGGGCGTTGCGGAATGCTATCCGGATATCCCGTATGCGGATATAAGAGAGATTCTTTGATTTATTCGTCATCTATGGTTATAGAGGGGCTGTCGCATCAGGTGTCTGACACAGTATAAAGCAGATGTTCGCATTTAGCGTCTGCACTGTGCGGTTCAACTGATGCGTCAGCCCCTTTCGTATGTCACTAAAACGTTCTGTCCGGCATAACTGAGCGGGATTACTCCCTTTGATAGTTCACCAGATCCTTCACCACCTCTGAAGCTATAATGAGTCCGGCAACGGAGGGTACAAAGGCGTTGGAGCCCGGAATGCGCTTCCGCTGACCGACCGGGTTCGCGTCCTTTGAGCTGCTCCCGTTCGGAATGCATTCAGAGCTTTCCGTGCTTTCTGTGAGTGGGGTAATAGCGGGTTCCTTCGAGTAGACCACCTTGAGCTTTTTTATACCTCTTTTTTTGAGCTCTCGCCTCATGACTTTGGCGAGCGGGCAGACGGATGTCTGGTAGATATCCGCCACCTCGAGCTGGGCAGGGTTCATTTTGTTGCCTGCTCCCATGCTGGAGATGACCGGAACATGCATTTCTTCAGCCTGCATGACGATCTGAATTTTACCGGTTACGGTGTCAATGGCGTCCACTACATAATCGTACTGACTGAAATCGAAACGGTCGGCTGTTTCCGGGAGATAGAACATACAATGCTTCGTGACTTTTATGTCGGGATTGATGTCCAGCATTCTCTGCTCCGCGGCATCGACTTTATACATCCCCAGAGTCGAAGTCGTCGCTATAATCTGGCGGTTGAGATTTGACATGCAGACCGTATCATTGTCAACGATATCTATCGCACCGACTCCGCTTCTTGCGAGAGCTTCAACGACATAGCCGCCGACACCTCCGACGCCAAAGACGATGACGCGGGAGTTTTTGAGTGTTTCCATTGCGCTTCTGCCGAGGAGAAGCCGGGTTCTTGAAAATCTTTCTGACATATTGACTCCATAAATTGTAAGAGAATGTATATGCCGGGAGATCCGGCTTGCTATATTGCTCAGTATATCACAGAAAATGATGAGATTGTTCACATATGTAGTTTATTCATCATAATGATTAATAAGCCAATAGTCGATTGCGGGTTGTTTCGTGCTTACGCACTCCCACAATCCTGTAACCATATGATTCTTGCCTGTAGTAATACTTTTATGGTACTATATCGCTTGCTATACTTTTGAATGCAAATTTTTCACCCTGTAACTGTACATAGCCGCGAAGTGGTACGCATTATCAAAAGATAATTTGAGTATTGTGTCAAAAGGATCATTCTGACACAGAGTCTGCTTGTGTGGAAGGCTTTAGAGATACGCAGATAAGGATGTCTTACGATGGAAAAAACACTGACAAGAAGAGAGGAACTCGTACACACTTTGGTGCTCATCCTGTGCGCTGTGATCTGGGGAAGTGCCTTCGTCGCGCAGAGTATCGGAGCGGAGTTCGTAGGTCCCTTCACTTTTCTGGCTCTGAGAAACTGGGTGGCTATGATATTTCTGCTTCCTGTAATACTCCTGCGTGATCGTGTGATCGCTATGAAAGGCGGTATATCGGATGCGCCTGCCAATCGTTATCAGTGGAAGATGCTGGTTCTGGGCGGTATGTCCTGCGGCACCTTTTTATTCCTGGCGAGTGTCTCGCAGCAGGCAGGGATCTCCCTTACGACCACGGCGAAGGCAGGGTTCATCACAGCACAGTATGTGGTCATCGTTCCTTTAATTTCCGTCTTTTTCGGAAAGAAGGTCAGGTCCGGGATATGGCTATGTGTTGCGCTCAGTGTGACAGGCCTGTACCTCCTGTGTATGAACGGACCGCTGGAGCTCGGGACGGGAGATTCTCTCATGCTTTTGTGCGCATTTTTATTTGCATTGCAGATCATATGTGTAGACCATTTTTCACCTATGACGGATCCGGTGAGGCTTTCATTTGCTCAGTTTTTCATGACAGCACTTCTTGCAACTGCGGGTATGCTGTTGTTTGAACCGCTTTCCGTCACCGGACTAAAGGCAGCTGCCGGCTCGATTGTGTACGCGGGCGTGATGAGCAGCGGCGTTGCATACACTCTGCAGATCGTAGGTCAGCAGAACCTGAATCCGACGGTCGCATCTCTTTCCATGAGCCTTGAAAGCGTGTTTTCTGCCATCTGCGGTTGGATCGTGTTGGGTCAGGCACTCCATACAAGAGAACTGGCAGGGTGCGGTCTCATGTTCGCGGCGATCGTCTTGTCACAGCTTTAGGAAAACATAAGTATTTATTCAAATTGCACAGAAATATGTACAGAAATTCAGATAATTATTAAGATTAATCCCTTTACAATTTTTGGGAATAGGCTTAAACTTACAATAGCGTGCAGAATATGGAAGGGTTATATATTTTGCACGGAGGGGTAGTAGGACCATTTAAAAGTTCGCTATGGGGTGGTTGACTTTTTATAATGATGGTCGTATACTGAATTAAGTTGTTGTTGTTAACTCAGAAAAAGGAGGAATGTTACTATGGAAAGATGGACAGCTCCGGAAATCCATGAACTCAATGTACAGGAGACAGCTGGTGGCCAGTCTACTATGCCGATCGAGTGCGAGTGCGGGTGCCATTGCAGAGGCGGTGCTTCATAACTAACCATTAGAAGGAAGAACGCTGAATAACATGTTCTTCTTTTCTGTGTGCAATTCCCAACGAAGGGATAGGGGGAGCTTGCATTACAGCTTAAGCTTTTAACGGATTATGTCCTCTGAAAGCTTTTATGGTTAATGAAAAACGTACTTGTCCCTAAGGAGGAAATGGTTATGGAAAGATGGGAAATCCCAGCAATTCAGGAAATGAATGTTGAGGAAACAGCTGGCGGACATTACGAAGATGTTATCGAGAATGAGTGCGCTCATGTCCCGTTTGCTTCATAATATCCGCGAAGACTACGAGTCTTAAGGTATTGGCGTTAGCCAATACCTTTTTTTCGTTAAGTCATCGGAAACTTCGTTCCCGTGACAAAAAAAAGGCAGGGTGTGAGAAATCTGATTTTCAGTATTCCTCACACCCTGCCGTTTTTTGTATCTTAGATATCTCAGCGGAGATGCCGCCCGACAAGCCTTGCGAACAAGACCGGGATTCCTGACCTGTGATCAGCTCTGTCCGTTTTTCTCGATGATCTGAATAGCCAGCTGGCTTGCTGTCGCAGACCGGATGAAGGCTTCGGGAATTCCCGAACCGGTAGCTGCATCCAATGTCTTGTATCCGTAAACTTCCAGGATTCTTGACATCATATCTTTATATTCCTGTGAGTCTTCCGTGACACCTTCCGCCTCAAGTATAGCGGAGGATACAAGCCATGTGCGGCACTGAGAGCGGATATCAGGCTCCATATCGATGTTGTTGCTTGCAAGGAAATCTTCGAGAGACTGTTCGTTGCCTTCCGCGCTCCTTGTATAGATGGCTGTCACATATGCTGTTACTTCATCATAAAGATCTTTCGGAAGCGAGCTGATTTCAGCAGCATTGACAAAATCACCGAACAGTGCGGTTACACTTCCCTTTGACAGACTGTTGATTGTGACAGTCCAGTCAGTATCTTTGCCGGCCAGTGTTGTCTCGCCGTAGTTTTCCGGAAACGGAATTGTAAATTCTACTGTCTCACCGGCTTTATGTCCGATCAGGGCATCCTCAAAACCGGGAATGAAAGTGCCGGATCCGAGTTCCAGGTCGTAGCTGTCGGCTGTCATGCCGTCGCGCGGTGCGTCTTCGCCGACGACTGTTCCCGCAAACGCGATGTTGGCTGTCATGCCGGATTCAGCAGCAGTGTCTTCCGGAAGACCGGCATTTAGTGCTTTGTAATCGCCGATTGTTACAAAGTCGGAGGCTTTGCTGTCTGCCAGATTCTTGTCGGACACTTCGATTGCCAGGTCCTGCTGATATACGGAATTCGTCTCGGCGGCGGCTTCATCCTCAATCGTCTCCTCAGCTTCTTCGACTGCTTCCTCAGCTGCAACGGATTCTGTGGCGGCAGCCGCCTCTGCAGTCGATGTGTCACTTGCCGGTTTAGACGATGAACCGGAACATCCGCTCAATGCAAATGTGAGCGTTAACGCACATACAAGGAATTTCTTTTTCATTTGTCTGCTCCTTAACTAAACAACTATAGATTATTGTCTTTTGGCATGTATCATATCTTAACGCTTTGACTGAAAAATAGCAACAATTTGTAGAATCCGTTTTACGGAAACTATGTATCTCTTAACGTATGCTAAGGTATTTCCTTCTTTACATATCAGTTCCTTAATAATAGAATTGATTTAAATCAATTCTATTATTAAGGAACTGATATACGACAGCGAGGTGATGACATGCAGAGACTAAGTAGAAACCTGCTTGTGTTATTTAAGTGGATTGTAATCGCCGGCATTTCCGGAATAGTGGTTGGTTCGCTGACCAGCGCATTTGCATTTGCTATTGAAAAAGTGACCGAATTCAGATTGGAGCATACCTGGATTATTGCAGGTCTTCCGTTTGCGGGTTTACTCATCGTATTTTTGTATAGCATTGCAGGAAGGTCGGACGATAAGGGGACAAATACTGTAATTATAGCTGTGCGGGAAAAGAAGGAGATACCGCTCGTAGTAGGTCCTCTGATTTTTATTTCAACTGTCCTGACGCATGCGTTCGGCGGTTCCACCGGTCGAGAGGGTGCGGCACTTCAGTTCGGCGGCAGTATAGGTGATTTCTTTGCAAAGAAGCTGAAACTGGGGAGCAGCGACAGGTGCATCGTAGTCATGTGCAGCATGAGTGCGGCATTTGCAGCTCTGTTCGGTACGCCGCTTGCTGCAGCAATCCTGCCGATGGAGTTCATTAATATCGGCAGTGTGTATTATGCAGAACTTGTGCCGTGTGTGCTCGCTGCGCTTACGGCGCACGATGTGTCCGTCAGACTCCATGTGCATACGCTGACGATCCCCTATGAGGTGGAAAAGGTACCTGCGCTGTACTCAATGGCATTTACGAAAGCGATCATCATGGGCATCGCATGCGCACTCGCGGGAATTCTCTTCGTGCTCTGTCTTCACTATTCGGGCAGGTTTTTCAAAGCAAAGATAAGCAACGCATATATCCGCGTCGCAGTCGGAGGCACTCTGGTGGCTGCTCTGGTTTTTATACTGAGGACGCAGGATTATATCGGTCTCGGAGAGAACGTGATGGCTGCGGCATTTGACGGAAAAGTTGTATGGTACGCGTTCCTTCTGAAAATCCTGTTCACATGCCTGACTCTGGAGACCGGATTCAAGGGAGGCGAGATTGTACCGTCTTTCTTTATCGGCGCAACGATGGGATGTGTCCTCTCCGGAATCCTCGGTCTGCCTGCTAATCTCGGTGCAGCCTGCGGAATGTGCGGCGTTTTCTGTGCAATCACCAACAGCCCGTTTACCTCCATGATCATTGCGATGGAGTTATTCGGTCAGAGCGGAATGGGATTTTTCTTT
Source organism: uncultured Lachnospiraceae bacterium (assembly GCA_902776305.1). Lineage (GTDB taxonomy): Bacteria > Bacillota > Clostridia > Lachnospirales > Lachnospiraceae > Chordicoccus. The sequence goes on along the minus strand of CACYPS010000003.1, from coordinate 97,921 downwards.
ATAGTGATTTCAGTCAGTTTCATGCTCTCGGACTATTACAGTGTGTTCTCGTCACAGAAATTTATGTACTCGAAGACGGAGACGAAGCTGATTGAATATATTTCCGGGGATACATTCAGAGAAACGGATAAATGACTTAAACTTCCCATATGAAATATCTGAGCTGTCTTACCCTTAAATAATGCATCGTCGGGACGCTTTCGCTCGGTCTCGCTGGCAGCGGTACTAATAAAAATTCATCGCTCAAGCTCGAATTTTTAAAGTACCGGCCGCTCGACGACGCCGCTCCGATTGCATTATTTTCGGTTTCGACAGCAACTTAGACACGAAGTGGGAAGTTTTAGTAAATGATAATGGAACATTCATAATTAGCATGTATAATGCAATCGATATACACAAACGAAGTTCATGGAGGTGATAAAATGTATTGGGATAGAAGTCAATTAAAACAAATGGCGCGCAACGCGCTGCACGGTTCCTATTGGAAATCTGTGCTCGTGGCCTTCCTGCTCGGCTTAACGTCAGCATCTTTCGCATCTTCGGGCAGTGCGGCAAACGCAGAAGGAATATCTGACGGATACTATTCTTTCGAACATTACTTGCCGGTCATTCTTACATTCGTCTTTTTTGCAGGTGTCCTTGCGCTTGCACTCAGGATATTTCTTTTGAGGCCGCTTGAGGTCGGATGCAGAAGATATTTTCTGGAAGACATTATTCGTCCGGCAGAGCTCGATTGCCTCAAAGCAGGATTTTCCGGAAACTATCGCAACGTTGTGTGGGTCATGTTCTGCAGAGATATATTTATCTTCCTGTGGACATTACTGCTTATTGTTCCCGGAATCGTGAAATCTTACGAATATAGGATGGTTCCGTATGTACTTGCTGAAAATCCGGATCTTTCGAGGGAGGAAGCATTCGCGCTTTCCAAACGAATGATGGATGGCGACAAAATGAACGCTTTCATACTGGATCTGTCGTTCATCGGATGGGCAATCCTTACTATTCTGACCTGCGGTCTTGTCGGGATCTTCTATTACCAGCCGTATCTGGCCCTTACCGATGCCGCGCTGTATCAGACCCTGAAGAAGAAAGTTGACAGGTTCTTTGACGACGGCGGCTACACGGGCGGCTACAACGATGGCGGCTATACAGGCGGCGGCTACGCAGACGGCAGCAACAATAACGGCGGCTACAACAATGGCAGCTACAACGGTGGCGGTTACGGAGACAGCGGTTACGGAGACAGCGGTTACGGAGACGGCGGTTACGGAGACGGCGGCTACAACAATGGCGGTTACGGAGACAGCGGCAACAGTTATGGCGGCTACAACAATGACGGTTACGGAGACAGCGGCAACAGTTATGGCGGCTACAATAATGGCGGTTACGGAGACGGCGGCAACAACAATGGCGGTTACGGAGACAGCGGTAACAGTTATGGCGGCTACAACAATGGCGGTTACGGAGACAGCGGCAACAGTTATGGCGGCTACAACAATGGCGGTTACGGAGACGGCGGCAACAGTTATGGCGGCTACAATAATGGCGGTTACGGAGACGGCAGCAACAATTACGGCGGCTACAATAACGGCGGTTACTCGGGTGGCGGCTACGGAGACGGCGGCAACAATAACGGTGCCTATACGGGCAGCGACTACAGCGCAGGAAACGATTACAGCAATCATTATCCGGGCAGCTTTGAAAACAGCAATTATACAGCCGACAGTTCATGGGAAGAAAACAAGAATCCCTGGGCTGAAGACGGAAGAAAAGACAATCCGTGGGAAGATGATACATAAAGAGCGGAGACTGTTAAGAAGAATCGGAATAGTATGAAATTCAATAAAAGAAAAATCATAGATGATTTTCGGGCAATGATCCGCCTGAAGACCATATCCTCGGATGATCCGGGAAAGATGGACATGGCGGAATTCGCAGCGTTCAGGAAACTCCTTGTCGATCGGTTTCCGAACATCCGGGCTCATGCCGACATACGGGAGATCCCTCCTACAGGTATACTGTTCAGAATCAGGGGAGAGAGTGCGGAGGCACCGTCTGTACTGATGGCTCATTATGACGTTGTTCCGGTTGATCAGGAGGGATGGACATGCGATCCTTTCGGAGCCGAGATTCGTGGCGATCGGATTTACGGGCGGGGCACTCTGGATACAAAAGGAACGCTGTGCTCAATCATGGAAGCTGCAGATCGGGCTCTGTCTCAGGGCTGGATACCGAAAAATGACCTGTACCTCTCATTTGGCGGCGAGGAGGAAGTAAGCGGTGAGACAACGGGGAATATTGTGGATACGTTGGAGCGGGAAGGAGTCCGACCGGCATTTGTCCTGGATGAAGGCGGGGCGGTGATTCCCGAGGGTCTGCCCGGACTTAAGAAAAAGGCGGCCATGGTCGGAATTGCAGAGAAGGGAACCGCGAACTACATGCTGACGGTAAGGGCGAAAGGCGGACACGCGTCGACTCCTCCGCGTCATACAGCAATCGGAAAGCTTGCAAAGGCTGCGGTGCGTCTGGAGGAAAATCCGTTTCCCGCGCGTCTGTCCACATCGGTCCGTCTGATGTTCCGTGAGATTGCGAAGGAGGTGCCGATTTACGAGCGGCCGGCATTTGCGCATGCAGAAATGCTTGAACCGGCAATTAAGGCTGCGGCAACCGTTCTCGGATCGAGCTTCAATGCAATGGTCAGGACCACGACAGCAGTCGTTATCTTCGAGGGCAGGAGCGCATTCAATGTTCTTCCGGACCGCGCGGCAATGGGAGTGAATGTGCGCATGCTCGAAGGAGACACGCCGGAATCGATCTGCGAAGAGCTTAAAAAGAAGGTAAGGGATCCGGATGTGGAAGTGAATCTGATCGCAGGTACGCCACCAACGCCGGTTTCTGAAATCGACTGTGCCGAGTGGGAGATGCTGAAGCGTGTAATCAGGCGAGTGTGGAAAGATGTGCCGGTCGGTCCTTATCAGCTGAACGGAGGGACGGACAGCAGGTACTATTCCGGAATATCCGATCACGTCTACAAATTCACTCCTATGGAGATGACCGCAGAGGAAAGAGGGACTGTACACGGGGCAAATGAGTCCGTAAAGATTCGAAATCTGTTGAAAACAGTTCAGTTTTATAGCATACTTCTTGAGGAACTGTAATCTTAAGCGTGACATCCTATATGTTTTTTGCTACAATGAGTACGTTTAGCATCAAATAACAAGAGAAAGTTTAGTTTTCAGAACGATACAGGGGATAACAGTGGCAAGAGTTATGACAGGGGCACAGCTGCCGGAAACGGAAAATGTGCCCGGAAAGACAAAAAAGTCCAGGACATCCGGTGCTTCCAAAGCTGTGCGTTCATCGAAAGCGGCCGGCGCTGCCAGAGTTTCCAGAAAAGCCAAGGCAGCCGGGGCTTCGAAAAAGGACAAAGCATCCAGGGATTCGGAAACACCTGTGAAGAAGAATAAACTTAAGGCGGCCAGTGTCGATAAGGCACATGCTACCAAGGTAAAGAAAGTAAAGAAGACCGGAAAAAGAGTAGGGCTGATCAGTTTTATTAAGAACAGAAGAGCCGGAAAGGCAATGAGCAGAAGCGAAAAGCTCTGGCTTGAAATCGTTCTCGGTACTATAGCGGTCATTTATTTCGGAGGAGCGATATTCTTCCATTTCCATTTTCTTCCGAAGTCACAGATAAATGGCGTGGATGTAAGTCTTAATTCCGTGGAGACAGCAAAACAGAAGATGGTCGACCATACCAGCCAGTATGAACTGACGGTGAAGGGTGTCGAAGGAACTTCAGATGAGATTATTACCGGTGCGAATCTGGACCTTCAATTTACTCAGTTCGACGAAGTTCAGGATTCGCTGAAAAGGCAGCATGGTTTGCTTTGGCCGTTTGTCTCCTGGGTCCAGAAAAAAGACAGGGTAAATCTCAATGTCAAGTACAATGAGCAGGCCCTGGAAGAGGCTATGGATCGGGTAGGCATTCTGAACCCGGAAAAATTCAAGCCGGTGAAGGATGCTTATGTTGGACCGGACGAGACCGGTTACTATAAAGTTTTCCCGGAGGAGATGGGCTCCGAAATCAGAGTCGATGAAGCGAAAGATGCGATACGGGAAGCAGTCGGCAAGGGTTTTGCGGATGTAGAACTGGAAAACTACAGAATCTACCCGACGGTTTACAGCGATGATCCGGGCTTGAAACACCGCGAAGAACAGTGGAATGAGTACATGAAGTCGGAGGGTCTTACCTATGTCCTCTGGAACAAAGATGAGATGATCTTTACTCCGGAAGTAATAGGGACACTTCTTATTGATAATGGTTCCGACATCAGTCTGGATGAGGAAGCGGTCGAGAATATGGTCATGGGCTGGCATCTGGAATATGACACCTTCGATGTTCCGTGGCAGTTCACTACGCATAACGGCGATCAGGTGACGATAGAGAACGGAGACTACGGCTGGCGTATGTACATTGATGATACAACGGCATCTGTAAAGTCGAACCTCTACGCACATACATCAGGACGCTATGACGTGGATTACGTTTATCAAGGACTCTATGATTTCAATCAGGGTCTGGGTGACACGTATGTTGAGGTCAGCATCGGACAGCAGATGATGTGGGTCTATAATAACGGCGAGTGCGTTGTTGAGACGCCTGTCGTTACGGGTACGGCAAATGAAGAGCGTATGACAGATCCCGGATGCTGGTCTATCAAGTATAAAGATCAGTCGGTCATCCTCGGTACATATGAAGTCAACGGCTATGAGTCGTTCGTCAATTACTGGGTCTGCTTCAACGGCGGAGAAGGAATTCACGATGCGACCTGGAGAGCTGATTTCGGCGGTGACATCTGGCTCACCAGCGGTTCCCACGGCTGTGTCAATACTCCGATCGAGGTCATGCCGACCGTTTATGACAATGTATTTGAAGACCACGCCGTCGTACTTTACATGTAAGGTGATCTTGTGTATAGAGGGGTGCTATAAATGCCAAAGACAGGCATCGAAGAGTGCCGTGAGTTATGAACAGATGAAGATGGGAGGGCTGTCCGGAAATTGCCGATAACTGATTTGCGGCAATATTCGGCAGCCCTCTTTTACACACAAGGAGAATGTTATGGGTAAGATCGAGAAGATAACAAAGCAGACAGAAAACAGATTTCTTAACATGTTCGAACTGGACACGCTGCGTAAAAACGGGACGAGAAGCAAATATTATGTCTCCTCTCGAGCTGAGAGAACAGAGGATCTTAAGCTTGAGACACATATCAACAAGCCGGATGGGGTCATCATTTATGCCGTCACGGAAGATAAGAGCAAGGTCCTTCTTGTAAGACAGTACCGGTATCCAATCGACGCTTATGTCTATGAGCTTCCCGCCGGACTGATCGACGAGGGGGAGACATTCCGGCAGGCCGCAATCAGAGAAGTCCACGAAGAGACCGGCATGATCCTGCATCCGATCGAAGCGGATCCGATGTTCGAGGCCCCGAGATATACGACAGTCGGAATGACAGATGAGAGCTGCGCGTGCGTATTCGGCTACGTGACAGGGGAGCTTTCGGCAAAATATCTGGAGGACAGTGAGGAGATCATTCAGGTGCTCGCAGACCGGGACGAAGTGAGACGTATTCTGAAAGAGGAAAATGTTGCGGCATCCTGCGCATATCATATAATTCGGTTCATGAGAGAGGACGATCCGTTTGAATACGTTCGAAAAGGATGATCTGAATCCGCAGCATATGGGGGCGATTTACTCTCCACTTGATTTTGGAAAATAAAAGTCTTATACTAATGCGCAGACATGCGCGAAAACGTGTAAATGACCGTAGCCTGGGCATATTCGAGAGAGCAATGCCGCTATATCAGGCTCTGGAAGTCGGTCAATAAGAAATTCAGGAGATTGAATGATGCAGATTTACGAAGAACTGAAAGCAAGAGGCCTGCTTGCGCAGGTCACAGACGAAGATCAGGTAAGGGATATGCTGAATAACGGAAAGGCAACTTTCTATATCGGCTTTGACCCGACGGCAGACAGCCTTCATGTAGGTCATTTCATGGCGCTGTGCCTTATGAAGAGACTTCAGATGGCCGGCAATAAGCCGATCGCGCTTCTTGGAGGCGGAACAGGAATGATCGGCGATCCGTCCGGTCGTCAGGATCTGAGAAAGGTCCTCACAAAAGAGACAATTCAGCACAATATCGATTGCTTCAAGGTCCAGATGAGCCGTTTTATCGACTTCTCCGACGGAAAAGCACTCATGGTCAATAACGCTGACTGGCTGCTTGACCTGAATTATGTGGATTTCCTTCGTGAGGTCGGCGCACATTTCTCCGTCAACCGCATGCTCGCGGCTGAGTGCTATAAGCAGAGAATGGAGAAGGGTCTGACATTCCTTGAGTTCAATTACATGCTCATGCAGGGCTATGACTTCTACAGACTTTTCCTGGACTACGGATGCAACTTCCAGTTCGGCGGCGACGATCAGTGGTCGAACATGCTTGCCGGCACGGAGCTTATCCGCCGCAAGCTCGGCAAGGATGCCCATGCGATGACAATCACTCTGCTGCTCAATTCCGAGGGCAAGAAGATGGGCAAGACCGCAAACGGCGCTGTGTGGCTCGATCCGAAGAAAACCTCTCCATATGAGTTCTATCAGTACTGGAGAAACGTTGCGGACAGTGATGTTCTGAAATGCATACGTATGCTGACATTCCTTCCGCTTGAGCAGATTGACGAGATGGATAAGTGGGAAGGCAGCCAGCTCAATAAGGCCAAGGAGATACTTGCATACGAGCTAACAACTCTTGTTCACGGTGAAGAGGAAGCTAAGAAGGCACAGGATGCCGCAAAGGCACTCTTCGGTGGCGGCGCGAAGGCAGATTTACCGACTGCAGTGCTTCACGACGAGGACTTCACAGACGGAGAAATCGGTGTGATTCAGGCACTTGTAAAAGCCGGACTGGTCACTTCCAATGGCGAGGCACGCCGTGCAATCACGCAGGGCGGCGTAAAGGTCAACGGTGAGAAGGTCGTTGATGTATTCGCGATGTTGAAGAAGGATGATATCGCGTCCGCGGAGACAGTGCTTCAGAGAGGTAAGAAGAACTTCAAGAAGCTTGTTGTGGAATAAAGCAATTTGACCGCTATAGCTGAATTTGTGGGGCTGTCGCATTAGGCAGTGTCGTCACAATATATAGCAGATATTTGCATGTAATGTCTGCTATATATTGCGGCTTCGCGCCTTAATGCGGCAGCCCTGATTAAGTTAATGTTGCTTTAAAGCGCGAAAGAGAGTAAAGTAGACGGTATGAGTGTCAGGCGGAACGCCGTACAAGGTCACTGAAAGAATATGTGCTGAAGATAGAGGGAGGAGATTATTATGATTTCAGAGAAAATGAAAGGCTACGTAGCGAACAGCTCCGTCATCAGAGCTATGTTCGAGGAAGGCAAGAAGATGGCCGCCATCTACGGCGCAGATCATGTATATGACTTCAGTCTGGGTAACCCGAATGTACCGGCTCCCGGTGCTGTAAAGGATGCAATCATAGATATAGTTACTAACGAAGATCCTGTGCTCGTTCACGGATATATGAGCAACTCCGGTTTTGAAGATGTCCGCACAAAGATTGCGGAGCATCTGAACGCACAGTATGGCACATCCTACACATTCAATAATCTTGTCATGATCGTCGGCGCAGCGGGCGGCATGAATGTGTTTTTTAAGACACTGCTTAATCCCGGAGACGAGGTCGTCACATTCAGCCCGTATTTCGGCGAATATCGCGCGTACGTTTCCAATTTCGACGGCAAGCTGGTCGAAGTTCAGACAGATCCTGTCACTTTCGAGCCGGATCCGAAAGCTCTCGCAGCTGCCGTTACTCCGAAGACGAAAGCTGTCATCCTGAATTCTCCCAACAACCCGACCGGCGTTGTCTACTCTGAAGAATGTATCCGTGAGATCGCGAGACTTCTTGAGGATAAACAGAAGGAATACGGCACGACTATTTTTATTTTCTCGGATGAGCCTTACCGCGAGATCGTCTACGGAGAGTACAAGGTCCCGTGGATCCCGAACTACTACAGAAATACGGTAGTCGGTTACTCCTACAGCAAGTCCCTCTCCCTTCCGGGTGAGCGTATCGGTTATCTGGTCCTGCCCTCCGAGATCGATGACGCGGAGGATATGATTTCCGCGGCAAATGTCGCGAACCGCATCCTCGGATTCGTAAACGCTCCGTCTCTGCAGCAGAGAGTCGTTGCAAAGTGCCTTAATGAGAAGACAGATGTCGATTTCTATGCGAAGAACAGACAGATGCTGATGGATGGCCTGAGAGAAGCCGGATATACATTTGTTGAACCGCAGGGTGCTTTCTACCTCTGGCTGAAGTCTCCGGAGGAGGATGAGAAGGCATTCGTAGCAAAATGCAAGGAAAAGCAGATCCTGATCGTTCCGGGCAGCAGCTTCGGATGTGCAGGATGGACACGCGTTGCATACTGTGTATCACATGAGACTGTCAGAAACTCGCTCCCGGGCTTCAGAGAAGTCGCGGCTTCTTACGGACTGTGCGAGATGTGAAGAATATATTCTAAGGGGAAATAGTATGAGCTGGGAGAACAATGTCAGAAAAGTCGTTCCCTATACACCGGGTGAGCAGCCGAAGGTGAAGGACATCGTAAAGCTGAACACCAATGAAAATCCTTATCCGCCCTCGCCGCGCGTTGCGGAGGCGTTGAAATCACTGGATGTGAACCGTATGCGGCTCTATCCGGATCCTAAGATCGAGGATCTTGTACACGCCATAGCGACAGTCTACGGACGCAAAGACGAGGAGGTATTCGTCGGGATCGGCTCCGACGACGTCCTTGCCATGCTTTTTATGACTTTTTTCAATTCGAATAAGCCGATTTTGTTTCCGGACATAACCTACAGCTTTTATGATGTGTGGGCTGAAATGCTCCGCATTCCGTATGTGACACAGCCGCTGGATGAGAATTTCCACATACGCGTTCAGGATTACAAAAAGGAGAACGGCGGAATTGTTTTCCCGAATCCGAATGCTCCGACGGGGTCAGTCCTGGCACAGGAGGCTATAGAGGAGATCGTAAAAGCGAACCCCGACAGTATTGTCATTGTCGACGAAGCCTACGTGGATTTCGGAGCTGAGAGCGCTCTGCCGCTCATCGATAAATATGATAACGTGATCGTCACACAGACGTTTTCGAAGTCAAGATCGATGGCAGGACTTCGGGTGGGCTATGCATTTGCAGCTCCGAAGACGATCAAGTACCTGAACGACGTAAAATACAGCTTTAACTCCTATACCATGAACTATCCGGGTATCGTTCTGGGGACAGCCGAAGTTTATGACACGGAGAACTTCAGAAAAAATTGCGCGAAGATCATGGATACGCGCGCGAAGGCCGCTGTACGGTTCCGGGAAATGGGCTTTACTCTGGAGGATTCCTTCTCGAACTTTCTGTTTGTCACACATGAGAAAGTGCCGGCTAAAAAAATATTTGATTATCTGCGCGAGAATCATATCTTTGTGCGCTGGTTCAACAAACCGAGAATCGACAGGTACCTTCGTGTGACGATCGGTACGGACGAGGAGATGGAGAAACTTTTCGCTGCACTCACAAAACTGCTTGAAACGGAAGCCTGAAATTGGTATACTCGCATACGTGCGCTTAGGGTATCGATCTCCTGCTGAGATGAAGAGAAGCAGGCACAGGTATCAGTTCGGGATACGGGAGGTTTTATGCAGATTGTTGTAGATTGGGTACAGGCGAATCTTGGTTTCTTACCGCCGCAGGCGTTGGTAGTCATCTGTTCGATGCTGCCGCTTATCGAATTGCGTGGAGGAATTCCGCTCGCGAGAATTCTTATGCTGCCTTTGTGGCAGGCGATATTTTTCTCGGTTTTGGGTAATATCATTCCCATACCGTTCATCCTTCTGTTTATTGAGAGGATATTCGACTGGATGAGACCGACCAGATTGTTCGGCGGGATCGTCAAAAAACTGGAGGCAAGGGCGCTTTCCAAGTCGGAAGGAATTCAGAGGGCTGAGTTTATGGGGCTTTTACTGTTCGTGGGCATCCCGCTTCCGGGAACCGGCGGATGGACAGGGGCGCTGGCGGCGTCGCTGTTGAAAATTGATATAAAGAAGGCGTCTCTTGCAATCCTTCTCGGTATCGCGCTTGCCGCAACGATTATGTCGCTGATTTCATACGGCGTGTTCCAGATGTGAAATAATGATGAGAGAGAAAAAGAACCGGAGCGGGGATATCTGTCCTGCACCGGTTCTTTTTGCATAGAGATGTAATTCGCCATAGAGAATATGGGCGCTGTGGGGTATAATTAGAATAGTGAACTTTAAACTCCCCGCGCAGTGCCCGAACAGTTCTGTCTTTCTCTGTAAGAGATAAAAAATGCTTCGCGTGGACGCTCATATGCCGTAAACGTTGTGGTAAGAACGCTTATACGTTCTTGAAGAGTGTAACTGTTCTGTAAGTGGGGGAAGTTATGTGATGAATATCGGATGTAAGGAGCAATTTATGGAGACAGCATGGAAGATAGCAATCCCCGTTGTGACAGTCGCAGCTGCCGCTGGTGCGGCGGGGTTTTCCGGATACAGGATGATGGAAGGATTTCTGAGACGTCATGAACCGTATGCGGACGATCCGCCGGCCGATGAAGAGTACACGACTCCTTCGTATCACAAGGCGTATCTTGACGGATTGAAATACAATGATGCCATTAAGGCAGAGGACTGGACCATCACGTCTAAGGACGGGCTGAAGCTCGTCGCGTCCTATATCCCTGCAGAGGGCAATGCCGTGCGCAACATTATTCTCTGCCACGGATACCACAGCTCAGGAAGAAAGGATTTCAGCGGAATTCTTCAGTATTACCACGAGAACGGGGCAAACCTGCTGATGATCGAGGAGAGAGCACATCGCAGAAGTGAGGGTGAATATCTGACTATGGGAATCCGCGAGAGTGAAGATATTGCTCTTTGGAGCCGGGAGATGGTCAGAAAACTCGGGGATGAGCTCCCGATGTATCTGCATGGCGTATCCATGGGTGCGGCTTCTGTCCTGATGGCTGAGGGAGAGAATCTGTCGGAAAATCTCGTCGGAGTTATTGCTGACTGTGGCTTTACGGATCCGCTGGATATTGCAAAAGATGTCATGATGAAAAATTTGGGCGCCGTGACATATGTTGCGCTTCCCATCATTAATTTCTGGGCAAAGAAAAAGACAGGGCTTTCGCTTGATGACAAATCTGCGACGGAGATCCTTAGGACTGCAAAATATCCGGTACTGTTCATACACGGGACGGGAGATGATTTTGTGCCTGTCCACATGACCATTAAGAATTATCATGCATGCGCGGCTCCGAAGAGGATCTGCCTTGTGGACGGCGCAACGCACGCGATGTCCTGGTATTTTGATACTGCAAAGTACAAGAGGGCGCTGGAAAGCTTTTTTGCGGATTTTGAAAGGAGGTAACCATGGGACAAAACAGAGTGAGACACCTCGGTGTCATAATGGATGGGAACAGGCGTTGGGCGCGTCAGCATATGTTTACGTCTGTTATGCGCGGACATGAAAAAGGAGTGGATACCTTTATGGACCTGTGTACATGGTGCCAGGATGAAGGGATCCCGTACCTGTCGGTCTACGCATTCTCCACGGAGAACTGGGAGAGAAGCCAGGAGGAAGTAGCCAGCCTTTTCAAACTTATGGAGAAGTTCTTCACGGAAGAGGTCCATACCTGTATCGAGCGTGATATTCGTGTGGTGGTCGTCGGAAATCTTTCGAGGCTCGATGAAGAATCAAAGGGGATTATCCGCAAAGCGGAGGAAATGACCGCACACTGCAGTAATCTTCTTGTCCAGATCGCAATCAGTTACGGAGGAAGGGATGAAATCCTCAGAGCCGTAAAGCAGTACGCGAGTGAGGTGGCTGCGGGACTCAGGGATCCGGACCGCCTGACGGAAGCTGAATTTGCTTCATATCTCGATACGGACGGTGTTCCGGATATTGATCTCGTGATTCGCACCGGAGGAAATCGAAGACTTTCGAATTTCTTCCCCTGGCAGACAGTTTACTCTGAGATCTGGTTCACGGATGTTCTGTGGCCGGATTTCTCTAAGGCGGATATGAAGAAAGCCCTGGATTATTTTGAGACGATTCAGATCAATAAAGGAAAATGACACGAATGCACGGGATCCGGTTTGAAAATGTCAGCTGAAACGGACACGAATCCCGCGCAAGTTACGCGAGCAATACTTGAAAACTGCGTTTTGTAGAGGAGGGGAAAGTATGGCACAGAAAAAAATAGCTAAAGAACTCGCGGCATTCTCGGCATTCTACAGCGATTCCCTGAACCGACTGACGAAAAAGACCAACGCTTACAACAAGGTCATGCGGAAGGAGCCGAATCCTATTATCCGACCTTTCCGTGAGGATCTTGCGGACCTCAACACGGGCGGTAAAATGCTGCGAGGCATGCTGGTCAATCTCGGATACCAGATTGCCGTCCATATGAACGGGGAGGCGGCCTGCAATGCGGCGGAGAGTGATATGTTGGCACTTGCATTTGAAATCTTCCAGACGGGCGTGCTGGTACATGATGACATTATTGACAACGCCGGCACCCGCCGCGGAAAAATCACCGTACACCGCAGATATGAACACAGATTGAATGTGCGTGAGACGAAGATGGTAGCCGCAGGAGAGAAGCCCGGAAACCTGGCGAAATCCGCAGCGATCTGTGTCGGTGATCTGGGGATATACTATGCGAACAAACAGATCGTCGACAATTACGCGCAAAATGAACATCTGGCGGCACTTATCGGCTATTTTGATGATATTGTAATCCAGACGATCCGCGGTGAACTGCTCGACGTCGTACTTCCCTATGAAATTCAGGATGACAAGTACAGTCCGGAGGAGAAGAAAAAACTGCTAGAGAAGTCCATCTGGGATATTTATTATCTCAAAACAGCCGGGTATTCCGTAATCGGGCCTCTTCATCTGGGCATGATCCTGGGTGGTGCGGATGAGAAGCAGATGAAAGCGCTCGACCGTGTTGCCGAGGACATCGGAATTGCATATCAGATCATGGATGACATTCTCGGAGTCTTCGCAGATCCCGAGAAACTCGGAAAGGACGTCGGGTCCGACATAACGGAATTCAAGCAGACGATTCTTTACATGTACGTATGTACCATGAAACCGGAGTATGAGGAAGAACTGCTTCAGATTTACGGCAAAAAGAGGATCAGCGATGCGGAGCTCGATGAGGTACAGCGAATATTCCGGGAATCCGGAGCGCTGGCATACGCACAGGAGATGCTGGGCGACTGCTTCGAGCGCGCCGAGAAGAGACTTGCCCGAATCAAGGGTATGAGCAGGGAGGATAAGGCTATCCTGCGCGGGTTCATTACTTACTGTAAGGGCAGGAGAAAATAAGGAACAGTCAGATGGCATGACGGAATACGAAAGAGTGCGGTTCTCACGGTTATGGGTTGCTGCTCTTTAAGACCGGTGCGGAGATTTTCGCTTTACATTCGGATTGACCGGTCGTATAATTACGTTCATCGATAAAGAGACTGACAAAGGGGTCAGATTTCCGGAAAAAGTTCCGGGGATCCGGCCCCTTTTGCATTTTCATCGCGAGATTGTACTCTCGACGGAGGATAGTATCACCCCGGGTGCTTATCTAACGCTATTGGCAGCAAGTATTGTGCGATCAGGAACAAAACCCATTGTCCGTTTCCTCTCTCATGTGTTACTATGAACGGGAATTTTTCATAGAATCATACCTGTTAATTATTCTTCATCGCGAGATTGTACTCACGATGAAGGCAGATTTCACTTGCGCGCGTATCTCATGACTTAAGTCACGAATATTGCGCGATGAAGAATAAAACAGAATGTAAGAGGAGGACAGAATGCACTTCACGAAAATGCACGGCATCGGCAACGATTATGTATATGTTGACTGTACAAAAGAACAGGTAAAAGACCCCGAAGCGGTCGCGAAATATGTGAGCGATCGCCATTTCGGCATCGGCTCGGACGGTCTTATCCTGATCAAGCCATCGGACATCGCGGACTTCGAGATGGATATGTACAATGCGGACGGAAGCCGCGGCAAGATGTGCGGGAACGGCATCCGTTGCGTCGGAAAGTATGTGTACGATCACGGCCTTACGGATAAGACAACGGTGAAGATCGCAACGGGATCCGGAATCAAGACGCTTGTTCTGACAGTTGAGAACGGCAAGGTCGCTCTCGTTCGTGTAAACATGGGCGAAGCTATTCTGAATCCGGACGACATACCGGTCAGGCTGAGCGATGAGAGCGGCAGGAGTGCAGTGGATACCGTATTGAACGTCGATGGAACAGACTATCGTGTCACCTGTGTATCCATGGGAAATCCGCACTGCATAACGTTTATGGAAAGTCAGGATGACGTGGAAAACCTCGAGATCGAGAAGATCGGTCCGAAGTTCGAGAATCATGAAGTGTTCCCGGACCGTGTCAACACAGAATTCGTTTACGCGCAGGACGAACACAACATCCGTATGCGCGTCTGGGAGCGCGGCAGCGGAGAGACGTGGGCCTGCGGGACCGGAGCGTGCGCCACGGCGGTGGCTGCAATCCTGTGCGGCAAGGCACAGAGTCCGGTGACGATACATCTGAACGGCGGGGATCTCTTTATCGAATGGAATCAGGAGGAAAATATCGTCTTCATGACAGGTCCCGCAACGGAGGTGTTCGAGGGCGATATCGATCTGTGACAGGAGGTATACACGATGTTCAGAATCAACGAAAACTATAGTAAGCTCCCCGGCAGCTATCTGTTCTCAACAATAGCGAAGAAGGTTTCAGCCTACAAGGAAGCCAATCCGGACAAAAAAATCATCCGTCTCGGGATCGGTGATGTCACGCTGCCGCTGTCCGCACCGGTCATCGAGGCGCTGCACAGGGCGGTGGATGAGATGGGAGATGCGGAGCATTTTCATGGGTACGCACCGGATCTCGGATATGCCTTTCTGAGGGAAAAAATCGCGGAACAGGATTTCCGCTTGAGGGGCTGCGAGGTTTACGCAGATGAGATATTTGTCTCGGACGGCGCGAAGTGCGACTCCGGAAATATTCAGGAACTGTTCGCTGCCGACACAAAGATCGCTGTCTGCGACCCTGTTTATCCGGTTTACGTTGATTCCAATGTCATGGCCGGCCGTACCGGCACCTATGATCCGGTGACAGGTACGTGGAGCAACGTCATCTACATGCCCTGCACCGAGGAGAACGGCTTTACTGCGGAACTCCCGAAGGAGCGCCCGGATCTCATCTACCTGTGTTTCCCGAATAATCCGACCGGTGCAGCCATCACGAAGGACAGACTGCAGAAATGGGTTGATTATGCAAATGAGAACGGCGCGGTGATTATCTACGATGCGGCATACGAGGCTTATATTTCCGAGCAAAATATCCCGCACTCTATTTATGAGTGCGCAAATGCGCGTACCTGTGCCATCGAGATCCGCAGTTTTTCTAAAAATGCCGGATTCACCGGGCTTCGCCTCGGATACACGGTGGTCCCGAAGGATCTGATGTGCGGAGAAGCGAGCCTTCATGATATGTGGGCGCGCCGGCACGGTACAAAGTATAACGGAGCGCCGTATATCGTGCAGCGCGCCGGAGAGGTCTGCTATTCGGAACAGGGAAAGAAAGCCATTCGCGAGCAGGTAGCTTACTATATGGAGAATGCCGCCCGTATTCGAAGCGGGCTCACTGAGATGGGCTATTCTGTGTCGGGCGGCGTGAACGCTCCGTACATATGGCTTAAGACGCCGGACGGAATGTCGAGCTGGGAGTTCTTCGACTATTTGCTTCAGAATGCAAATGTCGTCGGTACTCCGGGATCCGGATTCGGACCGAACGGAGAAGGATATTTCCGCCTGACAGCGTTCGGAACGCATGAAAATACGTTGGAGGCTCTTTCAAGAATCAGGGGAATCTGACGAATCCCCGGTATCTTGTTTCTGTGTCTCTTGTGTGATACAATACGCGCATACATCCAGTATTAGACATGAAAAAATGCATCATGCAAGGAGGTACATAGAATGAGAAAGAAATTAGCGGGTTTGATTATTGCCATGACAGCGATGGCAGCCATGGCCGCCTGTGGAAATTCAGGGGCATCGCAGACCGGCGCTCCTGCCGCGGCGACTGCGACACCGGAGCCGGTCGTCCAGGAGTCAGCCGTCGAGACGCCGGTACCCGAAACTCCGGCAGCTGTCAGCGGAGAGATTTATCTTATACTGCCCACGGAGACAGGCCTTTCCGCTCAGGAGGAAGCCGTCATTATGGGCGATGCAAAAAAGGAAGGATACCAGGTCACTGTCAAAACTTCCGAGGGTGACACTGCAAAGCAGACCGAAGCCTTTGATGCCGCCATTGCGGCAAAAGCGGCAATGATCATCTGCGATAATGTTGATAATGACGCGACGACCGCCAGCATTCAGAAGGCGAGGGAAGCGGGAATACCGACTATTCTTATGAACAGAGGTATCGAGAGTCAGGAGTCCGCAGTGTCTCAGATCCTGACAGACCGGAAGCCGTGTATCGCACGCTTCGCGGAAATCTTTGCTGACCACATGGGAAAGACAGGAAATTATGCAATCGTCCATACATCTTCCAATACTGATACGGCTGCCTGCGTGGCTGCATTTGCAGAAGCCATGAAGGGAGTCGAGTCCATGACTGCGGCAGATCAGATTGATGTGGATGAGTATAACATTGAGGCAGTAAAGGAATCGATCCGCCAACTGCTCGCTAATAAACCTGAAATATCCGCCCTTGTATGCGGAAACGGCGTGCAGGCCCGTGCAGCTTCTGAAGTGGCGGAAGAGCTGGAAAAAGAAATGGCGGTTTTCTGCCTTGACGGAAATGATGATGCGATCAGCACCATGATTCTTTCCGGAAAAATAGCTGCAGCGATCGTGAAGCCTTCCGAGGATATCGCGAGGTCAGCAATCCGTGATGCAATTGCTTATCTGAAGAACGGTGCGACCGGAACGAATGCGAACATGTATTATGTCGGTGCGATCCTCACACAGAAGGAGACGATCCTTGTCGTATCCCCGACGCCGGCGGAAGGCCAGACAGGAACTCCTACACCGATCCCGTCGGCAACGGCTGCACCCGATGATTCGCTGACCGAAATCGAACTCGACGACAGTGATACCTCCGGGGCGGATACTTCCGAAGAGGATTACTCCGAGCCGGAAGTGGACGAGAACGGACGTGAACCGGGCAGCTTTGAGGTGGAAATTATTGACGAGAGCTTTGATGAGGGCGGAGAAGGAAGACCGCAGTGATTCGGTCAGGAGTGATGCCAGCGGACGCTGACCTTGAATCCCGCACCGGATTTTACGAGCGGGACTTGAACTCACGCGGAGTTTTCCTTATGTAAGTCTATGATGAAAGAGGTCTTATTATGAAATTAGCGGTGATTGGATGCGGCAACATGGCCAGCGCAATAATCGGAGGGATTATCGCGGAAGGGTCAGTGAAAGCGGAGGATATTACAGCTTCCGACAAGTATGCTGCGGCAAGAAAGAAAGCTTCCGATGCTTTCGGTATCCGGACAACGGAGGATAACAAAGAATGTGTAAAGGGAGCGGACATGGTGCTCTTCGCAATAAAGCCCAATGTTTTCCCGGTCGCGGGTGCAGAGCTTGCGGATGTCATCACGGACAGCCAGCTTGTTCTCTCCATTATGGCAGGCAAATCGATCGCGGATCTCGAGTCGGTCCTCGGTACTGATAAAAAGATCGTTCGCTGCATGCCGAATACACCGGCCCTTGTCGGTGAGGGTATCACAGGCTACTGCCCGAATCAGAATATCACAGCGGATGAACTTAAGATCTGTGCAGATGTGATCGCTTCCTTCAGCGAAGCCGAGCAGGTCCCGGAAAGCCTCATGGGCGTTGTCACCTCCCTAAGCGGAAGCTCACCGGCTTATGTTTACATGTTCATCGAGGCTATGGCAGATGCAGCTGTGGCTGATGGGATGCCACGGGCACAGGCATATCATTTTGCGGCGCAGACCGTGCTTGGCAGCGCGAAGATGGTCCTCGAGACCGGAAAGCATCCGGGAGAGCTCAAGGATATGGTATGCTCGCCGGGCGGTACCACGATCGAAGGAGTGACAACGCTGGAGCAGCTTGGTTTCAGGTCAGCCGTGATCGAGGCTGTCAGGGCGTGTACGGATAAGGCGCTCAATATGTGACAAATCGATACTTCCCGCACAGAAGGCAGTTCAGTTTTTACCATGAAAATGTATGGCAGGAAATCTGCGACTGAACTGCCAACCGGAAGCGGAGAGTATGAGCTGCTCACATTTTTGACATTACGGAATTGTGGTATCTCGGATCGTATGTGACGTCGCGGCCGAACCATGCGGGCGGCACATACGCCTCGGCCTGTTCCACGGATTCGAACTCGATTTCGGCCAGATAAAGATCCTTGATCGGTGATGAAAAGTGGTCAAGCTCTATCTTAAGTCCGTCGTCCAGAGGTATGATATAGCGGACTTTCGAGATGATGTGTCCGTCCGCTTTGGCTACGAGATGCTGATAGGATTCCGCATCAAGCGGAAGATTGTACTCTTCACGGGCCATCATTCCGCCGCCTTTATATGTGAGGATGTACAGTTCATCCTGTCTGCGTACACGGACTACGGGGGTCGTATTGAGGTAGCCCTGCTCGATGATGTGGTGAGGGTATTGTTCAAGATCAGAGGGGATGGTGTTAATGAGCCATTTGCGTTCGATTTCCATAGAATTTCCTTCCTAATTATTGTAAATATTAAGGTCGCCAAAAGTCGATTACGGATTGTTCCGTGCTTACGCACTCCTGCAATCCTGTCCTGCATTCTCAATTCGTGGGGTCCTTCCCCACTTCTTGCTCATGTAGGGCATGCCCCAAGTATCATATCATATCGCGGAGAATATTAGTAGAAACGATATTAAAATGTAAATATGTAATCTAAGAAATGAGGTATTTCATTATGAGCAGAGTATGTATTTTTCTTGCAGACGGCTTCGAGGAAGTCGAAGCGCTTACCGTCGTGGATTTACTGCGCAGGGCGGAAATCAAGATCGATATGGTTTCCATCAGCGATACGCTTCAGGTGCGCGGCCGCAGCAACATCGAGGTGACGGCTGATTTAATGTGGGATGACGCGAAACCGGAGCTCTCGGATATGCTGATTCTCCCGGGCGGAATGCCGGGCGTTACTTATCTCGGTGAGCACAAGGGTCTCACAGACCTGATCAAAGAATATGCTAAAGACGGAAAGCTTCTCGCGGCAATCTGCGCAGCACCGACAGTTTTCGGACAGCTCGGGATTCTCGAGGGGAAGAAAGCGACCTGCTATCCGGGACTCGAGGATAAGCTGCTCGGCGCAGATGTCATCACAGATGAGCGCGTCGTGACAGACGGGAACATCACGACGAGCAGGGGAGTGGGAACAGCCATTTCATTTGCGCTCCGTCTGATTGCGATCCTCAAGGATGAGGCGACTGCGAACAGAGTAAAGAGGGGAATTGTTTACGGACATCAGTGATAAAGAATGAATCGGGAGAGGGTGAGAAGAACCCTCTCCTTTTTATGTCACAGAAATATTTGTAAAAAGGGATTGTGATTTAATATACCCTTGTGCTATACTGTCTAAATGTCTGTGAGATGCCACAGGGTGATATTATGTGAATAAGGAAAGACAAATCAAACGTCTTTCATATAGGAGGAGTCATGAGCACAAAGGTAGAAAAACTTGAGCATAGTATGGTCAAACTTACGGTTGATGTAGCAGCTGATAAGTTCATCAATGCAATTCAGACAGCATATATAAGGAACAGAAAGAAAATCTCCGTTCCGGGATTCCGTAAGGGAAAAGCTCCGCTTCAGCTTATCGAGCGCATGTACGGACCGGAAATCTTCTACGAAGATGCTGCCAATATCGTAATCAATGAGACTTACGGAGATGAAGCCGACTCCACAGGTCTTGTGTTCACTTCCCGCCCGGAATTCGACGTTGATCAGATGGAGAAGGGTAAGGATTTCATCTACACGGCAACTGTAGCGGTTCGCCCGGACGTCAAGCTCGGCAATTACAAAGCGCTCGAAATCAAGAAACAGGAAATCAATGTGACAGACGCGGACGTTGATGCAGAGCTTGAGAAAGAGCAGAAGAAGATGTCCCGCAGAATCGACGTTACAGACCGTGCTGTTCTCGATGGCGACACAGTCGACATCGACTATGAAGGCAAGGTCGACGGCGTGGCATTTGACGGCGGCACAGCCAAGGGACAGAAGCTTACAATCGGTTCCGGCACATTCATTCCGGGATTCGAGGAGAAGCTTGTAGGAACGGAAATCGGTGAGACAAAAGACATCACCGTAACATTCCCGGCTGATTATCATGCAACGGAACTCGCAGGTAAGGAAGCAGTTTTCACATGCACGATCAATGCGATCACAGCAGAAGAGCTTCCGGAGATCGATGATGAGTTTGCAGCAGATGCTGGCTTTGATTCCCTCGATGAGTACAAAGAGGACCTGAAGAAGCAGATTACAGAGAGAAGAGAGAAGGCAGCTCAGACTGATCGCGAGAATGAAGCTGTAGAGAAGCTGGTCGAGGCTTCCGAAATGGATATTCCGGACGCTATGCTGGATTACGAAGCTGAGCGTATGTTCGACGAATACGCAAATCAGCTCCAGAGCCAGGGCATCCCGGTCGACATGTATCTGCAGTATCAGGGATTTGACAGAGAGAAGTTCATGGATACTCTGAAGCCGCAGGCAGAGAAGAGAATCCAGTCCCGTCTTGTACTGGAGGAAGTTGTTAAGGCTGAGAATATCGAGGCTTCTGACGAAGATATCGAGAAGGAAATCGCTGATATGGCAACACAGTATTCTATGGAAGCCGATAGGATCAGAGAACTGGTCGGCGAGACGGGCTTAGAGCAGATGAAGAAAGACATTGCTGTTCAGAATGCTCTCACATTCCTGGTAGAGAATGCAATCGAGATCTGATAACGCATCTGCTTTCCCCAAGGAGGTGAACACATGAACAATGTACTTGTACCTTACGTCATTGAGCAGACCCCGCAGGGCGAGAGAAGCTATGATATTTATTCCCGTCTTCTGAAAGAGAGAATCATCTTTCTGGGAGACGAGGTGAATGATGCAACTGCACAGATCATTGTTGCGCAGCTGCTTTTCCTGGAGGCTGAGGATCCGGGTAAGGATATCAACCTCTATATCAACAGTCCGGGCGGCTCGGTAACAGCCGGCTGGGCAATCTACGACACAATGCAGTATATAAAGTGCGATGTGGCTACGATCTGCGTAGGCATGGCTGCCAGCATGGGAGCATTCCTCCTCGCCGGCGGAGCAAAGGGCAAGAGACAGGCTCTTCCGAATGCTGAGATCATGATACATCAGCCGTCAGGCGGAACGAGAGGCCAGGCGTCCGATATCAAGATTGAAGCAGAGCACATCCTGAAGATCAAGAAAAGGCTGAATGAGACGCTTGCAGCGAACACAGGGCAGCCGCTCGACATCATTGAGCGCGATACTGACCGTGATAACTGGATGTCCGCAGAGGAAGCCGTCGCATATGGTCTGATTGACAGCGTTGTGACAAATCGATAAGGTAACTTTAAGACTCCTGTTCTCATTCAGACAGGAGTCTTTTATCGCATTTTACTGAATTATTGTATTTATCGCTTAAGGAGTAATTATGGCAGGAAGAACACAGCACAAATTACGCTGCAGCTTCTGCGGTAAAGCAGAAGACCAGGTCAGAAGAATGATAAACGGCCCGGCAGGGGTCAATATCTGTGAAGATTGTGTACAGATCTGCTCGGAGATCATCGCAGAGGAGAACGAAGAGGAGGATAAGGCTCCTGTTGAAGGCATCCACCTGATGAAGCCGCAGGAAATAAAGGCTTATCTCGATGACTATGTCATTGGTCAGGACGAGGCCAAGAAAGTCCTTTCCGTCGCTGTATACAACCATTATAAGAGACTGCTCGCTCCAAAGGACCTTGGCGTCGAGCTTCAGAAATCCAATGTCATGATGCTTGGACCGACCGGTTCCGGCAAGACGCTTCTTGCACAGACGCTTGCAAGGCTCTTGAACGTGCCGTTCGCAATCGCAGACGCAACGACGTTGACAGAAGCCGGTTATGTCGGTGAGGACGTTGAAAATATTCTGCTCAAGCTGATCCAGGCAGCGGACTTTGATCTGAGCCGTGCAAAGCGCGGAATTATCTACATAGATGAGATAGATAAGATCGGAAGAAAATCCGAAAATGCCTCCATCACGCGCGATGTTTCCGGTGAAGGCGTTCAGCAGGCACTCCTGAAGATCATCGAAGGAACGGTTGCATCCGTTCCCCCGCAGGGAGGAAGAAAGCATCCGCAGCAGGAGATGATCCAGCTTGATACGACTGAGATCCTGTTCATCTGCGGCGGCGCCTTTGTAGGAATCGAAAAGCAGATCGAGAGGCGTATGGAGTCCAAATCCATCGGTTTCGGCGCTGAGATCAAGAAGACCGAGAAGGAGAAGAACGTCGGTGAGATATTAAAGAGCGTCATGCCGGAAGATTTTGTAAAATTCGGACTCATTCCCGAGCTGATCGGCCGTATTCCGGTCGTGGTATCTCTGGATGGTCTCGATGAGGACGCGCTTGTACGGATCCTGAAGGAGCCGAAGAACTCGCAGATCAAACAGTATACGGCGCTTTTCGAGATGGACGGCGTAAAGCTTACCGTCGAGGAAGATGCTATGCGCGAGATCGCTCACGAAGCTGTTATCCGTAAGACAGGTGCGCGCGGTCTGCGCGCGATCATGGAAAAGACTATGATCAACGCCATGTATAATGTTCCATCCGATGATACGATCACGGAGGTCATTATCACCAAGGAATCCGTGGACGGAAAAGCGGAACCGGATTATATCAGAGGAAAAAAGCCTTCAAAAGACGGTAAGCGTATTCTCAGGCAGAAAGAGCCTAAGGGAAAAATAAGCGAAATCTGAGAAGGTTCGCAGGAAGAAACGAAAGATGAATAAAGCCCCGCGCGGGCAGGAGATTTATATTTGGAAAACAATTCAACAGTTAAGACAATGCCGGCGGTGGCGCTGAGAGGCACCACCATTCTGCCGGGGATGATTGTTCACTTTGATATCAGCCGGAAGGTCTCGTCAGCGTCGATTGACAGAGCAATGCTGCTCGATGAGAAGATATTTCTTATCACACAGAGAGACCCGCACGTTGAGAACCCCGAGATCGATGATCTCTGGAATGTCGGAACGATATCTAGGATCAAGCAGGTCGTGAGACTCCCCAAGAACATGATCAGAGTCCTGGTCGAGGGGGAGACGAGAGCGGAGATCCTTTCATTTGAAAAAGTTGAAGATTACTCGGAGGCGGTTATAAACATACCCGCTGAAGAACCGCAGGAAATGTATCCCGAGTCGCTGCGCGAAGCGATGATGCGGAATATCCGCCAGCTTCTTCGCGGCTACATGGAGGAGAATAACAATATCAGCCGTGATCTTGCAAGTCAGATCATGGAGGCGACCGATATCAGCAAAATGATGGATCAGGTCGCCATCAATCTGCCGCTCTCTTATGAACAGAGACAGCAGATCCTCGAGGCTGTCACGCTGATCGAGCGCTATGACGCCATCGGTGTCCTGCTTACGAATGAGACGGACATTTATCGCATTCGACGCGAGCTCCAGGACAAAGTCCGTGAGCGTGTTGACAAGAATCAGAGAGAATATATTCTTCGCGAGCAGATGAAGGTCATCCGCGAAGAACTGGGAGAAGATACGACGCTCTCCGATATCGACCGATTCAAGGAGGGCGTGGACAAGCTCAAGGCAAGTAAGGAAGTCAAGGAGAGAATTCTGGAGGAGATCCGCCGTTTCCAGAATCTTCCCGGACAGTCGCCGGAGAGCGCGGTCACAAGAGGCTATATCGAGACGCTTCTTGCCATGCCGTGGGATAAGGCGAGCCGTGACCGAAAAGATTTAAAGCGCGCGAAAGACATACTGGAACGCGACCATTACGGACTTGAGAAAGTTAAGGAACGCATTCTGGAATTTCTGGCCGTTCGGCAGCTGACGGGTAAGGGCGAAGGTCCGATCCTCTGTCTCGTGGGACCGCCCGGAACAGGCAAGACCTCCATTGGAAGATCGATCGCGGAAGCGCTCGGCAAAAAATATATCCGCATGTCGCTCGGCGGCGTGCGTGACGAAGCAGAGATCCGCGGCCATCGCCGCACGTATGTCGGAGCTCTGCCGGGCCGGATTGCGAGCGGCATGAAAAAGGCGGGCGTCAAGAATCCGCTGATCATGCTGGACGAGATCGATAAGGTCAGCAGCGACTACAAGGGAGATACGGCTTCGGCGCTTCTCGAAGTCCTGGATTCCGAACAGAACAGTCATTTCGAGGACCATTATATTGAGATCCCGCTTGACCTGTCTGAGGTGCTTTTTATCGCAACGGCAAATGACGCCAACACGATCCCCCGTCCGCTCCTTGACCGTATGGAAGTCATCGAAATCACTTCCTACACGGAGAACGAGAAGTTCCATATTGCGAAGGATCATCTGATTCCGAAGCAGATCAAGGCCAACGGTCTCAAAGAGCGTCAGCTCATAATCAGCGACGGCGCAATCAGCGATATGATCACCAGATACACACGCGAGGCCGGTGTGAGGTCGCTTGAGAGGCAGATCGCGGGCATTTGCAGAAAGGCAGCCCGTAAGGTCCTTGAGGAGAAGCAAAAACAGGTGGAAGTCACTGAGGAAAATCTGAAGGATTTCCTCGGCAATGAAAAGTATACGGTCGATCCCGCAAATGATACCGATGAGATCGGTATCGTGCGCGGCCTCGCATGGACCGCGGTCGGCGGCGTAACCCTGCAGGTCGAGGTAAACCTGATGCCCGGTAAAGGGGAGTTCAACCTTACCGGACAGCTCGGCAATGTCATGAAGGAATCTGCACAGGCAGGAATAAGCTATATCCGTTCGGTTGCGGAAAACTATGAAATTCCGGCTGATTTCTTCCAGCAGAATGATATTCATATCCACATCCCCGAGGGAGCAGTACCGAAGGACGGTCCTTCTGCAGGCGTCACAATGGCAACGGCTATGATGTCAGCCATCACAAAGCGCCCGGTGCGCTGCGATGTTGCAATGACAGGTGAAATCACACTTCGCGGACGAGTTCTTCCGATCGGAGGTCTCAAGGAGAAACTGCTTGCAGCAAAGAAGGCGGGGATTCGGAAGGTGCTTGTTCCGGAGAAGAACAGGAATGATATGGTAGATATCTCCGAGGAGATTACGGACGGTCTTGAGATCGTGTATGTCTCTTCGATGGACCAGGTGCTGCAGGAGAGTCTCAGACAGGAAGAAGCCTGATTGAAACGGAGTGCAACATGATTAAAATTCGAAACGTGAACCTGGAAACCGTCTGCGGAATCACCAGCAAGATTCCGCAGAAGGATAAAATCGAGGTGGCATTTGCGGGCAAATCCAACGTCGGCAAAAGCTCTCTGATAAACAGTCTGGTCATGCGTAAAGCTCTTGCCCGCACGTCCAGTCAACCGGGAAAGACACAGACAATCAACTATTACAGGGTGAATGAAGGGACTTCGATCGAGGATACGAGATTGGAGGAACCGTTCGCACCGGACTGTTATCTGGTCGACCTGCCCGGCTACGGTTATGCCAACGCGGGCGTGGAGATCAAGGCAAAATGGGGCCGCATGATAGAAAACTATCTGCAGACATCGGAAAAGCTGCGAACCGTGTTCCTGCTCGTCGATATCCGACATGCACCGTCGGGAAATGATAAGATGATGCATGACTGGATCGTTGCGAACGGGATGGAGCCGGTCATCATCGCCACAAAGAAGGATAAGCTGAAAAAATCCCAGATCCAGAAGGCGCTGAAAGTCATCCGCACGGATCTTAAGGTGAAACCGGGAACGCCGGTCATCGCATTTTCCGCAGAGACGAAGGAAGGTCGTGAGGAAATCTGGAAACTGATCCTGGATATGGCCAATGCGGAGATTCCGGAACTTATAGATGAGGAGACGGCAGAGGAGAGCTGAATCTTTCAAAGGAGACAAAATGGGAATTATCAAGTCGGTAAAGCTTGCATTTGATTATCTGAAATACGGTGAGGATGAGAACGACGTTCAGAAGGTGCGGGCGATTGATGATGTCACGATTGACATCGAAAAGGGAGATTTCATCGCGATCCTGGGACATAACGGATCCGGAAAATCTACCCTCGCCAAGCATATGAACGCTCTGCTCCTCCCGTCCGAGGGAACTATGTGGGTCGACGGGATCGACACCGCTAAGGAGCCTGAGCTCTGGAAAGTTCGTCAGAATGCAGGTATGGTCTTTCAAAATCCGGATAACCAGATCATCGGATCGATCGTCGAGGAGGATGTCGGATTCGGCCCTGAAAATATGGGCGTTCCGACAGATGAAATCTGGACGAGAGTGGAGGAATCCCTGACAAAGGTCGGTATGATTAAGCACCGGGACAAATCCCCGAACCGCCTTTCCGGCGGTCAGAAGCAGCGCGTGGCGATTGCAGGCGTCGTGGCCATGAGACCGGATTGTATCGTGCTGGATGAGCCGACCGCCATGCTTGATCCGAACGGACGGCAGGAGGTCCTCCGGACAGTCAGTGAATTGAATGAGAAGGAAAATGTAACCGTCATCCTGATCACCCACTACATGGAGGAAGTCATCCATGCGGACCATGTCTTCGTCATGGATTCAGGGCATGTTGTTATGCAGGGAACGCCGAGGGAAATCTTTTCACAGGTCGACCGCCTGAAAAAGCTGCATCTCGATGTGCCGCAGGTGACGGAACTGGCTTATGAACTGAAAAAATCCGGTATAGATCTTCCGGATGGAATCCTCACGAAGGAAGAACTGGTGGAAGAACTCCTGCGGGTCTCTGAGGAAATGAAATCAAAACCGCAGAGCAAAGACACGCGGAGTGAAAAGACTTCCGGCGGGAATAAGGCTTCCGGAAAAGCACGGAAAAAATCAAATGAACGGGAGGGTACAAAGAAATGATTCTGGAACTTAAAAATGTATCCTTCACTTACAGCCGGGGAACGACCTACTCCGTCAAAGCTCTCGATAATATTAATCTCAGCATTGATGAAGGCCAGTTCATCGGAGTTATCGGTCATACCGGCAGCGGTAAGTCTACCCTGATCCAGCACCTGAACGGCCTCATGCAGCCGACAGAAGGGCAGGTCTTCTATGAGGGGCAGGATATCTGGGGCAGCACGGATCCGGCCGAGCAGGGCAAGAAGAAAGTATCGAAAAAGAACAGGTACGACCTTCGCAGTCTTCGCACGCATGTCGGACTGGTATTCCAGTATCCGGAGAATCAGCTGTTCGAGACAGATGTAATATCGGATGTCTCATTCGGTCCGAAAAATCAGGGACTCGACGAGACCGAGATCCGCCGGAGAGCCGAGGAAGCGCTTCGTCAGACAGGCGTTGCTGAGAAATTCTGGAAGGTGTCGCCTTTTGAATTATCCGGCGGACAGAAGAGACGCGTAGCCATCGCGGGCGTCCTTGCGATGAATCCGAAGGTCCTCATCCTCGATGAGCCGACAGCGGGACTTGATCCTCAGGGCAGGGATGATATTCTCGACCAGATCAAAAAGCTTCATGACGAGAGAGGCATTACGATTCTGCTCGTCTCCCACAGCATGGAAGACGTGGCCAATTACGCGGACCGCATCATCGTCGTGAACGACGGGAAAATTGCCGACGACGGAACCCCGAAAGAGGTTTTTTCGCATTACAGAGAACTTGAGAAAATGGGTCTCGCCGCTCCACAGACCACCTACATCGTTAATGAGCTGGCTGAGAGGGGAATGGACGTCGATACGACAGCCACCACGATTACCGAGGCGAAAGAAAGCATTCTGAAAGCACTGCTGGAAAAAGGGCAGTTACGGAAGGGAGAAACCTTTGTTTAAAGATGTTACGATCGGCCAGTATTATCCGGCGGATTCAATCCTCCATAAACTGGACCCCAGAGTCAAATTTTTAGGAACCGTAATCTTTATCGTATCGGTGTTCCTGGTCAGGGGATTTGCCGGCTACGCGTTCGTTACGGCTGTTCTGGTAACGCTCATAGCGCTGTCGAAAGTGCCGTTCCGCTTTATGCTGAAGGGTCTTAGGGCAATCCTGATCATTCTGTGCATAACCATGATTTTCAATATGTTCCTGACGCCCGGTGAAGTTATCTTCCAGAAGTGGATTTTTAAGATAACCCGGGAAGGCGTGATCCAGGCTGTCCGTATGGGCGTACGTCTTGCTTATCTGGTCATAGGGTCCTCCATTATGACTCTTACGACCACGCCAAATCAGCTGACAGACGCGATGGAATCGCTGTTTTCGCCGCTGAAAGTTGTGCATGCTCCGGTCCACGAGATCGCCATGATGATGTCGATCGCGCTGCGATTCATACCTATCCTTATGGAGGAGACGGATAAGATCATGAAGGCCCAGATAGCCAGAGGCGCTGATTTTGAGAGCGGCGGCATCGTGAAGAGGATCATGAATATGATACCTCTGCTTGTTCCGCTGTTCGTCTCCGCATTCCGCAGGGCAAACGACCTGGCTATGGCTATGGAGGCAAGGTGTTACCACGGCGGAGAGGGCAGGACACAGATGAAGCCTCTGAAATACTCAGGACGGGATATCGTTGCCTATATTTTAATAATCGGATTTTTGGCAGGGTGTATATTCTTCCGGATTACGAGGCTTTGATAAGAACATGAGAGTAAAACTAATCGTCGCCTATGACGGCACGAATTACAACGGCTACCAGAGCCAGGTGAACGGTATCGCCGTTCAGGATGTTCTTGAGAAAGCGATCGAAGATCTCTTCGGACAGAAGATCCGGACGCTCGGTGCAAGCCGCACGGACACCGGAGTCCACGCCGAGGGAAATGTCGCTGTATTCGATGTGGAATCGAGAATTGAGCCTTCGAGGATTGCATTTGCACTCAACGCAAGGCTGCCGCAGGATATACGGATCCTTGATTCCTCGCAGGTGGCGGATGATTTTCATCCGAGATTTCAGAGGACGATCAAGACGTATCAGTACCATGTGCTGAACCGCAAATTTCCGGATCCTCTCAGCCGCAACACGGAGATGCACTTTTATTATGATCTCAATGAGAAAGCCATGCATGAGGCGGCACAGATGCTGATAGGAGAACACGATTTTGCATCTTTCGCGGCAGCAGGGTATTCCTCAAAGACTACGGTACGGGAAATCTACGATGCCCGTGTGGAGCGGAACGGCGACAGGGTCACGTTCACGATCACGGGTAACGGGTTCCTCTACAATATGGTCAGGATCATTACCGGGACACTGCTTGAAATAGGTGCCGGAAAGTATGACCCCGGCCATATGCAGACTGTTCTGGATGCAAAGAACCGCAAGGCAGCGGGACCGACGGCTATCTCGAAGGGGCTGGTGCTGGTTCGGATCGAGTACCCTGACTATAAGAAATTTACACTTGAAAAGTGAGGCTTATGTGCATAGAATAGTCTTTGTTATTTTATAAGATTAAAGTGTCGCAGTGCAGATGCGGGACGTCATATCGTTTTATTATGAGAGAACACATGGAAAGCGATAAATATCTCTTTATTGTGATGCACATTATAGAAAACGATAGTGTTCTGCAGAAGTATGAGTGGTGAAAATGTACTGCGGCCGGAGGAGGGAGATTATGGAAAGAGAGAATTTTAAATCGCGTCTCGGATTCCTGCTGGTGTCCGCCGGATGTGCGATCGGTATCGGTAATGTGTGGAAGTTCCCGTTCATTACGGGTCAGAACGGCGGAGGAGTGTTCGTCCTCTTTTATCTGATCTTCCTGGTCATTATGGGCGTTCCGGTCCTCACGATGGAGCTGGCTGTCGGACGCGCAAGTCGTCAGAGTGCCGTCAAGGGCTATAAGGCACTGGAACCGGAGGGAAGCAAGTGGCATATTCACGGCTGGTTCTGCATCATCGGATGCTATCTGCTCATGATGTACTACACGACCGTATCCGGCTGGATGTTCGATTACTTCGTAAAGTTCCTTACGGGCACATTTGACGGAATGGCTTCTGAAAGTGTCGGCGATGTGTTCGGAAACATGCTCGGCAATACAAAGGAAATGGCACTTTTTATGTGCATCATGGTTGTAGCAGGCGTATTTGTCTGCAGTATCGGCATTCAGGATGGTCTTGAGAAGATTTCCAAGTTCATGATGCTGGCCCTTATGGTCCTCATTCTGGTTCTTGCCATTCACTCACTGAGTTTGTCCGGCGCTGCGGAAGGTATTAAATTCTACCTGCTCCCGGATTTCAGCCGTGCAGCGGATGTCGGTCTCGGAAATGTCATTACCGCGGCGATGAATCAGGCGTTCTTCACGCTGTCGCTCGGTATAGCATCGATGGAGATCTTCGGCAGTTACATGACACGAGAATTTACACTTGGCGGCGAAGCGATCCGTATTTGTGTACTCGATACATTTGTCGCGATCGTTTCCGGTCTTATCATTTTCCCGGCATGTTTCTCATATGGCGTCGAGACAACTGCGGGACCGGCACTCATTTTCATCACGCTGCCGCAGGTATTTATCCATATGGCAGGCGGAAGGATATGGGGAACGCTGTTCTTCCTGTTCATGACATTTGCAAGCTTCTCGACCGTTATCGCGGTATTCGAGAACCTGATCGCAGCCGGTATCGACAACTTCGGCTGGAGCCGCAAGCAGTCATCTTTAATCAATCTGTTCATCCTGCTGATCGGCAGTCTGCCCTGCGTATTCGGCTACAATATCTGGAGCAACCTGCATCTGATCGGCGGCCGCGATGTGCTGGACAGCGAGGACTTTATCGTTAGTAACCTGCTGCTCCCGATCGGCGCGATGATTTATGTCCTGTTCTGCACATCTAAGTGGGGATGGGGATTTGACAAGTATCTGCGCGAGTGCAACTACGGCGGCGGGTATAAGATGAAGAAGTGGCTGAAGCCGTACTTCATGTATGTTCTTCCGATTTTGACGCTGGTGATCCTGATACAGGGTCTGCTTGCCTGAGTTATAGAAAGCATACTCACTCAAGGTTTCCGTTTAGTATCTGAGCTGCAGTCGATATCATTGTTAATATGTGGGAATATGAGTACGTGTATTTCCCACCGGATAACAGCATTAACGCCGCATGCGTTTCCGTAGAGGAACGTATGCGGCTTTTTCTGATTGTAGTCACGATGAAGAATAATAATTTGCCGGTAAGACGCTAAATTTTCAAAAAATAATATCAATCCATCTCCGTTTTTGCTATTATATAAATCATAAGTGCCGAAAGAGCAGTTCGGCAAATAGCAAAGGAGGTTATTATGCAGGCTTTAAAAATCAAGAAGGATTTGTACTGGACAGGCGTACTGGATCCCGACCTTCGTGTATTCGACATCATCATGGAAACAAAGTACGGCACATCCTACAACTCATATCTTCTCGAAGGCAGTGAGAAGAATGCTCTTTTTGAGACCTCAAAGCTTTCCTTCTTCGGAGATATGAAGGAGTATATTGAATCGGTCGAATCTGTGAAGAATATCGACTATCTGATCATGGATCACACAGAGCCGGATCACGCCGGATCCATCGAAAAGTTGTTGGAAGTCAATCCCTCGATGACGATCGTCGCGACAGGTACGGCACTGCAGTTCCTGAAACACATCATCAATACCGATTTCAACAGCATCGCTGTAAAAGAGGGCGATACCCTGAGCCTTGGCGACAAGACCCTTGAGTTCATGGTTCTTCCGAACCTGCACTGGCCGGATACAATGTACACATACTGTCCGGAGATAAAGACGCTGTTCACATGCGACTCTTTCGGTTCACACTATGCGGCTGAGGGAGTCCTTCGCTCGACCGTTACGGATGAGGAGGGCTATGCGGAAGCGACGAAGTATTACTTTGACTGTATCATCGGACCATTTGCATATCCATACATGAACACGGCTCTGAAACGCATTGAGAATCTCGACATAGAGACGATCTGCTGCGGACACGGTCCGGTCCTTGATTCCCATTTCGACCAGATCTTCGGTTGGTACAATGAGTGGTGCAAGGCCCCTGCAAAGAAGGCTAAAAAACTTGTCGTTATGCCCTATGTCAGCGCTTATGGATATACGAAGCAGCTCTCTGAGGAGATCGCAAAAGGTGTAGAAGATGCAGGCGCGGAAGTTCACCGTTATGATCTTATTTTCGATGATAAGACCAATCTTGCCGCGGACATGGCGGCGGCAGACGGCTACCTTTTCGGTACGCCGACTATCCTCGGCGAGGCTCTGGAACCTGTCTACAACCTGACGCTGGGTATGTATCCGCCGGTATTCAAGGGCAGACTTGCAAGTGCATTCGGAAGCTACGGCTGGTCCGGCGAGGGAGTTCCGCACATCATTGAGAGGTTGAAACAGGTCAGACTGAAAGTTCTGGATGGCTTCCGCGTACGTTTCAAACCGAGTGAAAATCAGCTGACAGACGCTTATGACTTCGGCTATAACTTCGGCTGCGTGCTTCTCAAGAAGGAAGCGAAACCGAAGGCAAAGGGTGCGAGAACTCTGGTCAAATGTCTTGTCTGCGGCGCTATATTCGACTCCTCGATCGATGTATGTCCGGTCTGCGGCGTCGGCAAGGAGAACTTCGTCGAGGCAGAGGAACCGGGTGAGATCGAGCTGAACAACACATCCAACAAATATCTTATTCTCGGAGGCGGCGTTGCAGCCCTGGAGGCGGCAAGAGCGATACGGGAGAGAGACAAAACGGGCGGCGTGACCATTATCACCGAGGAAGAGCATCTTCCTTACAATCGTCCGATGCTTACCAAGGCAATGCTCTCAGACTTCAGCGAGAATCAGATGGCTGTCGAGCAGCAGTCCTGGTATGATGAGAACGGCGTCTCTATTGTCACCGGCACGAAGGTGCTTTCCATTGATCCGGCCGAAAAGACGGTCGCCTGTGAAGGCTTCAGCCTTGTATATGACAAGCTGATCTATGCCATGGGAGCTCACTGCTTTGTTCCGCCGATCAAGGGACATGAGCTCGCCAAGGTCGTGGCGATCCGCACGATTGAGGATGCAGCCAAGGTCAAGGCGATGCTTCCGAACATCCGGACAGCCGCTGTCATCGGAGGCGGTGTGCTTGGTCTTGAGGCCGCCTGGTCCTTAAAGCGCGCGAAGCTCGACGTTACGGTCATCGAGGGAGCACCTGCTCTTATGTCGAGACAGCTGAATCCTGCCGCATCCGATACGCTCAAGAAGATTATCGAGGCAGCGGGCGTCAGGGTATTTACAGCTGCCAGCACCTCCGAAATCAATGAGGACGGCGTTCTTCTTGCGGACGGAACGGCAATCCCTGCGGAGCTCGTCATCGTCTCCACAGGCGTTCGCGGCAATCTTGATATCGCAAAGGCAGCCGGTATCGAAATCAACCGTTCCATCCTGGTCAACGAGAAGATGGAAACCAATATCCCGGATATCTACGCTGCCGGTGACTGCGCGGAGTTCAACGGAATCAATTATGCACTTTGGAGCCAGTCCGTTGAGCAGGGCAAGACAGCCGGTGCAAATGCAGCCGGAGGCGATCTCACATATGAGACCGTTGACGGAGCACTGAATTTCAACGGTATGGGAACATCCCTGTTTGCGATCGGTGATAACGGATCCAATCCGAATAAGGTCTATCGCACGGTTGAGATCAAGGATGACAGGAAGAAGCAGTACGAAAAGTATACATTTGAAAATAACCGTCTGGTAGGCGTCATCCTCATCGGAGATACGACGAGACTTGCAGAGCTGACAACTAAGGTCAAAGATCATGCGAAGTTCAATGAGGTGCTGAAGCTGTGATCTGAGTGACAGGAGAAAATGCATATGTTTGGAAGAAAGAAAAAAGCGGAAGAGATAAAGTTCCCGTATGACCCGGCACTGCACGAGCCGGTGATACGGGCGAGCATATGTACCGGCGAGAAAGTGGCGGGCTTCCGGGACAGGAAGGGCGGTGCGCTGCACGAGGTGAGTGTGGTCAACGATTACTCTGTTTTTCAGAAGTTCCTGAAGACTTACGGGCTAAGGGAGGAGGATGTCAGGACGATATACTGAGACCGTGTTTCAATCTTCATCGCGAGATTGTACTCACGATGAAGCCAGATTTCACTTTGCGCGCGTATCTCACGACTGAAGTCACGAGTATTGCGCGATGAAGAATAAAAAATACCTGGTTACTATTCAGCTGAGTCTCAGAAAGTGCATAACCTACGGCACCGGTATACATATTCATCGGTAAACTCTTGTCCCTGCCTTGCGAAACGAAAAACCATAACTGCACTCTGTGTTCCCGCGTGTCGCTAATGCATACACTTGGTCACACAGAGTGCAATGGTTTTTGTTTCTCGGCAGGACTGCGAATGTTTACCGATTGAATAGTATACCGTTGCCTTAGGACTGCTGACTAATTAACGAGGCAACTGAATGGTAACAATAGCTGCGTCACAACTACATTTTTTAAAAACGGCACTTGACATCAAATTCTGATTTCTTTATAATAGTGCGTGCGGCATTCCCGGCCGCACGTTATTTTTATGTCTTATGAAAAGTCCCGAGCTCGCAAATCGGGATATCAAAGATATAAGCAGGAAGAGCGTGGAAGAGAAGGTAATCGGAAGCGCATCGGCCTGCAGGCATTCGAATTTCCTGCGGAGGAAAAACGGATGAGGCAGAGTTCATGCCATGCCCCGGAATGACAGGCTGCCATGTATATATTCATTTTGACAATTTCATCAGGAGGAAATATCCATGAGCACATTTATGGCGAAGGCGAATGAAGTTGAGCGTAAATGGTATGTGATTGACGCTGAAGGCGTTACGCTCGGCCATCTGGCTTCAGAAGTCGCCACCATTCTCAGAGGCAAAAAGAAGCCGATTTTCACACCGCATGTTGATACAGGCGATTATGTAATCATTGTCAACGCTGCTAAGATCAAAGTCACAGGCAAGAAGATGGATCAGAAGATCTACTTCCGTCATTCAGAGTATGTGGGCGGCGTAAAGACTGCTACTCTTCGTGAGATGCTTGAGAAGCATCCGGAGAGAGTTGTCGAGCACGCAGTTCGCGGCATGCTCCCGAAGGGCGCTCTTGGCAAGCAGATGTATTCGAAACTTCATGTCTATGCAGGTCCGGAACATGAGCAGGCAGCTCAGAAACCGGAAGTCCTTGACCTTAAATTCTGATAGGAGGGTAAGACGTTGGCAAGCGAAAAGTTTTATGGTACAGGTAGAAGAAAGAGCTCTGTAGCTAGAGTTTATCTTACACCGGGCAATGGCAAGATTACAATTAACAAGCGCGATATCGACGACTTCTTCGGTATGGAGACACTGAAGGTCGTTGTTCGTCAGCCGCTCGTAGCAATCGATGGCGTTGGCAAGTATGATGTGATCGTTACCGTACACGGCGGCGGATATACAGGTCAGGCCGGTGCAATCCGTCACGGACTTGCACGTGCACTCTGCAAAATGGATGCAGATTTCCGCCCGACACTCAAGAAGGCAGGATACCTCACACGTGATCCGCGTATGAAGGAGAGAAAGAAATACGGTCTCAAAGGAGCACGTCGCGCTCCGCAGTTCAGCAAGCGCTGATCGAGACCAACGAACATGCAAAAAACCTCGGAAAATCAATGTTTCCGGGGTTTTTTTCATGCCCGAATTACAGGCCTATTCGCTGAGTACTGCCTGGAGCCCGTCCGGATCCAGAACATAAATGTTTTTCCTTTCGTACCGGATGATGCCTTCTTCTTCCAGCTTCTTCATTTCCCGATGAAGAGAGGGTCTTGATACATTCATGATCATTGCCCATCTGGACATGGAGTCCGGGATCTGTACAGCGGTTTTTCCGGTCTGTCTGACCTGCATCAGCAGCCAGAAGGCAGCTTTCTGCGCAATCCCGCTGTAGGATAAAAGTTCCAGCCTTTGCTGCAGCATATAGGTTGCGGAAGCGATCTCTGTCGTAAAGTTTTGCAGGATCTTCACATCCTTCTGCATGAGTGACAGGAGATCTTCCTTCCTAAGCATCATAAGCGTTGCAGGTTCCAGGGCGACGATATCGCAGGGGTACCGCTGACTCTTCGAGAATACGGCGGCAGGCCCGATTATTTCCCCCGGAATACGAATTGAGACGTTCACCTGGCTTCCGTTTGGAAAGGACTTCTGGGCCTCCACGCGGCCCTCCAGGATAATACCGATCCTGAGTGCTGGATCCATCAGATGAAAGATCGTTTCCTCTTTGTCGTAGCACTGAATGTGATGAGGAGTCTCTTCCAGGTATCCCCGGAGAACATATGCCTCCACTCCCTGAAACAGCGTGCTTTTTTCCAGTATAGAATAGTCC
Source organism: uncultured Lachnospiraceae bacterium (assembly GCA_902776305.1). Taxonomy (GTDB): domain Bacteria; phylum Bacillota; class Clostridia; order Lachnospirales; family Lachnospiraceae; genus Chordicoccus. The sequence goes on along the minus strand of CACYPS010000003.1, from coordinate 61,302 downwards.
ATATCGAATCTCCTTAAGAATCTCTGATGCTATTATACACCAAAAAATATATAGTTGTGTATCTCCAGATACAGAAATATTCAAATTCATTGTGTATACTGATGCCAGAACAAGAGAAGGAGGCAACAGAAATGATTCGGAAGATCATACATATAGACGAAGAGAAATGCAACGGCTGCGGTCTCTGCGCCGAGGCGTGCCATGAAGGAGCTATCGACATCATCGATGGCAAAGCTAAGCTGGTCCGGGAAAATTTCTGTGACGGTTTCGGCGACTGTCTGCCCGGCTGTCCCACCGGTGCGATCACTTTTGAAGAACGGGAAGCTCCCGAATACGACGAAAAAGCAGTGAAAGAAACAAAGGAGAAAAAGACCATGGATGAAATGAAGCATGAACATCATGAGAGCGGCTGCCCCGGTTCCCGTATGGCACAGTTTGACCGCAGCGAAGAAGAACCGGTCACAGTCGGAAGATCCGTATCAAGACTGGCTCAGTGGCCCTGCCAGATCAAGCTTCTTCCCACACAGGCTCCGTTCTTCGACGGCTCGAAGCTTCTGATTGCCGCTGACTGCACGGCCTACGCTTATGCCAATATGCACGAGGATTTCATGAAGGGCAGGATCACAGTCATCGGCTGCCCGAAGCTGGATGCGGTGGATTACACAGAGAAGCTGACTGCCATCATCCGTGACAATGATATCAAGAGCGTGCTCCAGAGAGCTGCAGAGAATGCGCTTAAGGCAAGCGGCAAGTTCATCCCCTGGCAGGTCGTAACGATCTCCAGAGACGGACGGATCCTGGACTGATTCGTTTTTACAGCAAAGTTTCCTGAGCTGAGCGCACGGATTCAGACATTTGTACGGGAGTGTTACGGGTTGACCGCTTGAAAAACCGAGAATGAGAGGATTTTACAATGAAGTATTTTGTAAACGAAGAATGCATCGGATGCGGACTTTGTGAAGGGACATGCCCAGAGGCTTTTTCCATGACGGGTGAGGGCACAGCAAAAGCCGTTGAATCAGAGGTACCGGCAGAATATGAGGCTGCCGCAGCGGAAGCCAGGGACGGCTGCCCTGTCGGCGCTATCGAAGAAGCATAAGGAGGAAGTGCAATTGGATACTCAGATGTTTTGTTTTCAATGTGAACAGACTGCAGGTGGCAAGGGCTGTACGAAAGCCGGTGTCTGCGGGAAAAAGTCGGATATCGCCGGACTGCAGGATCAGCTTACCGGTGCTCTGGTCGGTCTTGCCCGTACAACGGACGGCAATACCCAACCGACGGAAAACACCTATAAGCTGCTCATTAAAGGACTGTTTACTACTATCACCAACGTGAACTTTAACGACGTTACCCTTAAAGCGCTGATTGATGAAGTACATGCGGAAAAAGAAAAGCTCGTCCCCCTCTGCGGCGAATGCGCTTCTCCCTGCGGCAGGAATGACGATTATGATATGACGAAGGTATGGGATGCCGACGAGGATATCCGCAGCCTGAAATCGTTGATTCTGTTTGGCGTCCGTGGTATGGCCGCCTACGCTTATCATGCCGGTGTTCTGGGCTATTCCGATCAGCGCGTGAATGAGTTTATTGCCAAAGCTCTGTTTGCGATCGGCGAGGACTGGGGTATGGATGAGCTTCTGCCCATTGTCCTTGAAGTCGGTGAAGTCAACTTTATCTGTATGGGGATGCTGGACAAAGCCAACACAGATACCTATGGGAAACCCGTCCCCGCAACGGTTCCCCTTATGGTTGAGAAGGGACCGTTCATCGTCATCACCGGCCATGATCTCTACGATCTGAAGCAGCTCCTTGAGCAGACTAAGGATAAAGGCATCAACATCTATACTCACGGGGAGATGCTGCCGGCTCATGGTTATCCTGAGCTTAAGAAGTATCCTCACCTTAAGGGTAACTTCGGAACTGCCTGGCAGAATCAGCAGAAGGAATTCGCTGAACTTCCCGCGCCGATCCTGTTTACCACAAACTGCCTGATGCCGCCAAAGGACAGCTATAAAGATCGTGTATTTACGACGGAGGTCGTTTCGTATCCCGGGATCGTACATATCGGAGAGGACAAGGACTTTACTCCTGTTATTGAGAAGGCTCTCGAATTGGGCGGTTTTAGCGAGGACACACAGTTTACAGGCATCAACGGCGGAACGACTGTGACCACAGGCTTCAGCCACAGCGCGATCCTCGGGGTTGCGGACAAGGTCGTTGAAGCTGTGAAGGCAGGTGCAATCAGGCACTTCTTTCTGGTCGGCGGATGCGACGGTGCAAGGCCCGGACGTAATTACTATACCGAGCTTGTCAGGCAGGCTCCTGCTGATACGATCATCCTGACGCTGGCCTGCGGCAAGTTCCGTTTCAACGATCTGGATATTGGTACTATTGGCGGTCTGCCCCGCATCATGGATATGGGGCAGTGCAACGACGCTTTCGGTGCCGTAAAGGTGGCTGTTGCACTTGCAGAAGCTTTCGGCTGCGGTGTGAATGATCTGCCGCTGTCTATCATTCTTTCCTGGTATGAACAGAAAGCGGTATGTGTGCTGCTCACACTGTTATATCTTGGAATCAAGAACATGCGGCTCGGTCCCACACTGCCTGCATTCGTCTCACCGAATGTCCTGAACTATCTGGTGGAGCATTACAACATTGCCCCGACGACAACCCCGGAGGAGGACCTGAAGGCTATCCTCGGGTAAACATGAAATATCTATAGTACATAGCGCCAAGGATCACAAGTCCATGGCGCTATATTTTTTGTCCATTTTTGAATGCGTGCTTCAGGAGTTGTCCGGCATTATTGCCGACCTTCAAGAATTGTAAAAAGGCGGCATTCCTCTTGATTTTCTTCCGTGCCTGGAATATAATAAAAAGTCAGTTAGAGGCGGCTAACCAGCGCTTGCCGCCATAACCCGTTATACAGACCTTCCAGGAGAAAGAGGTGCAGATTGAAGAATGCCCCCATTGTGCTCTTGGATGAGGCGACGGCTTCCCTTGACGTAGAGAACGAGACGAAGGTGCAAGGAGCGCTGTCACGACTGCTCTCCGGAAAAACGGTGCTGGTCATCGCTCACCGTATGCGCACCGTGGAAGCGGCGGATAAGATCGTTGTTCTTTCGGACGGCAAGGTGGCCGAAGAAGGCAGCCCGGCAGAGCTGTTTGCGAAGGAGAATAGCCTTTTCAGACGCATGACACAGCTGCAGAATGCCAGCGCCGGATGGAGCATCTGATCCCATGAAAAGAGCAACTCCAGCACATTAACCGACAAATAGGCACAATATCATTTTTGAGAAGCGTTTCTTAGGAAGCGCTTCTTTTTTGTATCTTCCTGATTGAGCGGCGCGGGTTTTTGCTCTCGGAGAGTATTGCAGGAAGGCCTTCAACTGGATCTTTATGATTATGTTATTAAGAAGGTGAAAGAATATGTCTTAAAAGAACTGATTGATTTCCTGGCGCAGGCCTGATAGATGTCTGAATAAGCGGAGAACCCCTGTCATCGATGAAAATGACAGGGGCTACATAGAATACCAACGAGAACTCTATAACGCCATTGCCGTTATCAATATAGCCATTTGTTCCTTGAATGACCATATTAAACTTGACTTTTGACGGGGCATGTGGTAATATGCAATTGTGTCAAAATGGATTCAAATGACTATGTTACGCTCTGAAAAGAGGATAATGAATGAGAACACTGAATTACAAAAACGAATACCAGAAGCTGCTGTCTCCCGAGATCGTGTCTTACCTGGCCCAGATCCATGAAATGAAAGGGCAGCAGAATCTGTTTGTCGAAGCACAGAAGGATGCGCTTGCCGAACTGCTGGAGATTGCAAAGATTCAGAGTACGGAAGCGTCCAACCGTATCGAGGGCATCATTACCACCGACGACCGGCTGAAAAAGATCGTGATGAACAAAACGACGCCCAAGGGGCGTAGTGAACGCGAGATCGCCGGTTATCGTGACGTGCTGAATACTGTGCATGAAAACTATGACTATATTCCCGTCAGGCCGGTTATGATCTTGCAGCTGCACCGGGATCTCTATAAATTCAGCAATTCCGCCATCGGCGGCAGCTTCAAAAACTCTGATAACATCATCGCAGAGGAACTGCCCGATGGAACAAAGCGCGTCCGGTTCCAGCCGGTCCCTGCGTGGGAAACGACGGAGGCCATGGATGCCCTCTGCAATGCTCTTCAGGAGGCTTCGACGGATCCCGAACTGGATCCTCTTCTGCTGATGCCGATGTTTATCCTGGACTTCCTCTGTATCCATCCTTTCAACGACGGAAATGGCCGCATGAGCCGTCTGCTCACGCTGCTGCTTCTGTATCGCTCCGGATACTTCGTCGGAAAGTATATCAGTATCGAAAGACTGATCGCAGACAGCAAGGAGACCTATTACGAGGTCCTGCAGGAAAGCTCGACCGGATGGCATGAGGGCGAGAATGATTATCTTCCTTTCGTCCGGTATATGCTGGGTGTTGTGATCGCAGCCTATCGGGAGTTTGCATCCCGGGTGGATATCCTGATCACAAGAGGACTTTCCAAGCCTGATAGGGTCCGGGAGATCATCCGCAGCACCACAGGAAAAATCACAAAGACGCAGATCATGCGACAATGCCCGGATATCAGCCAGAAGACCGTGGAAAGGGCATTGGCTGAGATGCTGAAAAACGGAGAAATCATCAAAATCAGCGGAGGACGCTATACCTCCTACACATGGAACTGGGAGAAGGAGTAAAGATATGGTAACAGGTGAACTGAGAAGTAAAATCGACAGCCTTTGGGAAATCTTCTGGACCGGCGGCCTGACAAATCCGCTGGACGTCATTGAACAGATGACTTATCTGATGTTTATCCATGACCTGGACGACTCCGACAATCTCCGCGCCAAAGAGGCAGCTATGCTTGGCCTGCCCTATGAGAGCATCTTTGCCAAAGAAGTACAGATCGGAGACCGTACTGTGGACGGAAGCCAACTCAAATGGAGCGTATTCCACGATTTTCCTGCAGCAAAGATGTACAGCACCGTACAGGAATGGGTCTTTCCTTTCATCAAGAATCTGCATGGTGATAAAGAAAGCGCCTATTCCAAATACATGGGCGATGCCATCTTCAAGGTGCCGACACCCCTGATGCTGGACAAGATCGTCACGGCCATGGATGGCATCTATGAGCAGATGGCGCAGCTCAAAGCCGCCGACACCCGGGGCGATGTGTACGAGTATTTGCTCTCCAAGATCGCCACGGCGGGAGTCAACGGCCAGTTCCGCACGCCCAGGCATATCATCCGCATGATGGTGGATCTGATGGAGCCCAAGGCGGATGAAATCGTCTGTGATCCCGCCTGCGGCACCTCCGGCTTCCTGGTGGCCGTCAGCGACTATCTGAAGGAGAACTGCAAGCAGGAAGTCTTCTTCAACCGGCAGAACAAGGATCACTATATGAACCACATGTTCCACGGCTACGACATGGACCGCACCATGCTGCGTATCGGGGCCATGAACATGATGACCCACGGCGTGGACAATCCCTTTATCGAGTACCGGGACAGCCTGTCCGACCAGAACCCGGACCGGGAGAAGTATACTCTGATCCTGGCCAATCCCCCCTTCAAGGGCAGCCTGGACGCGGATATCGTCTCCACCGATCTTTTGAAGGTATGCAAGACCAAGAAGACGGAGCTGCTGTTCCTCGCGCTGTTCCTGCGGATGCTCAAAGTCGGCGGCCGCTGCGCCTGCATCGTCCCAGACGGTGTGCTCTTCGGCTCCTCCACCGCCCACAAGGCGATCCGGAAGGAACTGATCGAGGGCAACCGCCTCGAAGCCGTGATTTCCATGCCCTCCGGTGTGTTCAAGCCCTATGCCGGTGTTTCCACCGCCATCCTGATCTTCACCAAGACCGGCCACGGCGGCACGGACAAGGTGTGGTTTTACGACATGAAGGCCGACGGCTACAGCCTGGACGACAAGCGCGGTGAAACCAAGGAGAATGATATCCCGGACATCATCGCCCGGTTTCATGCGCTGGACGCTGAGCAGGATCGGAAGCGCACCGAACAGAGCTTCTTTGTGTCGAAGGATGAGATTGCTGGCAATGATTACGATCTTTCTATCAATAAGTACAAACAGACGGAGTATGTGGCGGTAGAGTATCCGCCCACGAGTGAAATCATGGCGAATCTAAGGAAACTGGAAGAACAGATTTCCACAGAGATGGATGAGTTGGAGAGACTGCTGAATGTATAAGATTATCTCATTGCTGAGTTTACTCATACGGCAGTTTTGTCTTCCTAATCCCTTTGAGTGTTTTGGCGATTCAGCGCTGCTAATCAACTGGATAGCAGGAATTGTAATGGCGCCGATCACATATTTGATCGTAGGGCTGGTCTATGATAAGGGATCGGAACCGGCAGTTGGGAGTCTGCTGTACCTGGTGACATATGCTCTGCTAACAGGCGTTTTATGTGTAATGAGCATTTTCTCTTTTGCTTGGTGGTGGATTTTGATACTGGTGGCTACCTTTATTGGAGCTATTATCGGGATCCGAAGTATAGGAGAAAAGATAGAAGCTAGCAGGTTTAGAAATTGATATTTGTGGGGATCATTATGGAATACAAGTTGGAGGATTTATTCGATCTTCAGATGGGAAAAACACCTTCACGAAATAATCCTGAATACTGGAATTCAGACGATCATAAATGGATTTCTATTGGGGATCTTTCGCGGTGTGAGAAATACATTGAAGACACAAAGGAATATCTATCAGATAAAGCTGTTGAAGAGAGCGGAATCAGTATCATTCCTGCAGGTACAGTGGTAATGAGCTTTAAACTCTCAATAGGGAAAACAGCTATCGTACCTGAACCCATGTATTCTAACGAGGCAATTATGTCTTTCAGAGATAAACATGTGGTGGATCTTTTGCCTGACTATATATACTATATGTTTTTGGGCAGAGATTGGGATGCGGGAACCAATAAAGCTGTGATGGGTAAAACACTCAACAAAGCTACCCTCTCAAAGATAAAGGTAAGGATACATAGTATTGCGGATCAAAGAGAAATCGTTCAAATACTGGATAAAGTGAGCGCTGTAATTGAAGCTCATCAATCGGAACTTAAGAAACTGGACGACCTTATCAAAGCCCGATTTGTCGAGATGTTTGGTGATCCGAGAGCGAATCCAAACGGGTACGATATAGAAGAATTACGTTCATCCTGTTCTGTTATAACAGGGAACACACCTCCTCGATCAGTAGAAGTGTATTATGGTAATTATATTGAATGGATAAAAACTGATAACATAATTACGGGAAGGACTAATCCGACCCAGGCCGCTGAGTGCCTTTCAGAAGAAGGTATGAAAGTCGGACGAATAGTAGATAAGGATGCAATTCTAATGGCATGTATTGCTGGAAGTATCGCAAGCATAGGCAGAGTATGTATCACAAATAGGAAGGTGGCTTTTAATCAACAAATAAACGCAGTCGTCCCTAAGCATTATGATGTTCACTTTCTATATGTGTTATTGCAGATTTCTAAAAACTATCTGGTTGAAGAGATCAACATGGCTCTGAAGGGGATATTATCGAAGTCGAAGTTAGAGGATAAATTGTTCTATGTTCCACCGATGGAACTTCAAAAACAGTTTGCTTCTTTCGTCGTTCAAGTCGACAAATCAAAAGTTGTCGTTCAGAAGGCGCTCAATGAGGCACAGCTGCTATTCGATAGCTTAATGCAGCAATATTTTGGGTGAGGTGAATCATGGAAACATCCCTACCGTACATAGTTTCTGTTATCTGTGCCGCCATTGCCGGTTTTACAAGTTATGCAGTAGCCAGAAAGCAAACAAAAGCAGATATTCAGAAACTCGAGAAGCAATATGAACTCGATATCGAAAAAGAACGAGAAAAGTTTGCAATGGAAAAAGAAAAGATGGAAATTGAACATCGCCATCAACTTGAGTTACTACAAAAGGAATCGGAGAACACTTTGGGGGCATCTGTAACGAACACCCTCATTAGTGAAGCCATGAAAATGCCAGAAGTCAGACAGCAGTTTTCCCAAGGCCTTAGGAATGGAAGCAAAAGAAAGAAATAGTAATGAGGTGACACTCCATGACCAACTTTGATCTCTTTACAAAAGAACAGGATTTCGTCCCCTTTGCAGAACCGGCTATAGCGGCGGAGCGAATCTACCAGATCGATCCGGCAGCCTGTGTGCTGAATTGCCGAAGGGCGATGGAGGCTGCTATCAAATGGATGTATTCCGTAGACAGCGGGCTGGAGATGCCGTATCAGGACAGCCTGATCAGCCTGATGAATACAGAGGAGTTTCACGACATCGTCGATGATAATCTGTTTCGGCGGATGGATTATATCCGCAGGACCGGCAACACAGCAGCTCATTCGGGACGACAGATTACGAAAGAACAGGCCGCATTATGCCTGGAAAACCTGTTTATCTTCCTGGACTTTGTTGCCTATTGTTATGCCGAAGATTATCAGGAAGGTTATTTCGATCGTTCTCTTCTGGAACAGGAGCCCCCTGCTGCTATTCCGCTCATCGATACCGAGGCAGAGCTGAAACTGGAAGAGCTGATGGCGGAGAACACAGCCCTACGGGAGGAGCTGACTGCACGCCGCGTTGAGCAACAGCAGACCTATGTACCGAAGCCGCTGGATATCTCCGAATATAAGACCCGCAAGCTTTACATCGATGCCCTGCTGGAGGATGCCGGCTGGATCGAGGGAAAGAGCTGGATTAACGAATATGAGATCCCCGGCATGCCCAATAAATCCGAAGTCGGTTATGCGGATTATGTGCTGATGGGTGACGATGGGCGGATCCTGGCGGTGATTGAGGCTAAGCGAACCTGCGTTGACGTGGCTAAGGGACGCCAGCAGGCAAAGCTGTACGCCGATCTTATCGAGCAGAAGCAGGGCCGCCGTCCGGTGGTGTTCCTGACCAACGGTTTTGATACCCGCATCGTAGACAACCAGTACCCGGAGAGGAAGGTTGCTGCCTTCTATTCAAAGCGGGATCTGGAAAAGCTGTTTAATCTGCAGAGCATGCGCAGCAGCTTGAAATACATCGTCGTAGACAAGCAGATCGCCGGCCGCTACTATCAGGAGGCGGCGATCAAGGCCGTGTGCGACGCCTTCGGGCAGAAGAACCGCCGTAAAGCGCTGTTGGTCATGGCTACCGGTTCCGGCAAGACGCGGACGGTCATCGCCCTGGTGAAGGTGCTGCTGGAGCAGGGCTGGATCAAGAATGTTCTGTTTCTGGCCGACCGCAATTCCCTGGTGACCCAGGCAAAGCGGAACTTTGTGAATCTCCTGCCGGATCTTTCGGTAACAAACCTCTGTGAAGAGAAAGACTACTATACCGCACATGGCGTGTTCTCCACATATCAGACCATGATGAACTGCATCGACTCTGTGCGGGATGAGGAGGGCAAGCTGTTCTCCTGCGGCCATTTCGATCTGGTGATCTGCGACGAGGCCCAACTATTTCGATGCGCCTCTGGTTGGCCTGACCGCCACGCCGAAAGACGAGATCGATAAAAATACCTATGCCATTTTCGAGTTGGAAAGCGGCGTCCCGACCTACGGATATGAGCTTGCCCAGGCCGTGCAGGATGGCTATCTGGTGGATTTCATGTCGGTGGAAACGACGCTGAAATTCATTCAGCAGGGCATCGTATATGATGAGCTGTCCGATGAAGATAAGGAAATCTACGAGGACACCTTCGAAGATGAGAACGGTGAGCTACCCGAAAGCATTGCGTCCTCTGCCCTGAACGAGTGGATCTTCAACGAGGATACCATTCGTGAGGTGCTTCACATCCTCATGACCCACGGACTGAAGATCGACTACGGCAATAAAATCGGCAAGACCATCATCTTTGCCAAGAATCACACCCACGCGGAGAAGATCCTTGAAGTGTTTGGCAAGGAATACCCGCATCTGAATGGGTACGCCAAGGTCATCGACAACTATATGACCTATGCCCAAAGCGCCATCGACGAGTTCTCCGATCCCAAGAAAATGCCGCAGATCGCAATCTCTGTGGACATGCTGGACACCGGTATCGACGTACCGGAGGTGCTGAATCTGGTCTTCTTCAAGAAGGTTATGAGCAAGGCCAAGTTCTGGCAGATGATCGGACGTGGAACGCGTCTCTGCCCGGGCCTGATCGACGGTGTAGATAAAGACAAGTTTTATATCTTCGATTTCTGTGGGAACTTCGAGTTCTTCCGTATGAACAAGGGAAAACCCACAGCCAACATGATTGCCCTGCAGGGGGCCATATTCGGACTGCAGTTTGAGATCACGTATAAGCTCCAGAATCTGCAGTATCAGACGGAGCGGCTGATTGCCTACCGGAAAGCCTTAGTAGAGCATATGACCGGTAAGGTGCAGGAGCTGAACCGAGAGAATTTCGCGGTACGGCAGCATCTGCGATATGTGGATCAGTATGCCGTTCCGGAGAATTATCAGGCCCTGACCTATGAGGATACGCTTATGGTCCGGGAGGAGCTGGCTCCGCTGATCGAGCCGGAAAACGATGATGCCAAAGCACTGCGATTCGATGCCCTGATGTACGGGATCGAGCTTGCCTATCTCGCAGGGAAAAAGTACAGCCGAGCCAGACACGACCTGATAAAGAAGGTCTCCGCTGTGGCCAGTGTGGCCAACATCCCGGAGATCATGATGCAGGCGGAGCTGATCGACAAGATCCTGCATACGGACTATCTGGACAATGCCGGCATCGATGAATTTGAGCATATCCGCGAGAGCCTGCGGGATCTGATGAAGTATATTCCGACCGGCAAGATCATTTACGATACGGATTTCGATGACGAGATCCTGTCGATCGACTGGAAGGAATCCGAACTGGACAGCGACGACCTGAAAAACTACAAAGCAAAGGCTGAGTACTATGTCCGGCAGCATCAGGATAATGCCGTGATTGCCAAGCTCAAGAGCAACGTGCCGCTAACCGGTGCGGATGTGAAGGTGTTGGAAGAGATCCTCTGGAGCGAGGTCGGCACTAGGCAGGAATACCAGGCTGAGTACGGAGAAAAGCCCCTAGGCGAATTCGTACGGGAGATCGTCGGCCTTGATATGAGTGCAGCCAAGGCTGCGTTCGCTGAATTCCTGAATGATGCGAACCTGGACAGCCGGCAAATCTATTTCGTCAATCAAATCGTGGAGTACATTGTCCATAACGGCATGATGAAAGATTTATCAGTGCTGCAGGAGACACCGTTTACGGATCAGGGCAGCATCGTGGAAGTCTTTACGGATCTGACCGTTTGGATGGGCATCCGGAGAGTGATCGAACAGGTCAATGCGAATGCTTTGGCGGCGTAAGAAGTATTATAGAAGAATAGCTTAATTTGCTGTTTCGGGTTTCTGGTATACGGTGGGCTGCAAAAGAGTTATAATAGATGAAAGCGTTTTCGTACATTCTATTTATGAAGAGAGGTGAACTATGAGCTTTTCAAAAGACTTTTTATGGGGCGGCGCCACGGCCGCGAACCAGTGTGAAGGCGGCTGGAATGAGGGAGGTAAAGGTCTCAGCACCAACGATGTGATTCCCCACGGCAAGGACAGATTTCCGATCATCAAGGGCGACATGATTGTATCCGCGCCGGATGCAGACCATTATTATCCGGCTCACCTTGGTATAGATTTTTATCACCATTACAAGGAAGATATCGCCATGATGGCGGAGATGGGATTCAAATGCTTCCGCATGAGTATCAACTGGACTCGCATTTTCCCGAATGGCGATGAAGAGAAGCCCAACGAAGAAGGCATAGCATTTTACGACAGCGTTTTTGACGAGTGTCTCAAATACGGCATTGAACCGCTCGTCTCCATCGTTCACTTTGATGCGCCGATGCATCTCGTCGATACGATCGGAAGCTGGAAGAGCAGAAAAATGATCGATTATTTTGTCCGCTATGCAACGGTTCTGTTCGAGCGATTCGGTCACAAAGTCAAGTATTGGCTGACAATCAACGAAATCAATATGCTTATTGCACTCCCGTTCATGGCTGCAGGTATCCGTTTTGAGGAGGGAGAAGACCGTAAGAAAGTAACATATCAGGCTGCGCACCATGAGCTGGTCGCCAGTGCTCTTGCTACGAAGATCGGTCATGAGCTTGCACCGAACGCGATGATCGGATGCATGCTGGCAGCCGGAAATTACTATCCGTATAGCTGCAGACCGGAAGATGTCTGGGAGTCCATCTGCAGAGACAGAGATAACTATTTCTTCATCGACGTACAGAGCAGGGGAGAGTATCCGGCGTTTGCCTTGAAGCAGATGGAAAGAGAGGGCATCATGCCCGTCATGGAGCCGGGTGATCTGGCGATCCTGAAAGAGAACACGGTCGATTTCGTTACGTTCAGCTACTATGCTTCCAGATGCGTCAGCACGGATCCGGAGATAGCGGGAAAGCAGACCGCAGGCAATATATTTGCAAGCACGAAAAATCCGTATCTGAAGCGCTCAGAATGGGGATGGCAGATCGATCCGCTCGGTCTTCGCGTGACGCTGAATACTCTGTATGACCGGTACCAAAAACCTGTCTTCATCGTGGAGAACGGTCTGGGAGCGAAGGACACGATCGAGGAGGATGGCTCCATCAACGACGACTATAGAATCGATTATCTGAGAGCGCACATTCAGGCGATGGATGATGCGGTGAATCTGGATGGAGTACCGCTGATGGGATATCTGCCGTGGGGGTGCATTGACCTTGTTTCGGCGGGAACGGGAGAGATGTCCAAGCGTTACGGCATGATTTATGTGGATAGAGAGGACGACGGCAGCGGTACATTTGAGAGAAGAAAGAAAAAATCTTTCGATTGGTATAAGCACGTCATTGAGACAGACGGAGCTGAATTGTAAGGGACTAAAACTTCCACACTTTAGTACGCCAGTGCGCCTCATCGAAAATGCCAGTGCGAATTTAGGATTATTATGCAGTTTCGCTTGCAACCGTGAGTAGAGAAGAAGGGAGATTCATGATCATATTTATTGTGCTTGCAGTCCTGAGTATTACGTACGGCTTCATAGTCGTTTCCGTCGCCTCAGGGAGTAAATTCTTTCTTTTCTGGTTTCTGCTCGGAGCAATCTTCCTGCTCTGCGGAGTCGGTGTCAAGCGAAACTGGTATCTTCTGTTGCCGAAATGGCTCATGGGGATTCTCGGTGCACTCGTGTTTGTCGGTATGGCAGTTTTCCTGTTTCTGATGGTCAAAATCGGAGCCTGTTTTGAATACACATGCGACACCCCTCTTGACTATATCATTGTCCTGGGTGCACAGGTCAAGGATGACGGTCCGAGTGTGGTGCTGAAATACCGGCTGGATTGTGCGGCCGAATATCTTGAGAAGAATCCCGGAACGATCTGTATCGTCACGGGTGCGAAGGGTTCAAATGAGCGCGTGACGGAAGCACGCGGTATGGCGGACTATCTGATTTCCGCAGGAATAGCCGAAGAACGCATAATACTGGAAGAACAGGCGACAAATACATCCGAAAACATTCGCTACAGCAAGGCTCTGCTGCCTTCCGGGGATGTGGCAGTGGGTATAGTGACGAACAATTTCCATGTGTATCGGGCTCTGGGAATAGCGAAGAAGCAGGGAATAGAGGATGCGACGGGACTGGCAGCCGGTTCGTCGCTGTCATTCCTACCCAACAATATGACGAGGGAGGCTATCGGGGTGCTGAAGGATTTGGCTTTCGGGAATATGGTATTCTGGTGATATGCCAATGAAATCAGGGCAGGATTACGGAAGTAAGAGCGAAAAGTGAAGATACTTCCGTAAAAAGGAGTCTGCCGGCAAGGAAATCAGGATTACGGGAGTAAGAGCGAAAAGTGAAGATACTTCCGTAAAAAGGAGTCTGCCGGCAAGGAAATCAGGATTACGGGAGTAAGAGCGAAAAGTAGAGCTGCTTCCGAAAATAAGAGGTACAGGGAAAAACACAAGAAGCCGGATAACGGCGCAAAGGAGTGTCATGAAATATACAATCGCTCATGAATCAAAAAACAGTATAAGGATCAGATGTGAAAGCCTGAGAAATATGACGGCTGACGAGGCGGATATCCTCCGGTTTGAGCTTATGAATGATCCGGGAATCCAAAAAGTTGACCTGTACCGCAAGACGGGCGGCGTCCGCATTACATATGACTGTCCCAGAAGCGAAATTATAAAGCTCTTAAATATACTCGATATAGAAGATATTGAAATTGTCAAGGATTACCTGATCAGACACCCTGAAGAGGAAGACTATCTTGGATCGGATGAACTCCTGAGGAGACACTTAGCCCCCGAACTGAAGAGAGATCTCAGAAAGAGAATTGTGATGGAGGCGGTGGCAGATCTTGTCATGCCGACTCCGATTCAGCTGGGGTACCATCTGTATCAGTTCGTGACATTGAAAAAGCTGTAATGAGCTTACTGAAATTCTGCGTCACAGTGTAAGCATAGGGATTTGGTTCGGAATTATGTCAGCTGACATTGACTTGAATCCCGCGAGTTGTGTGATAGTGTCTTGAATAATGCCATCATATGCCGCTACTGTTCATTCACCTGATCAGCAGCGGCTTTTTATGCATAGAAAAGTTGATTTTCTATAACATAAAGACGCTCGAGTACACAATGCTTAGGCACTCGAGGCTGAGATTGGTGCGTAGATGAAGATATAAACTGACGCTTGCGCACCAACGTGCAAAGTGTCAAAGTGCACTCTTTTTTAGCTGAAAAGGCAGCGTAAAATGAAAACGATTTCCAAAATCATGTTGACAAAGTACCGAAGAGTGATAAAATGAAAAAGCTTTTCAATTTGGCAATCTTTCCGGAGGAATAGAATGGCAAAATCACAGTACAAAACAAAACAGTACACCGAGATGCTGGCATTCATGGCATCTGTGCCCGGGCAGCAGATGACGGTACAGGAAATCTTTGAAGGGATGAAGAACAGGGGAAGTCGGATCGGTATGACGACGGTCTACCGCCAGCTTGAAAGACTGGTCGAGGCGGGCGAAGTGAACCGTTATGTTCTTGACAGCAACGGCGGAGCCCTTTTTGAGTATATAGACAGGCAGACCAATTGCCATAAACCGGCGTGCTTTCATTGCAAATGCGAAAGCTGCGGCCGCCTCATCCACCTTGAATGTGATGAAATCGCCAATCTGCAGGAGCATATGCTCGCGCACCACGGATTCTCACTGGATCCGGTGAGAACTGTATTTTACGGCGTGTGTGAGGAGTGCAGGTCGAAAATCGTGGGAATTCCTGTGCCCGGCGTATGAAACGAAAGAGGAAGTAAAAGATGGCTCAACTATCATGCAAAAATCTGACACTCGGTTACGAGGGAGATGTCCTTGTCCGCGACCTGAGCTTTGAAGTGAATAAAGGAGATTATCTGTGCATCGTCGGCGAGAACGGATCGGGAAAATCCACGCTGATGAAGACAATCCTTAACCTGAGGAGCCCGATGTCCGGGACCATCACGACAGGTGACGGCGTTACTGCCAGAGAAATCGGGTATCTGCCGCAGCAGACGATCGTGCAGAGAGATTTTCCTGCCTCGGTCTGGGAAATTGTTCTTTCCGGATGCCAGGCGAGAGGGAAGTTCCATCCATTTTACACGAAAGAAGAAAAGCGGATGGCCCGCGAGAACATAGAACGCATGGGAATCACGGAATACACAGAACGCTGCTATCGTGAGCTCTCCGGAGGACAGCAGCAGAGAGTTCTGCTTGCACGCGCACTCTGTGCGACGCGGAAAATATTGCTGCTCGACGAGCCTGTCTCCGGACTCGATCCGAAAGTGACAAATGATATGTACACCCTCATAGAGCACCTGAACAAGGATGAGGGAGTTACGATCATCATGGTCTCCCATGACGTGCAGGCTGCAGTGCGTTACGCTACCCATATTCTCCACGTCGGAACTACGATCTTTTTCGGAACGAAGGAGAAGTATCTTCAGAGCCGTGAAGGCAGATTGTTCACTGCAAGTATAGAAAGTGACGAGAATCTGACGATTAAGAATCCTGCGCAGCAGGATATTAGAAATGAGTCTGAGAACATCGCAACCGGAAATGTTTCTGCCAGCCGGAAAGAAAAAAACGACAGGAACTCACAAGAAGCGAAGAAAGATTCTTATGATGGAGATATGAGTTCAGATAAACAAAGGGAAAATGAGCAACCGAAAGCAGGAGGGCTACAGAACGAATCAGGTGATGTAATGCACAAGGCGGGAGAGGAGGCCGGAAAATGATAGATACGCTCGTATACTACTTCGAATTTCCGTTTGTCCGGTACGCCCTGATCGTCGGCGTGCTGATTGCACTCTGTTCGTCGCTTCTGGGGGTTACGCTGGTACTGAAACGCTTTTCCTTTATCGGGGACGGACTTTCACACGTTGCTTTTGGCGCCATTGCGATTGCCTCGGTACTTAATCTCTCGAACGACATGTTTTTTGTACTGCCGGCGACAGTGATCTGTGCGGTTCTGCTCCTTAGGACGGGTCAGAACACAAAAATCAAGGGAGACGCTGCCGTCGCAATGATCTCGGTCGGTGCATTGGCGGTAGGTTATCTGTTGATGAATATATTTTCGACATCCGCAAACCTGTCAGGAGATGTGTGTAGCACCCTGTTCGGGTCGACCTCAATCCTGACGCTGTCCATATCGGAAGTGTGGCTTTGCGTGGTATTATCGATTGCGGTCGTGGTGATATTTGTCGTATTCTACAACAAGATTTTCGCGGTCACCTTCGACGAGGACTTCGCGAAAGCAGTCGGGACAAATGTCAATACCTACAACCTCCTCATCGCCGTGACCATCGCAATCATAATCGTGCTTGCGATGAATCTGGTCGGATCTCTCCTGATTTCCGCGCTGGTCATTTTCCCGGCATTGTCGGCGATGCGCGTATTCAGGAGTTTCAAGACTGTGACGATCTGTTCGGCGGTCGTGTCGGTCATCTGCGCGACGCTGGGAATTCTCATATCAATTCTTGCGGGAACGCCGGTCGGATCAACGATCGTGGTCATTGATATTCTTGCATTCTTTGCCGCATGCGTTGCGGGCAGAGTGCGTTACGGTGCATGAATAATTCCCGGTTCCGCGCATTCAGTGTCCCGAACTTTGCAAGACAGCAGATGACCTCATCGCAGGAACCCGCGAGCGCTTTTGCATTTTCAAATGCCTCATCGCCGATCGGCTCAAACGCCTCCTCCGCGATGACTTCCGAAGCGAGCGCACACGCAATCGGGTACTCAAGATCATTTTTATGAAGTACGCCCGCAGCAAATGCAATTCCCTGCCGATGCAGTCTCCGGTATGTCGGAATCCCGCTTCCGCCGCCGCCGATTACAAACACGCTCGGTTTTCCGACGGATTTCGGAAGCTCCGGAGAGCCGCAATATGTCAGATAACAGCCCTGTTCGATATCGAACAGGGTTTTTATATATTCATCTGAAAATATCTCTTCCGGCGTCCCCATCCTGTCAATCTGCCCGTTCTTTATGCACACTATGACATCGGAAACCTTCTGCGCCAGATCGATTTCATGGAGTGACATGATAACCGTGAGATTTCTTCCTTTTACCAGTCTTCGGAGAAGGCCGAGAAGCTCCAGCTTGTGATGAATATCGAGGTAAGAGGTCGGTTCATCCATCAGAAGAACGCCGGGATCCTGGCATAATGCGCGCGCAAGCAGAATGCGCTGCCTCTGACCGTCGCTGATTGCCCGGAAGGGACGTTCGGAGAGCTCCATGGCGTGTGTCAATGCCATCGCTTCGTCGACTTTGAAATGATCTTCTGCCGAAAGGATTCCAAGTCGGCCTGTATAGGGGTACCTGCCTGTCGCGACCACGTCGCGGCACGTCATGAGTTCCGGATCGATTCTCTCTGTCAGAAGAAGGGACATACTTTTGGCTATGTCATTGGCGGAGAGAGATTTTATTGGATTTTTGCCGAGAAATACCGTGCCGCCGAGAGGCTCGAGCTGCTGAGCAAGTGTCTTCAGGAGAGTGGACTTGCCGGCTCCGTTGGGACCGATCAGAGTGAGGATCTGCCCCGGCCGGGCGTGCAGGGAGATATTCCTGATGACGGGGCTGCGGTCATATCCGGCAGACAGGTCTTCGGTTCTGAGGGATAGATTTTTCATGAGTAAAATCCTCGTCTTTAAAAGTGCAGGTATTTACTTCCGGTGAAGCAGCATCCAGATCACCACCGGAGCGCCGAACACTGCGGTCACCGAGCTGATCGAGAGCTCAGTGGGTGCAAATGCACACCTCGCAATCACATCGCACATGAGGCAGAAGCAGGCTCCGCCGAGGAATGAGGCCGGTATGATGACGAGCGGTTTTGCCGTCCCGAAGAGATTCTTGACAAGATGCGGGACCGCAATCCCCACGAATGAAATCGGTCCGGCAAATGCCGTTACGCACGCCGACAGCATGCTCGATAGAAGAATGAGCTCCAGGCGGAACACGCGCACATTCACGCCCATGTTCTGTGCATAACCCTCGCCGAGCTGATAGGCGCTCATAGGTTTCGAGAGAAGAAAACTGAACAGCAGGCAGGGAAGGACGATGAGAGTGAGGGTGCGTACATTTTCCCAACCGGTGCCCGAAAAGCTGCCGAGCGCCCAGTTGTGCAGGTTCACGATGTTCGAATCATCCGCGAAAGTCACCACAAAATCCGTGATTGCGGAACAGATATATCCGATCATGACGCCGCACACGACGAGCAAAGCCATGTTGCGGACTTTGAGCGAGATGAGAAGCACGAACCCCATGGAGAGAATTGCGCCTGCAAATGCAGCCGCCACCATCCCGCCGCTGCTCACCGATCTGCCGGACCCGAGAAAGAAAATCATGGTCAGGGCGACCGTCAGTTTTGCACCTGATGAAATGCCGAGCACGAACGGTCCCGCAATCGGATTATTGAAAAATGTCTGGAGAAGAAAACCGGAGACCGAGAGTGCTCCGCCGAGAATTGCTGCAGCTATCAGCCGCGGCAGCCGGATTTCCCAGATGATCTGCCCCTGTGTGTCGGCAGTTTCCCGGGAAGTGAGCACGTGCAGGATTTCTCCCGGTCTCATATGTATGCTTCCTGTATTGATGTTCAGTAGTAAGAGAAGGACGAGCAGAAGAGCAAGCGAAAGAAAGCATGCTGTCTGCCGTTTGGCTCTGTGTGACATGGTTATGTCTCCGTGAAATTTTGTTACAATGAACCTAAAATGCTTCGAATCTCGCGAGCAAAACTTGAGCAAAGTATGGATGAGTTGACCTTTAGGAGGCGGGTTCATAGCAGTCTAAGTCAGTTCAGTCTGTGAAGAAACTCCATTTCCGCCTCATCTGCCTCTCCTGTAATTACAGAATAAAGCTCCAGCATCATCTGTGCGACTGCGGTAGTTTGCTGATACATATTCTTTCCTGTGATCCATATGTTTCCGGCGGATGCGGCCTTGCTCTGTTTCAACATGGGTGCCTTTTTGTACAGTTCTTCCGCAGAATGCATCTCCCCGTCGATGGATGTACTGTAAATAAGTATATCGGAAACGAGAGCGCGGTCAAGAAAAGCTTCCATCTGCATGTTCATAGTCGCTTTGGTACTATCCTCGGAGACAGAGGCATCTGCAAATGCATAGGATCCGCCAGCCATCTCAATCATCTTAGAGATGTAGTCGCCGGGCCTCCGCACATTGGCGTAGCCGGAAGAAGTGATGTAGAAGTAGGCTACAGTGGGAGAATCCTGCGAAGCGACGGGATTTTGTGCTGAGCCGGATATCGAATCTTCGCGGGCTGCGGGGACGGTAGAGGACAGCATTTTCGAAAGCTCCGGTACCGCCGTAAGAGATGCAAGCTGTTCGTTGTAAAAGGTGTCCGCCTCATCTGTCTTGCCGAGCAGGAGACCGTAAAGCTTGATCCACTCCATCCTGCCGAGCGGGTGCGGCTCATAGCTGGATTTATCCACAAGAACGGGAATTCCGAGCTTTTCTATTTTCTCCTTTGTCTCAGGAGTATGGTAGATCATGGTCGACTCAATAGCCAGATCGATTCCTTCGCGCAGCAGCAGCTCGTAGTCGGGGGCGCTGTACTTGCCCGCGTAGAGCATTTTTTCGGAGTCGAGAGCCTGTACGACTTCGGGCAGGCTCCAGTTCACGGCCTGTGTGCTGGTCATGCGAACGGTGTCAAGAGCTTTCAGTACCCTGAAATAATCCATTCCGGCCGATGCTGCAAGATAAACCGTATCAGGCTTTCGTATCGGGATGATGTCAGTGTCGAGATCTGCAGGGGCTTTGGTATTTTCAGAAATGAGAAGATAGCGGTCTGTGCCGCCGATGGTAATGAGTGCAAAGTCATCATAATAGTCGACAGAAAACTCGGTTGCATAGTCAAGCGGCATGTGGCCTGTAGGCTCCATAGCTGCCCAGGAAGAAGCATGGGAATCAGTTATTGTCGTGTTAGATGCACAACCTCCGATAATCCACATACAGAGCAGAAGAGCAGAAATTATGAGTGAAAGTCGATGTCCGGAAATGTGCATAGCCGGTTCCCTCCTTTTCAGACAACGGAGTCATACAATACTTCGGTGGAGCATTATGTAACAGAGTAGCAAATTCCCGGCAGGAACACTCTGAGAGTCTGCCGGGAACTGGCTACTGTTTGCTTTGTCTTCGAACGTAAGCACGGAACGATACGTAATCGATAGCGTCTTAATTATAAAATGTGCTTATGCAGCCGGTGTCAGTGACGCGCTGTCAAATGTAAGCGTGTAATCAATAAGATGCGGCGTGCTCATCGCAGTCGTGTCCGCGCTGACCGGCATCTTATAGTCAAATCCGGTCACCGGGATTTCGAAAGTCGAGTTTCCATCTGAGTTCACCGGGTCGAAACGTTCTTCATTTACTACCATAAAATCGTAGTTGGAACTGCTCCAGATGATCTCTGCAGTTACAATTCCGTCTTTAACGGTAACTTTTGCAGGAGATGTCACGGAGGCTTTTCCGGAACCGCCTTCAAGAGTGACCTCGGCAGTGTATGTGCCGTCAGCAAGATTCAAGTCTGCCGGATCCGTGAAAGAATTGTTCTTCAGCGCTTCCTGCGGAAGGGAATCCGCACGGAATAGAAGTGTGCGGTCATACCACTGCTCTTTGCGTTTGCTGTAGGCCGCGCAGGGAATTCCTTCATCGAGCGCTTCGACAGGTACCGTGAAGGTGTAAGCTCCGTCCGGTGTTTCTTCATATGATATATAGTCCGATTCGCTAGCAGAGACTGCTTCATTTCCGGTTCCCATGAAGAGATAGAGATAACCGGTGCCGGACATAGTCATCACTGCGCTCATAGAGTCGTCGGAAACGGCAAGAGTGCAGTTCGTGATCTTGAACATTGAGGAGCTGGAATCTACAGTGATAGGGTAGACGCCATTTTCAATTTCATCCGCGTGGACCGGCACCATTCCTTCTTCAACTACATCCACAATATCTGTCATCTCATCAGCCGAGGCGACACCTTCTACCTTCGATTCCTCATTCTGTGAGTCCGAGGTATCGGCAGCAGCAGTTTTGCCAACTGCAGAGTCACCCGGTTCCGCACTTGCAGATTGATCTGTTTTGGAAGAAGCTGCATCACTATCATCGTGTGCGGCTGAGCTATCTGTGGCAGCAATGTTAGTATTTGTATTTCCTGCTCCGGTATTGCCGCATCCGGTCATGATACTCTGGGAAAGAATTGCAGCAAGTACAAGGGCAAGCGTTCTTTTATGAATCATAGCATAATCTCCGTTTGCAGCAGCCAAGACCGCTGCATTATTTTCATCAAATACTTCGACTGATTCTCAGGAAAGTGCCTCGTCAACAGCTTTCTGCGCATGTGCAACATAGATCTCATGGATAGCATCAACCGAACCGAGACCCTCGAGAACACACTCAACGTTATATCCGGCTGCCTCAAAGATGCTCTTCCAGGAATCGTCTTCATCACCGGCCATGTCGTTGTTAGCATGATCGCCTGCTACAACCATGAGAGGTCTCAGCACAACACGTTTGTAATCACCGGCTTTGACCTGTTCAAGGACGTCCGTGACGGACGGCGTTGCTTCCACCGTTCCGATATAATAGTTGTCATACTTATCTGCCTTGAGATTCTCCTGCATCTTGCTGTAAATCGCGTTAGAGTCCGCTTCGGTGCCGTGACCCATGAAGACGATTGCGGTCTGTCCGTCATCATAGGATGCAGTGGCTCCTGTGATAGCTTCCTCTACGGATTTGAAGTCCTCATCCGTGCCGAGGAGCGGTTCACCGATGGAGATTTTGTCAAATGCATCCGCATACTGAGATACTTCTTCCGTGAGATCCGTGTATTCAAGGCCGTTCATCAGGTGGGTAGGCTGAACAACAAGCCTCTTAACGCCGTTTGCGACAGCGCGGTCGAGAGCCTGCTTCACATTGTCAATCTCTTCTCCGTCACGGCTCTTTACATGATCGATAATGATCTGGCTGGTAAATGCTCTTCGTACGCTCCAGTCCGGGAAAGCTTTCTCCAGAGCATCTTCGATAGCTCCGATCGTATTGCGGCGGTTATCGTTAAAGCTCGTTCCGAAACTTACCACTAAGAGCTCATTTTCTCCGATGTCATCCTGATTTCTCGGATTGTCGAGGGAAGCGTCTCCTGTCTCATAATTTTCTTCCTCAGCTTCTTCTGCTACGGAAGAATCGGCGGCGGAAGTTTCAGCTTTAGTGTCCTGAGAAACGGATGTATCCGTATTGCTTTCGGCGAGAGCAGATTCTTCTGCTGATATAGTATTATCGTAAACCGAAGATTCATCAACAGCTGTTTCTGTAGTTCCTGTACCGGAAGTAGTTGTTCCTCCGCATGCTGCCAGAGATGCAATCGCCATGGATGCGATGAGAAGTGTTGCAAGTGCCTTTTTCATTGTGTCCTCCTGTTAAGATTTTTAGTGTGTCGACAGTTACGGCAGAGGCTTTGGCCAACCATGCGAATAAGACTGAGGATGCGCATTATCGAGTCCCGATAGTATAATTTTCGAGTGCCCCGGAGAGGCATATATGCCGGCGTCAGCAGACATTTTCACACTGAAAAACGCCTCCATCGAATAGATGGGGCGCTGTGCAGGACTCGTTTTCAAACGAGTGAAAGCAGCCGTCTCCTTTGGGAACTTTTCCATCAAGAAAAAGCCGTCCGGGACGACTTGTGATAGCGCAACCAAATCCGCGTGGCCTTGGGACAAAAACATCCCTGCACTGATAACCGGCAGGTTTCCTGGCTTATGGGTACGCGGTATCTCCGCACGCTTCAAGCTGCCTTCCCGGCGATTGCCAGTGACCGCGCATATGCGCATTGCTTCAAGCTCCCCATTCACAGTGACGGGTTCGTACAGGAATCTCACCTGTTTCTCTTTTACCCTGATGCAGAAGATCAGGCACCGGTTATACTCATATTGATGCTGTCTGAAATGACAGATATCTGCTTTATTATAGCATTGCTCAGCTGATAATGACAGTGAGAATCGCATTTTCGGAAATCTTGAATAAAAAAAAATGAAGGGAGTGGTATGCTTTTTATGAAATCTCTTTTTTCCTGCGCCGGAACAGGTAAAAGTTCATGGAACAGCGGATGTCTCAAGGAATTAATACTTTGACCACAGTTCCGCCACAATTTCGGTTTATTATACATAGGGTTCCGCCACACATCATTTCGAGGCGCTGTTCAATATTCGCCAGGGCGATGTGCGGTTTATTGTCATCTACAGATTTAAAACCGGGTCCGTTATCCTCCACAGTGATCTCATTCCCGGAATCTGTGGCCCGCGTGCGTATCACGATGTGCAGCGGCTCAGAGTCCGGATCACAGCCATATTTGACGGAATTTTCCACGATCGGCTGCAGAGTCAGAGGCGGTATGCGAAAATGAGTATGCGGCGTATCGTAATCAACGAACAGGATGTCTTCATACTGTGCCTGCTCTACGGCGAGATATGCGCGGGTGTGCTCAAGTTCCTCTGAAAAGGGAATCGTATCTTCGCTGGCAATTGCAGTAAAGTTTTTCCTGAGGTATGTAGTAAAATCAAGAGTGACTTCTTTGGCTTTTTCCGGATTCTGGTCGCAGAGGTAGTAGATGCTGGTCATTGTATTATAGATGAAATGAGGGCGCATCTGCAGTACGGCGATGCTGGCGCGCTGCTTCGCAATTTCCTCCTGCTGGTGTACGTAATATTCGATCAGGTCAAACAGGTTGATCAAAAACATTGAGAGAATAGTAAATGTCAGGCAGACTCCGATCAGCGGAAATACCGATACGAATACATGCAGGACTGACGCAACGGTCAGAGGAAGAAGACATATGAGAAAGGCAAGAAAATGCCTTACCGTGAACTTGTTACTTCTAAGTATCAGCCCCCTCAGCGTGATGACGATTGTTACAATTGAGGGGATTAGCAATATCGAGTACAGGGGACCGCGAATAAACTGGTTATCATCGGTAAAATAATAAAAGAAATTTGTAAACAACGTACCTTGCAGCATTACGAAACTCATGATCCACAGAATAAATGCGGCATGAAAAAGCCTGCTCGTCCGCCATTCTTCCCCGCAGGTGCGTAACAGATGTATTGTCAGCATGGGCAGAAACATCGAAAAGAGCAATGATTCAAAATAGCTGATGATTCTCTGGACCAGTGCCATATCCGGATCGTTATAGCTGATTGCATCACCAATGCAGAGGATGATGTAAATGAGAAGCAATGTAAAGAAAGGTAAGAAAAAGCGCCTTGTGCGATGGTTGAATCCCGGCATGATTATAGTGATAATAATTCCAAGTAAGGACAGCATCAAAGCTGAGCCGCACAGGAAGAGAGCAAGCTCTTTTGTCATAACATCCATATGTACCTCTCTTGTTATAAGGGATACCGCAGGGTTTTGAGTTGGGTATCCAAACCCTCCGGAGTGATCGGTTTCAGCATAAATCCGCTGGCACCTGTTCCCCATGCATCGAAGGAATAATCGACATATGCAGTCAGGAACACGACATTGGTGCGGGGATTAATATCGAGCAGCTTACGGCAGAGATCGAATCCGCTTGTTTTTCCTATCTCGATGTCCAAAAATGCCAGAGAAACCAGGTGCGTCGTAGCATATGCGATGGCCTCTGACGTCCGGGTGAAACCGGTAATCGTTGCACCCGGTATTGCTTCCCTTATGACAGGCAGACTTCCGGACAGGACGATTTTTCTGTCGTCCACTACGATTACATTTGGAGAGCAGGCAGCTTTTCCGGGGGGAGAGAACAAGGTGTTTACATCTACTCCCAGCAGCCCGGACAGTCTGGAAATCATTACAGCGTCCGGCAGACGGCTTCCGTTTTCCCAACGGGCGACAGTGGATCTGTTGACAAATAATTGTTCGCCCAGCTGCGCTTGTGACAGCCCTTTTTTGATCCTCAGCTTTCGCAGGTTTTCTGCGAATATAGTATTTGTTGTCTCATTGGAGTCTTTCATGCTACCCTCGAATGTACTCTTGTGTAAGTGCAAACTATATGATAAATAAAAAGAAAACCATCCTGTTACGTTTACCCAATACTATAATACTACATAATAGGCTTGGACGCATGTAAAAGTGTGACAAAATGGAACAATGGGTTGTCCGATTGAATTATATGTTGTATAAAATATTGCAATTAACTTGACAGAACGTTTCTAAGATCATTAGTATATAGAATTAATTATATAATGAATCTATACAGTGAGTTAGAAAAGATAAACTTGTAGATATATCTTTGTCTTGCATAGTATAGTAGTGTATAAGATATATAGAGACAGACAGGTAGTTACAGAGTAGCTTAAAGGAAATTTCATGGTTGAAAAAGATCTGAAAAAACTGAGAAGAGCAGAACTCCTTGAAATAATGCTCGATCAGAGTTATGAAATAGATCAGCTGCGCAAAAGGATCAAGGAGTTGGAAGAGCAGCTGGAAGACCGTAGGATAAAGATTGAAAATGCCGGCTCCATCGCCGAGGCATCCCTCCAGCTGACCAAAGTGTTTGAGGAGGCACAGAGGGCGGCAGACCTGTATGTTGAAAATGTCAGGAACCTGCAAAAGAGCGGCGCTCCAAAGAAAAAGAAGCCGAGGAGGAAGACAGCAGATTCGGCGGAGAATGCAGTGACAGTAGAGAATTCGGTGCCGATGAATAATACTGTATCAGCAGGGTATACGCTCCCGACAGAATATCCGTATTCGGTTGGATATACGACGCCGACAGTGTATCCGGCAGAAATAGAGAATTCGGCATCGGCGAATCAGGATGCACAAGAGCAACCGTATCCTGCGGGTTATACATCCGGTGATTTTGAGGAAAATAAATGAGAAGACCGAAAGAACTTCCGACGACTGACAGCATAAAGCAGGAGTTGGACAGATATACATATAGAAGGAATTTTTTAAGGACGCTTCGCAACACTGCTTTTACACTCGTAGTTGTTGCCGCGCTGGCTATCCTTGTAGCCGTTCTTCTTATGCCGATTCTTCGTATTTACGGCTCGTCGATGAGCGGAACGGTAGACAACGGCGATCTTGTCGCCTCGATCAAGACGAACAACATGAAGACCGGAGATGTCATCGCTTTCTACTATAATAATAACATCCTGGTGAAGCGCGTAATCGCCGTATCCGGGGACTGGGTAGATATCGATGAAGAGGGAAATGTCTATGTCAATCAGACGTTGCTGAATGAACCGTATCTTTCTTCGAAGGCATTTGGAGAAACCAATATCGAGTTGCCGTACCAGGTCCCGGAGGAGCGCATCTTTGTGATGGGAGACAACCGCGAAGTTTCGATTGATTCGAGAAACACGGCGGTCGGGTGCGTTTCTGATGAACAGGTCGTCGGGAAAATTGTTTTCAGGGTATGGCCGCTGTCAGGACTCGGGTTTGTCAGCTAAAACATAGCAGCTGTCAGGATCTGAGTTTATCAAAGTATAGCAGTTATCAGGACTAAGGTCTGTCAGCTAAGATATAGCTGCTATCAGGAATAGGATTTATCAGCTAAAATATAACACTAGGAGGTTCTGAATGGATTTTCTGCTGAAAAAAATCGAGCAGATTTTGCGATATCAGAGAAAATGGAAGAAGTGGCAAAAGGTGGTAGCATCTCTTGCCTGTATTGTGGTGTTCATCACCACGTACGCTCTTATTCTGCCCGCTATTACCATGGACAGGGACGAGGCACAGAGCCAGGGCGGTATCTCCTGGGAAGACATGCAGGAGGCAGAGGAAACTGTGGCTTCCGCAGACGCCCAGGGCGCTGATCAGGATGGCATATTAAGTGCTGAGGAAGCGAATCTGATTGCGGGATCTGAACTGGATGTTAGTGAAGAACAGGCTGAAATGGACGTCGTCGGAGAAGAAAACTCTGCTGGAGAAGAAAACTCTGCTGAAGAAGAAAACTCTGCTGGAGAAGAAAACTCTGCTGGAGAAGGCACTCTGAATCCGGAAGCAGCTTCCGAGAGACCCGCGGCTATATTCGACGAGGTGGCGGGAGATGTGACGGTTCATGTGGAGGCGCCGGAAGGGGCATTCCCGGTTGGTACAACCATGAAGGTTGAGCCTGTTGCGGACGAGCAGGTCATGGAAGCCGTGCAGAGTGCGGTAGAAGACCCGGTCACGAAGGTGAGTGCCGTTGATATCATCTTCCTTGACGCATCCGGCAACGAGATTGAACCGGCGGCAGAAATCAAGGTTTCCATGTCCTCCACTGTCATGGAGAATGTGGAGCAGCCGGTGATCGTGCACGTGGACGAGGAGGGCGTCGGGGAGACGGTCGAATCGGAGCAGGTGGACGGCGCGGTGGTGTTTGAGTCGGATAGTTTTTCGGTGTATGTCATGGTGGAGACTATCACGACTAAATACATCACAGCTGAAGGAGAAACATATACCATCACTGTGACTTATGGCCCGGAGGCTGAGATTCCGGATGGTGCTGTGCTTGAAGTCAGCGAACTGGAAAACGTTAATAAAGAGTATACGAGCTACGTCGAGCAGGCTGCAAAAGCACTGGCAGAAGGTGAAGAGATTCCTTTCGTCAATGCGGCAAGATTGTTTGACATTAGTATTCTGGTTGATGGAAAGAAGATAGAGCCGAAGGTACCGGTAGAGGTCAAGATTGAGTATGCGAATCCCGAGAGCTTGAACGAAACAAGTGAAGTTGGTGCGGTTCACTTCAAGAAAAGCTTCCTGAAAAATGAAACGGAAGTAATGGATGTTAATATCCAGGGGGAAGACGGAAAGGTAGGTGGAGTTACTTTTACTGCAAAATCTTTCTCGATTTACGCAGTCGTTATTATTGATAAGGAGGCTGGAACTTTCGTTTTCGAGGATGACGATTACAAAGTAACTGTTACTTATACGAAAGAAGCCGGGATTCCTATTGGTACTAAATTAATTGTAGATGAAATTCCGTTCAATTCAGAAGAGTATTGGTCTCTTTGGAATAAGACTATCGAAAAGATTAATGAAAACATAGATATACATAACGAATTAAATAAAAGTCGAAGAAAAGGTATTACTGCAGCAAAATTTTTCGACATCTCACTTCTGTATGGCGATAGTGAAATTGAACCAGATATACCGCTGCAAGTAAGAATTGAATACTTTAATGAAAATGGAATACTTATGCCTGATGGTGAGAAAGGAGGTGTTGTCCATTTTAGCAAGGATGCAATTGAATTAATAGACGAAGTACAGACAGTTACTGAAGGAAATGATAATGTTGTCAAAGAGTATACTTATATGCAACCTCATTTCTCACCCGTTGGGACATATAGTACAGGTGAGTTTATAGACCAAACCTTGCCTGTTCGGGAATATCTACAATCATATGAAGCACCGAGACTAATGGGATTTAATTCAAAGGTGGGAGAGAACTCAGAAGGTATAAAGATGAGCGCACGGAAGTATCTTGATCCGAATGGTGATGGAACTTCAACGCTGCATCTTGCGTTAACTGGGCAGGCAGAATCCGAGAGTGATGCTAGTGTTTCTAAAGTAAATGTCGTTCTTGTAGTCGACACATCTGGAAGTATGGATTCTGCTGTTGAATATAGAAAATATAATTCTACTGCAAAGAATGCTTTCGATACTGCCACAAAAAAAGTGCAAGTAAATAATTACGGTGCGCAAGCAGCATCTGCACCAATATATTATGGAAATCAGAACGATCAATATGTGAGAATTGTCCCGGTTATGATTCCTACTTATACGGGGTATGAGTATAGCTGGAGATATGCTACTGACTTAAACACACAGTATAATGGGAACGTTTATACAGCAGCTGTGACACGATTAGACTCTACAAAAGAAGCTTTATATAACCTCGTTGATGCTTTACTGGCAAATAATAAACCTGGTGAAACGATCACAGATAAAGATGGAAATGTAATTTCTTTAGCTGATATAACAGAGATAACATTAGTTACTTTTGCTGGAAGCACTAATACTGATGAAAACGGCTATCTAACAACTCAGATACAAAATGCAACAACAGCGGGTACTATAGATGATAATAGTACTATTAAAGGTAAAATATCCGGATTAAGTGCTGTAGGTGGAACTAACTGGGAGGAAGCATTAAAGCGGGCAAAGACAGAAGCTGATTTATATAAAAGTGCGACTCCCGATGAAGAGACAGTGGTGATTTTTGTTACAGATGGTATGCCTACTTTTTACGGAAATGATTCGGGGTATGTGAGTGAAGGTTATTGGTATTGGGGAAGATGGTATGATGGAACAAACTATGCCGGACAGGAGCAGACTGATAATGTTCATTTATGCTGGACGAACGCTTCAGATGATGCATATGCGTTAAATGAGGCGGGGTATGATTTGTATAGTGTTTTTGCATATGGAGCAAATTCGTCGCTTGAAGGAGACAGCCCGCGCAAACCCTATGACTATCTGGCAGCTCTTCAGAATTATTATGATACGGGATCTGGTGATTACACAAATACTGTAAATAATGAGAATTCATATAATGCTACCAATACAACTCAATTACAAGAAGCACTAAAAAGGATTGCTAATAAGATTAATAATGTGACAGCTTTTGGTGCAGTTGATGTACATGATGGAGTTTCTTTTGGAGCAACAAGTACTAGCCTTTTTCTTGATAATGGAACGCTCGATCCATCGAGTTTTACCTATACAGTAAGTGGTGATACAGATGCTGATTGTTTTACTGTTAGGATACATAATGGTGTTCCCGTTTTTACAATAGGTAAGAACAATCCACAGACTGTAGAAGGGAATACGACGACTGTCAAGGTGCCTAATCCGGACGATCCTAATGATAGAACAAAAGATTTAACATGTACAGTATATAGTGTAACTGTAGGAGAAGGAGATAATGCCAAAACTTATAGAATGACCCCAGCTAAAATATATAATGAGGAAGATGGTGATAGACAAGGAATCGAATGGGATTTGACTGGAGTCGGTTTAATACAGGATGGAATAACTTATGACCTAAGTTTCTTGGTTTGGCCGAATCAGACGGCATATGATCTGGTGGCTATGTTGGAAAATGGTGAGATATCTGAGACAGAGGCGTCTGAAGAATATCCTGATATTTGGCCGTATATTAGCAAGATTACAGATGCAGAGACTGGTTCTATTTCTTATTCATTGGCTACAAACTGGGAACAAAAAGTAAGCTATTATCAGGTAGATCAGAAGACGGAAAATGATGAGACAACATATATCTACAACAAACAGCCTGATATGGAACTTGAAACAGGGACAACAACATTAGCCAAGACATCAATGGACGTGACAAAAGTTTGGAATGATTCCCTTGATGACAGTCAGATACAGAAGTTATTGTATGCAGATTATCCTGCTAATACGCAGGCAAGGATGTATGAGGATGAGAATGGAACACATGGGTATCAAGTGTACCTTCGACTCTATAAGGATGATACATACGATGGCATAGAAAGCAAAATATCTGAAGCTGGTGATAATTATGAGAAACGCTTCACTTTAGGATGGAAACAGGGCACTGTGTTTAATTGGTCAGAAGACTATTCTGTGGCTCCCGGTGTAATGGTGAAAAATGGTAGTATAGCAGCCAAAAATTTGGGATTAACACCTGATAGCCATGATGGCTACGATATAGCTAAGTATAATAATGATTACTATTTTATACTGGAAGAAGGTCATTACTATGCTGTGACTGAAGAAAACATAGATGATCATTTTATCTTAGAGAAACACATTTATCATCCAATGGTTGTAGATAGCATTACACAGGATGTTACTTTTGAAGGAGTTGATGAGGGAGATCCTTACCATGCGATAATAGTTTCAGATGTAAAACAGATGACAGCAGTATACGCAATTAATACATTGCGCGGCGGCATCAATATTACTAAAGAAGTAAAGGATCATACAGGAACAACGTTAACTTATGAAGATTCTTTTTACGGAACAATAACACTGACGCCTTCATCCAGAACTGAAAC
Source organism: uncultured Lachnospiraceae bacterium (assembly GCA_902776305.1). Lineage (GTDB taxonomy): Bacteria > Bacillota > Clostridia > Lachnospirales > Lachnospiraceae > Chordicoccus. The sequence goes on along the minus strand of CACYPS010000003.1, from coordinate 29,714 downwards.
AATAGAAGATTATTGGGAAGGCTCCGGTGATAATAGACACTCGAAAGGCAAAGTGGCATGGTATCGATATTATGATGGTGACACAGCAATCAGAGATACAGAAGTCCTTAAGGAAGCAGGTATTCTTACAGCAGAAGGAACAACTGGTGATAATGGGGCAATCTATGATGGTGACGGATGGTTTTATTTATGGTTCCAGGAGTATGGCAAGGATGAATCGATACATAACGCAACTGGTACAGTAGCTATTACATCCAAATATACATTACGCTTTACTAATATGGCGAGCGGAACAGGGTATTCGTTTGATGAAACCGAAACACATGGTATGAACAAAACCGTTGATGGTGGAACAGGTGAGGTTGAAGGAAATACAGAGAGCAATATTCGTGTTACAAATACGACCAGTTGCGCAAAGATAAGGCTGTTAAAGGATTCTGACGGAGATACAAACGTTCCGCTAAAAGATGCGTGGTTCCAACTCTATTATGACGAGGAGTGCACAAAACTGGTCAAGACAAATGCTTCGGGTTCTTCAATCGGTGAAACTAAGACGCTGGATGGCGTCGAATACAGCAATGTACTGGTTTCAGGTGATGGTGGAATCATGGAAGTAGGTACGATGGTTTCTGGAATATACTATCTAAATGAAATTAAGGCACCGAGTGGATACAATAAATTAACAGAAGCTGTTATCATGAATGTTAGCGAAAATAGTGTAAGACTAACTCAATATGATGTGATTCATACTTATGATAGTAGGGACAGTCAGGGATACTATGTTGTAGGTGTCTCAAATAGCACAGGACGAGAGTTGCCACATACCGGCGGATCCGGTACATTACCTTATACATTAAGCGGTATAGCACTTGTCATGGCATCCGCTTTGATGTACGGCTTCAGGATGAGGCGTAGAGAAAGGAGGTTAAACTAACAGCCTCTAATCTCGACGAATAACTGACGCCGAAATCTGAAGACGCATAGATTAAGACTTGTAGACAGCTATTGAGATAAATAAGCTGTACGCAGGTAAGGAACAAATGAATTACTGATTGGCTGTCCGGCACTAATCGGTCGAGAAGGTAAGCGGATAACCAGATCTCCTGTCATCGGAGAATAAATGATGATTGCCAGCTGTGGTAGCGCCGTCAGGTGTAAAACAGTGAATGCCCTTCACGGGCTGCAACACATACAAGAGTCCTTGAAGGGACACAATAACAGGAAAGGATGAAAAGACATGAAGAAAATGCAAAAAATCTTTGCGATGCTGATTGCTATAGTTATGGTGCTTGGCATGAGCACAATGGTATATGCAGCTGGTACAGGTAGTATAACGATTACTCCGCCTGAGGATGTGGATAGTGATGCGACAAATACTTACACCATTTATAAGGTGTTTGATGCAGATGGAAACGGAACTGCTATCAGCTACAAACTTGTTTCTGGTAAAACTACAGCACCTGCTGGATTCACAGTTGACACTGCGGGCAATGTTACCTATTCTGGAACAGGTACTGATGGTCAATTGACAGATGCTGATATCGCTGAAATCGCTGCGTATGTTACAGATAGTGACATTGTAGGAACAGCTACTTCTACAGGAACTGCTGCAGCTACTATCAGCAACCTTCCGAATGGTTACTATTACATCACCACCACTACAGGTACTGTTGTAACTATTGATTCAACAAATCCGAATGCGACTGTAGATGACAAAAACATTGTTCCTGATGTCGATAAAACCATAACTGCCGCATCCTCATTCGATACTGATGGCAAGAAGGCGCTTGCACAGGTTGGCACTGTGGTTGATTTCAAAGCCGAAATCACTGTTGGGAAAGGTCAGGAGAACTATCTCTTTAAGGATACTCTTGGAACAGGCCTCGCCTATGTTGCGGATAGTCTTTCTGTAGCAGGTATGATCAAAGGTACGGATTATACACTGACTGTGAATGGGCAGGATATTCAGGTTGCATTTAAGAATGACTCCATAAAAAATCTTAGTCAGAATTCCAAGATTACAGTTTTATATAAGGCAACCGTTACAAGCGATGCCCTGACAGTAAATGCTGCTAAGAATACTGCAACTATCTCCTATGGTCACAATAGCCAGTATACCAGTGAACCTTCTGAAGTTGAAGTTTATAATGCAAAACTTACAGTTACTAAGAAAGATGGTAATGGGGCTGCATTGAAAGGTGCTGGATTCGTAATTGCTAATGCTGATAATAAGTACTATAAGATAGAAAACAACGTCGTTTCTTGGGTAGACAGCATTGAAAATGCAACCGAGTACACTTCTGATGATCAGGGTGCAGTTCATGCTTTCACGGGTCTTGCAAATGGAACATATACTCTGATTGAGAAAACTGTTCCGTCTGGTTACAACAAAGCGGCTGATCAAACATTTACTGTAAACGAGCATGATTATACAAAGGATAACCTTGAACAGACAGCAAATGTTACCAACAACTCTGGTTCTGAGCTTCCATCCACCGGTGGCATCGGTACCACCATTTTCTATGCTATTGGTGCAGTCCTTGTAATCGGTGCCGGCATCGTTCTGGTAACACGTCGTCGTATGAACGCGCAGTGAATATTTTGAGGAATAAATGCTTTCGTATGCACAGAAAAACTATGCGTAGATAACAAATGGTAGAAAACATGTAAAGCAAGCAAACATGATGAGGTGCTCTGCCGTTCTCCGGCAGGGCACCTCATTAAAGCAGGCACTCATTTTTAAATTTGATTCTTACCAGCAGCCCGAGACAAGGGTGTTCTTCTTCTTTGAATCAATAGGGATTTTCGCTTGTAATGGTTCAGAAGACTGGTGAAACTGTTATCTGTCGATTAGAGAGGTTCAGAAACATTAGTTTATTATAGAGGTGTTGCATATGAAGTGGTTCCGAAAGAACCTGGTTACAATCATACTTGTCGGCATTATGTTAGTCGGCACGGGTCTAATTGCGTACCCTTCTTTCAGTGATTACTGGAACTCCTTCACGCAGAGCCGTATCGTTATGGAATATGCGGACAGCATTGCCAATATGGATCGGGAGGAATATAAGAGAATTATTTCATCGGCGGAACAGTATAACACTGAGTTGCGCTCCAAGTCAGACAGATGGGCACTGACTGCGGATGAAGAGGCCGCATATAATGCGGAACTGAATATCGACGGAAAAGGCAACATGGGTTACATAACGATTCCTAAGATAGACCAGAAGCTGCCTGTATACCATGGCACTACTGACAGTGTTTTGAATTCCTCCATCGGTCATCTTGAGGGAACATCTCTTCCTGTCGGCGGAGCCGGTACGCACTGTGTGTTGTCCGGACACAGAGGCCTGCCATCCGCCAGATTATTTACGGACCTCGATAAACTGAAGGAAGGGGATACATTCACCCTTACGATTCTGAATGAAATGCTTACATATGAAGTGGATCAGATCAGAATTATTGAGCCAAGCGATTATTCGCTGCTACAGATAGAAGAGGAAGGCGATTACTGTACACTGATGACCTGTACGCCGTACGGCATCAATACGCAGAGGCTGCTTGTCCGCGGACGAAGGATAGATAATCCGAATGGAGAGGCACAGGTCATTGCGGATGCAATTCAGATCGAGGCATCCTATGTAGCGCCGTTCATAGCGGTCCCGATGGTATTCGTATTGCTGCTCTGGATGTTCCTTGCGGAGAGGGCAAGGAGGCAGGATAGGATGCTGGTGGAGAGGACGAGGGAGAGTCTGAATCTTTCAAAGCATAGCGAAATTTCCGAGAAGTAAATATAGATACATAAAGAACGCGGCGTCCATATCGTACTTCATTTCGGTAACGTGTAGGCTGCTGATAAGTGATATTGGTTAACGTAAGAGGCAGGGCTTTAGCCCTGCCTTTTCAAAAGATATTCAGCAACGGATTCTTCCACAACACTGTTGAGACTCACGCTGTGGTTATATGCATACACTGCTGCCTTCTTATGAAGAACCGGATTCTTAAACCGAACATTGAAGCTGCCTTTAAATGCTTTTTCGGGTGTTTTTCCTTCAGCAGAGCATAATTCAAGATAATCATCGACAGCGCTATGGAAATCTTCAACGAGTTCGGTGACAGTCGTTCCTTCATATGATATTCCGAATTCAGGTTTTTGGCACTTTCCCGCATTTCCCATCCATTTTCACAACCGTCTTATGACATCCTGACGAACTTCAAAAAGCTTCCGAAAAGCTGTTGAAAAAGAGAAATAATCAGCGTATCATGCTGAATTGGAGCATTTTCATGAAGACACAGAGGTGTGAAAATGGCAAAACAGAGGCCGGAAGAACCAAAACCAAAAAAGACACTCCTTATGAGTGTGACAGAATTCTTTAAGGGTATTCAGAACCCGTTCAGAAATGTTAAAAGCCCACTTGAAAACGAAAAAATAAAAAAATATACAGATAAAGTCCAGGGGATGGACAAAAAACAGGGAAGGAAGCTGCTCGCAGGGATTGTCGGCGGCTTTCTGCTTGTGATTTACCTGATCCTTGTTCATGTATATTCGGACCGCTTTATCGACGGGACGATCATCAACGGAATTGATGTAGGAAGCAAGACCCCCGAGCAGGTCGAAGCTCTTCTTGAAAAGAGAATTGAAAGCTATACGCTGTCCCTTACTATGAGGAGTACAAAGGCCGCAGCTGAGTATATGGAGGAAGTCCAGTCCATAGGCAAGGAAGAGCCCGAGCAGTCTTCTGACGGGGCAATGGAGATTATAGCTCCTGTCTATGCTGCGGAAGGAGATGCAAGTGTAAAGCAAATGAGCACATCCTCTCCCGATTCCGCAGAAACAGTTGAGCCGGTAGAAGCCTCAGACAGTGATACATCCGTTACGGATTCATCAAAACCGGATGAATCCGTTTCCGATATGTCATCTGACGAGTCGCTTGCCGATACGACCACCGCAGAGGAAGCAGCCGCAGAAACAGCGGATAAACAACAGGAAAAGATATCCGACGAGAAGACTCCGGAAGAGAAGAGTAAGGAGTCCCAGGATGTTGCTTACAATGATGTCGTGGTGGAGAAGATTCCGGGAACGGCATTTGACTATACTTACATTCCGAGCGGTGAAGTTGCTGAGATTCAGGCTAAACAGAATCCGTTCCTGTGGGTTATCGGTAAACTCGGCTATAAGCAGGAGTATACGGTAGCATCCGCTACGGAATACGATGAGAAGAAGCTTTCAGCGAAGATTTCTTCGCTGGTTGAGGCTGATACAGAGAAGCAGACTTCACCGACCAATGCACAGATCATTCTTAAGAATGACAATACATTTGAGATTATTCCCGAGACATACGGAACAGCTCTCGATACCGAAGGTCTGATCAAGCTTGCCAACAAGGCTGTAAAGAGCAGCACCGAGGAAGTCAATGTTGCCAAGGAAGAAGAACTGTATGAACAGCCGGTAGTCATGGCTACGGATGAGAATCTTGTGAATCAGGAGGAGGCTCTCAATACCTTCCTGAACACGGAAATCACATATCAGCTTCCGAATGACGAGACCCGTGTACTCGGACGTGATACCACAAGCCAGTGGGTATCCCTTCAGGATAACGGATACTATTATATTGATGAAGCGGTGGTTGCAGACTGTGCTGCAAATTATGCGGCGGGGCTTGCCAAAGAGTTCAACGTCCTTCGTGATACACGCGACTTTGAATCCACCAATGCCGGCGTTATTCAGGTCGATTGCGACACTTACGGCCGCGTCGTTGACGAGGAAGAGGAAGCCGCGAAGATCACGGAAGAGCTCCTCAGCTGTACGAGCGAGACGAGAGAGCCGATCTACTCCATGAACAACCTGGAAAGGGATCCGAGACTCGGCGGAACATATGTCGAAGTCGACAAATGCGATCAGACCGTTTATTATTATGAGAACTACGAGCTGCAGATGGCTTCCGAGTGCGTAACCGGAACCGAGACGAATCCCTCACGCTCCACGCCTACAGGAATTTACTCCATTTACATGATGGAAAGGGGCAGAACGCTCAGAGGTGCACAGCAGGCGGACGGATCCTACGCGTATTCATCGTATGTTAACTACTGGATGGCTTTTAACGGCGGCATCGGTCTTCACGACGCGACCTGGAGAGATGATTTCGGTGGAAGTATTTACTGGTACAGCGGATCTCACGGTTGTGTCAACCTGCCGTATTGGGCAGCTCAGGAGCTGTACAACATGGTGGATATCGGAACTACAGTTATCGTTATAGATTACTGAAATAAAATTGAATTATAGTGTATCAGTGTGAGGCTGTCGCATTAAGGCGCGCTGCCACTATACACGACAGACATTATTTTAAAATGTTTGTCGTGTATAGTGGTGATTCCGTCTAATGCGCAGCCTCTTTTTGCGTCATGGGTTTGGAAAATGTCAGATAGCGCTGACCCGAATCCCGCGCCAAGTCACGCGAGCGAGACTTGAATTGGCATTAATATACGAAATTTTCATCGCCCGAAATGGCATTATGTAATATAATACTTCTGTATGCGTTACTGAAAGACTGGAACCAGAGGTAATACAATGGCACGTAAGAGAAAACGAGAAAGCTCTATAGTAGAGAAGGTATTTGTCCAATCATTCTTTACCACAGTTCTCTCTACAATGGCATTCTGTGTAGGACCGCTGGTCGACGGAATGATGATCGGTAACTTCATGTCAACCGATTCGGTAGCGGCATACGGGTTGGTAGGACCGAGCATATTTATCTTCTCGACGGTAGGAGCTGTCATAGCAGGCGGAGCCAGAAACATCGTTTCCCGGTTAATAGGAGATGGAAACCTTGATAACGGGAACAGGGCATTTTCTCTTGCTGTTTTTCATTCGATATCAATTTCTGCGGCAATGGTCCTTATTACCATTCTTTTCAGCAGACATATCACGATTTTGCTCGGAGCAAGGGGCTCTCTCTCGGAGCTTATTGAACCGGCCCGTCTTTATCTGATCGGATATGCGTTAGGGGTCCCGGCTTCAAATGCTTCGAAAGTACTCTCTTCCTTCATGCAGATGGATGGCGACGGAAAACGGGTCATCAACTCTGTTATTGTCATGACAATAGTGGATGTGATAGGAGATATTCTGGTGGTATTTGCATTTTCAGGCGGAATGCTGGGGATGGGTATCGCTACTGCCGTAGGTAACTCTTTTCAACTTGCAGTGCTCCTGATGCATTTTACAAAAAAGAATACTATGCTGCGGCTCAACTTTCGGGATCTGCCATGGAGCAGGACGCGGGAGATGGTCTGGAGCGGCCTTCCCGTCGGTATATCCCGTATCAGCAATACACTTAACGGTCTGACCGTCAACCATCTTCTTGCAATGTTTGCTACCAGCAATGCAGTTGCGGCATATGGCGTACAGCGCTCCGTTGACAGTATGTTCAACGTATTTTATCTCGGAGCTGCCGAAACTGTCTGGATACTGTCGAGCATATATTACGGGGAGGAAGATAAGAACGCCCTGAAAGAACTGATCAAGGTGACTTATTTCATAGCGACGCCGATCATTATCCTCATTGCGTTTATACTCCTCGTCGGATCTGCATTTTTTACAAGAATTTATCTGAATGTGTCCAATCCGTCTGCTTTTACGATGGCGACAGGGGGCGTGAGATGGCTTGCGATTGCTTTGCCCATGCTGCTTGCATCCTATTGTTTTGATGATTATCTGATGGGCGTTCATCGTTTTAAGCAGGCGAACATATACAGTTTCTTTCTGGAGTGCGGCATCAGTATTCCGGCCGTCATTGTATTGGTCCATTATTTCGGCGGAAAGGGAGCTTTGATGGCCAGACCGTTCACTGCCTTTTTCGCATTGCTATTTGCCGTTATTTACGTTTTCAGACAATATGGAAATACTTTTCTCGATAAGGCCCTGCTGCTTTCGGAAGACTTTGGCTTCGCAGCCGGTAAAGAACTGGAACTTACTGTAGAGTCTCTTGAGGAAGTCATGATGATGTCGCGTCTCGCCTCTATGTTCGCTGAGGAGAACGGCGTGGATGAGAACAGTGTATATTTTCTGGGGCTGGCTATTGAGGAGATGGCCGGGAATATCATACAGCACGGATTTGTAAAGGGAAACGAGAACTATATCGATATTCGGATTCTGGTCAAGGAGGATGAGGTCATTCTTCGAATCCGGGACAACTGCAAGCCGTTTAATCCCATGGAGCAATACGAGATTCTCAAAGATGCCAGAGATCCGATGAAAAATATGGGGATTCGAATGATTGTGAAGATGGCGAAAGATGTTGTGTATCTTAATACGATGAATACGAATAACCTGATTATTCACATCTGAGATATACTTTCATAGAGTCTTGCTGTCCGCATGGCTCGCAAGAATCTGCAATGATATGTGCACGGGAATGCGCATATGATTTGTAATTGTCCGGAAGATGTCAGCAGAAGCCGGAATGGATTCTTCGCATATGATAAGCTTGAAATGCGGATTCGTGATGCAAATAGAGTTGAAAAGGAGAAGGAATATGACAATAACAAAGGAGAAGGTCACAACACCTGAGGGCACAGTTTTGAACGCGAAGATTGACGGTCGAATCGACGCATCCAACGCGGAAGAGCTGCTTGATTCGATTAGCGGCGATCTGAAGCGGGTCAAGGTTCTGAATCTGGATTTTCAAAATGTAGATTATATTTCTTCTGTGGGAATTCGAAGCCTTCTGCTTCTTTTTAAGCAGTTGCGGCGTCAGGATGGGAGAATGGAGATCATAAATATTAACGAGCAGGTCAGGGAGATACTGAAGCTGATCGGGCTGATGGAATTCATTAAGCATGATAATTAAGTGACTTTTCCTGAGCTTCCTTTGAACGTTTTTTCCGGAACTTTGTTCGATCTGTTGTCGTCCGTGCACAGTGTCTTTCGGGACCGGCATATACAGCGAAAACGAATGTTTTATGAAGAGCACTGATGGAAGTGTCTTGAAAGTCGAGGTGCAAAATGTTAAAGAGAGTAGTAAAAAAGAGCAGGGAGTCGGGAAAGAAGATTTTGTCCTCATAAATCTTCCGAGAGGAGTCTTTCCGGTCGCAGCCATGTATCCGTTCAAGATCGTCGGCGGGCGGCTGTATCGCTGCCGTGTCTTTGAGACAGAGAAGTCGGGCTATATCTTCTTTGATGTGCATCATTCGGTGTTCGACGGTACATCCTTAAAGATTCTGATGGAGGATGTTGCCAAAGTCGCCGCAGGGACGCAGCCGGATACGGATTACTACTATCTTATGCTTCAGAACAGGCAGGACGCGCTTTCCTCCCGATTCTACGATGAGAGCAGAAAGTATTTTGAGGATCGCTATCATAGTTTAAGGAAGGATTATAAAAAACGACAGGAGACGAAAAACGTCTCCTGTCGTATATTTCTTAAATCCGAACAGCTTATCAGTTATGTGCAGGCTGCGAATTGAAAATGACATTTCTGTACTTCAGAAGTACCGTGAGCAACAGCTCGCCCATCACATAACAGCTTATGATCTCACCGATGGCGATGAAAACCATGAGCATCGGAAGCGGCAGCGGGACGCCGTAACCGTATCTGAGGACAAGCGGTACGATCACCGTGTTGGCGATGATCGGGGGAAGCGGTGCAAGCCAGCGGTTTTTTCTGAGCTTGTATGTTCCAAAGGCGCCGATCAGAGTGGCGATGCTTCCGAACACGATGTCCAGAATGACAGATCTGCCGGTGGCGTTGGCAATGATACATCCGATGAACAGGCCGGGAATTGCGGCCGGTGTAAAGAACGGAAGGATTGTCAGGGCTTCCGATACACGAACCTGAACCTCACCGTATGAGATCGGTGCAAACACGAGGGTCAGGACGACGTAGATCGCTGCGATAGCAGCAGCATGTGTGATGAATGTTGCGGTTTTCTTCTCCATTATTATTTCTCCTTAGTTTTGTTTTACGCGAGGATGGTTACGAACTCGCGGAAAGTCCGGATACATTTTTTGAAAATGACCGACTAACCTTGAAATCATACCATGCTGTTTACGTCCTGTAAAGAGAAAAGAGGCCGCAAAGAAACAGTTTTGGTTTCTTCGCGGCCTCTTCTAATTCATAGCGAGAGGGGGATTTGAACCCTCGACACCGCGGGTATGAACCGCGTGCTCTAGCCAGCTGAGCTATCTCGCCACAACGTATTTTTCAACGCTTGATTATTATATAATTCGAAAACGATTCTGTCAATAACAGATTAAAAAAAATTGGGTTTATTTGGGGATTTAATACGGTAACAGTGGAAATTTTCACGATTTCGTAATAAAATGTAATGTACCTAAATGGAAGATAATTATAGTTATTTGGAAGATGACGATGAACAGGTGCCGCGAATCAGGCAGGTAAACAAGACTGACCAGCCGGGTGAGCACAGAAGATCTATTGGGGAGCATCAGGGGAGCAATATGAAGTATCTGATAATCGGAGCCGGCGGGACCGGAGGAATCCTGGGATATAAAATGGCGAAAGGTGGACTGGATGTCACCATGATCGCGCGGGGAAAGCAATTGCGGGCGATCTGGGGGAATGGCATCCTGGTCGAACAACAGTGGGATCACAATGTGGATTCAGCACCGGTCAAGGCCTATGATACGAGCAACTATTATGATGATCCGGATGTGATCTTCCTATGTGTGAAGAGCTACTCGGTAAAGAGCCTGCTTCCTTTCCTCCGGCAGATTGTGAAAAATGATACAATCGTCATTCCGACCCTTAATGTATACGGAACCGGAGAGTATATTAACTCCAAACTTTCAAAAGGGAAGGTTATGGACGGCTGTATGTATGCCTCTGCAAATATCAAGAGTTCCGGCTGGATCCTTATTCATCGAGATATTCTGAGAGTCATTTTCGGACCGAGAGAGCCGAAGGATTATGATCCGCGCTTGCACGATATTGAGAGAGACCTGATCAGCTGCGGCATCGATGCGAAACTGTCGGACACTATTCAGAGGGAATGTATGGAGAAATTTTCCTATATTTCCCCGATTGCAGCAGCAGGTGCTTACTATAACGCCACGGTGGCCGATTTTCAGCGTACCGGGGAACCACGCGCCATGCTGAAGACAATGATACGGGAGATTATGACCCTTTCTTATGAGATGGGGTATCCGTTCGAGAAGGATTATGTCGATGAGAATCTCAAGGTGTTGGAATCACTTCCGCCGGATGCCACGACACGCATGCAGCGGGACGTCGCTGCCGGCAGGAAATCCGAAATTGACGGTCTGGTGTTCAACGTGATTCGCATGGCAAAGAAGTACAATGTCCCGATGCCTGCCTATGAAATGGTAGCTGAGGAGCTGGAGAAGAAATACATTCAGCCAGACAAAAAAACGAATTAATAGAGGGCTTCTAATATTGATATGGAAATAAAGATGACCCGGCTGCCTAACGGACAGCCGGGTCATTCTTACGCCGGGCAAGGGGTTTTCGCTCGGGTGCGTAAGCGAATGGAAGTAGGATTGATTGAAATCAATCCGCATGAAATACGGAGGGGTTCTCGTATTGTAATATCATTTTTATCAAGTATATCTTCTGAAATAATAATACCCTTTTTATGAAAAGGAATTCAAGATGTAATCGATAAAATCTTGTATTTTTTCTGTACAGTAGACCATATTTCTCAGGCAAGAGTCATATCTCCGTCTTTTACCCACCCCATTTTCCGGCAAAGCATGTTTATAAGGGAGCATATGACAGCAGGAAGGATAAAGGATACAAGAATAAGCCCGATCCAGTCGGCTGCGGTGATTGCGGCTTTGGCACCGCTGGCAACATCATTTACCCAGCCTGTGTATACGCCGATCTGCCCGACCAGACCGCAGGTACCCATGCCGGAGGACACGGCTGCGCCGTTCATCTGCAGACGGAATATGCAGGTCGCAATCGGTCCGGTTATCATGCTTGTTACGCACGGTGCGATCCATATACGGGGATTGCGTACAATATTGCCCATCTGCAGCATGGAAGTTCCGATGCCCTGGGAGATCAGACCGCCCCATTTGTTTTCAGGAAAAGACATAACGGCAAATCCTACCATCTGCGCACAGCATCCGGCAAGAGCGGCACCGCCTGCGAGTCCTGTCAGACTCAGTGCAGCGCAGATTGCAGCGGAAGAAATCGGCAGTGTGAGAGCAACGCCCACAACGAGGGATACAAGTATACCCATGAGGAATGGCTGGAGCTCGGTAGCCCACATGATAATGTCGCCGACTTTCATCGCGGCTTTGCCGAGAGCCGGAGCCCACCAGGCAGACAGAGCTACGCCGACGCCGATCGTGACCAGAGGTGTGACGAGGATGTCGACTTTTGTTTCCTTGGAGATCGCTTTTCCTACTTCACCGGCAATGATGGCAATGAAGAGAACGGAAAGCGGTCCGCCGGCTCCACCGAGCGCGTTGGAGGCAAATCCGACGGTGATCAGGGAATAAAGTACCATCGGAGGGCAATGGATCGCATTTCCGATAGCCACTGCCATCGCAGGACCGCTCATCGCGGAAGCAAGTCCGCCGACTGTGTACTCAGCCCCGCCGATCGTTGCGACGGGATTTGTCAGGAAAGCGATGTGGAACTGAGAGCCGATCGTGTTGATGATCGTGCCGATGAGCAGCGAGCAGAAGAGGCCCTGTGCCATGGCACCGAGAGCGTCGATTCCGTATCGTTTGGCGGAGAAGACGATGTCCTTGCGTTTCAGAAATGCTTTGAGTTTTTCCATTAGGCAATCCCTCTTGTGTACAGATTAGATTACAGGTGTCAAGACACATGTATACACTAAAAAGGGGCGGTTGTCAAGTGTGTAAATGTTAAGATTTGGTGTAATACTATTCAGCTTCCGTAAATTGAAGCAGCCGGAGACAAGAATTCAGAGCGAATTACGGAAGTAGTCGGCAAAACTTGTCATACTTCCGTAAACAGAAGCAGCCGGAGCCAAGAATTCAAAGCGGATTACGGAAGTATGCGGCAAAACTTGTCCTACTTCCGTAAATTGAAGCAGCCGGAGACAAGAATTCAGAGCGAATTACGGAAGTAGCCGGCAAAACTTGTCCTACTTCCGTAAATTGAAGCAGCCGGAGACAAGAATTCAGAGCGAATTACGGAAGTAGCCGGCAAAACTTGTCATACTTCCGTAAATTGACTCAACCGGAGACAAGAATTCAAATTGAATTACGGAAGCGGAAGCAAAACAAGTCAAAACTTCCGTAAAGCAAGTCAGCACCCCACTAAATTTGCCGCAGAACTATCGAAGGAGGAGTAGGAAAACTCATAATCATTATCCAAAATTGTCTAAAACAGTGAAAGTATTTACGTTTTGTATTATACTTAGATGTACTGGAATTCGGATGGTGAGTGAATATGGATAAGAAAGAATTGGCGGGTATCGTCATTGAACGATTGAAGAAGGAATACCCCGGAGCGGAATGCACCCTGGACTACGATGAAGCCTGGAAGCTCCTCGTAAGTGTGAGGCTCGCCGCGCAGTGTACAGATGCGAGAGTGAATGTCGTCGTGGAGGATCTCTACGCGAAGTTTCCTGATGTCAATGCATTGGCAGCAGCCGAGCCGGACGAGATAGAGGAGATTGTCAAACCCTGCGGCCTTGGTCACAGCAAGGCAAGGGACATCAGCGCCTGCATGCGCGTTCTTCGCGATAAGTATGAGGGGAAGGTGCCTACAACGTTTGATGAGTTGCTGGCTCTGCCCGGCGTCGGGCGGAAAAGCGCGAATCTTATTATGGGAGATGTCTTCGGTAAGCCCGCGATCGTCACCGATACCCATTGCATCAGGCTGACGAATCGGATCGGTCTGGTCGACGGAATCAAGGACCCGAAGAAGGTGGAGATGGCACTCTGGAAGATTATTCCTCCGGAGGAAGGCAACGATTTCTGTCATAGGCTTGTTCTGCATGGTCGGGAAGTATGTACGGCGAGGACCAAACCGTATTGTGACCGGTGCTGTCTTGCCGATGTGTGCAGAGAACATACGGAGAAGAAATGAGCGAACGCGAATTTTTAAGGAAATGTCCGGTCACACTCGCACTCGTGGCGGCAAATGTAGTGCTTTTTCTCATCTGCGAAATTCTCGGAGGGAGTGAAGATACCGGAGTTTTGGTGAGAATGGGAGCTGCCGTTACGCAGCGGATTCTTGACGGCGAGTATTGGAGGCTGGCTTCCTGTATGTTCCTGCATATAGGTATTGCGCACCTTATTAATAATATGATCGTCCTTATCGCGTTGGGGGAGTTCGTTGAACCGGTCGTAGGGCATGTAAAGTACCTTATCCTATACTTTATCGGAGGCATAGCAGGAAGCGCTCTGACAGTCCTCGTGGATGTGTGGAAGCAGAACCTGTGGACGGTCTCTGCGGGGGCTTCGGGGGCAGTATTTGCCCTGATCGGCGCTTATGTTGTCATGGTGCTGAGACGAAAGATTCAGAATCAGAGGCTGAGTCTCGGCAGGCTGGCATTCGGAGTGATTCTGGCGATTTTGCCGGGGTTCTATACACCGGGGGTTGGAGCAACGGCCCATCTCGGAGGAATGATTGCAGGGGCGGTCGTGGGGCTGTTCCTGTAAACTCAGATCACGCTTATGAGATTAGGAACGGCTGTTATTGCAGGGACGGTCATGGGGCTGTTCCTGTAAACTCAGGTCACGCTTATGAGATTAGGAACGGCTGTTATCGCAGGGGCGGTCATGGGGCTGTTCCTGTAAGGTCAAGCCTTGTGTATGGGTCTGGGCATATGCTTCGAGTCAGCGTCAGCTGACATGATTTAAATTGGGAGGTTATTATGAAATCAATTGGCACACTCTGTTTTATCGCCGGATTTATGTGCATAAGCATGGGAGTCAGCATTCTTTTGAATACGTTTTATTACTCGGTCCCTGCTGAAGGTATCTTCGTCAGAGCGGTGAAGCACAAAGGCACGAGAGCGAAGTATGAGAAATACAGAAACCTGATGTTCATGCATGATATTCACGGACTTCAGGTGAAAGGGGTCTCACTCGACGAAGTGCCTGTGGAGGAGACGGAGCAGTATATGATGGGTCAGAAATATACGATCTGGACACATCGTCATCATCCGGAAATGTTCCGGGTGGACAGGAAAGGCAAGATGAAGAACGGTGCGATTTATATGGCAATCGGAGTAGTCTTCCTTATTATCATGGTAGCATTAAGGAGGTTTTATTGATGAATAAGCTTGAAAGAATGTTGCTTCTTCCACTGACAGCCGCAGCTGCTGTGGCTGGCGTTGTTGAGGGAATTATAATTTATAATAAGATGGCTAAGGTGAAGGTCGCGGAAGCAGCCCTCAATGAGATGGAGAAAGAAGCTGAAGCTGAAACAGAGGTCGAGTCTGAAACAAAGGTCGAGTCTGAGACAGAGGCAGTAGCTGAGACAGAGACCGAGTCTGAGACCGAAATCGAGCCGGAATAAACAATAAAGCGAGGAGTCGGAAGAAGATGAGTGAAGAAGTAAAAGCATTCCTGCAGGGAATCATCTTTTTTGTGATCCTGCTGGTAATAAAATTTGTTTTCGGATACAACATCAGCATGGTATGGATCACCGTGCTGACGCTTGCTTATGGCATTTCAGAGTATTTCATACTTCGCCTTCGGAATAAGTAGGATAGGATTGTAAAAAAATGCTGAAGAATCGGTAAAAGATTGGGAAAAAGTTCAGCAATCTGCTATACTGTAACCATTAAAATGTGAGGCTAAGCTTATGATTAATTATTCAATTGACCAGGAAAGACAGTATCATATTCAGGTTGCACCGGGAGAGGTCGGCAGATATGTAATCCTTCCGGGAGATCCCAAGAGATGTGCGCTTATTGCGAAGTATTTTGATAATCCGGTACAGATTGCGGACAACAGAGAGTATGTCACCATCACCGGAACGCTGGACGGTAAGAAAGTCAGTGTCACATCCACCGGTATCGGAGGCCCGTCTGCTGCCATTGCAATAGAAGAACTGGTAAGGTGCGGTGCGGACACGTTCATCCGTGTGGGTACATGCGGAGGTATGCAGGAGGACGTTCTCAGCGGGGATATTGTGATTGCCAGCGGAGCAATCCGCATGGACGGAACCGGCAGAGAATATGCTCCGATCGAATATCCGGCCGTATCGGATTTTGAAGTGACTTCAGCCCTCGGGCAGGCTGCTGAAGAATTGAATATGCGCTTTCATATCGGCGTAACGCAATCAAAGGATTCTTTTTACGGGCAGCATAGTCCCGAGACAATGCCCGTCTCCTATGAACTCGAAAATAAGTGGAATGCATGGCTCCGCATGGGATGCCTTGCATCGGAGATGGAGAGCGCTACTCTGTTTATTGTAGGATCATTTCACAGGGTCCGTGTCGGGTCGGTATGCATGGTCATGGCCAACCAGGAGAGGGCACGGAAAAATCTTCCGAACCCGATCGTCCATGACACGGATGCGGCAATAAGGACCGCTATACAGGCAATCCGGATTCTTATATCAAAATACGACAGCTGAGATAATATCTGAGCGGAAATTATTTCCGTTACGAACTTATGTCAGTGAGGAAAATATAAGCGATGCAGAAGGAGAAAACAGTTATGGCAGAGTTAGATAGAATTCCTACACCCCATATCGAAGCGAAGGCCGGTGATTTTGCCGACCTCGTACTAATGCCGGGAGATCCGCTTCGTGCCAAGTATGTTGCAGAGCATTATTTTGAGGATGCCCGTCTTGTCACGAGTGTCAGAAATGTCCTCGGATATACCGGTACTTACAAAGGAAAGAGGGTTTCTGTAATGGCGTCCGGTATGGGATTGCCCTCTATCGGTATTTACAGCTATGAGCTGTACAAGTTCTATGGCGTGGAGAAAATCGTTCGTATCGGATCAGCCGGTGCAATCAACGAGAACTGCAAAATCATGGACATCGTTCTCGCCGAAGGTGCATGCACAACATCGAGATGGGCGGAGATGTACAAGCTGAGCGGGACCTATGCACCGACTGCTACATGGGACCTTCTTTATAAGACATATACGACTGCCCTTGACCTTGGAACGAAGGTTCATGTGGGCAATGTCGTGTCGACAGACGCTTTTTATGATGACGACACGAGCGCGATGGACGGATGGAAAAAGATGGGTGTGCTGTGCGCGGAGATGGAAACAGCCGGTCTCTACATGAATGCCGCGCGCCTCGGAAAAAAAGCTCTGGGAATCTTTACGATTTCGGATGAAATATATTCGGGAAGAGAGCTTTCTGCTTATGACAGACAGACTGCATTTACAGAAATGATGGTGCTTGCACTGGAAACACATCTGAGAGATAAGTGAGTTTTATGAACAGGAGGCAGTTTTATGACGATCGAAGAAATATTAAGTCATGTAGATCATACCAATCTCAAGCCGGAAGCACGATGGAATGATATAAAAACGCTCTGTGATGACGCTATTCACTATCAGACGGCTTCGATATGTATTCCGCCGGGATACTGCAGACAGGTCCGGGATTATGTGAGCGGACGCGTTCAGGTCTGCACGGTAATCGGATTCCCGAACGGCTATTCCAGTACGGCCACAAAGGTGTTCGAGGCTTCCGATGCTCTGCTCAACGGTGCGGATGAGATTGATATGGTCATCAATCTCGGCTGGGTCAAGGACGGACGTTTTGACGATGTGACTAAGGAAATTAAGGCTCTGAAGGCCGTATGCGGCAGCCATATCCTTAAGGTGATCATTGAAACATGCCTGCTCACGGAAGAGGAGAAAATTCGGCTGTGCGGATGTGTGACGGAAGCGAAGGCCGATTACATTAAGACGTCGACGGGGTTTTCTACGGGCGGCGCAACATTTGAAGACATCATACTTTTTAAAGAAAATATCGGTCCCGATGTGAAGATCAAGGCCGCAGGAGGCATATCTTCCATCGAGGATGCGGAGAAATTCCTGGAGCTCGGGGCCGATCGCCTCGGGACGAGCAGAATTGTGAAACTTGCTAAAGAAGCTGAAAAGGATTCCTGAAAGAGAGTATAACGATGGATGAATATGGTTACCTGATCAGATGTGCCATAGACATGCTTGCGTTTTCCTACGCGCCGTACAGCCATTTTAAGGTTGGTGCGGCGCTTCTTGCGAAGAACGGAAAAGTTTATGGCGGATGTAATATTGAAAATGTCGCTTTCTCTCCCACGAACTGTGCAGAGAGAACAGCCTTTTTCAGGGCAATTTCCGAAGGGGTCAGAGAATTCGATGCAATAGCCGTCGTCGGAGGCAAGGATGGCGTTCTTACGGAGTATAGTCCGCCGTGCGGCGTCTGCCGCCAGGTCATGCAGGAGTTTTGCAATCCTTCCGAGTTCAAAATAATACTGGCGGTTTCGGAGAAGGATTATAAGGTGTATACTTTATCGGAGCTTCTTCCGCTCAGTTTCGATGTGGAACTGTGATCGTGAATACGAAGGAGTGTTTATGAAAAAATATAACAGAGTTTTTGTCATAGTAATCGATTCCATGGGAATCGGAAATGCACCGGATGCAGCAGCATTCGGCGATGAGGGATCAGATACATTCGGCCACATTGCCGAGCAGGTAGGGACATTTCTCATTCCCAATCTTTTGAAAATGGGAATCGCAAATATCAAGCCCGCAGCATCCCTCAAAGCTCCCGCTTCCCCGATAGGCTATGCCCTCACCATGAAGGAGAGGAGCAGCGGCAAGGATACCATGACCGGCCACTGGGAGATGATGGGAATCCATACGACGAAGCCGTTCGTCACCTTTACGGACACCGGATTTCCCAAAGAACTTCTTGACCTGCTGGAGAAAAAGAGCGGACGCGAGGTCGTCGGTAATAAAGCAGCAAGCGGAACCGAGATCATAGAGGAGCTTGCCGAGGAGGAAATCTATCATAATAAGATGATCGTTTACACATCGGCGGATTCCGTTCTTCAGATCTGCGGCAACGAGGAGACGTTCGGTCTCAAGGAGCTCTATGATATCTGCAGCTATGCCCGGGAAATCACGATGAAGGATGAATGGAGAGTCGGACGGATCATCGCAAGACCGTATGTCGGCATGCATAAGGGTGAGTTTGTCCGCACATCCAACCGCCATGATTATGCTTTGAAGCCGTCGGGACCGACCACGCTCAACAGTTTGCAGGATGCCGGATATGACGTTATTTCTGTCGGCAAGATTTCGGACATTTTTGACGGTTACGGCATCACGGAGGCGATTCATTCCGTAAGTTCCGTGAACGGAATGGAGCAGACAATCGATGTTGCAAAGCGCGATGACTGGAAGGGTCTGTGTTTTACGAATCTTGTGGATTTCGATGCACTTTGGGGCCATCGCAGAAATGTGCAGGGATATGCGCAGGAAATCGTGCGATTCGACGTGAAGCTGGGAGAATTCCTGAAGGAGATGCGGGAAGACGATCTCCTTATGATCACGGCTGACCACGGAAACGATCCTACATGGACCGGTTCGGACCATACCAGAGAGAAGGTTCCGCTTCTTATGTATTCACCGTCCATGAAAGGCAGCGGCGTTCTGCCGGAGACGGATTGCTTCGGCGTGATCGGCTATACGATCGCGGATAATTTCGGGGTCGATATGCCGAAGGGCACGATAGGAGAGTCGTTGCTCGATGAGTTGAATTGATTAAGCATTACATAAGTACATGCGGATGCGCAGGGATTCGGTTTGGAATTATTACAGCTGATGCTGACATTGAATCCCGCGTCAGGCGTCACGAGTGAGACTTAAATTACCCGGTGAAACTTGAAAGGCAGGTGATTCCAATGGACTACACTATTGAAGATAAAATCTATGCATTCTGCCATCTGAAGGCGGAAGAGAGAGCACAGGAAAAGCATCTCCTCGATGCAGCTGCCGATCTTTTTATGAGAACGGTCAGTAAGATTAACCCGGATGCATGGAAACATGACGATGACGCTGCCGCCGGACTTCGTGCAGCCCTGCCCGAAAAGTATTATCCGGCGGTGATCGGAGGCATGGAAGAAGGGCTCGGTTATGTTCGAATCTATTATTGGTATGATACCTATGTGGATTTTGACATGTATGAGCATTCCGAGGGCGGAGACCTGATCCTCTTTGAGGACGGGACGGTCATGGATACAGGAAAGAAGTGGTACGAGACGATCAGAGGGATCTGCCTCGAGGGCAGGTATCCCGTCGGAAGTGTCGGACGGCTGAATATCCTGAATGAGGAGGAGCGTGAGCGGCAGGCGGAAGAATTTGCAAAGCTCGTCAATGAAGGAAGGACTTTGAAATTCTGAGAGCTGGAAAGTTTGACAATTTTCTTTATTATACTATTGCTTTAAACCGCTAAACTGTGCTATTCTATGCATTAGATTTTTGGAGGCATAAAGGAGATATAAACATGCAGAGATATTTTTCACCGGAAAAAGAGACGGCATCTCGCGAGCAGGTAATAGAATGGCAGAACAAGGGTCTTGTTGACGCTGTTAAGAGAGTCTGGGACAATGTTCCGTATTACCGCTCGAAAATGGAAGAAAAGGGCGTAACGCCTGACGATATTAAAGGGATAGAGGACCTTCATAAGCTTCCGTTTCTTACGAAAGATGACCTTCGGGAGGCATATCCGTACGGCCTTATGGCTCGTCCGCTTGAAGACTGTGTAAGAATTCAGTCTACGTCGGGAACAACAGGCCGCCGCGTCGTTGCATTTTACACAAAGAATGATATTCGCCTCTGGGATGAGTGCTGTGCACGTGCGCTCGTCGCTGCAGGCGCAACGAAGGAAGATGTGGTACATGTCTCTTACGGTTTCGGACTCTTTACCGGTGGAGCAGGTCTCAACGGCGGTTCCCATATGCTGGGATCCCTGACACTGCCTATGTCTTCCGGCAATACGGACAGACAGATTCAGTTCATGACAGATCTCAAGTCTACCGTTCTGTGCTGCACACCGTCCTACGCGGCATACCTTGCGGAATCGATTCATGAGAGAGGGCTCCGCGACAAGATTCACCTTAAGGCAGGTATCTTCGGTGCAGAAGCGTGGACAGAGGAAATGCGCCATGACATCGAAGAGTCTCTCGGACTCAAAGCATACGATATTTACGGGTTGACCGAAATTTCAGGACCGGGCGTCGCTTTCGAATGTGAGGAGCAGTCCGGCATGCACATCAACGAAGATTATTTCATCGCGGAGGTCATCGATCCGAAGACCGGAGAGGTCCTTCCGGATGGGGAGAAGGGTGAGCTTGTCTTCACATCATTTGCAAAGGAAGCTTTTCCGCTCATCCGCTACAGGACAAAGGATATCTGTATCCTGTCCAGAGAGAAGTGTTCATGCGGAAGAACATTTGTCAAGATGACGAAGCCGCTCGGACGTTCCGACGATATGCTCATCGTCAAGGGCGTCAACGTATTCCCGTCTCAGATCGAGACCGTACTGCTTAATCACGGTTATGCAGCGAACTATCAGATCATCGTTGACCGCCAGAAGAACAGCGACACGATCGAGGTTCGCGTGGAGATGACTCCGGAGATGTTCTCCGATGAGCTTTCCAAGGTGACGGCTAAGGAGAAGGAGCTTGTTTCCGGTCTGAAATCCATGCTCGGTATCTATGCAAATGTCAGACTCGTCGCTCCCAAGAGCATCACCCGTTCGGAAGGCAAAGCTGTCCGCGTAATCGATAAGAGAAATCTGTACAAGGGCTGATTCTGAACGGAACAAACGGTATATGAGATAGCTTTGACAGCATTTTAAAATGTAAAGGGGAATGTTATGACAACAAAACAGATTTCCGTATTCCTTGAGAATAAACCGGGAACACTCGCAGAGTTCTGCAAGGTTCTTCAGAAGAATAATATTGATATGAGAGCTCTCTGCGTAGCCGATGCCATGGACTTCGGTATCGCCAGAGTGATCGTGGACGATGTCTATGAGACGGTCACGGTCCTGAAGGATGAGGGCTATATATGCCAGATCACAAAGGTCCTCACAGTTGAGATGAAGGATGAGCCGGGTGCGCTCAGCGATATCCTTGCAATCCTCGGCGATAAGGGCATCAACCTTGAGTATACATACGCGTTCCTGACAAGACAGCGTGATAAGGCATATCTTGTCATCAAGGTCGCTGATAATAAGGCTGCCGCTAATCTGCTGGAGGCTCACGGCGTGAAGGTCATCTGCCAGGATGAGCTGGAGAAGATTTTCGGAGACTGAGCGAAACAAGATATGAAATAGACTGCCGCATTCGGCTGAAGAAGTACTTGACATGACGGTATCGGAAGGGTACTGTTGGTGTTTGGTTCATGCTTTGCCGGATGCGGCATTTTTGCGTCATTTTGTACGAACAGAAGGAAGAGCAGCGTTGCAGGTCTGCTGAAGAACGTTTTTTGCATCTTCTTTCACAAAAATGACACAAGTCAATCCTACTATAGTCAGATGATTGCATTAAAGATTCAGCTATAGCAAAGCGCGGGCTTTTCACGAAAAGCCATTGTATGTGCATTCGATTCCATGACATACATTGTTTCGTAATAGCCTGACATGAAAGTAACAGAGCAGGCGACACAAGGCGAAAAGGCACTGTGTCGAATTAGAGGGAGGATCGTTTTGATTGAAGTAAAGAATCTCACAAAACAGTACGGTGATCATCTCGCCGTTGACGACCTCAGCTTTACGGTCGATGAGGGATCCGTGTACGGTTTCCTCGGACCGAACGGAGCAGGCAAATCCACCACAATGAACATAATGACCGGATACCTCGCTCCGACTGAAGGAGAGGTTATCATTAACGGCTACAGTATTCTCGATGAGCCGGAGAAGGCAAAGCGCACGATCGGGTATTTGCCGGAAATTCCGCCGCTTTATCCGGATATGACGGTGAGGGAGTACCTGACATTTGCAGCGGAGCTCAAGAAAGTGCCGCGCAAGGACCGCAAGGCACAGGTCGCCCGGGTCATGGAGGAGCTGAGTATCACGGATGTGGCGGACAGGCTGATTAAAAATCTGTCCAAGGGATATAAGCAGAGAGTCGGATTTGCACAGGCTCTGGTCAGCAATCCGGAGACTCTGATTCTCGATGAGCCGACGGTAGGTCTTGATCCGAAGCAGATCATCGAGATTCGCGAGCTGATCAAGGAACTCGGCAAGAAACACACGGTCATATTGAGTTCCCACATTCTGGCTGAGGTCAGTGAGATCTGCGATACGGTCATGATTATTTCAAATGGCCGCCTCGTCGCTCTCGACACCCCTGAGAATCTCGCAGCAGGTCAGGGCCAGGGAACGCAGATCATTATCTCCTCACCGGCTGATGCGGAGACGCTTGAGAGTGTGCTGACGGCATTTGCCGGAGAGGGTAAGGTCAATATTTCCGAGGGTTCGGATGGTCTTCTCACAGCAACGATTGATTACGAGGGCGAAGGAGATCCGCGCAAGGAGATCGTTACGGCTCTGGCTAAGGCAGGGTGTCCGTATTACTCTGTCGATGTGAAGAAGGCGAGCCTTGAGGACATTTTCCTGGAGCTCACAGAGAACGAGGGAGATGTGGACTATTCCGAGGCGGATGAGGATGATTCGGAAGCTGAAGAGGAAGAATCCGTATCGAGTACAGATGCTTTGGATGCAGAAGGGGACGAGTCCCGGGCGGATAAAGATGATTCGGAAGCTGACAGGGATGAGTCAGAAACCGAAGATGCATCCGGGGAGGACAAAGATGCTTCTGATAAAAAAGCTGACACATTCGGAGACAGTGCAGAGAAAGCAGGTGAGGAAGTATGATAGCAATTTATAAGAGAGAAGTGAAAAGCTGCCTTACTTCCATGTACGGGGCGATCGCCATATCGGTCATGCTGCTGATCGTCGGTTATATGTTCCGCTATTACAATCTTCACAGCGGGGCATCCAGTCTGGTTTATGCGGTTTTCAACTCGAATCTGATTTTTTATATTGTAGTACCGGTCCTGACCATGAGGTCTTTCGCTGAGGAACGCCGCCAGAAGACTGATCAGCTGCTTCTTACCGCTCCGGTATCGCCGATGGAAATCGTTATGGGCAAATATCTGGCTCTTATTACAGTCTATGCGATACCCTGCCTTGTGATGTGCGTACTTCCGCTCATTATCAGCCCATATGGCGAGATGTCATATGCAGTGGACTATGTAAGCATCCTGATTTTCTTCCTGATCGGGTGCGCTTATCTGGCCTGCGGTATGTTCATCAGCTCTCTGACGGATAACCAGATCATTGCCGCAATCGGAAGTTTGCTGTTTGTCTTTCTGACAATGATTCTGCACAATACCTACACGCTGGTCAGTGCGAACAGTTTTCCGTCCATGGTGATGTTTGTCATACTGGCGGTGATTGCAGGAGCTATTGTGGTAGCGATGACCAGCAATTTTACAGCGGGCATTTGTACGACGGCTGTGTGCGCGGCAGCGGTGTTTATTGCATATTTTGTGAAACAGGACTGGTTCGCAGGTAAGCCTGAGATGATTTTGAAATGTCTTGATTTTTATTCGCATTTCGAGTCATTTGCATACAGCAGCTTCAAAGTGGCTGATCTTCTGTATTTCGTCTCTGTAGCGGTCATTGGCATAGTGCTTACATTTACGTCACTTCAGAGAAGACGCTGGAACTAAGGAGGGTTGGTCATGAATTTGTTCAGGAAAAATAAGGAGGCCCAAAACGCCGGACCTGAAATGTCCAAAGCGCCTAAGGCCGGAAGAAAGATAGATAAGAGAAGTCTGGCAAACGGTTCATTTGCCACCGGCATGGCCGCCATCATAATCGCTGCCATCGTGGTTTTAAATATGATTGTGGGGGCGGTGCCTTCGGATAGGACGACATTTGACATGTCCACCAATAAGATATTCACGATCGGAGACACGACGAAGGAAGTCCTCGCCGGACTCACGGATGATGTCACGCTGAATTATCTCATCCAGTCGGGAAAAGAAGATACACGGATCGAAGCACTGCTTGATTCTTATGTATCTGCGTCGGATCATGTCAAGATGAAGAAGGTGGATGTCGTTGCAAATCCCACATTTTATCAACAGTATTCGGATACCGCAGTTCCTCCGAACAGCGTGATCGTTACATCAGGTGACAAATCCAAAGTCATTGATAACTATTCCATTTACCTGACGGACTATTCAACGTATCAGTACAGTTTTGACGGTGAGGGACAGATTACGAGCGCAATCGCATATGTTGCGGGTGGCGACACGAGCACGGCCTACACAGTATCCGGACACAATGAGATCGCATTGAGCTCGAATATGACGGATATGCTCGAGAAGGCAAGTATCACTACGAAGGATCTCAATCTCCTCAGCAGCGATGTGCCGGGTGACTGTGATCTGCTGATTATATTTGCACCGGAAACAGACTTCACGAAGGATGAAGCCGGGAAAGTTACGAAGTACCTCGCAGACGGCGGTAAAGCCCTGATCGTATCAGTCGTCGCTTCCGATGAGACGCCGAATTTTGACAGCATTCTTGAGGCTTACGGCGTGAGCCGCATCCCGGGCTTTGTTGTTGAGGGAGATACGGCGCATTTTACGCAGGCACCATATATTCTGCTGCCGGATGTTGCATCGGCGGATGTGACTGAGAAGGTAGCCGGCATGAATATCGTGGATGCATTTACACAGGCGATCAATATCAGTTCGGATGATGACGAGCTCACTTACACGGCGACGCCGCTGCTCACGACTTCCGAGCAGGCATTTTTAAAAGATCTCGACACACAGACTCTCGAAAAGGAGGATGGTGATACATCCGGTAAATTCACGCTCGGCGTGAAGATTGAGCACACATTAAGTGAGTCGTCCTACGGCGAGGCTGACGTGGAACTCGAGGAAAAAGAGGAGAAGCCTGAAGATACGACACACACGAAGATTCTTTATTACTCTTCGCCGTGCCTGTTCAGTTCGGACGCATTTTCTTCATTGTTGCAGATGTACGTCGAGATGCCTGCCGGAAATATGCAGCTGTTCTCGGATTCCATCACCTACCTGACGGACCGCGAGGTTACGGTATCTATTCCGGCCAAGACGATGCAGGAGCCGAGCATTACGGTTCCGCAAGGGACAGCGGCGCTCATTGGCAATGCGCTGATGTTCGGGCTTCCGGCGCTGGTTCTGATCGGTGGTATTGTGATTACGGTGAGACGCAGGAGTAAGTGATGAAAAAGAAGATAATAATGCTTGTTGTAGCAGTCTTTGTATTGGTTGCTCTGATACTTGCGTATTATTCAGTCAAATTGGGCAGAGCCGATGAGACGGAGACCAAAGAGACGCTGCTTGAGTTGACTGCGGACAAAATCCAGGCAATCAGTTGGACGCCGAAGGACGGCGAGACGCTTTCATTCCACCGGGTCGATGGCCAGTGGTCTTATGATGGGGATCGCGAGCTTGAGCTTGACCAGACTGCGATGAATACGGTGTGCTCGGGTCTGACGGGCGTAACGGTCTATCAGAAGCTTGAGGATGTCACGGATCTGGCTCAGTATGGCCTGGATGAACCGGAGTATGTGCTCGAGGTGACGGATACCGAGGGTAATACGACGGAGGTGGCGCTCGGGGATGAGAATGATGCTGTGAGTTCCCTGTACGTGTATAAGGATGGGGATACGAAGACGGTGTATTCGGTGATGGCGACGCTTAAGACGGCGATTGCGAAGGAGTTGGAGGAGTTGAAGGCGAAGGAGGAGTAACTCTTCAGCTGACAGGCATGTAATGCTGCGGCACATGTGATAATATTCATCGGGAAACTCTTCTGCCATAGGCATCATAAAGCTACGGCACATGTGATAATATTCATCGGGAAACTCTTGTCCTTCCCTGCGAAATATAAAAAAATAACTGCACCTTGGTCACACAAAGTGCAATTTTTTTAATTTCTCGGTCGGACAGCGAATGTTTCCCGATAGAATATTATCTTTGTGCCTCAGTTTAGCGAGAGATGGGGAGGCAGCAGAAGAGTTGTGGGGTTGGGAGGAAGTTGGCACTTTGAGTGGAGAGGTGTTTGGATGGGAATATGTCGGATAGCTTGAAAGTAGCGAAAAAGGTAAGAAGTGTAACTCTTCAGCTGTGATTGTTCGCGCAATGCTACGGCACATGTGATAATATTCATCGGGAAACTCTTGTCCTTCCCTGCGAAATATAAAAAAATAACTGCACTTCTTGGTCACACAAAGTGCAATTTTTTTAATTTCTCGGTCGGACAGCGAATGTTTCCCGATAGAATATTATCTTTGTGCCTCAGTTTAGCGAGAGATGGGAGGCAGCAGAAGAGTTATGGGGTTGGGAGGAAGTTGGCACTTTGGGTGGAGAGGTTTGTCAGCTGGGAGTGTGTCCGGCTGATTGGAAATACCGAAGTAAACGGCAAACATGCTTATACTTCGGTATTTTTTATTGGGGTTGATAGTTGGGGAGGTGCAGTTACCGAAGTAGCCGTCAATCTTGCAGATACTTCGGTAGTGGAAGAGAGTGTTTGTTTGGTCGGCAGCACGGAAATACCGAAGTAGCCGGCAATCTTGCATGTACTTCGGTAGTGGCAGAGAGAGTTTGATGGTCGGCAGTATGGAAATACCGAAGTAGCCGTCAATCTTGCAGATACTTCGGTAGTGGAAGAGAGTGTTTGTTTGGTCGGCAGCACGGAAATACCGAAGTAGCCGTCAATCTTGCAGATACTTCGGTAGTGGAAGAGAGAGTTTGATGGTCGGCAGCACGGAAATACCGAAGTAGCCGTCAATCTTGCAGATACTTCGGTAGTGGAAGAGAGTGTTGTTTGGATGGCAGCACGGAAATACCGAAGTAGCCGTCAATCTTGCATGTACTTCGGTAGTGGCAGAGAGAGTTTGATGGTCGGCAGCACGGAAATATCGAAGTAGCCGTCAATCTTGCAGATACTTCGGTAGTGGCAGAGAGAGTTTGATGGTCGGCAGTACGGAAATACCGAAGTAGTCGTAAGTCCTGCTTATACTTCGGTAACTCACAGATTAGATTTGGATGGACGATTGTATACAAGCTGCATATAGAGGAATTGTTGCCGGGAAGCTTTGGAAAATACCAGTATTTATGTAGATGATTCTCAGAAGATAGGTTACAATGATAGTGGTGACTACCCAACACATCTGTTTTAGGACGGCAAAGGGCGAGATCTATGCTGAGCTGCAAGAAAACGCCACTTGGGCAATGTTGCGCATGCATAGGAACAAGAGGATTCGCGTGGATATGGTTTAGATTTATGTCAGCTGACGATAGCCCGAATCTCGTGTTAAGTCTCAGGAGTGAGACTTAACAAGGTCACAGCTGCTTTTGTTGTGAGTTGAGTGATAGGCACTATACCGGGATGAAAGAAGAGATAGAATCACTGTATTTTGGAGGTAGATAGATTATGTACAGAGTCGGAACAGGATATGATGTCCACAAGCTTGTCGAAGGAAGAAAACTTATCATTGGCGGCGTTGAAATCCCCCACGAAACCGGGTTGCTGGGCCACTCGGATGCAGACGTATTGTTGCACGCCATCATGGACGCCATGCTCGGTGCGGCGGCGCTCGGAGACATCGGTCTGCACTTTCCGGATACTGCCGAAGAGTACAGAGGCGCGGATTCGAGGGTTCTTCTGGCGCGCGTCGGAGAGATGCTTGATGAGAACGGTTTTAGCATTTGCAACATTGATGCCACTATTATCGCGCAGGCACCCAAGATGCGTCCGCACATTGACAAGATGAGGATGAATATTGCTGAGACTCTTGGCATTCCGGTCGATCGCGTGAATGTCAAGGCAACGACGGAGGAGAAGCTCGGGTTCACAGGTCAGAAGCTTGGGATTTCGGCTCAGGCAGTATGCTGCATAGAGACAAAAGAATGATGCCTGCGAGGTCTGATGTGGTTGGAATCTTGGAAGAAGTGGCCTGTGGTATTGGCTTGGTTTTCCGAGAGCGAAATCAAGGAGACGGAAGATGATTTTAATACTGGAATGTATTGTTTGTTGTTTCATTCTTCTTGTTCCATGTGTTGTCGTTATCGCTAACGGGGCACACAACGGAGTGTTTTTGTATGAGAAGGATGTTCAGGAACGTGTGGTCCGGATGGGACTGATAACAGAGCAGGAGATTGCTCGTAACGCAAAGTGGTTTAAGATTGTCACAATGATTGTCCTGATAGGGTTTGTGATATGGGCGGTCTACGGCATAAATGGGGCCAGGGGATTTATGACTCCGTTCCTTCAGATTTATGCCATGGCGATGGCGGAAGGATTGTTTGACAGGTTCTTTATTGATGCGTACTGGGTGGGATATACCAAGGCATGGACAATACTCGGGACTGAGGATCTGAAACCTTATATACCGAAGAAGACCCTGATTATTAAGTGGCTGACTGTCATTGTCGGGAATCCCATTATAGCGGCAGTTTTAGCCGGACTTATGATGTTAATTTTTAAATAGTGCGTTGGTTAGAATGCCGGCTGCTCGGAATTACCGAAGTAGCCGGCATTCTTGCAAACACTTCCGTAAATCGGCATTGACTTCCGGAAGAATCCGGTCGGAATTACGGAGTAGAAGGCAAAAGCTCGCTTACTTCGGTAAACTGGAGGCTCGAGCCAGAGAAGCCAAAGCTGCGAATACCGAAGTATGAGCAAGAATGTCGTCTACTTCGGTAAACCGGAGGC